>NZ_CAKUIH010000005.1 GCF_934660935.1 uncultured Parolsenella sp. | reverse complement strand
CGCCTTTAGACGCGAGCCCGGGGCCCGTGGGTTATACCCTAAGAGCAAACCACCCTTTTTAAGGGTGGTTATGATTGTGCGTCAATGCGATGTGGTGCAGGCGTGGCTCGAGTGGCTACTTGCGCGCTGGTCTCGCCCTAGAATTCGGCGTTGCCGACCGTGCGCGGGTGCGGGATGACGTCGCGGATGTTGCTCACGCCCGTCAGGTACATGACGAGGCGCTCGAAACCGAGGCCATAGCCGGCGTGCTTGCAAGAGCCATAGCGGCGAAGGTCGAGGTAGTACTTGTACTGCTCGGGGTTCATGCCAAGGTCGGCGATGCGCTGCTCAAGCAGGTCGAGGCGCTCCTCGCGCTGGGAGCCGCCGATGATCTCACCAATGCCGGGAACCAGGCAATCCGCCGCGGCGACGGTCTTGCCGTCGTCGTTCATGCGCATGTAGAAGGCCTTGATCTCCGCCGGATAGTCGGTCACGAAGGTCGGGCGCTTGAAGTGCTCCTCGGTGAGGAAGCGCTCGTGCTCGGTCTGGAGGTCGATACCCCAGCTGACGGGATAGTCGAACTTGTGGCCATCGGCGACGGCCTTCTCGAGGATCTCGACGGCCTCGGTGTAGGTGACGCGCGCGAAGTCACTCGTCGCGACGTGGCGCAGGCGGTCGAGCAGGCCCTTGTCGACGAACTTGTTGAGCATGGCGAGCTCGTCCGGGCAAGTCTCCATGACGGTGGTGAGGACGTACTTCAGCATGGCCTCGGCGTTGTCCATGTAGTCGTTGAGGTCTGCGAAGGCCATCTCGGGCTCGACCATCCAGAACTCGGCCGCGTGGCGCGTCGTGTTGGAGTTCTCGGCGCGGAAGGTGGGGCCAAAGGTGTAGACGTCGCCAAAGGCCATGGCGAAGTTCTCGGCGTTGAGCTGGCCGGAGACGGTGAGGCTTGCGTGCTTGCCGAAGAAGTCCTGGCTCCAGTCGACATCGCCGGCGACGAGCACGCCGTTACTGGCAGCAGCCTGCTCCTCGGTCACGAGCGGCGGGTTCTTCGGGTCAAGCGTGGTGACGCGGAACATCTCGCCAGCGCCCTCGCAGTCGCTCGTGGTGATGAGCGGGGTGTTGACGTAGACGAAGTCTCTTCCCTGGAAGAAGCTGTGAATGGCCGCGGCAGCCACGGAGCGGACGCGGAACACGGCGCGGAAGAGATTCGTGCGCGGGCGGAGATGCTGCTGGGTGCGAAGGAACTCGACCGTGGCGCGCTTCTTCTGAAGCGGGTAATCCGCGGCGCAGGCGCCCTCGACGGTGATGGTCTCCGCGGTGAGCTCGAAGGGCTGCTGCGCCTCGGGCGTGAGCTTGACGGTGCCCGTGCAGACGAGGGCCGTGTAGCCGGAACAACGCGAGATCTCGTCATAGTTGGCGAGGGCTTCGCGGTTCATGACGACCTGGAGGTCCTTGAAGCAGCTGCCGTCGTTGAGCGTGACGAAGCCGAAGTTCTTCATGTCGCGGACGGACTTGGTCCAGCCGGCGACGGTGACGGTCTTGCCGTCAAGCTGCTCCATGTTGCGATAGAGCTCGACAATCTTGGTGCGATTCATGTTCTCTCCCTTATTGAGCTCGCTCGAGCGAGCGCCCATTCCGAGAGAAGATGATAGCAGGGTACGGCAATTGTTCGGCGGGGCGCGGGCCGGCACGGGCCGACGCACGGGGCGTCCGCAGCGTTTTGGCCGAGGTGGCCCGCCGGCGGCCACGGACGGCGCCTAACCGTGGTAGCGCTCGAAGAAGTTGAGGGCGTTTTCGTAGCAGAGCTTCGCGGTGACGTCCTCGCCGAAGCGCCTTTCGAGCAGGCCCTGGAAAACGGGCATTTTGTCTGCGCCGTCGAGCAGGTCTGGGACATCCGCGCCGTCGAGATCTCCGCCGAGTGCGATGGCGTTCTCTCCGCCAAGGTCGAGCCAGTGCTCGATGTGGGCGGCGACCTGATCGAACGTGACGGACTTGCCCGTCTCGCCCTTTGCGCCCTCAGAGAGGAAATAACTGCAGTAGTTGAGGCCAACGACGCCACCGCGGGCGCAAATCTCGGCAAACTCGGCGTCTGTGAGGTTGCGCGGGTGGTTGCAGACGGCGCGGGAGTTTGAGTGGCTCGCGACGAGCGGCTCGTCGGTCGCGCGGGCGACGTCTGCGAAGGACTCGTCATTCAAGTGGGAGACGTCCACGGCGATGTTATGGCGGCCCATCTCGGCAAGCGCTTCGCGTCCGAGCGCGGTGAGACCCTCGTGGGTGTCGTTGCCGCTTGCGAGGGGGCCTGCGGCGTTCCATGTCAGCGAGGCCATGAGGAGGCCGTCTGCGGCATAGAGCTCGATGAGCCCGAGGTCCGCGGCAAACATGCGGGCGTTCTCGATTGTGTGAACGGCCGCCACGTGTGGCTCACCGCCGCCCTCGAGCACGCCGCGGAGCTGAGATGCCGATGCCACGGGGGTGACGTGCCCGGCGTTGCGCTCGACCTCGTGCGCGAGGTGGGACATTACGCTCCCGTGAAAGCCCGTGGCCTGCTCGGGCGAGAGGGCATCGGGCACATAGCAGGCAAAGCACTGCGCCCACGGCGTGTCGCCGATTTTGTCAAGCGAGATGTGGCAGTGGCTGCTCGCGAGGTCTCGACACGCGGATGGGTCGTCTGCGTCTCCAGATCCATAGAAGTCCATGCCGCATGTCTGCTTGATGTCATCCGGGAGGAACTGCCAGGTCAGGCGGTCTGCCGTGTCGCAGTGCATGTCAAAGACGGGATAGCTCATCGTGTGCTCCTTTTGTCCGAGCCGCTTGCGAGCTTGCGTTGCGGGCGCGTCCGGCTCGATGCCTGGGACAGTTTTACTCCGTGGGCGCACTCTCGCCAAACAGCGGGAGGATTGCATTGAGATAGTCGGTTGCGAGGTCGCGCGGCGTGGCGGCAAAGTCGTTCCATGCCCACCAGCGCACCATGCCCACGAAGCTCGCGGCTATGTGGTGCAGCAAAAACGAGCGGTTCATGCGTGCTGCCGCGCCCCTGGGGCAGGCGGGGACGGCGGCGTCCGCGCGGGTGACGATGGCGTGGCGCAGACAGTCTGCGAAACGCTCGGAGCCCTCGTCGACGATGAGGGCATGCAGCCCGCCCCTGCGGTCGAGGAGGTTCTCCAGCACACGCTCGGTCTGGACGAGCGGCGAGACGGGCGTTGCCGCGCCCATGTCGAGCGCGTGGTCGCACAGGGCGCAGACCTGGGCTTCGAGCAGGTCGTCTTTGCTGTGGAACTGCGCGTAGAACGTGGCGCGCCCCACGCCGGAGCGCTCGAGGATGTCCTGGACCGTGGTCTTCGCATAGCCCCGCTCGTCGATGAGCTCGACGAATGCGGTCTCTATGGCCTCGCGGGTGCGCTGGCGTCTCTTGTCCATCTCTAGGCCTCTCGTGCGTCGCCGCTATGCCCGGTATCCGTGGCCGCCTGCGTGGCACGGAACACGTCCTGGAACGACGCACCCGTGCGCTCGCACGCCTCGACGACCGAGGAGTACTCGGGGTAGGCCCGTACGTGGCCGTCCGGCATCACGACGAGCTTTGTGGCGACGCGCCCATAGGGCGTCTCGATGCCGTCGGGCGTGCGTGGAAGGGCATGGCGACGCATGTCCATGGAGCGGATGCCGATGGTCGTGGTGTTCTCGAAGATGATGCGCTCGAGCGCGGGCGCGAGCTCCCCATCGCAGATGACCTCGAGCTGGTGGCCCGGGCGCCCCTTCTTCATGACGATCGGGATGGCGTGCGCCTCGCGCGCGCCGGCAGCCATGAGCAGCTCGATGACGCGGCCGAGCGCCTCGCCGGTGCAGTCGTCGAGGTCACTCTCGAGTTTCGTGACGGTGCTGCGGTCGCCGTCGCCCGCGTCGCCGCTGACCGCGGATGCGACGAGGACGGCGCGCAGCACGCCCGAGCAGTTCTCGTAGGCGCGCTTGCCTGCGCCGTAGCCCACGCGCTCGATGGCGTAGCTCACGGGAAGGGCGTTGCCCGTGCGCAGCGCGGCGACGATGGCGGCACCCGTGGGCGTCACGAGCTCGCCGGTGACGGGCGCGGGCACAAGGGCGATGCCGGCCGCCTGGCACAGGTTCACCACGGCGGGCACGGGAACGGGCATGATGCCGTGGGCGCAGCGGATCGTGCCGTGCCCCTCGGCAAGCGAGGGCACGATGACCTCGGTGACGTCCAGGTCGTCGAGGCAGATGGCCACCGAGCAGATGTCGACGATGGAGTCGATGGCTCCCACCTCGTGAAACATCACGGTCTCGGGTGTGGCGCCGTGCGCCTTCGCCTCGGCCTCGGCGAGCTTCCCGAACACGGCGTGGGCGAGCTCCTTGGCGCGCTCGCTCATGGCCGAGGCGTCAATGATCGCGCAGACGTCCGCGAGCGAGCGGTGCTCGTGATGGTGATGATGGTGAGCGTGATCGTGCTCCGCCGAGTGCTCGTGCGCGTGATCGTGTGCGTGATCGTGCTCGTGTTCGTGTGCGTGCTCGTGCTCGTGATCGCTGGCGTCGAGGTGGCCGTAGAGCCATGCCATGTCATGGTCATGGTTCTCGTGCGCGGCATCGAGGCGAACGTCAAAGTCGCAGGCGTCCAGCCCGCTTTTCCTCACGCGGGTTACGGCCACGTCGAATCCGTGGGTGGGCAGCGTGGAGAGCGCCTCGCGCAGACGCTGCTCGCTCGCGCCGAGGTCGAGTAACGCCGCGACGGTCATGTCTCCGCTGATGCCAGAACTGCAGTCAAGGTAGAGGGTCTTGCCCATGGTGCTCCTATCGCTGGGCGTCCGCCGGGCGGGCGTCGTGGGTCTGTGCCGGGGCTCGCCCCGGCAGGTGGTTGATGAGGCTCGCTTGGTAGCCGGCGCCGAACCCGTTGTCGATGTTCACAACGCTTACGCCGCTCGCGCATGAGTTGAGCATCGAGAGCAGGGCGGAGAGGCCGCCGAGGTTGGCGCCATAGCCCACGCTCGTGGGAACGGCGATGACGGGACATGAGACGAGTCCGCCGATGACGCTCGCGAGCGCCCCCTCCATGCCGGCCACGGCCACGATGACCTGCGCGCGGGCGAGCTGGTCGGCATGGGCGAGTAGTCGGTGCAGGCCCGCCACGCCCACGTCGCGCACGCGCTCGACGCGGTTGCCGAGAAACTCGGCCGTGAGTGCGGCCTCTTCGGCCACCGGCAGGTCGCTCGTGCCCGCGCAGGCCACGACGATGGTGCCGTTGCCGCTCTGCGCGGGCATGCCGCCCGCGATGGCGATGCGGGCGTCGGCGTGGTACTCGAGGGGCGTGCCGCTCTCCATGAGCTCGCGGGCCCGCTCGAACTTCTCGGCGGACAGGCGCGTGACGAGCACGTGGCGCTGGCCTGCGGCGATGAGCGCGTCCACGATACCGGCGACCTGCTCGGCCGTTTTACCCTCGCCGTAGATGACCTCGCCCGCGCCGCACCTGGCGCCACGCGTAAGGTCGAGCTGCGCATAGCCGATGTCTGCCACTTTGGGTGTGACGGTTGACCCCGGCACCTTTGTCATCTCCGCTACGCCTTCTCTCGGGCGAGCGCGGCGGCCTCGGCCGGGCTCGGCTCAATGTTGCCGTCCGTGCGCACACGGTCTGCCGCGTCCGGGTGGGAGGCCATGAACTTGTCGACCGTCTTTTTCAGCGACTCAGGCGTGATGGCCTCGCCCCTGTCGAAGTAGGCGCCGTAGCAGGCGTAGCTTGGCTTGTTGGCCGTAGGCAGCCCCAGCTTGGCGGAGTTCTCGCGCACCTGGTCCTTCGTGAGTCCGGCTTCGCGCAGCGGCGAGCGCACGCCAAGCTCGTGGATAGCGCGGAATCCCGGCCTGCGGTCCTCGCGGTCGCTTGCGTTCGTGCCGTCGAGCAGGACGGTGCGGCCGTCTGCACGCATGTGCTCGAGGATGGTGCCGAACACCATGGACTTGCAGCGGTAGCAGCGGTCCCAGGGGTTGGCGCGCAGGTCCTCGTGGCCGTCCCAGATGTTGATGGGGATGATTTCCTGCTCGGCGCCGAGCATCTTGGCGATGGTCACTGAGTCGTCGGTGTCTCGCGTGATCTGAAGGTCGTCGAGGATTGTGTAGGCCTTGACGTCGTAGCCCTCGCGGAGGAGCTCCGCGAGCAGGTAACACGAGTCGACGCCGCCGGAGTAGGCGAGGCCGTAGCGAATGTCCTTGTCGAGATCGAACTGCATGGACGATGCCTCCTGCATGCTAGTTACGGAACAGTCTGTTCAATCCGTTCGGATACCATTGAACGATAGTACTCTTCTGTTCGACAAGACAGACCTTTTATTTCCATGTGCGCGCCGTCGTGGCGCGCGGGGAAGGAGTTTCAAGTGAGCGGTGCGAATGTGACGAGGCGTGCCTTCGTGGGCGGCGGCATAGCGGCGGCGCTTGCCGCGTGCGGTCTTGCAGGCTGCGGCAACGGAGATGAGCGCGCGGACGCCGCGACCGCCTCGGACGTGGACGCCACCCATCAGGTCACGATCGCGATGAGCGCCGAGAACGAGCCGGACGCCGGGTTTGACCCTTGCGTCGACTGGGGCTGCGGCGAGCACGTGCACGAGCCCCTTATCCAGTCGACCCTCATCGTCACCGACGAGGACATGAACTTCACCAACGACCTCGCGACGGACTGGTCATGCTCGCCTGACAAGCTCACCTGGACGTTCAAGATCCGCGACGACGTCACGTTCTCGGACGGCCAGGCGCTCACGGCCGCGGACGTCGCGTTCACCATCAACACGATCCGCGGCTCCAAGAACGCCCAGGCAGACCTCTCCATGGTCGCCGATGCCACGGCGCCCGACGATACGACGGCGCTCATCACGCTCTCCAAGCCCTGCAACACGCTGCTATACACGCTTGCCAACATGGGTATCGTGCCCGAGCACGCCTATGGCCCCGACTACGGCGCCAACCCCATAGGCTCGGGGCGCTACAGGCTTGTGCAGTGGGATCGCGGCCAGCAGGCCATTCTTGAGGCCAACCCGAGTTACTACGGCGAGAAGCCCAACATAGAGCGCGTTGTCGTCGTGTTCATGGCCGAGGACGCTGCCCTGGCTGCCGCGCGCGCCGGCCAGGTCGACATGGCCTACACCTCTGCCACGCTCGCCGACCAGACGATTGAGGGTTACTCGCTCGAGGCCTACGACACCGTGGACTCTCGCGGAATCCAGCTGCCCGTCATTCCGGCGGGTTCCGAGCGTGCCGATGGTGACGCCACCTACCCGGCGGGCAATGACGTGACATGCAACGTCGAGGTGCGCCGCGCCATCAACTTGGGCGTCGACCGCCAGGCGATCGTGGATGACGTCCTGGGCGGCTACGGCAAGGTTGCTTACAGCATCGGCGACGGCATGCCGTGGGCAAGCGACGGCATGCGTTGCGACTATGACCCCCAGGCCGCTAAGGCCCAGCTCGAGGGTGCGGGCTGGGCGCTCGGCGAGGACGGCGTGTATGCGCGTGGGGACTTGCGCTGCTCGCTTGACCTCTACTATCCCGCCAGCGACTCGGTGCGCCAGTCCATGGCCAACGCCTTCGCGAATCAGATGGTCCAGATCGGCATCGAGGTCAACACGCACGGCGGCAGCTGGGACGACCTCTACCCCCATGAGTTCAGCGACCCCATCACCTGGGGTTGGGGCTCCAACTCGCCCTCTGACGTCTACGAGCTCAGCCACAGCTCGGGCACGATGAACTACTCGTGCTACTCAGACGCCACCGTGGACGCCTATCTCGACGAGGCGCTCGCCGCCGATGACGTCGAGGCGTCCTACCCGCTGTGGCAGCAGTCCGAGTGGGATGGCGTGGGCGGCATCGCGCCCGCCGGCGACGCCACGTGGGTGTGGCTCGCCAACGTGAGCCACCTGTACTGGAAGCGCGACGGCCTCACCGTGGCCCGCCAGAAGCTACAGCCCCACGGTCACGGCTGGTCCGTGCTCAACAACGTCGACCGTTGGAGCTGGCAGTAGCCGATGGGAAGGGGACTGCTGGAAAGAGGGTCTGCGGAGACGGGCCCGACGGGGGCGAGGCCGACAAGGGCCCTGCCGAGATGGGCGAGGGCGCTGCTGCGCCTCGCGGCGCTGCTCGTGGCCACGGGCGTCGTGACGTTCGCGCTCGTGGGGGCCTCGCCCGTTGACCCGGTGAGGGCCAACGTGGGGCAGGCGTCCTACGCCCACATGAGCGTCGGGCAGCGCGAGGAGCTCGAGCAGTACTGGGGTTCCTCGACGCCCATATGGCAGCGCTATGCCCACTGGGCGGCAGGCGCCCTTCGCGGTGACCTCGGGGAGAGCCTGCGCTTCGCTCGGCCCGTGACGGAGGTCGTGGGGGAACGTTTCGCGAGCTCGGCCGCGCTCATGCTCGCCGCCTGGCTGCTCGCCGGGGCCGGTGGGCTTGTGCTCGGGATCGCGATGGGGACACGAGAGGGCGGCGCCCTTGACCGCGTGGCCCTTGGCATGTGTTACCTGCTCTCCTCCACGCCGGCCTTCTGGCTGGGCCTTCTGGCCCTCATGGTCTTCTGCGTGTGGCTCGGGTGGTTTCCGCTGGGCTTCTCGGTGCCTGTGGGCGTGGCGGCCTCGCAGGTGAGCTGGGCTGACAGGCTCCACCACCTCGTGCTTCCGGCCCTGGTGCTTGCCGTGTCCAACATGCCCGGCATCGCTCTGCACACACGCGAGAAGACGATTGACGTCATGGCGAGTGACTACGTGCGCTTTGCGCGCAGCCGAGGCGAGTCTGGCCTCGCGCTGCTTGCCCGTCATGGGTTGAGAAATCTCGTCGTGCCCGCGCTCACGATCGAGCTGTCGAGCGTGAGCGAGGTGTTTGGCGGCTCGGTGCTCGTGGAGCAGGTGTTCTCCTACCCCGGCCTTGGCCAGGCGGCTGTCACGGCTGGCCTCGGCGGGGACGCGCCGCTGCTCGTGGCCATCGCGCTCGTCTCGGCGCTCGTCGTGTTCGCGGGCAACGCCCTTGCGGACGTGCTCTACGGCGTCATCGACCCGCGCGTGCGTGGGCAGGAGGCGAGGTCTCGTGGGTAGTGTCGTTAGCGCGTCCCAGGCGTGCGTGGCGTGCCCCGGGCCCCGCGACGAGGATGGGCGCCATGGCGAGGACGGCTCCCGCACCGTGTTCCACACGCCCGAGCGGGGCCGTCTGGGTAATCGGCGCCTCATGCTCGTCGGCCTCGTGGGGGCCTGCGCACTGCTCGCGCTCGTCGTGGTCGCGGGCAGGTGCCTTGCGGGCGTCGCCGTGGCGAGCGACTTTACGGCCAAGAACCTCGCACCGTGCGCCGCGCATCCCTTTGGTACGGACTGGATGGGCCGAGACATGCTTGCCCGTACGCTTGCGGGCCTTTCCACCTCGGTATTCGTGGGCCTGCTCGCGGCGGCGTGCTCGGGCGTCATCGCGTTTGCGCTCGCCTGCGTGGCGGCCCTCGGCGGTAGGGTGGCAGACGCCGCCGTGTCGTGGCTTGTCGACCTCGTTATGGGCATCCCGCACATCGTGCTCCTCATCCTCGTGAGTTATGCGCTTGGCCGCGGCGCCGTGGGCGTCACGGTTGGCGTGGCCCTCACGCACTGGCCGAGCCTCGCGCGCGTCCTGCGAGCAGAGATCGTGCAGCTGCGCGAGCAGCCCTGGCTCGCCTCGGCGTGCGCCGCGGGCGCCACGCCCTGGCAAGTCGTGCGCGGCCACGTGCTGCCGGCGGCGCTCCCGCAGCTGCTCGTGGGTGTCGTTCTGATGTTCCCGCACGCGATCCTGCATGAGGCGTCTATCACGTTCCTCGGGTTTGGCCTCTCGCCGGACGAGCCTGCCGTGGGCGTGATTCTTTCGGAGTCCATGCAGTACCTCTCCGCGGGGTACTGGTGGCTCGCGGCGCTGCCCGGCGCGGCGCTGCTCGTCGTTGTTCTCGCGTTCGCATGTTTGGGCTCGCTGGCGCGCGCCCTCGCGTCGGCGCGTTCGTCGCAGAGATAGGGGAGGCTCATGGACGCTTTGCAGACGGGTGGCCACGCCGTGGCTCACGTGACCGACGAGCTGCACCACCATCACAGCCATGCGGGCTCCTCGTATCATGCCGGCGGGCACCACCTGCTCGCCGTGGAGCACCTGAGCGTGGCGTTCGATGACTACGACCCAACCGCCCCGTACTTCTCCGGCACTCGCTGTCGCGGCGAGGTGCTGCACGACCTCACGCTCTCCGTGCACGAGGGCGAGCTCCTGGCCGTCGTGGGGGCGAGCGGCTCGGGAAAGACGGTGCTCGCAGACGCCCTCATGGGTCAGTACGAGACGAACGCCGAGGTGACGGGCTCCATCTGGTTTGACGGCACCGCGCAGGACGCAGCGTCGCTTGCGCGGCTGCGGGGGCACGGGATCTCGCTCGTGCCGCAGGGCGTGGATAATCTCGACCCGCTTATGCGCGTGGGCGATCAGGTCTGCGGCGTGTCTCGCGGCTCCTCGCGTGCCGAGCGAAGGGCGGACGCCGCGCGCAGGCTGGCCCGCCAACGCGAGCTATTTGCCTCGTATGGGCTCGGCGAACAGGTCGAGCGCCTCTATCCCCACCAGCTCTCCGGCGGCATGGCGCGGCGCGTGCTGCTTATGTGCGCGCTCATGGAGGAGCCGCGCCTCATCATCGCCGACGAGCCCACGCCAGGCCTCGACCTTGACCTTGCGGTGCATGCCCTCGACGATCTGCGCGCCTTTGCGGACGCGGGCGGCGGCGTGCTGCTCATCACGCACGACATCGAGCTTGCGCTGCGCGTTGCGGACCGCGTGGCAGTATTCCGGGATGGCACGGTCGTGGAGGAGACGGGCGTGGGGAGCTTCTCGGCTCCGGAGCTGCTGAGGCACCCCTTCTCGCGTGCCCTGTGGCATGCGCTGCCGGGCCACGACTTTGCGACGTTTGGTACGGTTGGCGACGATTTGGAGGTGACCCGATGAGCCTCGAGGCACGAGACATCTCCTTTCGCTACCCGTGTGGGCGCGAGCTATACCGAGGTCTGAGCCTTTCGGTGGAACCGGGGGAGCGCGTGGCGCTCACGGCCCCGTCTGGCCGCGGAAAGACGACGCTGTGCCAACTGCTTGCTGGCTATCTGGTGCCTGCGTCTGGGTGTGTGCTCGCGGACAGCGAACCCGTGCGTCCCATTGCGCGTCTGCGGGGCGAGGCAAGCCCCGTGCAGCTGCTGCCCCAGCATCCCGAGTTGGCGTTTGACCCGCGGGTGAGACTTGGGCGGAGCCTGGGGGAGGTTGCCGGAGCGGGCGAGGCATGCGCGCGTGCACGTGCGGACGAGCTTCTCGGTTCGTTTGGTGTGCGCGAGGAGTGGCTCGCGCGGCGTCCGCACGAGCTGAGCGGTGGCGAGCTCATGCGCCTCGCCATGGTGCGCGCGCTGTCCGTGCGGCCTCGCTACCTCATCGCCGATGAGTCCACGGCCATGCTCGACGCCGTGACGCAGGCCGAGCTGTGGCATGTGCTGATGGGCCTACAGGAGCGCGATGGCTGGGGTCTCGTGCTCGTCTCGCACTCTCCGGCGCTCGTTGGCCGTGTGGCCACGAGGCGTGTGGAGCTGCGGTGACAAAGGCGGCCCTGCCTGCGGTGACAAAGGCGGCCCTGCCCCATCGTGCCACTCCGCTGCGCAGTGACAAACGACCCCGTCACCATTGCCATGGTGGCGGGGTCGTTGCATTAGGCTTTGTTGTGAGACGTTAGGCCGCGAGTGCGGGGTCGTTCTCGGCGGGCTCTCGACGGGCCGTGGCCTGCTCCCAGTCGCGCGTGCCCTTGAAGACGTCGCTCTTGTAGGGGTTCACGCCGAGCTTCTTGGCGCGATAGACGATGTAGATGATGGCCGCCACGTTTGCCACGAGCGCAAGGACGGAGACCACGAGTGCGGAGGTGGGGTTGAGCGTGGAGTGCGTCACGAAGACGGACTGCTCCTGGAAGTAGGGGAACACCTGCGCGAACATGCACCAGATGGCAAGCGTGAAGGCGCGGTTCTGGATCCAGCCGCCCTTGTTCCAGAAGAAGTTTGCCACGGTGGGGGCCAGCAGCAACGCAAAACCGCAGAACCAGGAGTGCGTGGGCAGGCAGTTGTACGTGTAGCAGAAGTTCCAGATGTCATAGGCGATGATGTAGACCCACGTCATGTCGGGCCAGAGCATATCCGCCTCGTCCTTGGACGCGTAGACGCTCCACCAGCCGGTCATGCAGAAGATGTTGATGATGCCGGCGATGCCGTTGAACACGTTGTTCCATCCGGCGAGCTGCGTGGCGCCCTCGGACGTGACCCAGGTGGTCTCGCCGAGCGCGAAGAAGTGGTAGGCACTCTCGAAGTCGGAGCACACCGCAATCAAGATGTTGATGGCCACGATGACGAACGGCCAGGCGCGGAACCAGTGGGCGCGGCCGAGCCTGCCCCACTTGTACTTGATGACCATGAAGCCCAAGCAGCCGGCGAGCGCCGCGTAGACCTTGGCGTAGTGGAACCAGCTGTTCTGGTAGACGTGCGTGGGGTTGTTGAGCGCCCAATCGGCGCCCTGTGCCACGCCAATGCCGATGGCTATGCAGTAGACGGTCATGGCGATGGGAAGGGCGCCGAACATGATGAGTCCGCCAACCTTGGAGCGGCGCGCGAACTCGTTGGCGAGGATGAGGCCAACGAACACGAGGACCCAGCCAAGCCACTGGAATGGTGCGTTGGTGCCGTAGACGTCGAAGAGCATCGTTTCCTCCCTCTTTTGTCGTGCCGTGGACGGACGCCGTGCGTCGCCCGCAGCACATGAAAAACGGGTCACGGCAACTTCCTATGCCGTGACCCGTCCATCTTATGTGAAATGTGCAGTTGCTGGGCTCATAGCCCGGTGAGGGGCCCGTGTGGCACGCCGGGCGAGTCCTTAGCGGTCGAGTTCCTTGACGACCTTGCCGGAGGTGATGAAGCCGGCGATGGCGAGGACGAGCGAGGCGATGGTCGAGACGCCGGCGCTGCCGATGATGTTCTCAGGGTGAGAGGCGACGGCGACGGCAACGTTGAGGACGCCAAACGCGAGCACGATCACGGTGTAGACGCGGAACGGGCCAATCTTGCGCGGAGAGTTGGCGCCGCGGATGCCGAGGACGACGTAGATGACGAAGGCGATGGCGTCGATGAAGCAGAGGACGCCAAGCTGGCGGAGAACCTCGGGGTTGTCGCTGGAGATGACCGGGACGCCGGCAAGGCAGAGCGCGCCGACGACGATGAAGGCCATGGCGATCGCCATGGCGATGAAACTGAGGATTTTAACGGTCTTCTGGGCAGAGGACATGCGGGCCCCTTTCATTGCGATACGGAAGCCTTAACTATATCAACAGCGTGTTTCCAGTGTGAAGATAAAGAAACGGACATATTGCCCTTTGGTTTACGAATGCTTATGCTACCTGGTCTGAAAACCCTCAGCAGTATTGAGGGCGCCATAGACAGGAGACACGAAATGTCCAACATCGGTAAAAAGGTCAAGGTCAACTACCGTGGCACGCTCGACGACGGCACGCAGTTCGACAGCAGCTACGATCGAGGCACGCCGCTTGAGTTCACGTGCGGCGCCAAGCAGATGATTCCTGGGTTTGACTTTGCCGTTGCGGATATGCAGGTTGGCGAGAAGAAGAACGTCCACCTTGCTCCCAGCGAGGCATATGGCGAGCACGACGATCAGCTCGTCTTTACGTTCCGCCGCGAGGAGGCCCTTGGCATGGAGCGCATGTCCGTGGGCGACCAGGTTGGTCTTCGCGGGCCGAACAACCAGGTCATTCCCGCGCGCGTGGTCGAGGTGACCCCGGCGCAGATCAAGGTCGACGCCAACCATGAGTTTGCGGGCAAGCCGCTCAACTTCGAGATTGAGCTTCTCGAGGTCGAGGAGTAGGGTTACCAAAGCGTGGCCGTGGCTATGCCGCGACTTCGGGACGGTGGCTTTGGGGCCGAGTCTCCGGGGTCGAGGATTCGGACGGTTTGGTAAGAAAAGCGACGCCCCTTCGCCTGGCGAAAGCCGAAGGCGAAGGGGCGCCGTTCCATTTATGGCGGTGATGTGTCGCGGACGTGATGGCGGTGTGGCGCGAACGTGACGGAGACGTGAAGCTTGTGCGGCAACGCTATAACGCCTGGTGGAGGGGTAAGTACCAAGTACCTTCCTTCCTTTGGCCCCCGTCGCGCCCCCTCGCGGCGGGGGCATTGTTGTGCGGCGAGGCCTTCGAACCAGAAAAAGGGACTGTCCCTTTTTCTGGTTCGCGCTGCTAGTTCTCGACGTGCATGGCGCGCATGGCGTTGAGGATCGCGATGATCGCGACGCCCACGTCGCCAAAGACGGCGAGCCACATGTTGGCGATGCCAAACGCCGCCAGCGCCAGAATCAGGAGCTTCACGGCAAGCGCGAAGACGATGTTCTGCCAGACGATCCCCATCGTCTTGCGGGCAATGCGGATGGCTCGCGAGATGTTCGAGGGCTTGTCGTCCATAAGGACGACGTCGGCTGCCTCGATGGCGGCGTCGGAGCCCATCGCTCCCATGGCAATGCCCACGTCCGCGCGGGTGAGAACCGGGGCATCGTTGATGCCGTCGCCAACGAAGGCGAGCTTGTGCTTGGCATCCTCGTTCGAGAGCAGTGTCTCGACTCGCTCGACCTTGTCCGCGGGCAGGAGCTGTGCGTGGAACTCATCGATGCCGAGCTGCTCCGCCACGGCCTTCGCAACCTCCTCGCGGTCGCCCGTGAGCATGACGCAGCGGCGGACGCCGCAGGCGTGGAGGTCGCGGATGGTCTGCGCGGCGTCGTCCTTCACGACGTCCGCGATCACGATGTGGCCCACGTAGCGCCCGTCGACCGAGACGTGCAGGATGGTGCCGGTGAGCGAGCAATCGTGCCAGGTCTCGCCGTGTGCGCGCATGAGCTTGTCGTTGCCCACGAGGACCACGTGTTCTGCGGCCTGGGTCTCCTCGACCACGCGAGCCACGACGCCGTGGCCACTCTCCTCCTGGACGTCGCGAATGCGATTGCGGTCGATCTCACCCGTATACGCAGCCTTGACGGAGAGCGCGATGGGATGGTCCGAGAAGGCCTCCGCATAGGCGGCATGGCTGAGGACGTAATCTGGGTCGACGCCGGACTCTGGGTGAATGGCGACGACGTTGAAGGTGCCGTTGGTAAGGGTGCCCGTCTTGTCGAAGACGACCGTGTCGACCTCCGCCAGGGACTCGAGGTAGTTCGATCCCTTTACGAGAACGCCGATGCGCGACGCCCCGCCGATACCGCCGAAGAAGCTGAGCGGCACGCTGATAACGAGGGCGCACGGACAGGAGACGACGAGGAAGGTGAGGCCACGGAGGATCCAGTCGCTCCAGGCGCCGGTGATGAGGCCGCCGCCAAGGGCGAGGAGGGCCGCGGCACCAGTGACCGCCGGGGTGTAGACGCGGGCGAAGCGAGTGATGAAGTTCTCGGTCTTGGCCTTCTTCTCGCTGGCGTTCTCAACGAGTTCGAGGATGCGCGAGACGGTCGACTCCCCAAAGGGTTTGGTGGTCCTGACTTTGATGAGGCCGGTCATGTTGATGCATCCCGAGATGACATCCGCGCCCGTCTCGGCATGGCGCGGGACGGATTCGCCCGTGAGTGCGGCGGTGTCGAGCTGGGTCGCGCCCTCGATGATGGTGCCGTCGATGGGGATGCGCTCGCCCGGCTTGACCACAATGACGGATCCCATAGCGACCTCGTCCGGGTCGACCTGCTCGAGCTCGCCGTCCTCACCCTCGATGTTTGCGTAGTCGGGGGCAATATCCATCATGGCGGCGATGGACTTGCGGCTCTTGTCGACGGCGTATGCCTGGAACAGCTCGCCCACCTGGTAGAAGAGCATGACCGCCGCGCCCTCGGCCATATGTGGGTCAGTGTCGGGGAAGAGGACCATTGCGAAGGCGCCGATCGTGGCGACGGCCATGAGGAACGACTCGTCAAAGGCCTTGCCGCGACGGATGTTGCCATAGGCCTTCCTGAGGACATCGTGGCCAGCGATGACGAAGGGCACGAGATAGAGTACGAAGCTTGCATAGACGCATCCCGGGTCGCCAAAGGCGGCCTTGAGTGCGCCAAGCTCATCTATCGCGAAGATAACGGCAAAGATGACAAGCGCGATGAGGATGCGACGGAGCTTCTGCTCTTGCGTCTCCTTCTTGCGACGCTTCCTTTTCTTTTGGTCTGCCATTGTGCTCCTTCTCCCAAATCGATGAACGTATGCGCAGCCGTTCATATATTAGCATTTAAAAGACCCCCGCCGCGAAAAGTAGGGCCAGCGGCAGGGGATGGCTTGCTAACGGATGATCTCGCAGTCGGGCTCGGCATCGGCGGTGAAGTCGACGACGCGCTCGAGGACCTCGTCAAACTCCGCGTCATCGGCCTCGAGGGTGAGCTTCTGGGTCATGAAATTGACGGAGACGGACTTGACGCCCTCGAGCTTGGAGAGCTCGTCCTGCAGCTCGCGGGCGCAGTTGGCACAATCGATCTCGTCGAGCTTGAACGCCTTCTTCATGATGGGACCTTTCTCTCAAGGGCCGTGCCCTCGCTTGTGTATTTACGATAGCCGGAACATCTGAACAATCATTCATATGCCAGGCTAGAACTAATTATATGAGCGCGTATTCATATGTCAACGAGAAATAGGCGAATGGCTGGTTTGCATGAAATAACGGACGCGCGACGTATGTCGCTCCCCTGGAGCGCCGGGGGAGAAACTGTCCGTTAATAGCATGTGTCTGCGATCGTGGTCAAAATACCCATCTTGGCGTACACCCGGTAGCCCGAAATTGGCTCCGAGGCGTCTCCATTTGTCCGTCAGGGTGCACAACGCATGTCTGCTAATAGCAATCCGTCCTGAATGAGGACCAAATTGCTGTGTTGTTCGGCTGGTTGCTTGATTGCAGTCAATTAACTAGTCCCATGCGGCGGTCAACCCGTACGCCAAGATGGGTATTTTGACCGCTCGCGCCAGGATATGTCCTCGAGTGCCGAATCCGGGGCGTCCAAACGCCGCCTCAGGCGCGGATGCTACTCGCAGATGTGGTTGAGGCCGACGTTGAGCATCGTGTAGACGTGGTCGTCCGCGAGGGAATAGACGATGTTGCGTCCGTCGCGCACGAACTTCACGAGGTGCGCCTGCTTGAGTGTGCGCAGCTGGTGAGAGACGGCGCTCTGCGTGGTGTCCGTCTCGTCTGCGATATCCGCCACGCACAGATCGCGCCCCATGAGGGTGAACAGGATCTTGATGCGCGTCGTGTCAGAGAAGACCTTGAAGAGGTCCGCGAGGTCATAGAGAAGCTCCTCGTCCGGCTCGCACTCAGGTGCCTTGCCAACGGGAATGATGCTGCTCTTGGGCTCGTCGCTGCTCGCGAGGGCCGTTTCCTTGTTCGTCTCCGTCATGGGCGTTCCTCCTTGGGACTAGTCCGAGAGCGTGATCTGGCGATAGCCAATGCCGCATCGATCGAGGATGCTCTTGGAGACGAGGTTGTCCGTCGTGCCCTCGTACTTGTCGCCCAGGTAGACGACCTCGCCAATGCCTGCTTGCACGAGGGTCTTGGCGCACTCGTGGCAGGGGAAGAGGGTCACGTAGACGCTCGCGCCGTCGAGGTCCTTGAGCGAGCCGCGGTAGTTGAGAATCGCGTTCGCCTCGGCGTGGATCACGTAGTTGTGCTTGTCGAGCAGGGGATCAGCGTCCGTCTCCCAGGGGAAGTCGTCATCGTTGAGGCCGGTGGGGGTGCCGTTGTAGCCCACGGACAGGATGCGATGGTTGGTGTCTGCGATACAGGCGCCCACCTGGGTGTTTGGGTCTTTGCTGCGCAGGCTCGCCGCAACGGCGACACGCATGAAGAACTCGTCCCAACTGATGACATCGGTGCGCTTACCCGGCATGCTGGCTCCTTGGTCTCGTTTCCTTCGTGAATCTTACCCCACGGGCGGCTTGCGCATCCGGGCGCGAATCTCGGGCTCGTTGGGGATGGCGCGAGCGACAATCACGTGGAATCGAGCGTTGTGGGTTGGCTCGAGTAGGTGCGCGAGCTCATGCGCGACAACGTAGGAGAGACACTCGGGCGGGTATGCGGCGAGGCGCGCGTTGATGCGGATGGCACCGGTCTTAGGGGTGCACGATCCCCAACGCGTCGCCATGGCGCGAATCTTCCAGGAGCTTGCGTGGGCCCCTACCTGCGATTCCATCCACATGACGATCTCTGGCAGGCGATGGGCGAGCTCTTCTCGGTAGATCTCGTCGACCTCGTCCAACGTGAGCTTGTCGCCATTCGGAACCTCAACGGACTCACCCCAGAGCGGATAGGTGGAGGCACCCTGACCCGCCAGGAGATCTTGCACCGCGGCACGCTTGAAGCGCGAGTCGACGTTCTTGCGAATCCACGCCGCGCGCCTGTCGAGGAACTCCTGGGCGCGACCTGCCGGCATGGCCATCGGCATGCTCAGCACGACCGAACCGTCACGGTGGATGCGCAGATTGAGATTGCGCACGTGCTTGCGCGTCACGGAAACGGGGATGGCGTCGCCAGCGCGTACGCCATCCCCGTCGTTCACGTAGAGAATGAAGCTGCTCACGGATTTGCGCTGAGCCTAGGCGAACTCGATCTCGCCGGTAGCGGCGTCCATCGACTGGACGATGGCGAGACTCTCCACCTGGTAGCCACGCTCGCGCAGGCTCTTGCCGCCGGGCTGGAAACCCTTCTCGATGGCGATGCCGATGCCCTCGACCACGACGCCCGCCTCCTCGCAGATCTCGAGGAGGCCGTTGAGGGCGCAGCCCATGGCCAGGAAGTCGTCGAGGATGATGACGTGCTCGCCACGCTCGAGGAAGCGCTTGGCGACGATGACCTCGTAGGTGCGGCCCTTGGTGTAGCTCCTGATCTGGGTGCGGTACTGCTCGCCGTCGAGGTTCTTGGACTCGGTCTTGCGGGCGAAGACCACGGGCACGTCGTTGAAGTGGGTGGCGGCGACGCAAGCGATGCCGATGCCCGAGCTTTCGATCGTCAAGATCTTGTCGATGTGCTTGCCGGCGAACAGGCGGGCCCACTCGGCACCCATCTGGTCATAGAGTGCGACGTCGCACTTGTGGTTGAGGAAGCTGTCCACCTTCAGGACGTTGCCCTCGCGAACGATGCCGTCCTGGCGAATGCGATCCTCGAGTTCCTTCATGCGGCGCTGCCTCCTGAACTAGTGGGATGGGCGCGGCGTTTGGGTGGGACCGCGCGAACTTTTCTGACCATTATGCCGCGTATTCGCCCGTTTGTCGTGCGATATCGAGCAACGCATCCGAGATACGTTAATTCGAGAAACGAAACGGCAACCTATGGCGCGTATCGTGGCTCCCTACAAACTGGCGGCGCGAAAGAGGTTCGCATGGTGCAAGTCAGACCCTTTACCTCGGAATACGAGGAATACGTTCGCGATGAGTCGCGCAGCGCGGGAGAGGCGGAGAGCATTTCCTTTCCCGTGAGTGAGGACGAGATTCGTGCCGTCTTGCGCGAGGCGTCCGTCGCGGGAGGCCCCGTGACCGTCCAGGGTGCGAGGACCGGTCTTGCCGCTGGTGCCGTCCCGCACGGCGGCCATGTCATGAGCCTCGCGCGCATGGACGGCTATCTTGGGCTTCGGCGAGATGAGGACGGCAGGTTCTACCTGCGCGTCCAGCCGGGCGTCGTCCTCGCCAACCTGCGCAAGGCCCTAGCGAACAAGGCCATTCCCACGGCGGGCTGGGACAAGGAGGGCCTGGCGGCGCTTGAGGAGCTCTATGCCGGTCCCGAACAGTTCTTTCCCACGGACCCAACGGAGACGAGCGCCTGTATCGGCGGCATGGTGGCCTGCAACGCCTCTGGAGCCCGCAGCTACGGCTACGGTCCCGTGCGTCCTCACGTGAGCGCCCTGCGCGTCGTGCTCGCGGATGGCGATGTCGTCGCGCTGCGTCGCGGCGAGGTGCACGCGTGTGGTCGCACGCTCACGCTCGTGACGGAGGGTGGCCGCGAGATCGCGCTCGACCTCCCCACGTATGAGATGCCCAAGACCAAGAACGCCTCCGGCTACTTCGTGGAGGATGACATGGACGCCGTCGACCTGTTCGTAGGGTCTGACGGCACGCTTGGCGTGGTGAGTGAGGTTGAGCTCGCCCTTACACCGGCGCCGGCAGTCGTGTGGGGCGTGAGTTGCTTCTTCGAGAGCGAGACGGCAGCGCTCGACTTCACCTGCGCGGTGCGCCCGCGTCTCTCGTGCGCGAAGGCTATCGAGTACTTTGACGACGGTGCCCTCTCGATCCTGCGCTCCCAGCGCGAGAACAGCGCCGCCTTCTCGAGCCTTCCTTCCGTGGAGGAGCGCTTTGCGTGCTGCGTCTACGTCGAGCTCGATTGCAACGACGAGGCAGAGGCGGCCTCCGAGCTCTACACGATTGGTGATGCCATGGCCGAGGTGGGGGCGAGCGAGGTTGACACTTGGGTCGCGCGCACGGACGTGGACCGTGAGTGCCAGCGTTTCTTCCGTCACGCCGTTCCGGAGAGCGTGAACATGCTCATTGACGAGCGCCGCAGAATCGATCCCTCCATCACGAAGCTGGGGAGCGACATGTCCGTGCCGGACGAGCGCCTGCATGACGTCGTGTCGCTCTACCGTCGCACGCTTGCCGAGGCGGGCCTCGAAAGCGCCGCGTGGGGGCACATCGGTGACAATCACCTGCACGTGAACGTGCTGCCTCGCGATTCACGCGACTTTGCCGCCGGCAAGAAGCTCTTCGCCGACTGGGCGGCGGAGGTCACGCGCATGGGTGGCGCGGTCTCTGCCGAGCATGGCGTGGGCAAGATCAAGCGCGGCTTCCTCGAGACGATGTATGGTCCCGCGCACATCCGCGAGATGGCGCGGCTCAAGTGCCAGCTCGACCCCAAGGGCCAGCTCGGTCGTGGCAACCTCTTTGGTGAAGAGCTGCTGGATGAGATGGTCGCCGCGGGGGCAGCTCGAGCCAACGCGCGCGAGCGTGGAGGCGCCGGGACGAATGTCGCGCCTGCCGATGCCGAGAAGGGCGGTGAGCGCGCATGAGGATGGTCGTCTGCATGAAGGCCGTGCCCTCCACCACCGAGGTGCGCATGGATCCCAAGACCAACACGATCGTGCGAGACGGGCGTCAGTCCGTCGTGAATCCGTTTGACACGGCGGCGCTCGAGGTCGCGCTCGAGCTCAAAGAGCGCCTCGGCGGCACGGTTCGCGCGCTCTCGATGGGCATTCCCGATACGGCGCGCCTCCTGCGCGATGCCGTCGCCCGTGGTGCGGACTCGGCGACGCTCCTCTCGGACCGCGCGTTCGCCGGAGCGGATACGCTTGCCACCTCCTATGCCCTCTCGCTTGCGTTAGGGGAGGGTGACGAGCGTCCCGACCTCGTTCTTTGCGGCAAGATGGCGGTGGATGGCGACACGGCGCAGATTGGCCCGGAGCTTGCGGGCATCATGGGCGTTCCCTGTGTCGCTGGCGTCTCGGAGGTCATCGACGCCAGCGAGGGTTCGCTTGTTGTGCGTCGCGACACGGATGAGGGCGCCGAGGTCGTCGAGGTGCCGCTCCCTGCGGTCATTACGGTGACGAAGGACATCGCGACCCTGCGCATGCCCAGCATCGCCGGCGTGCGAGCGGGCGAGGCGGCGGAGGTCGAGATTCTTGATGCCGTGGCAGCGGGAGCCGATCGCGCCCGCTGTGGCCTTGACGGGTCGCCCACGCAGGTGGTCAGGTCCTTCGTGCCGGAGCGCTCGAACGAGGCCGTCGAGCTCGAGGGATCCGTCTGCGAGCAGGCCGCGGGCTTGCTGCGTGTCATCGAGGAGGTCGCGCGATGAGCGGTCTGGTCGTTACTACCGAGAAGTGCGTGGGGTGCCGTCGCTGCGAGCGCGTGTGCGCGAACGCGGGCATCGAGGTCGTCGATCGCAAGGCGCATGTCCTGGACGGCTGCGTGAGCTGCGGCATGTGCGTCGACGCGTGCCCTGTTGGCGCCCTTTCGATCGAGAAGGACGCCGTGGGCGTCGACCTCTCTGAGTACGAGAACATTTGGGTGTTCGCGCAGGTGGATTCTGCGGGCGCGGTGTTGCCCGTGGCATGTGAGCTGCTGGGCAAGGCGCGCGAGCTCGCCGACGAGCGCGGCTGCGAGCTCGTGGCCGTGCTCGGGGAGCCCCTTGGCGCGGGTGTCGCTGCCGATGACGAGGCCACCGCCGACGGCGCCGCCGAGGTGGACGCGAACGTCGTCACCCTCCTCGCCGCCGGCGCGGACGAGGTCATCCGCACGCGCGACGAGCGCCTCGCCGAGAATGACGCCGAGGTCTACGCCGCGTGGCTCTGCGATCTTGCTCTCGAGCGCAAGCCCGAGGTCATCCTCTACGGTGCCACCAACTTTGGCCGCGAGCTCGCGCCACGCGTCGCGGTTCTCCTCCAGACCGGTCTCACCGCAGATTGCACGATTCTCGAGATGGATACCGAGAGGGGTCTCCTCCAGCAGACGCGTCCGGCGTTTGGCGGCAACCTGATGGCAACCATCGTCTGTCCGAGTCGCCGCCCGCAGATGGCGACCGTGCGCCCGGGGATCTTTCCGGCTCCTGAACCCCGCGAGGTGCGGAGCGTTGTCGTCGAGGACGTTCCCTTGGCGGAGGGGGTCGAGCGCCGCGTGCGCGTGCTCTCTCGCGAGACGGCGGGTACCGATGGCTCGATCACCGATGCTGACGTCCTCGTCGTGGTGGGGCGTGGCGTTGGCAGCAAGAAGGCGCTCGCGCCCGTGCGAAGGCTCGTCGAGCTTCTGGGCGAGCGCCTGGGTTGCAAGGTCGAGATCGGCTGCACACGTCCGGTCGTCGAGGCCGGCTGGCTCGACTACTCGCACCAGGTTGGCCAGACGGGCGTCTCCGTGGCGCCGAAGCTCTTGCTGAGCCTTGGCGTGAGCGGTGCCATCCAGCACCTCGCGGGCATCTCGGGCGCCCAGACCATCGTTGCTGTGAACGATGACCCCGACGCCCCGATCTTCGGCGCCGCGCAGTACAAGGTGGTCGGGGACTGCCATGCCGTCATCGACGAGCTTATCGAGAAGCTCGAGGCCTAACGATTTCGGATGTTGTGTAGAAATACGTTTTGCCGAGTGCCGCATGCGGCGAGGCGAGGTGGATGCGAGGCTAAGGGAGCTCGCGAGGCGATATGTCCGGGCGAACGCCCCGTCCCGCCCCATGCGGGCCTATAAAAACAAAAAGCGACCCCGGAGCCGTGAGGCTTCGGGGTCGCTGGCGTACTAGTGATGCCGTGAGGGGCGCTTAGCCCTCCAGGACCTCCATCATGGAGTGCGCGGCCTTCTTGCCGGCACCCATGGCCAGGATGACCGTGGCGGCACCGGTGACGATGTCACCGCCGGCCCAGATGCGCGGGTCAGACGTGCGACCGTTCTCGTCTGCCTTGATGTAGCCCCACTTGTTGAGGGCGACTTCCTCGGCGGCGAGCTTCGGGAAGGGGTTGGCGTTCGTGCCGATGGCCGTGACGGCGACGTCGCACGGAATCTCGAACTCGGAACCCTCGACCGGGTGCGGACGACGACGGCCGCTCTCGTCGGGCTCGCCAAGCTCCATCCTCTCGAGCTTGACCTTGGTCACGAAGCCATTCTCGTCAGCCTCGAACTCCAGCGGCGAGACGAGCGGGAGGATCTTGACGCCCTCCTGCTTGGCGTGGTGGAGCTCGGCCTTACGGGCGGGCATCTCTTCCTCGGTGCGGCGATAGGCGAGGGTGACGGTGCCGGCGCCGAGACGGAGCGCGGTGCGCGCGGCGTCCATGGCGACGTTGCCGCCGCCGAACACGACGACGTTCTTGCCGTGCTTGGTCGGGGTGTCGTACACCGGGAACTTCTCGGCCTTCATGAGGTTCACGCGGGTGAGGTACTCGTTGGCGCAGAAGACGCCGGGGAGGTTCTCGCCCGGGACGTTCAGGAACTTGGGCAGGCCGGCGCCCACGGCGAGGTACATGGCGTCAAAGCCCTGCTCCTCGAAGAGCTCCTTGGCGTCGGTGATGCGGCCCACAACGCTGTTGTACTCGAACTTGACGCCGAGCTTCTCCAGGCCGTCGATCTCGCGCTTGACGATCGCCTTGGGAAGACGGAACTCGGGGATGCCGTAGGTCAGGACGCCGCCGCCGGTGAAGAAGGCCTCGAAGACCGTGACCTCATAGCCGTTGCGGGCGAGCTCGCCGGCGCAGGCGATGCCGGAGGGGCCGGAGCCCACGACGGCGACCTTCTTGCCGTTGGACGGCTTGATCTCGGGGTCATGGGCGAGCTCGGTGGCGTTGTCGCCGAGGAAGCGCTCGAGCTGGCCGATGGCGATGGCGCGGTCCTTGTTGTTAAGGACGCAGTTGCCCTCGCACTGGTTCTCCTGCGGGCAGACGCGGCCGCAGACGGAGGGAAGCAGGCTCGCCTCGCGAATGATGTCGAGGCCGCCACCGAAGTCTCCCTCGCGGATCTTCTCGATGAAGCCGGGGATGTTGATGTTGACCGGGCAGCCCTGGACGCACTTGGGGTTCTTGCAGTCGAGGCAGCGGTTGGCCTCGGCCACGGCGTCGGCCATGGAGTAGCCACGGTCGACCGGACGGAAGTCCTGTGCACGCTCCTCAGGAAGCTCCTCGACGTAAGGGGTGCGGGGAGCCTTCATGTTGGGCTTGTACTTACCGTTTACCTGTGGCATGCGCAGCTCTCCTCCTTGTAAGCCTCGAGGGACTCGCCCTCTTCGGTGCGGTACGAACCCTGACGGGCGCGAAGGTCATCCCAGTCGACCTGGGTGGCGTCGAAATCCGGGCCGTCGACGCAGGCGAAGCGGGTCTTGCCGCCAACCTCGACGCGGCAGCAGCCGCACATGCCGGTGCCGTCGACCATGATCGGGTTCAGGCTGGCGATGATCGGGAGGTTGTACTTCTGGGCCGTAAGGGCGGAGAACTTCATCATCGGGACGGGGCCAACGCAGAAGGCGCCGTCGACGGCACCCTCCTGGCAGAGGCGCTCGAGCGGAGCGGTGACAACGCCCTTCTCGCCCTCAGAGCCGTCGTCCGTGGTGATGTAGAGACCCTCGAGCGGGAGCGCCTTGAACTGGTCGGTCAGGATGAGCAGGTCCTTGGTGCGCGCGCCCATGATGACGGAGACCTTCTTGCCCTCCTCGCAGAAGGTGCGGGCAACGGGGTAGGCGATGGCCAGGCCGACGCCGCCGCCGAGCACGACGACGCGGTCGCCCTCGATCTCGGTGGGGTTGCCCAGGGGACCGGTGACGTCCTGGAGCTCGTCACCCTCGTTGTAGGCGGAAAGCATCTCGGTGGTCTTGCCGATCACCATGAAGATGAACTCGACCCAACCCTCCTCGGCGTTCCAGCCGGCGAGGGTGAACGGGACGCGCTCGCCCTGCTCGTTCGCGCGGACCATGAGGAACTGGCCGGCGTGAGCCTTCTTCGCCATCTGCGGCGCCTCTACGCGAAACTCGAACACCTTCTCCGAGAACTGCGTCTTTTTGAGGATCTTGTACATGCAGATCTCCTCTCCTGTCTTGCTTCGTGCGCCCGAGCGCCGACCTTTTGCCCCGAGTCGACGTGCGTTGGCGCGTGTTTGCACACACGACGTAATTCTATCGCGCTGCGTGCGTTCGGATATCGGAATTGTCTTGACAATAATGCCTGTGACCTGCGGGTATTTGGCTAAATGACCATGCGTTAGAGGTCAACTTTTTGGCCGGCGGCGCGCTGACCTGCGGTGGTGCCCGGGCGTTGCGCCGGTGGAGAAAAAAGCCCGCGAGCAGCGTCATGCCGCTCGCGGGCGAATACCTACCGTTTACGGCTCAGCGGCCGTGCGCTATCTGCTGCCCGGCTTGCCGGCCCCGTTGATGTGGTCGCGGGCAAAGATGACGCCTCGCTCGAGGCACGTCTCGACGGCGTCCGCCGCGTCAACGGCGGCGAGACGGACGTCTTCCATCTCGCCGGTGCGGTACTCCTTGAGCACCCAGTCCACGACGGGCATACGTCCCGGGGGCATACCGATGCCCGCGCGGATGCGGGAGAAGTCCTTGGTGCCGAGCTTGTTGATGATGGACTTGAGGCCGTTGTGGCCGGCGTGGCCACCGCCGAACTTCACGCGGACCACCCCGGGGTCGAGGTCGAGCTCGTCATGGATGACGAGGACCTCGTCGGGGGCGACGTGATACTCGGCGCAGAGCTTGGAGATGGGGCCGCCGCTCGTGTTCATGTAGCTCTGCGGCTTTGCGAGCACCACCTCGCGCGGGCCCTCCTCGCCGCGGACGCGCACGATGGCTACCTCGGCTCCGCACTGGCTCTTCCAGTAGCCGGCTCCCAGGCGCTCGCCCAGCACGTCGATGGCGCGGAAGCCTGCGTTGTGGCGGGTGTTCGCGTATTCGTCGCCGGGATTGCCGAGGCCTGCGACCAGGCGGATGGTTCCGGGTTGTGCTTGCGGCTTTGCGGGCATGATGCTCCTTCATGAGAAAGGCCGCGCGCCCAGGTGAGCGCGCGGCCCTGTTGCTTGCTTGGGGACGCCTTAGAGCGCGAAACGGCCGCCGACCATGCCGGAGACGCTCGTCTCGGTGAAGACATGGTAGATGCACTCGGCGATCTCGTTGGCGACGCTGATCGTGGAGACCTTGCCCTGGAGGTTCTCCTCGGGCTGGGGCACGGAGTCGGTCACGACGCACTCGACGATGGGGGCGTCATTCAGGCGCTCGATGGCCGGGCCGGAGAAGATGCCGTGGGTGGCGCACACATAGATGTCGCCGGCGCCCATGGACTTGAGCTCGCGGATGGCGGCGCAGAGCGTGCCCGCGGTGTCGATCATGTCATCGTTGATGATGCAGGTCTTGTCCTTGATGTCACCAATGATGCCCATGACCTCGGCCTGGTTGTGGTGCGGACGGCCCTTGTGGGCGATCGCGAGGTCGCAGCCGAGCTGATCGGACAGCTTCTTGCAGGCCTTGGCGCGGCCCACATCGGGGGAGACGACGACGGTGTTCTCCCAGTCGAAGTTCTTCTTCATGAAGTACTGGCCGAAGAGCGGGAGCGCGGTGAGGTGGTTGACGGGGACGTCGAAGAAGCCCTCGATCTGGCCCTGGTGCAGGTCAAGCGTGATGACGCGGTCAACGCCGGCGCACTCGAGCAGGTTGGCGACGAGGCGAGCGGTGATCGGCTCGCGCGGGCCGGCCTTGCGATCCTGACGGGCGTAGGCGTAGTGGGGGATGACCGCGGTGACGGAGCGGGCGGAGGCGCGGTGCGCGGCGTCGGCGACGATAAGGGTCTCCATCATGAGGTCGTTGACGTTCTTGCCAACGATGGACTGGATGAAGAACACGTCGCAACCGCGGACGGTCTCGTCAAAGCGAGCGTAGATCTCGCCGTTGGCGAACTGCTCGAGCACGAGGCCATCAACCTCGACGCCCAAAATCTTCGCGATATCTGCAGCGAGCTTGGGGTTGCTCGATCCGCTGTAGATCCTCAGGCGCTTCTTGATGGTAACAAGCTGGTCGAGGTCTTCGTACATCTGAGTGCCGCCCTTTCGTAAGAGAGTACGTGGCCAAAAACTGCCGGTGGGGGAATCCGGCTACGGCGTCGAAACGTCGCATGCCCCTCTATGGTACTTCATACAAACCGCCGCGGGTGCTTGCCGCGGCGGTCGATTGCCTTATTTCTGTGTGCGAAGGGCTTCGAAGTGCTTCGAAGCCCAGCCTGCGATCTCGGTCTGGCGGGCGCGGCCGATGGCGAGCGCGTCTGCGGAGACGGGCTTGGTGATGACGGATCCGGCGGCGACGAGGGCACCGTCGCCAATCTCGCCCGGGGCCACGATCATGGTGTCCGAGCCGACGAAGACGTCGTTGCCGATGACCGTCTTGTGCTTGTGGACGCCATCATAGTTGCAGGTAATGGAGCCGGCTCCCATGTTGACGCCGCTGCCCATCGTGGTGTCGCCGATGTAGGAGAGGTGCGGGACCTTGGAACCCTCGCCGATCGTGGACTTCTTGATCTCGACGTGCGTGCCAGCCTTGGAGCCGTTGAGCATGTGAGTGCCGGGGCGCAGGTAGGCGCGCGGGCCGCAATCGACGGCGTTCTCGAGCTTGGCGTCGATGGCGACGGTCTCGTCGATGACGCAGCCGTTGCCGGCGCTCGTGTTGGTGAGGCGGCTGTTGGGGCCGAGCTGGCAATCCGTGCCGATGTGGCACTCGCCGATGAGGTGGGTCTGGGGCCAGACGACGGTGTCGCGGCCGATGGTGGCGTCCGGGCCGATCCAGGCCTGGACGGGGTCGATGAAGGTGACGCCCTCGGCCATCCAGTGCTCGTTGATGCGGTCGCGCGCGATGGCGGTGAGCTGGGCGAGCTGGGCGCGGGAGTTCACGCCGAGGCCCTCGCGATAGTCGTCGCAGTGGAAGGCGCGAACGGCCTGGCCGTGGGACTTGAGGATCTCGAGCATGTCGGGCAGGTAGTACTCGCCCTGGGCGTTGTCGCACCCGACCTCGCCGATGTGGGCGGCGAGCTGGGCGCCGTCGAAGGCGTAGCAGCCGGCATTGCACTCGAGGAGCGTTGCCGCCTGCTCGGGCGTGCAGTCCTTCTGCTCGATGTTGCGCTCGATGGTGCCGTCCTCTGCGAGGACGATGCGGCCATAGCCGAACGGGTCGGGCGGGGTGATGGTGAAGGCGGTCGCCGCGGCGTTGCCGGCGGAGACGGACTCGGCGAAGGAGCGAACGGTCTCGGCGGTGACCAGCGGAAGATCGCCGTTGAGGACCACGACGGGACCCTCGTCGATGCCGGTGGCCTCGAGGGCGACCTTGACGGCGTGGCCCGTGCCCTTGCGCTCGGCCTGCTCGACGCACTCGACCGCAGTTGCGGAGCCGGCGTAGGCGGCGTCGACGATGGCACGGACCTCATCAGCGTGACTGCCGACAACGATGACCACGCGGTCGCAGCCGCCCGCGATGGCGGCGTCCGCCACCCAGCGGATCATCGGCTTGCCGAGAATCTCGTGGGAGACCTTGGCGTGACTGGACTTCATGCGCGTGCCCTCGCCGGCGGCGAGGATGATTGCGGTGGCGTTTGCCATGGAGTTGCCTTCCGTTGGGGTGGGATCCGCCTTGGGGCGCGAACCTCGTCATGATAGCGCACGGATGTGGAGAGTCCGGAAAGGGCTGCGTGAGCGGATGAGGAAGGCAACGTGCCTTCTGTCGCGTTCGCGGCGCTGTGCCGGGCGTGCGCGCCCTTTGCCGGTGCATTCGCGCTGCCCGGAAGCAAGTGGCGGCATATCCGTGCTGCGTAGAAGCGAAAGGCCGCACATCCGTGCTGCGTGGAAACAAAAAACCAGCGCATCGCTGGGGTACTAGGATTCGAACCTAGGTAACGGGAATCAAAATCCCGGGTCCTAACCACTGGACGATACCCCAGCGACACGCTGGCCGGTTAAGTGTAGCAGCTTGCGACGACGTTGAGTGCGGAGAGCCGCCTGCGGCTGCGATTGCCCCGCGGGCTACTTGCCCGGGGCGTGCAGCCGCCCCCGGTTA
The DNA here is from genome assembly GCF_934660935.1 of uncultured Parolsenella sp. Taxonomy (GTDB): domain Bacteria; phylum Actinomycetota; class Coriobacteriia; order Coriobacteriales; family Atopobiaceae; genus Parolsenella. Next base: position 143,678 of record NZ_CAKUIH010000005.1, on the reverse strand, counting down.
CTTGTCGAGGAGGAAGCGCTCCACGAAGTCGGCGAGGCCGTCCTGCTCGTTCGTGAGGTCGAGCGTGAAGTCCGCTGCGTCGCGGGCGACGTCCGAGGCGTTTCCCATGGCGATGCCCAGGCCCGCCGCCTCGAGCATCTCGACGTCGTTGCCGGAGTCGCCGATGGTGCACACCTGCTCGAGGCCAAAGCCCAGGTGATGGGCGAGCTCCTCGAGGCCGCGCGCCTTGCTCACGCCGAAGGCGTCCCACTCGATGTTGCTCACTGCGGCGGGATTGACCGTGAGACCGGAGTTCGCGGGGAGCGAAAGGAAGTCCTCCTCGCGCCATGGGTCGATGAAGTTGATGCCGACCTTGAGCACGCCCTTGCCCAGCCGTTCGACCTTATCGGCGATATCCGCCGCGCCGTCATAGCCGTTACGCGGGGTAAACGCGGCGGCGACGCGATCGAACTCCTCGCGGTTCACGGCGCAGCCATAGCGAGTGCCGGGCTCGTCGTCGATACAGACATAGGCGGAGATGCCCGGCTTCATGAGGGTGCGGAGGAGGTTGGCCGCGGTCCTCGCGTCGATGGTCTTGCGACAGAAGAACTCGCCCGTTCGCAGGTCCCGGACGATGGCACCGCAGGCGGCTACGAGGTAGTGGAAGTCATCCATGCCGATCTCGGGCATGGGAAGGCCCTGCCAGGCACGGCCCGTGGTGGGGACGGCCTCGATACCCCGGGCGAGAAGCTCGCGAATCGCGTTCTGCGTGCGTTCCGAGACGCTCTTGTCGTTTCTCATCAGGGTGCCATCAAGGTCGAAGGCGAACAGCCTGATGCCCTTGGCCTTCTCGGCCAGCTCTTGTTCTGTGAGTGTCATGCGATGCCCCCGTTTCGCGCGCGCCGTCGCGCACATGATAACCGCTTGGGGGAGTTGACGGCGAGAGAGGTTGGTGGCTGTTCGGCTAGGCCTCGCCCATGCGTGCGTGTGGTACCTTACATGCGGTAATAGGCTGCGGAGGAGGGCTGGGGCTTGTCGCGATTCGTCGCAACCGAAGTTAACGAGCGCGCGGCGTGCAACCCGCTTGCCGTCGCGGACTCACTGTGTCTGGGCGACGTCGTCGCCTTCGGCTCTAGCGCCACGGCCCATCTCGCCGACGCCTCGGGCAAGAAGCTCCTCGTTAAGGTCTTGCGCAGCAATGCTGTCTGCGAGCAGCGGGCGCGCGACGAGTACCGTCTGCTTGCCGAGCTTGGGGGCGCTGCGGGACATGCTCCGGTTGTCTACGCGCTTGGTGTCTGCGGGGGCGATGAGCCTGCTGCTACGGCCGCCGCGCCGTCGCGTGCCGTTGACGGAAGGCATCATTCCGCGGCTACGCCCGCCATCGCGATGGAGTACGTCGAAGGGCTTGACCTCTTTGGCCTTCGTGCGCTTATCTCGGATGAGTGCGGGCGCGTGGCGAGCGTCGACGCGCTCGGCGTGGCACGTCACCTTGTGTTGGCTCTCCTCTGTTGTTCGGTGGAGTCGCGCTCTGACGCACGCTATCTCTCGACGGTTTCTCATCGCGACGTGAGCGCGGGCAACGTGCGCTTTGTTCTTGATGGCTCGGGTTCGATTTCGCGAGCCGTCCTCATCGACTTTGGCCAGGGCGTCGAGTCCGATGATCCGGACGTTACGGCGACGAACCCCCTCGAGCGCTCGACGACGCCCTTCGTGGGCGCCCCGGAGATGTTCGATCAGCGCCCGGAGGGTAGCCGTCTACTCAGAAACAGCAGTTACACCGATACGTATTCGGTCGGCTGCCTCCTGTATTACCTGCGCACGGGCGAATGGGCCCTGCGCCGGCAGGTGGAAGACGCCATCGCCAGGCTTGGTCTGGGCCGAGAGGGCAGGCAGGCGCTGTGCGATTTCAAGATGCGCTCGGCCATCCTTCTCCCCTCTGAACTTGTGACGACCGAGGAGGACCGCGAGCTCGACACCCTGATCGCGCGCTGCACGGAGCCGGGCGTGGGCAAGCTCGGCGGCCGCTTTGACCTCGTGCGCCTCGCAGAGAGGCTCGGCATTTCCGAGGAGGAGGCGATCGAGGCCCGGCGCGCGTCGGGCGCGGCGCCCGCTACACAGGTCGACCCTGGGGCGGCAACTGTGCCCCCAACGCCCCTCGTTGAGGGGGACGTCGCAGACTCCATCGAGCGGCGAGAGGACGGGCGAGGCGCCCGGCCGCGCGCTGTCCCCGCTGGGCGCCCACACGCTGGGGAGCCGGATGCACCGTCGGCGGAGCATCCGGGCTCCGGGCGTCCCTCGCGCCTCCGTGAGGTTCTGAAGAAGACGCGCTGCACATCTGCGGTGCCGCTCCCGCTGAAGGTGGCGATGCTCGTGCTCGTCGCGGTGGCGCTCGCCGTGACCGTCTACGCGAGCGCTCCGGCGTGGTTGCCCGTTGCGGGTACGCCTGCCAGCTCGAGCGCGCAGACGCTCGTGCTTTACCCTAGCTCGGAGTTCCTCGCGACCTCCCAGCTCAAAGACACCGCGGACCTTGTCCAGGCGCGTCTTTCGAGCGTGGAGGGAGCGTCCGCGGCGCTGCTCGACTCCTCTGACGGCATCTCCGTTTCCCTGGCGAGCCCCCTTGCGGATGCGGATGAGCTCGAGGGCGCCATCGCCGGCGATGACGTCACGGCGGAGAAGCTCGCCGCGTGGCTCGAGGGCGATGTGAAGAACCTTCTCGCAAACCCGCTCGCGCTCTACCTCGTGGATGACTCGAGTGAGGACGCGGTTTTTGACGGCACCGCCCCACGCGTGCGCGTCTATCGAAGCGAGATCGCCTCCGCCGAGGCTTGTACGGGACGCGTCGACGGCCTCGAATCCGCTAGCTACCTTAATGATGATTTCGCCGCTTACGTGCGCCTGACGCTTACGGATGAGGGTGTGCGCAGGCTTGAGGAGGCGTGTGGGGACTGGTTCGACCATGCCGTTTTCGCGTTCGACCTCGAGAGTAGCTCCTGGTCCACCACCTCGACGGTACGCCTGGCCAGCGGCTCCTACGCCATCTCCTCGATGCTTGCGCCCATGGAACCCGAGGCAAAGATGCTTGCGGCGGCGCTCGCCACCGAAGAGTACCCGGCCTCATTCAGTTGCGAGGCCGTTCCCAGCATCGACTGGGACGAGCCGGATGCGTCGAGCCAGAACCAGGTGGCGGAGGCGAACGTGGGACCCGGGGACGCATGGGTGGTTGAGGCAAGTACCGCGGATGGCCTTACCGAGGGAGAGGCCCTCGACGCTCGCACGATGCTCGTCGAACGCTGCGAGGCCATGGGAGTCCCGTACGCCCTCGGAACGGTGAACGACGGCGATGGCATTGCCGTGAAACTCGCTCCAGAGGGGTTCGACGCGCTCGCGGCGGAGGCGCTCGTGCAGGGACGTTCGATCACGCTTTCATGGGGGATGGAGAAGCGCTCGCTTACCTCCGAGAAAGTCGAGGTTGTGGAACAGGACGGCCGTGTGTCCCTGTGCATCTCGGGCGGCTCTGACAACGGCGCGGTCGCGCAGGCGTCTCGTGCCGCGGCGGACTCGCTGGGCGTGTGGATGTACGCCGAGGTGGCGGGCATCCCGCTCATGCGCGGCTGGGTTGACGCGAACTCGAATGGGAAGGTCGTCCTGGACCAGACGTGTGCCACAAATGCCGAGATAGACGAGGCCGGCGCCTGGCTGCCTCGCCTCATCGCGTCCGTTTTCGAGACGGACGGACCGAGCGCCACCGTCGTCTACAGCGGTAAGGTGGACCTCTCGTGGCCTGGCTCTGCCCGCGCGACCGAGGGCTCCGTTTCTGAGGCCCGGGCCGCCGCAAAGGCGGTAAACCCCGCCACGACGGTTGGCACGGACCCCTACGATGCCAGTGGTTTGCTCATGTACCTGCAGCTTGATGACTCGCGTGGCTCAGATACGCCTGTTTCTCTCGCCGCGGACGCGCTCGATGCGGCGCGCACGACGTACGAGCGCATGGATTTCGAGTCTGGTCCGTTCGCGACCCTGTCGTTCTATTTTGGCGGCACAGACACGGAGCCCGCGGGGATGATCAGGTTCCGTAAGCAACGCTCTCTTTGGAGCGGGGAAGAGCCCGCCGTGGAAGTCGCGTTCGTGTCGTATGGCGGAGAAGACGGGCTCGAGGAGCGCCTCTCTGCGGATGCCGCGACTGATGAGTTCTACGCGAGCAAGTTCGGGCGGGCGTAGCAGGCCCTGCTTAGCCGCGCGTCCGAGACGGCGCGAGGCTCCTTCGCCATGCTCCTAATCCAGCTTGTCTCTAGCCCAGCATGCCCTAGCCCAGCTGTGCGACTTCAACCACGAAGTCGACCTCGCTTCCGATCACGGTGACGGCGTCGCCCGGCTCGAGCTGGAGCGTGGCTCCCTTTTCTTGCCGGCTTCCGCGCAGGTAGGTGTTCTGGTTGATGATCTCGAGCTCAAGCGCGTCCTCAGTGCGCAGCACCAGTGCGAGGCGCGAGACCGCGGGGTCTGGCAGCGCGAGGTCGGCGACCGCTGCGTGTGCATCGTCTGCTGCCGTTCTGCCGAGAAGGGCCGGCGTGTCGGCGTAGCTCGGCGCGCGCCCGATGCGCACGACGGTGCCAAGCTCGAACGCGTAGCTTTCGACCGACGCCGCGCGCCCGCTGCCCCGCTCCGCAACGGGAATCTTTGAAACGCGAAGGGTGACGTACTCCGCCTTCCTCGCGGGGGCCTCCGGCTCGAGAGGGCTGTCGCCTGAGGTTCCTGGCGCGGGCAGCGTGCCCAGGCCCGCCTCCACCACGACGGCGTCGAAGCCCGAGGAGGTAATCCCCGAGCGAAGCGCCACGCAACAGAGCAGGCTCGCGAAGAGTGGGGTCAGAAGCTCGTTGACCACGGCGTTCGTAGGTGCGAGTGCGTCTTTCGCGCTGCCGTGCGCGATCGTCCATCGGCGACTGAGCGCATCGGCAAAGAAGGCCAGCTCACGGGCGGCTTGTGCCGAGCCGTCGCGCTTGCATTGGCTTATCACGGCATCGACGATTCGCTGGGCCTCGCTCGCGAGGTCGGAGGGAGTGCCACCCCGCCCGCACGTCTCGGAAAACCAGGATGCTAGGACGTGGCCGGAGGCGATCCACTTGGCATGATCGTGGCCAACCAGTCCTAGGCGTTCGCGGGCGTCTGTGCGGTTGCCCTGGGCGAAGCCCCAACGCCAGGCGACGGGCGTTGCCGTGCGGTCCTTGAGCGTGGCGGAGGCGTGCACGATGTCTAGATGCGTCTCCACCGCCTGAAAGAGCACCCGCCTCGCACGGTACTGGACGTATCGCGGCGATGAGGGGCCTTCCTCCTTCGGCGAGGACGGAATCGAGCCGCTGGGGTTGGCCAGCGGCAGCTCGGCGTCCTTCTCGCTATAGCCCACATAGCCCATGAGCTGGCCGATCTTCGCGCCCGTGCTGGCAAACGAGCGGTTCTTCTCGATGGGGGAGAAGCTCGCGATGGGGGAGGACGCCCCCGCCTGCGCCAGAAGGCGGCCCTCGGTCTCGAGGATGGCGTACTGGGTCAGGAGGTCGCCCACGTGTCCGGTGAGCAGCGTCGCCGCGTGGTCCCTGCCGTGGTCGAGGCAGAGCAGGCCGATCGCGTGCGGGTCGCGCAGCGCCTTGGCCTCGATGTCCGCGTCACCCGCGGCAATGATCCATCGGATGCCAGCCTCTTCCGCACGCATGCGCAGGTAGGAGGCAAGCTCGTCGAAGACGGCGACCCCGATGCGCTCGCAGCCCTCGGCCGCCTGCGAGAAGTTCGTGTGCGTGGCATAGCCGACCGCCTCGCGACCGCCGAGCGCGCACCACGCGCCAAAGGGCATCGTGGTGGCGCGGGCGAGCTCTACGCAGAGGGTCTCGTAGGCGTTTTCGGGGAGTTTCTTGAGCTTGGGCATGGATCCTCCTTTGCTGCCGCGAGTCTATCAGAGGCCGGGCGTTCCCCGCGAGTGGAGTCAGCTGAATAGCCCCTGCGCATTCGAGATGCCTTGGATAGCCTCGCCTTGAGGAGGGGCGCCTGCGTCGGCGCCCCGTGATGCGTATGCCGGCGGGAGGTTGTCCATGGTTGGGGCGCTGCTGGGAAGGTTTCTGAGAGTTCTGCTGAGAACGTTCGTGTGGGTCGCCTGCGTGGCAGTTCCCAATATCGCGCGCAAGCTGGCGCGCGTGGCCTTGCTGCTCGCCCGAGGACTGGCGCGCGCAGCCCGGGCGCTGGCCCGGGATCTTGTGCATTCTATCTGGGAGTTCGCCCGTGAGCTGGCGTGCCTCGTCCGCGGTCTTCCGCGAATGGCGACGTGTGCCGCCCAGGCGCTCGCTCGCGCGGCAACACGCCTCGACTTGCGCCTGCGCCGTCGTGACGTCTCCCTGCCCCGCCTCGGGGCGGCCACCTGGCCCGACGTCTCCGCCCCTCCGCTCGAGCAGATCTACCCGTCGCCGGGAGCTAGCGCGGAGACGCGCCTCGTGCGCATGGGGGAGCGTGTCGGCAAGCTGGCGCTCACGCCCGCCGCCGAGGAACGCTTGCTCGTGGAGCATCGAGTGCTTGGCCTCCTCGCTCCCGCCGGGTTCTTCCCGCGGGAATACGGCCTGGAGCGCGTGCGCGATGGACACGCGTCGGGAGGCGAGGCCCTGTGCCTTCGCGAGGAGTATGTCGAGGGCGAGAGCCTCGCCTGCTATCTCGGGCGGGTCGAGGCGGACGAGTGCCGTCTCGAGAGCCTCGACGCCATCGCTCTCCTCGCGCAGCTGCTCTTCGCCCTCTCGCTCGTCCATGGCGCGGGGTGGATCCACCGCGACCTCCACCCCCGCAACGTCATCGTCGCGCCGGATGGCCGCATGCGCGTCGTCGACTTCGGGTGCGCGGCGCTGGCTGAGGAGTGTGAACGGGGCCTTCATCGCGAGAGGATCATCAGCCTCGGGTTCGAGCCGCCGGAGTCCGCGAGCTACGGGCCGTGGTCGCCTGCCTCAGACGTGTATTCGGCCTGCGCCATCGGAGTGCGTTTGCTCTATGGGGAGGCCGGTGTTCCCGCGTCCGACGACTCGCCGCTCGGCTGCTTCCTGCGCCGCGGCACATCCATTCCGCCATCTTGCCGCTATCCCGATGCCGGCGCCGCCTACCGCGCCTTGGCCGCAGCGGTTCCCGGTCTGGGCGTCGCCGCGTAGCCCCGTCGCTATTCAGCTGATAAGCGCGAGCGGCGAGGTGCGCTTCCGCCGATTCTGTAGCCAAGGAAAAACGGCCGCGGCAAACGTACCCGATCGCGGCCCGAGGAAAGGAAGCGCCATGACCACCAACGATGCCGCCAAGACCCAGGTCCTCAACCGCCCCGTCGACCAGACGTCGACGTCCGATTTCCCCGGCTTTTCGGCGGGCTCCTCCGCCCAGACCCAGGTGCTTGAGCCCACGAGGCTCGGTCGCGTCGCCACGAGCGGCCTCACCCGTCGCTTCGCGAGCGTCGAACCCACCAACATCATCATCGCGGCGGACTGCAGCAGCTCGGTGCATGGCTCCATGGACTCCATCAATGCAGGTCTTGCGGGCATCAAGAGCTCCATCTGCAAGGACCCCGTGTCCGGACAGACCGCGCATGTCTCGGTTATCTCGTTTAGCAGCGAAGTCAAGGTCTGGCGCCTGCGTGACCAGGACTCTTCCCAGGGTCTCGACGAGGTCGACGCCGCCTTCGTCCCCGCTGCCGAGATGCCCGAGGTCGTTCTTCGCGCCAAGGGGGCCACGCACCTCAACGACGCCATCCTCAAGGCCGTTGAGCTCGAGCGCGAGCAGGTTCACCGCCAGGTTCGTCTTCATGGGCAGAACCCCCGACGTTCCCTGCTGATCATCCTCTCCGACGGTGCCGACTACCCGGGCAAGAACATCGACGCCGCGGCAGCGGCCCTCTCCACGGCCGTCGCCAAGGGCAAGATCAAAGTGATGTTCCTGGGATTTGGCGACTACAAGCCCGAGATCGCCGAGCGTCTTGCGGGTAGCGACGGCTGGTTTGCCGCCGATGACGGCGCCTCGATCGACGACTTCCTCGAGCTCGCCGGCAAGTACGCCCGCGTCCTCTCCTCGGAGGAGCCGGGCAAGGTCCCCGCGGTGGGCACCAAGGTTGGAACTCCCGACAGCCCCATCAGGTTCTGCTCGCCCGCGGGCATGACCCTGCGCGAGTACCTCGCCTCCTAGGCGCCTCGTCGGCGGCCCGAGATTGGCCGTCGGCGTGTCGAGACCATCGATTGAGAGAAGGGCATATCCATGAGTTTGATGTGCTATCAGGCCTCCGTTCCCGGGACCTCCCACCTCGCCCTCGGCATCCCCAACCAGGACTCGTTCGCCGTTCGCATCGTGCGCTCGGGCTGGTCGAGCACGTGTGTGGCTCCCGGCGGCACCCGCGTCCGCCGTGTTCGCGGCGACGAGTTCGTTGTGGCGGCGGTGGCGGACGGGCTCGGCTCGGCGGAGCTTTCGAACCTCGGGTCCGCCGCCGCGGCGACGGCGGCGGTGGAGGCGCTCTCGCTGTCCGCGGCTACGTATCCTGGCCTTGCCGGGATTGACGACCTTAAGCTCGAGGGGGTCGTGCATCGCGCCCTTACCGCCGTTAATCGCAAGGCGGCCGAGGTCGGGGCCGATCCCGCCGCGCTGGCGACGACCCTCGCCCTGTGCGTCTGGGATGGCTATAGCGTGGCCTGGGCCTGCGCCGGGGACTCCGGCATCGTGGGTCTCTTCGCGGATGGCTACCACCCTCTCTGCCGCATGGACCGAGCCGGGCATCGCAACACGGTCTTCTCCCTGAGCGCGGACGACCACTGGCGGTTTGGGATGGCCGAGGGGGTTGAGGGCCTCGTCCTCGCCACGGACGGCATGCTCGAGCAGTTCGTGCCGGGCTTTGTCGTGTCGGCGTCCGAGGCGGATGGGGACCTGGCTAACGTCGAGGTTAATGACCCGTTGCTTGACCTGCTGCTGCGCCTCGATCCAGCCGACGCCGCTCGCCCCGAGGACCTGAGTGCCGCCGCCGAGAAGTTCCTCGGGGACCTCGACCCGATCGACGTCTATGACGACAAGACCGTGGTGGTCCTCTACGAGGCCCCTGACGCCTGTGGGTGCGATGCGGACGTTGCCGCTGATCGCCCCGCTTCCGAGAGGGTCATTGAGGACGGGGGACCCATCGGCAAGCAGCCGTTCGACGAGCCTGACGATGACGAGAGGTCCGTCGGAGGCCCCGGGGGCGAATCCAGTTTGGAGCCTGACGCCGATTCTGATGCCGGTCCCGAGCTGGTTGGCGCTGGCCCTGCCGAGCCGGCTGCCGAGCCCGCGCCCGAGTCTGCTTCCGCCGAGCCCGCGCCCGAGCCTGTTCCCGAGCCCGCCGGCCCCGCACGCGAGCCCGAGCACGCCGGTCCCACGTCCGAGTCCGCGCCCGCGCCCGCGCCGCGCCCCTCCATCTCCGTCGTCATCGACCGCGCCGTTCCCGCCGTCGAGGTGCGTGACGGCAGTCATCGCGCGGAGTGCTACGCCCAGCCCCGCTCGCTCTCCCCGCATGCCCTTGTCCCTGGGCCAAGCGTGGGGCTCAGGCCCTATCGTCACCTTAACTAGCAGGTGTTTGTTTGATTCGGCCCGGCGCGGTGCCGTCGCCCGCTCCGTCCGAAGGAAGGAATGGCAATGGTTGTCTACACGAATGCCGGCTGCCCCGTGGTTCTCGCCGACGCCGGCTCAAGTGGTTCCGAGGGCGTCGTCTACGATGTCGTCGACGACCCGTGCTCGGTTGCGAAGATCTATCACGCCGATGACCCCGACATGTTCATCCATGAGGTCAAGGTCGAGGCGATGGCCAGGTGCCACCTCGCGCTCTGCGACAAGGCCCCCGACGCCATGGCGGCTCTCGCCTGGCCTTCCGAGGCGCTCTATAGAGATCCGGCCGCTACGGAGTTCGCGGGCTTCGTGATGCGACGCTTCCAGGGTGATCCGCTTCCCGTGGCCTGCGAGTATCCGGGTGCCGACGCCGCCGCCACGCGTCGCTCGCTGGTCGCCCTTAAGGAGCTGTGCCACGTCGTGGAGTTCCTGCACCACATCGGCATCTGTGTGGGAGACTGGAACCCCTATAACTTCGTGGTGGGGGAAGATGGCCATGTCGGCCTTCTTGACGTCGATGGCTTCCACCTGGCGTATGACCGCAGCCTGGTCTATCCTTGCGGCGTCTGCGCCGAGGGCTACGTCGCCCCCGAGCTCGTCCGCGCCCAGCGCGAATGCGGCCTCGGTTATCGAGAGATGGCGCTGAAGGGCATTTCCACGTTCACGCCCAAGACCGATGACTTCGGCCTCGCGGTGGCGATCTTCCGCGCCCTCGACAACTGGGTCCATCCCTTCTCTGGTTCAGTCGACATCGGCCCCGACGACTCCTACGAGCGCCCAAGGCCCGTGGACGAGCTGGTGGCGGAAGGCGCTTCCCCGTTCGTCGGCACCGCGCCCGGTCTCAAGCTCAAGCCCTGGGCCCTGCCCCTGGAGTATCTCCCGCCACTCTTCCAGGAGGCCTTTCAGTGGAGCCTGTTCGACGATGACCCGAGCCGTCGCCTCGCGCCGGGCCAGTGGGAGCGCCTGCTGGGCGACTACCTCGACCAGCTTGTCGATTGTCCCTGCGGGCACGCGTACCACCGTGGCTTCAGCGCGTGCCCGTACTGCTACGTCGAGGCCGAGATGGCCAAGGCCACCCCTGCGGCCGAGGCGGCATGAGGATGGTCGCGCAGCTACATCGCTCGACCTTGGGGCCGGTCTCGCGTGCCTACTACGAGGAGATCCTCGACGCGCTTGCCACCTTCTCGCGCGAGGCGACGCTTCCCGGCGGCCTCGACCACACCGCCGCGTTCGAGGTGTTCCGTCTGGTGATGCACGACAACCCGCGTATCATCTGGGCGAATTCGTCCGCGACGACGGTTGAGCGCGGGTCGCAGGGGGTAACGAGGATGTCCTTCTCCTACCTGCGCGACGAGGCCGAGGCGCGCTCGGAGCTCGACGCGATAGCCCGCAGCGCCGACCCGATCCTCGAGGCGGCTTCTGCGCTTCCTGTGGGGCTGGCGCGCGTCGCCGCCATCCATGACGGGCTGCTCAGCCTTGGCGCTGGCATCGAAGGCGGTACCGACCTGCGAAACGCGGTCGGCGCGCTTGGCCGCGGGCACACCGGGGCCGTCTGCACGGGTTATGCCCGCGCGTTCAAGCTGCTGTGTGACGCGGCGCATGTGCCGTGCGCCGTCGTGAGCGGGTGGGCTACGGGCGGAGACCGGCCCCCGAGGCGCGGTCGCGATGGCGAGACCAGCCATGCCTGGAACCTCGTCGACGTGTCCGTCGAGAGGGGCGCGCCGCCTCGCTGGGTGCATGCGGACACCTACTGGGACGCGGAGCGCGACGGCTGGACTTGCAGCCATGCCTATCTCGGCCTGTCCGATGCCGAGGCCGCGCCAACCCACCTCGCCGCAGGCGTTGGCTTTAGCTCCGCGTGCGATGTCTCGGCGGGCTACTACGACGCCTTTGACCTTGATGCGTGGGACATGGGCGGGGCGAGGACGATCCTGCGGCGAGCACGCGGCGCCTCTTCCGTCGAGATGCGCCTGCCCTCGGGTGACGAGGGCGAGTTCAGGCGCTTCGCGCACGAGGTGGTCAAGCTGGCCACGAAGACCTGGCACCATGACGTCGCATATCGGCTCGTCCCCGGGCGCAACGTGCTTCTCTGCCGCAAGAAGTAGGGGCTGACGGGATGCTTCCGCCAGCCCCTTGTTGTTGGGGTATGGGTTGTTGAGGTATGGGTCGCCCGCGCTCGTCGGGCGGCGGTTCTCCAGTCGCACTGGCCCCCGCGGGGTTGCTGGCGGGTGCGGGTGAGCTCAGATGCTCGGCGGCTTTGTCTCGCCGACCGCTTCGTCCCTACAGGAGCGAATCGTTGCGGCTCAGGAAGAACTTCTTCATGCCGGAGACGATGACCGCGTAGCCGAGCACCATCACGGCGAGGACGCCCCAGAACACCGGCGGCAGGCTGCAGAAGTCAAGCGCCGCGCCCAGCGCGCTCGCTGGCAGGAGCGTTGCGACGGCGATGCCCATCGATCCGAGCATCACGAGCGGCAGAGACGCGCAGCTGCCGATGAACGGGGTCTTCTCGGTACGGATCAGGTGCACCACGAGCGTCTGCGTCCACATGCTCTCGACGAACCAGCCAGCCTGGAAGGTGCCGACGAACAGCGCCTGACCCGCGGTGTCGAGCGTGCCCCAGGCGCCGCCGGCGACGGCGGGGCACACGAAGAAGAACAGCGCTGCGAAGGTGAGGATGTCGAAGATCGAGCTCAGGGGGCCAAACGCGACCATGAAGCGGCGCACGGAGGCCGTGTCCCAGCGACGCGGGGTGCGGATGGCGTCCTCGTCGACGTTGTCCCAGGGGATGGCCGTGCAGGTGAGGTCATAGATCAGGTTGAGCAGGAGCAGCTGGACGGCCGTCATGGGGAGGAACGGTAGCAGCGCCGCCGCCACAAGGACGCTCGCGATGTTGCCGAAGTTCGAGCTGACCGTCATCTTCACGTACTTGATCATGTTCGCGTAGGTGCGACGGCCGCACTCGATGCCGCGCTCGAGGACCATGAGGTCCTTCTCGAGCAAGATGATGTCGGCGGCCTCGCGGGCTACGTCAACGGCGGAGTCGACCGAGATGCCGCAGTCGCTCTCGCGCATGGCGGCGGCGTCGTTCACACCATCACCCATGTACGCGACGGCGTGGCCGAGGCCGCGGAGCGTCGCGACGACGCGCGCCTTCTGGGAGGGGGAGAGCTTGGCGAAGATGGACGTCTGCTGAACGGCAACCGCCAGCTCCTTGTCGCTCATGGCCTCGACGTCGGTGCCGGTGAGGACGTTGTCGGCAGGGATGCCGATGGCTCGGCAGACGTGCGCCGCGACGCGGGCGGAGTCTCCCGTGAGGACCTTCGTCTCCACGCCGTGCTCAAGGAGGGCCTTGATGGCGGCGGCGGAGCTCTCCTTGGGTGGATCGAGGAAGGCGAGGTAGCCGATGAGGACCATGTCCCGCTCGTCATCGACCGTGAGGATGCCGGTGCCGGCGGGGTTGTCCTTGCGGGCGACGCCGAGGACGCGCATGCCCTCGTCGGCGAGGTCCGCGCCGCGGGAGATGACCTTCTCCGCGAGCTCGTCGGTTAGGGGAAGGACCTGCCCGTCGACCTCGACGCGCGAGCAGATGCCGAGAATCTCCTCGAGGGCGCCCTTGGTTACCATGCGCGTGCGGCCCCTGGCGTCGCCCACGACAACGGAGAGGCGACGACGCTCGAAGTCGAACGGAAGCTCGTCGATGCCGTGGTAGTACTCGGCCAGCTCCTCTGCCGTGACGGGGGTTCCCTCCGTCACGGCATCGACCTCGTCGGTGCCCTCCGAGAGGGCGCGCTCGATGATCGCGTTATCGACGAGGTTCTTCACGCCGGTCGAGAAGTAGCTGTTGAGGAAGGCGTAGCGCAGGACGCGGGCGTCCTCGCGTCCGTTGACGTCGAGGTGGCGCTCGAGGACGATGCGGTCCTCGGTGAGGGTTCCGGTCTTGTCGGTGCAGAGGACGTCGACGGCGCCGAGGTCCTGGATCGAGTCGAGGCGCTTGACAATGACGCGGGAGTGGCTGAGGTCGACGGCGCCCTTGCCGAGGCAGGTGGTCACGAGCATGGGCAGCATCTCGGGCGTGAGGCCGACGGCGACGGAGAGCGAGAAGAGCAGGGCGTCGACCCAGTCGCCCTTGGTGACACCGGAGATGACGAAGACCACCGGCAGCATGACGAACATGAGGCGCATGAGCAGGCGGCTCGTCGACTTGATGCCCGTGTCGAACGAGGTCTCGCGCTTGCGGCCGACGAGCGTGCCCGTCGCCTCGCCGAACATCGTGCGGGCGCCCGTGGCGACGACGACGCCGCGCGCGTTGCCGGAGATGACGGTGGAGCCCATGAAGGCGAGGTCGGGGAGATCGGTGATGACTGTCGCGGCGACGTCTAGGTTTTCGAGGCCCGTGACATCGAGGCTCGCGCGCTTCTCGATGGGCTCGGACTCGCCGGTGAGCGATGCCTGACTCACGAAGAGGTCGCGGGCGGCAAAGATGTGCAGATCGGCGGGGACGATGTCGCCTGATGAGAGGTGGATGACGTCGCCGACGACGATCTCGTCGATCGGGGTCTCGTTGCCGCCGTCGCCGTCGCGCTCGACTTCGGCGGTGGACTCGACCATTTCCGCCAGGGACTCTGCGGCGACGGTGCTCTTCTCGTCCTGGACGAAGCGCAGCACGCCGGAGACGAGCACCATCGCGCCGATGATGAGCGGGGTGGAGAGGTCGCGCTCGGTGCCGGTGGCGAAGACCCAGTCGGTCAGGACCGAGACGATGGCGATGAAGACGAGGATGTAGGTGAAGGGGTCCGCGAAAGACGCAAGGAATCGGACCGGCAACGGGCGCTTGGCCGCCCGGGCGACGGAGTTCGCGCCGTAGAACTCGCGGGCGGTGTCGACCTGGTCAGACGCGAGGCCTTCTTCGGAGCTGTTGATCTCGCAGAATAGCTCTGAAGAAGGAGCCGCGGCGGCGTGTCGCAGCCACTCCTGCTGTGCCTTGGCCTGGGACTCCCTCTTGGCGGAGGGCTTCTGCTTCTTGACGTCCGCGTGCATGCGAACGAAGAGGTCGCGCAGCATCATGGCGCACCTCGCAATCCCGGGATACTAAAAAGGGCCCGGCGCTTTGCCGGGGACCCCGGAGGCACAACGTGTGCGTGCGCGATTATCTAGCTATCTAGCGTTTGGCCGTTCAGCTGTGCGGTTGTCTTGCTGACAAGCTGTCTAGCTGACGCTATGCGCGACGGGCGGCCGCCATCCCGAGGGCGGGCGCCTCCTCCATGGACTTGAGGGTCTTGGGTTCGTGGCTGTTGTTGCGACTATGACTGGAACCGTCGGACATGACGCACCTCCTTGGTGCCGGGGGCGGTGCCCATCGTTGCTGTATCGGCTAGATGATAACAAATAGGGGGAGTTGGGTTATGTAAGGTTGCCGTAAGTCTGTCATTCCTAATTGTTACCAACCAGGGCGCGTTTATGCGTTGGCATGGGTGATAGGATGGGGCGGCTAGATAAATGGTAAGGATTGGGGCCTTATGAACGTTACCGACAACATTGCATACGTTGGCGTAAACGACCACGACATCGACCTGTTCGAGGGGCAGTACGATGTGCGCGCCAATGGCATGTCCTATAACTCCTACGTCATCTTTGGCGACGAGAAGATCGCCGTAACGGATACCGTCGACACCCACTTCACTGACGAGTGGCTGGCGAACCTCGACTCCGCGCTTGCGGGTCGCACGCCTGATTACCTCGTCGTTCATCACATGGAGCCCGACCACTCTGCGAGCATTGCCGCCTTCATGGAGCGCTACCCCGAGGCGACCGTCGTTGCCTCGGCGCCGGCGTTCAAGATGATGGTTGCCTACTTCGGCACTGACTATCCGGAGCGCAAGCTCGTGGTCAAGGAGGGCGCCACGCTCGAACTGGGTGGGCGTAGCCTCACCTTCGTTGGCGCGCCCAACGTGCACTGGCCTGAGGTGCTCTTCTCCTATGTGCCCGAGGACAAGGTGCTCTTCTCCGCTGACGGCTTCGGCAAGTTCGGTGCGCTCGACTCCGAGGACCCGGAGGGCTGGGCGTGCGAGGCGAGGCGCTACTACTTCGGTATCGTGGGCAAGTTTGGCAAGAACGTCCAGGCTGTGCTCAAGAAGGCTGCGAAGCTCGACATTGCGCACATTTGCCCGCTTCATGGCCCTGTGCTTTCTGAGAACCTTGGCTACTACCTCGACCTTTACAACACGTGGTCAAGCTATGAGCCGGAGGATAAGGGCGTGACCATCGCCTACTCCTCCGTCTATGGCAATACGAGGCAGGCGGCGCTTGAGCTCGCGGATGCGCTCAAGGCCCGCGGCCAGGAGGTTTCGGTCTTCGACCTCGCCCGTGACGACATGTCCGAGGCTGTAGAGGACGCCTTCCGCTATGATCGCCTCGTGCTGGCGAGCATCACCTACGCGGGCAGCATCTTCCCGCACATGAGCACGTTCCTTCACACGCTCGCCGAGCACGCCTACCAGAACCGTCGCGTCGCTCTCGTCGAGGCCGGTTCCTGGGCGCCGATGGCCGCCAAGGTCATGCGCTCCCAGCTCGAGGCGATGAAAGATATCGATATCTGCGAGAACGTCGTTACTGTCAAGGGCGCCGTCAACAATGAGACGCGTGCCCAGATCGAGGCGCTTGCCGAGGAGCTCGCGCGATAGGAGAGCAAGTGGAAGAGATGACCAAGACGGCGGGGGCTTCCGCGCTGTCGCCTGCACGTCGCCGTATCTGCGTGGCCCTGCTCGTCGTCCTCGGCTTCTCTTTGGGTTGCTCTGAGTTCGCCGTCATAGGCGTCGAGCAGGAGATTGCCGACGCCTATGGCGTGACGCTTGCGGAGGCGGGCCAGCTTATCAGCTTTTTTGCGATGACGTATGCGTTCTTGACCCCGCTGCTCACCCTTGCGACGGGCCGCTTCAAGCGCTTTCATCTCGTCGTTGCCTACTCGGCGGTGTTCTGCGTCGCCAATCTCGTTCAGTCGCTTGCCCCGACGTTTGACATTCTCCTCGCGAGTCGCGTGCTTATCGGTGCCGTCTCTGGAACGTTTTTGGGCGTGGGCATCACGTTCATCCCCGAGCTCGTCGACCCGAAGCGGACGTCCGCGATGATCAGCGTGGTTTACGCTGCGTTCTCCGTGGCGATGGTTGTCGCAACCTCCGTCGGCAAGGCCCTGGCCGCTCTCTCCGACTGGCGCATCATCATGTGGGCCGCGCTTGCGCTCGCCCTCGTGACGTGTGTCGCTCTCGTCGCATTGCTTCCGCGCGAGGGTGCCACGGACGAGCCCGCGACTGCCGGCGAGCAGGTGCGCCTCCTCTTCGAGCCGCAGGTCATGACGGGTATCGCCATCTTTGTCTTTGGTGTGGGCTCGATTTACGTGCTCTACGGGTATGTCACGCCTTATCTCGAGACGGTCCTCGGGATGTCTCCGCTTGCCGCGAGCGCCACGCTGATGGCGTATGGCGCGGGCACGTTTGCGTCGAACCTGCTTTCCGGCTGGGTTGACTCTCGCTTTGGAATTCGAGCGCTGTGCGTGACCTTCCCCATGCTTTCCGTCGTGCTGTTCACGCTCTGGCTCGCGGGTCCCTCGCAGTCGCTGGGCCTTGCGTGTGTCATGGCGATATCGCTGCTCATGTACATTGCGTCCGTGCCCTGCATCTCGATGTTCATGAATACGGCAATACGCAAGCACCCCAAGGCGCTTACGCTCGCGAGCTCGCTCGAGGCGACGGCGTTCAATATCGGCATCGCATTTGGCACGGCGGTTGGCGGAGTCATCGTGAGCAACCTCGGGCTTGCGAACGTTGGCGCCGTGGGCGCCGTGTTCGCGCTGGTGGCGCTCGGGCTCGTGCTGGTCACCATTCCGCTCGAGCGCCGTTCGAGGGCGGAAGCCTAGCATGAAGGAGCGCTCGACAGACGCCTGTCGCCGCGCGCCGGGTGTGGGCGGGCCCGGCGCCGAGGGCCGTTGGCCCTCGTGGCTGCCGCGCCCCGTTCGCCTCTCGAGTGGGTGGGGCTTCGTGCGCCAGGTCCGCGACCACGATGGCGAGTCCGTGCGGGTGCTGCAGATAGGAGGCGTCTACCAAAGCGCCACCTACCTCGACGAGCGTCGCATGGAACCCGTGTTTTCCTACTACCGCGCCTTTGACCACGCCTTCACGCTGCGCCCCGACACGCGTCACGTCCTCATGATCGGCGGCGGTGGCTACGCGTGGCCCAAGCACGTGCTCGCGACGCGCGATGATGTTTCGCTCGACGTGGTTGAGATCGACGCGTCCGTGACCGAGGTCGCACGCCGTTGGTTCTTCCTCGACGAGGCGATGTCCGCCCATCCGGGTCGCTGCCGCCTCATCACGGGCGACGGGCGAGCCTTCCTCGAGGACGGTGCCGCCTCTGGGAGCGAGCCGTATGGCGCGGTCGTGCTTGACGCGTTCGACGGCTCCGAACCCGTGCGCGCACTTGCGACCGTCGAAGCCGCACGGGCGGTGCGTGCCAACCTTGTGTCGGATGGCTTGGCGCTCGCAAACGTCGTCTCCGCGGAGGCGGGTGCGGACATCGAGTTCCTCCGAGACATCGCCTCATCGTTTGCCGAGGTATTCGCCCATGTGCACGTGATACCCTGCGAGGACGACCCCTTTGCGGTGGAGGACAACTACCTGCTCGTTGCGACTGATGCCAACTGGCCAGCCCCGGATGCGATCCCCTTCGACGAGGAGTTCCTCGGCGAGCCGATGTACGACTAGCGGGACCCGTCCCGTCTGATGTTGGGCTTGCGCCTGGATGTTTCGACTCCTAGCTGAACCAAGGGAAATCGACGCCGGGGACCCCACCGCCTGACGGAAGCTCCGCGCTCGTGGCGTAGGGCTCCCATTCGTTGACGCGGCTTCTCATGCCTTGGACGTCGAGGACGCCCTCCGCAAAGCCCTTTCGTACGAGCTCGGGTGGGAGCAGGCTGTCGTACTTCTCGAAAACCGGGACCTCCGTCGGGCCGAGGAGGTCGAGGGGGTCGAAGGGCTTGTTCGCCTCGTCGATGAGGGTTCGGAAGAACTCGCCGGGGCCCGCGCTCATGTGGAACTGCAGGTAGTAGGGGCGAGTCGGGTCAAGGCCCTTGATGCCGAGCTGTTTTGCGCACTTGTGCTTGATGAGGCGCTCGAGGGCGAGGAACGCGTAGCTTCCAAGCCAGGGGAAGAGTGCCCACGTGTCCTCCCCCAGGTTGATGAGGGGCGAGCGATCTATGTCCGCGCCGGCGGCTGCGCGGCGCGCGACGGCGAGACGTACCGTTGCGTTGCGCATGAGGAACGGATAGTTGCAGCGCTCCTCAAGGACGCGACGCATGCGCTCGAGCACGTGCGTGTGGATGTCGCCGGCGCACTCGCCAAAATAGGCGGGCACGCGGCCCTTGATCTTTGTGACGTAGACGACGAGACGCTTGTGATCGACCTCGTCGACCATCCAGGTGGCGCCGGCGATGGCGACCTTGCCGCCCGGGGGCGGCGGCGCGACGAGCGTGCCAAGATCTGCTGAGTCGCTGCGGACGGTGTACTCGATGTTCTCCTGAAAGACGCCGTAGAACTTGTACGAGTTGACGACGCGTTCTCCGGCCAGGCCGACGATGAGCGCTCCCGCCTCCGTGAGCTCGAGGTAGTCCGTCTCGAGGAGATGGCGGAGCAGGACCTTGAAGTCATCCGGACTCACGCGCCTGAACACGGTGAGGTTGAGCACCCTGCCCGCAAGCTCGCTCGCGGAGAGTTCGCCCTCGCTGGCGAGCGTGGCGAGCGTCTGGTGAAGCAGGAGGCTGTAGGGGAGGCGGTCGAGGCGAGGCGGCTCGACCCAGCGCTCCTCGAGGTAGAGTTGGACGAGGGCGATGCCCTGGAGGAGTTTCCACGGGATGGTCTCCGGGAGGAGAGCCCTGACGTCAGGGTGATCCTCGCGCATGACGAACCACATCTCGGGAGGGCGCTCCCGGCGGCCGGTACGGCCCATGCGCTGGAGAAACGCGCTCACCGTGAAGGGGGCGTCGATCTGGAAGGCGCGCTCGAGACGGCCGATGTCGATGCCGAGCTCGAGAGTTGCCGTGGTGACCGTGGTCATGCACTGCGTCTCGTCGCGCATGAGATCCTCCGCGGACTCGCGAATTGAGCTCGAGAGGTTGCCGTGGTGGATCAGGAAGCGATCCGGCTCGTGCACGAGCTCGCAGTAACGACGGAGCTCCGTGCAGTAGGCTTCCGCGTCCTCACGGGAGTTGGCGAAGAGCAGGCATTTCTTGTTGCGTGAGTGCTCGAAGACATAACCGAGTCCGGGGTCGGCCTCCTTGGGGGCAGTGTCCGTGGCGACGTCGAGCGTGGGACAGATGAAGAAGTCGTCGTCGATCTCATCGGGCTCGATGGGGGATGGGGCGGCGAGGGAGGTTTCGTCGTCTCTTGAGGCGACAGCGGGGCCAGACGCGCGGCCGCCGTCTTCGTTTGTGGCCTCGATGCCGCTCTCGTTTTTGGAGTCAGTGCAGGCGTTGCTTGCGAGGCCGGTGCTGTTGCTTGCGGAGCCGGCGTTGCTTGCGGGTCCGGCGCTACTGCTTGACGCCTTGCGAGCGTCTGCTGCCCTTCTCGAGGCGTCGAAATCGCGAAGCGAGCGCAGCGCCTCGGCGAGCGAGGCGTCTCCCGCCTGCTCTCCATCAAGGTAGAAGTGCTCCATCGAGAGATTCCATACGCGCTCGGGCTCCTGAACGCGCGGAACCACCCACCCGCGGCCCGTGTCCGCGGAGAGGAATGCGCCAACGGCGTCTGGGTCGCCGATCGTGGCAGAAAGTCCGATGCGGCGCGGGTTGACGCCTGCGATGCGACCGAGGCGTTCGATGAGCGAAATCGTTTGGCCGCCACGGTCTCCGCGCAGAAGCGAGTGGACCTCGTCGATTACGACGAAGCGAAGGTCGCTGAACAGATGCGGGATGGCCGAGTGCTTATGGAGTAGAAGCGCCTCGAGTGACTCTGGCGTGATTTGGAGGATGCCACTCGGCTTCTTGAGGAGCTTGGCCTTGTGGCTCGAGGAGACGTCCCCGTGCCAACGCCAGACGGGGATGTGCTCCTCGTTGCAGAGTTCCTCCAGGCGGAGGAACTGATCATTGATGAGGGCCTTGAGGGGGCCGATGTATATGGCGCCCACGCTCGCGGGAGGGTTCTCGTCGAAGAGCGTGAGGATGGGGAAGAACGCTGCCTCCGTCTTGCCGGACGCGGTCGACGCGGTGAGCAGGACGTTGTCATCCGTGTTGAAGATCGCCTCGGCAGCGGCCACCTGGATGCCACGGAGGTTCTCCCACTCATGGTCATAGATGAAGTCCTGGATGAAGGGCGCATAGCGAGAGAAGGTGTCCATCAGAGCTTGAACCCGGAGAAGTCTCTGCTGGATGTGCCTTCGGCGGGACGGCTCGCGCCCGCGATGGTGGAGGCCGTGCCAGCGGCTGCCGAGCCCGACGGCGCAGCACCCGCGAGCGTCACGCCCCCGTTCCGCGCTGCCGCGTCCGCCGTGTTGCCGGCTGCCGACGTGGTGGCGACCAGTGCGCTGGCACCACTCGGCGTATCGCCCACGCCGGACCCGTCGCCCGCGAGAATGCTCTCGATCGTGGTACCGGGGTTCTGGTGGAGGATGTCGAGAAGCTCGACGAAGTCGCGGATGACCTCGCGCGGGGTGAGATGGGTATCCGCGCCGACGCGCCCGTACTCGAGCTGGAGGAACCTGACGAGGTCCTCCGTGCCAAGCGTGCGCTCATACCCAAAGTAGCCCGCATGAATGTCCGAGAGTTTCTCCGTCAGGACGAGAAGCTCCTCATAGGTGAGGGGATTCAGCTTGATAACGGGCGCGAGCATGTCATACATGCCCTCGCGCGCGAAGCGGCCCTCTGCCAAGCGCGAGCGCAGGGCTTCGTACGAGTAGACTCCGCGGCGGCGGTCCTCGATTGATTGCGGAGTGCCGCCCATGATGATGCCCAGGTGGTGCGCCTTGCCCTGGAGCGTGTCGTTGTACATCGTGAGGATCTTCTCGTAGTTGTACTGGCGGGTGATGGCGTTTGGGATCTTGTAGAGGTTCACCAGCTCATCGATGAGGACGAGCATGCCCTGATAGCCGGCGCCCACGAGGAACTGCGCGAGGAGCTTGAGGTAGTCATACCAGTCGTCATCGCCGATGCAGCAGGAGATGCCGAGCTCGCCACGGGCCTCGGTCTTGGTGCGGTACTCGCCACGGAGCCACCTGAGGACGGCGGCGCGGCGCTCGTCATCCCCCTGGATGCTGGCCTCGTGGTAGGCTCGCAGGATGCGGGCGAAGTCGAACCCGTGGACCATCTCCTCGAGCGGAGCGCATGCTGCGGCGAGGGCTGCCTCTGCGCCGGCGGGGGAGGCATCAATGGTGGCGACCCAGCGATCGAGCACGAGCTGGAGCGCGCCGCCCTCCGGACGCGTCTTGGTCGAGAGGTTGCGAATGAGCTCGCGGTAGGTGGCGAGGCCCTGCCCGGCGGTGCCTTGGAGGCGACGCTCTGGCGAGAGGTCTGCGTCCGCAACGACGAAGCCCTTGCCCATCGCGTGCGTGCGGATCGTCTGGAGCAGGAAGCTCTTGCCCGCGCCGTAGCGACCTACGAGGAAGCGGAAGCTGGCGCCGCCGTTGGCGATAAGGTCGAGGTCATGGAGGAGGGCGCGAATTTCAGTCTCGCGGCCGACCGTTACGTAGGGCAGGCCGATGCGCGGCACCACGCCACCCTTGAGCGAGTTGATGATGACGGCAGCGATGCGCTTGGGCACGCGTGGCTTGGTGGCGGGCGCATCAGCGGATAGCGCCATCTGACTTGTGTTCTCACTCATAGGAGAGGGCCTCCCTCACGTCTTCTGCGTAGTCGTCGATGATAGTGGGCATGCCGGACACTAAACCGTCGAACTCAAGCGCGGTATCTCCAAGCAAGTCGAAGAGCTTCTCGTTGATGGAGTCCACGAGCATGTCGAGCGATGTGCCTGTGGGAACCTCCCATGGGGTGCCATCGAGAAGTGACTGAAGAAGCTCGAGCTCAATGGCAGTGAGGCCGTAGGGCGCCGGCGCTGTTTCCGCGGAAGACGCTTCAGCGGGTGCTATGGCTCGCTCCGCCGAAGGGCGGCCAGTCGTTGGGCCCTCGTCGGCGAACTCTCCCGTTCGGGCGGTAGGCTTTTCAGTCTCCGGCACAGCTGCGCCTGCCGGGACTTCAGGTGCCATGGCTTCGAGCGTTTTGATCCGCAGCGTGGGCGCCACTGCCGCGGCCGACATCGCCTCTCCCGCGTCCGACACAGCCTCATCCTCTCGCTCTTCATCGATGAGGAGCGAATCGCACGTGGCGTTTGCCGCGACGCGAATGCCGGCGAGCTGGGAGAGGTCGACCCGAACGGCCCTTGCCTCGCGGTCCGCCTCCCAGGCGAGGCGGGCCTCAATCTGCTCCGCCACGATCTTGTCGAGGTACTTCGGTGCGTCCTTCTTGGTGAGCGGATGGGGATAGCCAATCGCGACGCGCAGACGCTGGTCGATCAGGCGGAGAATGGCTCCGAGCTTGGAGCTGCGTCTGGCGGTGGTCAGGAATCCCTCGTGATACCAGCGCCCCTTGGCGCAACCGTAGCGATTACATGGGCTTATCTCGTAGATCGTGTCTTCGTGGGGGCTACCCGTCCAGAAGACGGCGTTCATGAACATGACGTAGGGGAAGGCCTGCGAGCTGCCGAAAAGATCTTCGACAAGGCCGGATTTGCGGTGCTTCTCGTAATAGAGGGCAAGCTCAGCGATAACGGAGCAGGTCACATGGCGGAGCGTCTTCGGACGGTCGCGATAGAGGCGGCTTACGCGTGGCCGGTAGGTTGACAGCGGGTCGAGTGCGGCGAAGAACCGCTCCTCCTCCGGCCTGTCTGCGCCAGCGAGAGCCATTGCCCGTGCATCTTGTTTGCGAGGCTTTTTCTGGGGCGTCGCCGCCATCCAAGAGCCGAGGGACTCCGTGAGGCTGACGAGTGCTTCGTCAAAGGCGGTATTTACGTACGGAGCGAGGTAGGACGCGTCAAGCCCATGCCAGACCGCGTAATCGCGGAGCCAACGCGTCACGTAACGTTGCAGCTCGGGGTAGGTGTCCTCGTGAGTCTTCCAGAAATGCTCGATGGCAAGGAAACCCTGCTCAGCCCTAGTGAGGCCTTCGCGGCTGCGCCCGATGGGCTCGAGTTCGATGCCAATGCTGCCGATTAGCTCATAGAGGTGAACGAACGCAAAGGAGAGGGGCGCCTTAGGGGTCTCCTCTCCGCGACGGACGGCGCTTCTCCATGAGAAATAGCCTCTGAGCTGGCGATCATTCATATCCACGTAAGTGGGGAAATAGCGCTCGAACGAGCCGTGATATTCGACGTCGTCCTCGTAATCCTCCATAAAGAGCGCTTGCTTGGTGAAGAGCTGGGCGCCAATCATCCCACGACCCTCAGGCGAGAGCGCCATCTCGCGCATCTCCTGTATGCGCGGGGGGATGTAGCTGGCCATTTGGGAGCCGCGCATGAGGATAGGCTCATCCGTGAAGACGCGGTCCACGAAGTCGCTGCGGCGGAGGCTGGGACTCTGGAGGAGCATGTCGAGCACTTCTTGAGCGGTAGATCGCATCATGCCTCCCTCCCGAGCCAGCCTTAGGGACGCCTATGATAGCACTGATTGCGAACATCTGTTTGACTTGCTTCTCCCGGGCAGCACGGGTGGAGCCAGGCTGCGGGCCGGAGCCGGGCTTTGGACCGCTTGAGCTTAGAACCAGGGGAGTCCCGCGCATACGGCGGCGATGACCACGGCAGGCAGCATGTTTGCCGGCTTGAAGGTACGAGGCCAGATGAGGTTGATCCCTACGCAGAAGATGAGGACTGAGCCTACGAGGGTGAGGTTGGCGAGCGCCGCGTCGGACAGGACCGGGGCGATGAGTGTGGCGAGCGCCGTGACGAGTCCCTGGAAAACGCCAACCGAGAGCGCGGAGAAGATACAGCCCTTGCCCATAGACGCCGCCATCGCGCAGACGATGATCGCGTCGATGGAACCTTTGAGCGCGAGGGCGGACCAATCGCCCGCAAGGCCGTCTTGGATGGAACCCACAATGGCCATCGCGCCGACCGAGAGGGTGAGCGATGCGGTGACGAAGCCGTCGACGAAGCGGGGGTCGCCGGAGCTGCCAGTGTGGTCGCGCAGCCATTTTCCGAGGTCATCGAAGCGAGCGTCGATGTCGATGACCTCGCCGATGACCGTACCGAGCGCCATCGACACGACAAGCATCATCGTGCCCGTCGTGGAGAGGAGAACGGCTCCGTCTTCCGCAACGGTGGCGACGAGCATGTGCTGGAGCGTGCCTGCGATGCCAACGAATACGATGCACGCGCCGCATGCGCGGAGAAGCGCGTCTTGCAGGCGCTCCGTGACGAGCGAGCTGGCGGCGAGGCCGATGAGCCCGCCGATAGTGATCAGGGTGACGTTGATGAGGGTACCGAGGCCGGGCATTGGGCTCCTTAACTGGTTTGTGCGGTCCTTTAGTATACAGGCGGCCGACAAGCGGCATCTGCGCTCGCGCCTCGATTCTTGCGATGCGTGCGGTATGGATGGCGCGTATAGTAGCCTCAAACCCGAGAAACGGAGGACGCATGGTCTACCCTGACAGGATTGTCGACTTCGCCTTCTGTCCTTATCCCTGCTACCAATACCTGGCAGACCTGGCTGATCCCGAGGATTGGGGCCCGGATAACAGGATATTGCTCAACTACATCGACTTCACGTACCGTCGTGCCGCGTACCTGCAGGAACGCGTCGATGAAGAGGGGAGAGGGAAGTCCTTCATCGTGTTGGATGGCGATTTCGCCTGTTTCAATACGGGGTTATTCACGCCGCGCTTCGAGGCGATATACGCATTGTTCCAGCCCAACAATCGCCCGGATGCCCAGCCATGGTTCCTTAAGGGCTTCTTTAAGTCGAGCGACTTGGCGCTGTCAGAGGTTGACGTGCTTCCTGCTCGCGTTCATTACACCGATAACCCCGCAGACCTCATTTATGATTTCCACCTGCGGGTTCGTCCGAATATCGATCATATTCTGGGCGATGAGAACAACTTGGCTCGCATCCCGGAGCAACTTCGTGGCAAGGGAAACGAGTGCTTGCTGCGTCGGGCCTTTGAGGGCGCTGTTGCGGAGGCCGAGCGCCGCGCGGCTGCGAACTACACCATTGCGGTGCCGCAGTATTACAACGGTCGTATCCAGCTGCTTTTGCCGCTTTGCCTTACGGGCAGCCAGCCGGAGCTCGCATTGACTATCTGCCGTGAGGACGGGTTCTATTCTGCGCGAACGTGTCTTACGCTCGATATGGCATATAACAATGCGCGCCAGATTTGCCGTCCGATGGCGAGCTGGCTGGCAAAGTAGGGCCAGGAAACTGAGCTTGACTGGACCTGGTACGGGAGAGGACGTCATGGCACGCGTAAAGAAGACCATGCTTTGGCGTGACGTCCTCGCCACGTTCAAGAAGTCAAAGGGGCGCTTCTGCTCCATCGTCTGCCTTATCGCCCTGGGCTCCTTCGCTCTCGTGGGCCTCAAGGTCGCGGGCCCGGATATGCGCGCGACTTCCGCCCGATTCTTCGACCGCTACGACATGGCAGACGTTACCGTTATTGGCGACCTTGGCCTTGATGCCGATGACCAGGCGGATATCAAAGCGACTCCCGGCGTTCGCGAGGTCGAGTTCGGCTACCTCAAGGACGTTACGATTGCGGACACCAATGACTCCATTCGACTCGAGTCGGTCCCTGAGCGCGTAAGCCAGTTTGAGATTGTTGGCGGTCGCATGCCTTCGGCTCCTGACGAAATAGCCGTCGACTCCTTCCTCGTGGATCGTTTTCCGCTCGGTTCGATGGTCGACCTGGTCGAAAAGGACGGCATGGGTGGCAGCGCGGTGCTGACGCAGACGCATTTTCGCGTTGTGGGACACGTGAGCTCGACGGAGATCATCGCGAGCGTGAACAAGGGCAAGACAACGGTGGGAACGGGCGACCTTACGGGATATGCCGTGGTAACGCCCGACGTCTTCAATGCGGACTATCGCATGGTTGCGCGCCTTACGTTTGATGACACCGAGGGTCTCGACCCGTATAGCGCGGAGTACCTCGCGCGCGTCGCGGCTCATAAGGAGGAACTTGCCACCGTGCTCGCATGTGCGCCGCCGCGCCGTCTCGCTGCGGTACGCGCGGAGTTCGACGACAAGATCGCTGACGGTCAGGCGACTCTCGACAACGCTCGCCAGCAGCTCTCCGATGCCAAGGCAGCGCTAGATGATGCTGCCGCGAGACTCGCAGATGGACAGCTGACTCTCGATGACACTTGGTCACAGCTTGAGGTGGCTGCCGCGCGGCTGGCGGGTGCGCGCGAAACGCTTTTCGCTTCCCGCGATCGCCTTGCAGACGCCCGCGCCCAGCTAGACGAAGGAGAGCGGCAGCTTGCCGAGGCGCGCTCCCAATACGCGGCGTCCGTCCAAGCCCTCGATGACGCCAAAACGGCAGCGGAGCAGCAAACGGCTCAGGCGCAAGCGCAGATTGACGCCCAACGTGCGGACGTTGCGCAAAAGAGGGACCAACTCGAGCAGGCACACGCCGCTGGCCTCATCGATGATGCGAGCTACGCCCAGCAATCAGCGCAGCTCGATGCCGCTGAGCAGCAGATTTCCGCGGCTCAGGTGGCTCTTGACCAGCAAGTCGCGAACGGTCAGGCGGAGTTTGCCGCCAAGCAGCAGGAGCTCGATGCCGTCTCCGCGCAGATTGGCGCAAGTGCCGAGAGGCTATCCGCAAGCCAGGCTGAGTACGCCGCCGGTAAGGCCACCTATGACGCCGGCATGGCCGAGTACAACGAGGGGTTTGCTGCCTATCAGCAGGGCCGCGCCGCGTATGACGAGGCGGCGGGCGCGCTTGCCCAAAAGCGTTCCGAGTACGAGTCTGCTCTCGCGGAGTACAACGACGCCTTGCCCGATGCCGAGCGGGAGATCGCCGATGGCGAGGCCTCCCTCGCCGATGCGCGCGAGCAGCGAGATTCCATCGACCAACCGGCTTACGCTGTCGACTCGCGTCGAGAAACCCCGGGCTCAGAAGGCTATAAGACCTACAGCAGCGTGAGCGAGATCGTCGATTCTCTCGCGGACGTCTTTCCCTACTTTCTCTACCTGGTGGCGGCACTCGTGGCATCGACCACGATGACTCGCATGGTGGATGAGGAACGCGTGAACTCCGGCACCCTCAAGGCCTTGGGATATCGCGACCGCGACGTCATGCTTAAGTTTGTGGTCTATGGGGCTACGGCGGGAGGCATTGGCGCGTTTGTCGGCATCGCGCTCGGTCATACGCTGATGCCATTCATCGTCTATAGCGCCTATGGTTCGAAATTCGTGCTACCACCCATCGAGATGCACTTCCGCCCGCTGGTGAGCGCGGCTGCCTTTGCGCTGGCCCTGGCCGTCTCGGTTGGCCCGGCGGCAGCGGTGGCCAAGCGAAGCCTGGCGGAGAAACCCGCCCAGCTCCTCCTCCCCAAGGCTCCGGCCGCCGGCTCGAAGATCATCCTCGAGCACATTTCGCCGGTGTGGAATCGCCTTAACTTTACGCAGAAGGTCACCTGCAGAAACCTCCTTCGCTACAAGAAGCGCATGCTCATGACCGTCGTTGGCGTGGCGGGCGCCGTATGTCTCATGTTCTGCGGCTTTGCCGTTCGCAACTCCATCAACGGCCTTGCCGACGCCCAGTTTGGCGACATCATCGGCTATGACTTGATCGTTGCCGAGAATAGCCACGTGAGCGAGGAAGAGCGCGTGGGGATAGATGCCGAGCTTGCCTCCGGTGCCGTCGCCAGCCACCTGCCTGTGCGCTACGAAAGCGTGACCAAGCGGGGCGGCGCCAAGGGCGATGACCAGAAGATCAATCTCCTTGTCCCTGAGGACGCGAGCGCTTTTGCTAGTTACCTGCGCATTCGCGAGCGCTCGACCGGCAGGGCGCTCGAGCTGTCTCCGGACGGCGCTGTGATTTCCGAGCGCCTCGCGAGCCTCATCGGCCTGCGCGTAGGGGATACTCTCACGTTCAAGGACGCGGACGGTCGCGAGTGCGGCGTGCGTGTGGCTGGCATCTGCGAGATGTACATGGAACACTTCATGTTCATGAGTGCGGAGGCCTACCAGAACTGCTTCGGCAAGCCCCTGGAGACGAATGCCTTTGTCGTGAACCTGACGGATAACGGCACGACGGCGATTCGCTCCGAGGCGGCGCGCTTCATGAGCCTTTCGGGCGTGATGGGGTGTGTGCAGAGTGCGGCGCTTATCGACCAGATCAACGTCGTGGTGAAGTCCCTCAACATGATCATGGGCGTGCTTATCGTGGTGGCGGTGCTGCTGGCGGTGGTGATCGTCTACAACCTCGTGACCATCAACGTGGCCGAGCGCATCCGCGAGCTGTCCACGATCAAGGTTCTCGGGTTCTATCCACGCGAAGTCTCGATGTACATCTATCGCGAGACGATCATCAACTCGTGTCTCGCGCTGCCGGTTGGCTGGCTGCTCGGTTGGATGCTGCAGCAGTACATCATCGCCGCCGTGCCGCCGGAGAACGTGATGTTCGATCCTGCTTGCGGATGGCTCCCCTTCGTGGTGTCGACGGTCGTCATCGTGCTCGTGGTTGCGGCGATGTATGCGGTCGTCAACCAGTATTTGCGCCGCGTCGACATGCTCGAAGCACTCAAGAGCGTGGACTAGGCGGAAACGAGAATCGTGGTCGGTTACGGATCCAGGATGAAAAGGGCCGGCAGGGGAGCGTCCCCTGCCGGCCACATATTAGTGCGCGCAAAACAATATATGTGCGCGAAGAGGCTGGCGTTGGAATCGGCGTACATCTTGCGCTTGGCACCAGCCGCCTTCGCTTTGCGTCGGCTGGTATGCACCTAGTGTCGGCCGCACACCCCGCGCCAACAAGATTCGCGCATCTTGCGCGGCCTGCCGCTCCGCAATCGCTAGAAGGAGTCGTTGCCAGAAGTCTTCTGCTGCTCGATGCGCTTCTTGTGGATAGCGCGACGCGCGTTGAGCCAGCACAGCAGAACCGTAAAGGCCTGGTCAACCTCCTCGTCCGTGTACTGAGACCTCACGATGGACATCGACTCGCCAAAGTGAACCGCATCATAGTGCTCATGCGCAGCGTTGAGCTCGAGGCCCTTCTCGCTCAGCTCGAGGAACTGGCGGTTGTCCATACCCTCCGCTTTGTTCTTGACGATAAGGCCGCGCGCGACGAGCCTATTCACGATCTGGGAGAACGCGCCCTTGGTCTTGCCAAACGCGAGTGCCATGTCGGTGAGCGTGACACCGGGGTGATCGGCGATGTACTTGATGACGTGGGTCTCCCAGGCGGTGTATGCCTCGCCGGTGCCGTAGTCATGGGGCTTCTTCGTTCCGGAATAGAAAGAAGACATCTGATGGAGGATGTCACATGCCGTGACGTCGTCAATGGGGTGACGAATGCCGTCATTGGGTACTGGCTGCGTCATATACAACCTCCCTTCATTCGAGGTAACCGTATGAGTTTACTACTAAAACATACAGTATTAATAGGGGAATGGCGATACCGTTCGCGGTCGATAAACTACCGTTCATAGTTTAAGCGTAAAACAACGCAAGTTAGCGTCTAAACTACGGCGATGTAGATGCTAAACAACGCCATGGCAAGCCAGTTCGCATCTGGTCGTTTTATAACCTCAAAGAAAAGAGGAAGTGAGTCGATGAGTCCTGCAATCTCTGTTCTTCTGACGCTGATTTACATCGCATTCGTCGTGCGCTGCGTCCTGAAGAAGGTCAACTCCGTCTTCATCTTCATGATGTCCGGCATCGCCGTTCTGATGGCCTATTCCGCCTTCACCGGCACCTCCGTCCTCGGTGAGGACACCACCGGTAACATCATTCTCGACTGCGTCGTGTTCGCGAAGAACTGCTTCTCCAAGAACATGAGCGGCGTCGGCCTCACGCTTATGATGGTCACCGGCTACGCGATGTACATGACGCACATCGGTGCCTCCACCAAGCTGGCCTTCCTCGCCACCAAGCCCCTCGGTGGCATCAAGAACCCCTACATCGTTCTGAGCTTCCTGTTCCTCATCGGCTGCGCTCTTAAGCTCGTTATCCCCAGCGCTTCCGGCCACGCGATGCTCCTTATGTCCATCGCCTTCCCGATCATGATCTCCCTCGGCATCAGCCCGCTCTCCGCGTGCACCGCCGTCGTCATGGGCAGCTTCCTTGACTGGGGCCCCAACGACTCCTCCGCCATCTTCGCCGCTGAGAAGGTCGTCGGCATCCCGATGATTGACTACTTCATGCAGTGGCAGCTCCCCGTCGGTGTCATCCTGTCCGTCATCGCCGCCATCCTTCTTCCCATGTGGCTCAACCGCTGCGACAAGAAGGCCGCCGCTTCTGAGGGCGTCGAGGGTCTCCAGCACGAGGCCGTCAAGGATTCTGACTGCCCGGTTTGGTACTCCATCTTCCCGGTTGCCCCGCTCGTCATCATCATTGCCTTCGCCTTCAGCCCCATTAAGATGGACGTCGCTGTCGCGAACCTGCTCTGCCTGCTCATCGTCTTCCTCATCGAGCTTGTTCGTAAGCGCGACAAGGCCGTCACCGACGACATGGGCTTCGTCATGAAGGAGATGGGTGGCGCCTTCGCTCGCGTCGTCTCCATCCTCTCTGCCGCCGCCATCTTCGCTGAGGGCATCAAGCTCCTCGGTGGCCTGACGGTCGTCTCCGGCCTCCTCGCCGAGGCCAACGGTGCCCCGATCATCGTCGTCCTCTGCATGTCCTTCATCACGTTCTTCGGTGCCTTCATCCTCGGCTCTGGCAACGCCTCTTGGTACGCCTTCGGCCCGCTCGTCCCGGATATGGCCACCACCATGGGCATGGCCACCCAGAGCATCGCCGTCCCGATGCAGCTCGCCACCGCTATGGGCCGCTCCATGTCCCCCGTCGCCGGCGTCATCATCGCTACCGCTGGTATGGGCGGCATCGACCTGCAGGATCTCTCCAAGAGCTGCATGATCCCCTGCATCACCATGTTCCTGCTGAACGTCATCATCGGCTACGGCTGGACCCTGTTCTTCTAAGCCCTCCCTTGTTTTACTGGACGTACCGCTGCTACCATCCAAGTAGTGCGTTGTTTTGCAGTCCGTTCTAACTCAGAAAGAAATGGAGCAAATCATGAGCCACGTTTACGATTTCGATAAGGGCGTTGATCGCCGCGGCACCGACGCCAAGAAGTTTGACCCGTCCCTCTGCCCGGACGACGTCCTCCCCTTCTGGATTGCTGACTCCGAGTTCCAGAGCCCGGTTGAGCTCACCGAGGCCCTCCACAAGCGCGTCGACATGCCCCACTACGGCTACCCCTACATCGACTCCGCTTTCGAGAACGCCGTCGCTCGTTGGTACAAGGTTCGTCACAACACCGTGCTGAACCCCGACTACATCGACTTCTCGCCGAACGTCATCATGGCCATGATCTGGGTCGTCAAGGAGTTCTCCGCCGTCGGCGATAAGGTCCTCCTCCAGACCCCGGTTTACCCGCCGTTCCACGGCCTCATCAAGAACAACGGCCGTCAGCTCGTCTACAACGAGATGAAGCTCGTCGACGGTCGCTACGAGATCGACTGGGAGGACCTCGAGAAGAAGCTCAAGGATCCCGCCCTCAAGGTCATGTTCATCTGCAACCCGCAGAACCCGACCGGCCGCAACTTCACCCGCGAGGAGCTCACTCGCATGGGCGAGCTCTGCATCGCCAACGACGTTATGGTCGGCATCGACGAGATCCACGCTGACATCGTCTTCGACGGCGGCGAGTTCATCCCGTTCTGCTCCATCTCCGAGGAGTTCGCTAACAACTCCATCACCTTCGTCAACCCGGCCAAGACCTTCAACATTGCTGCCTTCCGCACCGCTGCTTGGTTCACGCACAACGAGAAGATCTACCGTCGCATGATGAACCAGCAGGCTTACGCCAAGGGCATGGGTCGCAACATCTTCGGCAACATCGCCCTCGAGGTCTGCTTCGGCCAGTGCGACGACTATGCTGACCAGTGCCTCGCTTACCTCAACGGCACCCGCGACATGTTCGTTGACTACATCAACGAGAACGTCCCGGGCATCACCGCCATCAAGCCCGAGGCCACCTTCATGAGCTGGCTCGACTGCCGCGGCCTCGGCTTCGAGACCCAGCAGGAGCTCAAGGACTTCATGTTCAACGACGCTAAGGTCCTGCTGAACGACGGCACCACCTTCGGCGCCAAGGAGGGCTTCGGCTTCATGCGCTTCAACTTCGCCGCTCCGCGCTCCATGGTCATGGAGGGCGCTAAGCGCATCGAGGCTGCCGTCAAGGCTCGCGCCTAGTTCTTACGTGCAAGCGACTAAAGCCAAGCTGCACTAAGTAGCTGACAGCGGGGTGGGGCGGAGAAATCCGTTCCACCCCGTTTCTGCTTGGTCTCATCTGTTTAGTAACGTAACTATGCGGGTAGAAGTGCGGCAGAGAAGAGCGGGGTTTGCGCCTCGTATGTCAGTGCGATAGGAGGGTCATACGATGACCAACGAAGAACTGCTTGAGATCGGCACCGCCGATGGCGCGCTTGTTGCGCTTGTCTCCGAGACTGGCGAGGTCGTTTGGAGCGCTCAGAAGAGCCCGGCTGGCACCATCGTCAAGGCGATGCTCGCCAATGAGGTTCCCGGCGCGTACGCCCTCGTGGCCACTCAGCTTGGCGCCGCGCTTTCGACCGTGGGAAAGAGGCTTGGCGTCAAGAGGTTTGCGTGCCGTCAGCTCTCTCAGCCGGGCCGTCGTTTCCTCGAGGCTGCCGGCGTCGAGTTCTATGCCGAGGAGGACATTGAGCTCGTGAAGTCCTCGAAGGACCCCTCGAAGGTCTGCCCTGTTGAGGCTGCCCTCTCCGAGATGGAGACCGCAGAGGAGATGTGGGCCTTCCTCGAGAAGAAGTTCTCCTCCGAGGAGAACCCCAGCTGCAGCGTGCCCTGGGCTAAGTAGGAGAAGGGCACTTCCTTTCCATGGGTTAGTCTCCACAAACTAAACGCTTACGAAGGGATGGCGTTTCGTGGTAGGGTTGCCCATGCAACATAGGATGTAGTCGCAGCCATGCATACGCATACGGGCGAGATGAAGTTCAGACTTCGTCTCGCCCGTTTTATTTTGGCTCGACACATGGCCGCGCGCGATGTCCCGCGGAGACAAAGAGAAGGGAATTGCCCACATATGCCTACCAACAAGCGAGAGAGCCTGATCTTCACCGTCATCATGTGCTTCTGCATGGTGCTTTGGATGTCCATCTACAACGTCGCGCGCATGTACGGCCACGTCGGGATGGACGTGATCTTGGATGCTTGGATTGGTTTTCCGCCTGCCTATGTCTTTGCAATGCTGTGCGACGTGTTAATCGCGGGACCGCTCGCCAAAGGCTTCGCGTTCAAGTACCTCGTAACCCCGGGCAAGAGTTCTCCTCGCGCCATGACGCTCGTGGTCTCTGGCTGCATGGTAGTGCCGATGGTGATCATCATGTCGCTCTACGGCGCCTTTGAGGGAGCCTTCCATGCCGGTACGCTCGCGATCGTCCCCATGGCCTGGCTTTCGAACATCCCCTGGAACTTCGTGATGGCCCTGCCGTGGAACCTCCTCGTTGCCGGGCCCTTCGCTCGCTTTGTGTTCCGCCGCGCGTTCCCCATGGGGACCGTGCTTGAGGAGCCGGTCGAGCTGGCGGACCTCGGGGCTATTGGCGACGAGGACGAGGCGGATGACTTCGCTGCCGAGGCGGTGTAGCCAGACCTATACTCAGAGGAGGCGGGCTTACGAGACCCGCGTTTCCTCGGCTGGGAGGCTTTGCATGGAGATTGACGGCATCCAGATTAAGAAGGTGGCGTCGGTCGGTGCCGGCGTCATCGGGTATAGCTACGCGCTTAAGTTTGCGATGGCTGGGCTTGACGTGTGGGCGCAGAACCGCACGGAGGAGTCGAGCGAGCTCGCGCGCGAGCGTGTGACGGCTTCGCTGGAGTCCCTCGTGAAGAATGGCGTCTATACGGAGGAAGAGTCGGCGGCAATCGCGGGGCGTATCCATTACACCACCTCCATTGCCGAGGCGGTCGCGGGCGCACAGTTCATCCAGGAGTCCTCGGCTGAGCACTATGAGGTCAAATGGGAGCTCGTGAAGGAGATTGAGGCGGCGGCAGAGCCAGACGCCATCGTTGCGAGCTCAACGTCTGGCCTGCTCGTGACTGAGATCGCCAAGAACGCCAAGCATCCAGAGCGCTTCTGTGGCGGCCATCCCTACAACCCGCCTCACCTCATTCCGCTCGTGGAGATTACGAAGGGCGAGAAGACCGGCGAGGAGACCGTCGTGCGCGCCAAGGCGTTCTATACGGCTATTGGTATGGAGCCGGTCGTGCTGCAGAAGGAGGCTCTCGGCTTTATTTGCAACAGGCTTCAGATGGCGCTGTATCGTGAGGTGGCGAACCTCGTGCTTTCCGGCGTGTGCAGCATCGAGGACGCTGACAAGGCGGTGACCTTTGGCCCGGGCATTCGCTGGGGCATCATGGGGCCGTCTCTCGTGTTTGAGCTGGGCGGCGGCAAGGGCGGCGTGTCCGGCCTCATGAATCACCTCAATGACTCGATCAACCTGTGGCTTGAGGACATGGCGGACTGGAAGAGCTTCCCGCCCGAGTTTGCGCAGGTGGCACAAGACGGCGTGAACGCCGAGCTTGCCGCGCGTCCCGCACAGACGGGCAATACGCCCGAGAGCCTAGCGGAGTACCGTGACCATATGCTTATCGAGCTGCTGAAGCTCCACAAGAAGCTGTAGCGAAATGGAGGGCGAGCCTGACGATCTGGCTCGCCCTCTTGCTGTGAGATTGGGTTCGGGGGCGATTTCCCGCCAATTCCTGTTCTTACAAATAGCGCGCCTGCACGTTGACCGTGCAGGCGCGCTTTTGTGTCTAGCGGGTTTTGGTGTCTCTACAGCGCGACGTAGGCGCAACGCGACGTAGGCGCGGAGAAGCTCGATCTACAGCGCGACGTAGGCGCGGAGAAGCTCGAAGGTGTTGCGGACGCCGTCCATGTGGGAGCGCTCGTAGTTGTGCGAGGCGTAGACACCGGGGCCGATGAGGCCGTGTCGGATGTCGAAGCCGGCCGTGAGCGTGGCCTCGACATCAGAGCCATAGTGCGGGTAGACGTCGATCGCGTAGTCGAGGCCGGCGGCCTTGGCCGCCGCCGCGAGGTCGCTCACGACGTCATAGTTGTACGGGCCGCCCGAGTCCTTGGCGCAGATCGAAACCATGCGCTCGGTGCAGCCGAGGTCCGCACCCACGCAACCCATGTCGACGCTGATCATGTCGCGGGTATCCTCCGGCACGACGCTACCGCCGTGACCGACCTCCTCGTAAACCGTGAACAGCAGAGAGACCTTGCGGCAGAGCGTGATCTCGCCGGCGGCGACGGCGCGGGCGAAGCCGATGAGGATCGAGGCGGAGAGCTTGTCATCCAGGAAGCGGCTCTTGATGTAGCCGCTCTCCGTGATCGTGGTGCGCGGGTCCATGGCGATGATGTCACCTGTCTGAATACCCAGAGCCAGGACCTCGTCCTTCGTGATTACGTTCTCGTCGAGGAGGATCTCCATGTTCTTCTCGACCTGCTCGACCTTGTCGTCTGCGACGTGGGCGGAGGGCTCGGTATTGAGGACGACACCGGTGTAGGTGCGGCCGTCACGCGTGTGGACGGTGCAGTTCTCGCCATCCGCGGTGCGCCACTGGTGGCCGCCGAGGGTCGTGGGGCGCAGGCGGCCGTTGTCCTTGATGGAGCGGATCATGGCGCCGAGCGTGTCGATATGGCTGGCGAGCACGAGAGGGTTGCCCTCGCCGCCCAGCTGGACGAGCACGTTGCCCTTGTTAGAGATTCCGGGCGCGAAGCCAAGCTCGGTGAGGGTCTTCACGAGATAGTCCGCTGCATGCTTGGTATAGCCGGTGGGGCTGGGGATGGCGGTGAGCTCCGTGAGGCGCTCCGCGATGTAGGTGAGGTTGGAATCCAAGGTTTGCTCCGTGGTCGTGGTTGTTGCTTGTCCTCCATTATCGGCCAGACGTGGGGCGAACGACGCCGAGGCTCGGGCGCCGGCGCACAAAAAAGCGCCCCGGCTCGCGAGGGAACCGGGGCGCCTGATGGCAAGTGGCTACCTGAGTGACGGACGGCTGCCACCTGAAAAAGGGACTGTCCCTTTTTCAGGTTACATGGACTGTCCCTTTTTCAGGTTACATGAAGTACTTCACGCCGCTTTCGAAGACGGGCATGAACTTGTTGCCCGGCACGTTGGCGTAGAGGCCGTCGCCACGGCGCTCGACGTGGCCCATCTTGCCGAAGACGCGGCCGTCGGGGCTGGTGATGCCCTCGACGCAGGCGATGGAGCCGTTGGGGTTCACGTCGAGATCCATGCTCGGAACGCCGGCTTCGTCGACATACTGCGTGGCGACCTGGCCATTGGCGATGAGCTGGGCGAGAACCTCGTCGCTGGCGACGAAGCGTCCCTCACCGTGGGAGATGGCGACGGTGTAGTCGCTACCCTGCTCGCACTGGGCGAGCCACGGCGAAAGGTTGCTCGCGACGCGGGTACGCACGAGGCGGCTCTGGTGGCGGCCGATGATGTTGAACGTCAGCGTGGGCGCCTCGGGCGTGGCGTCGACGATGTCGCCGTAGGGAACGAGGCCAAGCTTGATGAGGGCCTGGAAGCCGTTGCAGATGCCGAGCATGAGGCCGTCGCGCTGCTGGAGCAGGTCGCGAACCGCCTCGGTGACCTCGGGGGCGCGGAAGAAGGCCGTAATGAACTTGGCGGAGCCATCGGGCTCGTCGCCGCCGGAGAAGCCGCCCGGGATCATGACAATCTGGCTCTTGCGGATGCGCTCGGCCAGCTCGTGGGTGCTCTCGGCAACAGCGGCAGGCGTGAGGTTGTTGATGACGAAGACGTCGGCGTCGGCGCCGGCGGCGGTGAAGGCGCGGGCGGAGTCATACTCGCAGTTGTTGCCCGGGAAGACGGGGATGGTCACGCGCGGGCGACCGAGCTTGGCGCCACTGAAGACGTGGACGTCCTTGGCCTGGTAGTTGATTGCATCGACCTTCTCGGCCTCGACCTTGGTGCGGTAGGGGAACACGCCCTCGATGCCGCTCTCCCAAGCCTCCTGGAGGGTCGCGAGATCGCAGGTCTCGCCGGCGGCAACGAACTCGTAGGCCTCGGTCGTGGTGCCGAGGAGCTCGACGGAGACGTTGTCGGTCGAGGCGGGCAGCTCGGCGCCGTCGGCGAGCTCCACGAGGAAGCTGCCGTAGGCCGGGTCGAACAGGCTGTCGGCAGGGACGTCCTCGACGAGGGTGACGCCGAGCTGGTTGCCGACGCACATCTTGAACAGGGCTTCGGCCTCGCCGCCGTAGCCGGGCGTGGAGATGGCGAGCGCGGCGCCATCGCCCACGAGCTTCTCGATGACGTCGAAGGTCTCGAGCAGGCCGGTGGCGTTCGGGCGGTAGTCGTCGCCGTACTCGGCAGGCTCGACGCAGATGACGCGGTGGCCGCTGGCCTTGAACTCAGGCGAGGTGGCGCGGGCGGTCTTGCCCACGGCGACGGCGAAGCTGATGAGGGTGGGCGGGACGTTGAGCTCGCCCTCGGCATCCTCGAAGCTGCCGCTCATCGAGTCCTTGCCGCCGATGGCACCAGCGCCAAGGTCCATCTGGGCCATGAGGGCGCCGAGGACGGCGGCCATGGGCTTACCCCAGCGCTCGGGCTCGGTGCGCAGGCGCTCGAAGTACTCCTGGAAGGAGAGGTAGGCGTCGCGGTGGGCGAAGCCAGCAGCGACGAGCTTGGAGATGCTCTCGACGACGGAGAGATAGGCGCCGGCGAACTGGTTCTTCTCCATCAGATAGGGGTTGAAGCCCCACGCCATGGCGGAGGCAGTGGTGGTCTCGCCGTCGACGGGGAACTTCGCGACCATCGCGGAGGTGGGGGTGAGCTGAGTCTTACCGCCGAAGGGCATGAGGACCGTGGCGGCGCCGATGGTGGAGTCGAAGCGTTCGGACAGACCCTTGTTGGAGGCGACGTTGAGGTCGCGGACGAGCGAGTTCATGCGCTCGGCGAGGGTGTCGCCTGCCCACTCGGGCTCCCAGCGCTCTGCCTTCAGGACGTGGACGTCCATGTGCTTCGGGGCGCCATTGCTGGCGAGGAACTCGCGGGAGAGGTCGACGATGGTGTCGCCACGCCACGTGATGTGGACGCGCGGGTCCTCGGTGACGGTGGCGATGACGGTGGCCTCGAGGTTCTCCTCGCGGGCGTAGCCCATGAACTCATCGACGTCGGAGGCGGCAAGGGCCACGGCCATGCGCTCCTGGCTCTCGGAGATGGCGAGCTCGGTGCCGTCGAGGCCCTCGTACTTCTTGGTCACGCGGTCGAGGTCGATGTCGAGGCCGTCGGCGAGCTCGCCCACGGCGACG
Organism: uncultured Parolsenella sp.; assembly: GCF_934660935.1. Taxonomy (GTDB): domain Bacteria; phylum Actinomycetota; class Coriobacteriia; order Coriobacteriales; family Atopobiaceae; genus Parolsenella. Next base: position 104,521 of record NZ_CAKUIH010000005.1, on the reverse strand, counting down.
GAGACGCCGCCGGCGCCGAAGTCATTGCAGCGCTTGATCAGACGGCAGGCGTCGCCACGACGGAAGAGACGCTGGAGCTTGCGCTCGACAGGGGCGTTGCCCTTCTGGACCTCGGCGCCGCACTCCTCCAGGCTCTCGACGTTCTGGGTCTTGGAGCTGCCGGTGGCACCGCCGATGCCGTCACGGCCGGTGCGGCCGCCGAGAAGGACGATCTTGTCGCCGGGGGCGGGGCACTCGCGACGCACGTGGGAGGCGGGGGTGGCGCCCACGACGGCGCCGACTTCCATGCGCTTGGCCATGTAGCCGGGGTGGTAGAGCTCGGAGACCTGGCCGGTGGCGAGGCCGATCTGGTTGCCGTAGCTGGAGTAGCCGGCAGCTGCGGTGGTCACGAGCTTGCGCTGCGGGAGCTTGCCGGCGCGCGTGGTGGAGACGGGGACCGTCGGGTCAGCGGCGCCGGTGACGCGCATGGCCTGGTAGACGTAGCTGCGGCCGGACAGCGGGTCGCGGATCGCGCCGCCGATGCAGGTGGCGGCGCCGCCGAAGGGTTCGATCTCCGTCGGGTGGTTGTGGGTCTCGTTCTTGAAGAGGAAGAGCCAGTCCTGGTCCTCGCCGTCGACGTCGACCTTCACCTTGACGGTGCAGGCGTTGATCTCCTCGGACTCGTCGAGGTTCTTGAGGATGCCCTGCTTCTTGAGCCACTTGGCGCCGATGGTGCCCATGTCCATGAGGCAGACGGGCTTGGCGTCGCGGCCGAGCTCGTGGCGGACCTCGAGATACTTGTCGAACGCGGCCTTGACGACCTCGTCATCGATCTGGACGTTCTCGAGCTGGGTGCCGAAGGTGGTGTGGCGGCAGTGGTCAGACCAGTAGGTGTCGATGACGCGAATCTCGGTGATGGTGGGATTGCGCTTCTCGCTGGCGAAGTACTCCTGGCAGAACTTGATGTCCGCGAGGTCCATGGCAAGACCGCGGTTGGCGATGAAAGCGGCGAGACCGGCCTCATCGAGGTTGAGGAAGGCGTCGAGAACCTCGACGTCGGCCGGGGTGGCGACCTCCATCTTGAGCGTCGCCTTGGTCGAGAGCGTCGCCTCGCGGGCCTCGACGGGGTTGATCACGTAGTGCTTGATAGCGTCGATGTCGGCGGCGGAGAGCTCGCCGGAGAGGACGTAAACCTTGGCGGATCGAACGTCCGGGCGCTCGCCGGCGCTCACGAGCTGGACGCACTCGCTGGCGGAATCCGCGCGCTGGTCGAACTGGCCGGGCAGGTACTCCACGGCGAAGACGGCGGTGCCGGCCGGGGCGGAGGCGACATAGCCGCGCTCATCGAGCTCGATGCCCTCGACGGGGAGCTCGGCAGTGGCGGTGTCGACCTGCGGCTCGCTGAAGACGATGGGCACGCAGCGCTGGAACAGGGCCTCATCGACCCCCTCGACGTCATAGCGGTTGATGACGCGGAGGCCCGTTAGGCCACCGATACCGAGGATGGTGCGCAGCTCTTGTGCGAGCTGCTGCGCCTCCACGTCGAAGCCCGGCTTCTTCTCAACGTAGATGCGAGAGACCATTGATCCTGCCCTTCTCGGCTTTTGGCCGATTCGCGGTGCTTGGTTTCCTTGCGATGTGAATGCGGCTGGCTAGGCGGTCAGACCCAGCGCCGCGCGTGCCGCGGCACAGCTGGGCGGCCGTTGGCACAACTCCTTATTATGCCGCGAGATCGGCCAGCGTGTTGGCCGCAAGTTGACAAAGGAACAGTCCCTTTGTCAACTTTGCGCGGGCTGCCACCTGAAAAAGGGACAGTCCCTTTTTCAGGTGGCGTGCGTGAGCTCGGACTGCGGTGGCGCTATGCTTGGAGAACTCGCGGGTTGACGGCTCAGGGAGGCCTTTCGCTATGAACGAGTTCGAGGCTACGAATGACGATTTCCGCCACTTGGATGACGGCCTTCCGCCGGAGATTCAGCGGCTCAAGGACGCGGGACAGCTCAAGCGCGCCATCCGCCTCATCGAGGGCGAGCTGCGTGCGGGAACGCGTCCCGAACTTGCGTCTTGCCTGCGTGCCGAGCGTGCCCGTATGCTGCGTACGCCGCTCGACTTCTGCGTGACGCGAGAGGCGGCCCTCGAGCAGGTGCGTGCGGAGTGGCCGGATTTCTCCGAGGACGACCTCGACCGTCTCGTTGACACGCGACGTATCGATTGGCGCCTCGTCGGGGGAGAGCAGCGCTTTCTCGACAACTTCGTCGACTCGCTGCGGAAGTATCCCGAAGACGTGCCTGGTCTCGCGTGCCCCGTGCAGGACCGCGCCGAGCAGCTTGCCGTTCTCGATGAGATGCGCGAGAAGGGCTTCGCCGAGCGACGCATTCGCATCCGCGCGAGCATCGCGGCGGGCGAGGGTGTTGACGTGGCGCCGGATACGCCCGTGCGCTGCTGGCTGCCCCTGCCCGCCAAATGCCCGCAGGTCTGCGACATCCAGCTGCGAGATGCCACGCCGGGCGTCCAGGTGGCGCCCGCCGACGCGCCGCAGCGAACGGCCTATTGGGAGACGTGCGGCGAGCGTGAGTTCTACGTGGACTACGAGTACACGATTCGCGCGCCGTACGTGGACCTTTGGTGCGAGGCGCCGGCTCCTGCCGAGAAGGACGCGCGCTTTGCCTCCGCGCCCGCGCCCGAGGTGGCGGATGTCGCCGAGCAACGGCCGCATGTTACGTTCACGCCCTACCTGCGCGAACTCGCGGATCGCCTGTTCGCGACCATCCCCGCCGATGACGCACTTGGCCGTGCGCGTGCCGCCTATGACTACGTGACGAACAACGTCGACTACCGTTTCCAGCCTGAGTACCTGCTGCTCGATCCCATCGCAGACTCGTGCGCGAAGTCGCTTCGTGGCGACTGCGGCGTGTTTGCCGTCACGTTCATCACACTGTGCCGCCTGGGCGGCGTGCCTGCGCGCTGGCAGAGCGGCCTCTATGCGGCGCCCGATTACGTGGGACCGCATGACTGGGCGATGTTCTACGTCGAGGGACTTGGGTGGCTCTGGGCCGATTGCTCGTTCGGCTCCTCCGCCCGCCGTGATGGCGACGAGGCACGCCGCCGCTTCTACTTTGGCAACCTTGGCCCGTGGCGCATGGTCGCGAACTCGCAGTTCATGGCCCCGCTTACGCCTGCGTGCGACACGCTGCGCGCGGACCCGTATGACAACCAGGTGGGCGAGCTGATTGTCGGCGATCGCGGACTCACCTTCCATGACTTCACCTGGCAAACCACCCTCGTCTCCATGAGCTAGTGGCCTCGCGCGAAACCTGCAAAAGGGACTGTCCCTTTTTCAGGTGGCGGCGCGCGGGTTGACAAAGGGACTGTCCCTTTGTCAACTTGTTTGGGATGAGAACTAGGGATGACATACCTGAGCTCTTGGCGCCGGCGGGGAATCGTGAGGCGTTCCTTGCTGCCGTCGCGGCGGGGGCGGATGCGATCTATTGCGGCGTTACCGGTGAGCTTAACGCCCGCCGCCGTGCGGGAGGTATCGGGCCCGGCGAGCTTGCTGGGCTCTGCGACTTCGCCCACTCCCGCGGCATTCGCGTCTACGTGACGATGAACGTTGTCGTGAAGCAGGCGGAGCTCGTCGGCGCCATCGGCGCGGCGGGCCGTGTGCTCGACGCGGGCGCCGACGCCCTTATCATCCAGGACCTGGGCTTTATTGCCGAGGTGCATCGTGCGTTCCCCTCGGCGGAGATTCACGTCTCGACTCAGGCGAACGTCCACGACGCGCGCGGGGTCCGCCTGTGCGAGCAGCTTGGTGCCTCGCGCGTGACGCTCTCTCGCGAGTTGCTGCTGGCGGAGATTGCCGTCATTGCCGCGGAGACGAACGCGGAGCTCGAGGTTTTCTCGCATGGGGCAATTTGTCCCAGCTATTCGGGCATATGCATGCTCTCGAGCTTCCTGCGCGAGGGCCGCTCTCCCAACCGGGGTCTCTGCGCCCAGCCGTGTCGCTTGCCGTTCGATCTTGTGGACGAGCGCGGCGTGCGCCTTCAGGTGCCGGATCGCGGACGCCCGCTCTGCACGCATGACAACTGCGTGATCAATGACCTGAGGCCCATGGTCGATGCGGGCGTTTCTGCCTTCAAGCTCGAGGGACGCATGAAGCCGGCGGCATACGTTTGGGCCGTTACCTCGGCATATCGAGCGGCGCTTGACGCGATCACTGCCGGCGCCGACGTACCTGGCTCTGCGCGGGCCCGTCTCAAGCGCACGTTCAACCGTGGCCTCACCGACGCGTATCTGCACGGCACCTCGGGAAACGAGCTCATGAGCTATGAGCGTAGTGGCAACCGTGGCGAGGTCGTGGGCGAGGTCGTGGGGTTCGAGCCCGAGCCCGGCTTCAAGCCGCGCGATGGCCAGCAACTGCGTGGCACCGTGCGCGTGCGCCTCTCCGCGCCCGTGGGGGAGGGCGACTCCATCGAGCTCAGGCCACAGGGGGATCCCGAGCGCTTCCTCGTGGTTAAGGCTCCGTGCGACGCGCGAGCGGGAGACGTCATCGAGTGCTCCTGTCCCAGGCCGATGGAGTCGGGTGTTCCCGCTCGAGTCACGAAATCCGTGGCGTTGGAGCTTGCGGCGGCAAAGGCGGTGAGCGAACTTGAGCAAGAACTCTGAGCTCTGCGCGCTCGTGCGCAGCATTGATGATGTGCCCGCTTTGCGCGCTGCTGGTGCCACCCGTATTTACCTCGACGTTATTGACGCGCAGCCCGCGCCTGAACTTCTCGCTCGCGTGGCGGAGGAGGCCGTCATCCCCGTCTTGGACGAGGTTTGCCGCGAGGCAGACCATGCCCGCGTTGACCCGTGGCTGCGCGGCGGGATGCCAGCGGCGGTGGGTAATGTCTCCGAGCTCGCCCTCGCTCGCGAGCGTGGCGCCCTTGTCGAGACGCGCTCCTGTATTCCTGTGCACAACACGTCTACGCTGCGGCTTATTGGCGATCTTGGCGCTCAGTTCGCCTGGCTGTCTCCGGAGCTCTCGCTTGATGAGGCGTGCGAGCTTGCGCGAGCGGATGCCTTGCCGCTTGGTGCGACCGTCTATGGGCGTCCGCGCATCATGACGTGCGAGCACTGTGCCTTGCAGGTCGCCTATGGCTGCGATCGCGACCATGTGCATTGCCCGCATCGGAGTGAGGCCCATTGGCTCGTGAACATCGACGGGCGCGCCCTGCCCGTGCGCACGGATGCCAGCGGTCGCTCTCGCATCTACCTCGATGAACCTCTCGACCTTGTGCCCTATGCGGCCAAGCTTGCCGAGGCGGGCGTTGCCCGTCTGCTCGTCGACGCGGCGTCGACGAGTGTTGACGAGGCCTGCGACGCACTCGCGAGGCTTCGCCGCGTGCTTGCCGATGAGGATGTGGAGCAGCGCGGCATCGAAGGCCTTGCCCAAACGGGCGTCGAGTAGCTAGCCTCCCGGACAGCGTTCCATTGTGGCGAGGCATCCCTGCGGCGAGAACCCCCCTGCGCAGAGATACCCCGCGTTGAGCCGCCCCCGTGCCGAGTCGCGCCCTCTACCGCTCCGCCTCGCCCATGACCTCTGCCGCCGAGCGCCAGGGGCGCAGCCGCGACGGATCTACCTCGACATGAGCGTGCTCCAGCACCTCATGCCACTTGACGGTGTACCCCGCGCCATGGCTGCAAAAGACCGAATCCGGCGTGTTGAGAAGGTCCGCCTCGGGGTTATATCCCGCTTCCGTAATAATGCGATCCGCGTCGTGACACGGCTCATAGCCGGAGAGCTCGAGAGAGATCCTTCCCTGGCCACTCGTGTATTCGGCAAGCTGCAAGGCGTAGTCGCCGAGCTCAGACGCGGGAACCTCGCCTGTGAGGCGAGCCTCGTCACCCATCTGCTCGGGAGAGCCGAAGCGAGCGGACATCCTCGTGAGGTCAGACATCGCACGGCCGACCTTATCCGTGGGTAGCTCGAGCTCAAACGCGTACCACGGCTCCAGCAGCACGCATTCTTCGAGCTCACGGGCGGTCATGAGCGCCTGTCGCATCGCGCGGTAAGTCGCCTGCCTGAAGTCGCCGCCCTCGGTGTGCTTGAGGTGCGCGCGGCCTCCAACGAGGGTTATGCGAACGTCAGTCACGGGCGCACCGGTGAGAACGCCAACGAGCTCTCGTTCCTGCGCGTTCGTGAGAATGAGGCGCTGCCAGTTGCGGTCAAGATCATCCTCGGAGCACTCGGAGCCAAATGTCACGCCGCTGCCACGCGGCGCTGGGTCGAGGCGGAGATGAACCTCGGCGTAGTGACGCAGGGGCTCGAAGTGGCCAACGCCCATGACTGGCCTAGAGATGGTCTCCTCGTACAGAATGCTGCCTGGGCCAAAGTCGATATCGAGGCCAAACCGACGCGCCATGAGGTCGCGGACGACCTCGAGCTGGACCGCCCCCATAAGCCTCAGGCGAATCTCCTGCAGGTGCTCGTCCCAGGAGACGGCGAGCATGGGGTCCTCCTCGGCAAGCTCTCGCAAGGCGCTGAGTACCGTGTGGATGTCGGCGTCGCCCGTGAGCACGCCGTAGGTGAGAACGGGCGCCAAGACGGGACGCTCTGGCGCGGGTTCGGCGCCCAGCACGTCTCCTGGGCGAACGTGCGAGAGACCCGTTACGGCGCAGACGCCGCCGGCGGAGACGAGCGAAACGGGTTCGAAGCGCGAACCCGTGTAGATGCGGAGCTCGTTGATCTTCTCGGACCAAGGGGTGCCGTCGGCGGTGCCGTCCACCTGCTGGCGAGCGCGGAGCTCGCCACCGGTGACCTTGAGCCAGGCGATTCGCTCGCCGCGCTCGCCACGGCCTACGCGATACACGCGTGCGGCAAATTCGCTGGGCCAAGCACGAGTGGGCGCGAGTCTCGCGATGGCATCCAAAAGCTCGGCCACGCCCTCGTTCTTGAGGGCCGAGCCAAACAGGCACGGAAAGACGTGGCGCTCGGCGAAGAGGCGCCGAGCGGTCGCGTCGCTGAGCCGGCCTGTCTCGAGAAACTCCTCGAGCGCCGCCTCGTCCGTCATGGCAGCGGCTTCGCCGGTTAGCTCCTTGATGGGGAGGCATCCCTCGGAGAGCCTTGCGCGCAGGGCCGCGACCAGGGCGTTCTTCTCGGCGAGAGAACCCGCATCAGGCAGAAGGTCGATCTTGTTCGCGAAGATGATGGTAGGGATGCCGTGGCGCTCGAGCAGGCGCCAGAGGGTGCGGGTGTGCCCCTGGATGCCGTCGTTCGCGCCTACGACGAGCACCGCGAGATCGAGGGCGGCGAGCGTCCGCTCCGCCTCGGCGGAGAAATCGACGTGCCCGGGGGAGTCCACCAGCGTGATCGCGGCGTCTGCGTGTTCGAGGGCTGCCTGGGAGGAGAAGATCGTGATGCCACGGTCGCGCTCCATGAGGTCAGTGTCGAGGTGGGAGTCGCCGCGGTCGACGCGCCCGCAGGTGCGGATGGTGCCCGCGTCGAACAGCATCGCTTCTGCGAGTGTGGTCTTACCTGCGTCGACGTGCGCCAATATGCCGACAACCGTTTGCCTCATAGGTCTCCCGGGCGTTGTGTGCTTACGTGTGGGTGCAATCGTCTCCCCGGTGAGCGTCTTGGTCAAGACGTGAGGCGGCCTTACCGTCCCGTCCCGGGCGCCTAAAGACCGCGGGGGCTATGGTGCCGTTCGAGCGGGCCTGCGGTTGCCCTGCGTGCCGATATCGACGCGCTGCCCATTCGTGAGAAAAGCGGCCTTGGCTACGCGAGTGCCAACGGTCGTGATTGCCCACGATGCTCGTTCTCTCCTTGCCGATGCCCTCAAACCATTTGGCGGATGCGTGGCCCGATGACCCTTCTGCGTGGGTATCGTTACACCATTGCACGTATGCGTTGGCGCCTGGGCGCCGGACAGGGGGATACCATGGCAGATCTTATTGGCAAGCGCGCTCTCGTCATTGTCGAGGGCTATGGCACTGAGGAGCCTGAGCTTCTCCAGCCCGTCGAGTTCCTGCGCGAGCGTGGTGCGGAGGTTGATATCGCCGCAGCTCAGAACCCGATTGATTGTGTGACGGGCGATCGCTACGACTCACAGCAGATCGTTCCTGACAAGATGCTCGCAGAGGCTGGTGCCGAGGGTTATGACGTGCTGATCGTTCCTGGTGGTACGGTCAACATGGACCGTCTGCGCATCAACCCCGAGGCGCACCGCATCATGCGCGAGTTTATGGAGGCCAAGAAGGTCGTCGCGTGCATCTGCCACGGCCCGTGGCTGCTCGTGAATGCCGGCGTTGCCGAGGGCAAGACCGTGACCAGCTGCGAGTTCAATCGCATTGACATGGAGAACGGCGGCTTCGTGTGGGTCGACGAGGAAGCTCACGTCGATGACTCTGACGGCCAGACGCTCATCACGAGCCGTTGCCCGGATGACCTGCCGGCGTTCTGCGCCGCCATTGAGTCTGCTCTGGCGTAATGCGCAGGTCTCGGAGGTGACTCGCCTGCTTGAGGTACGCCACGAGGGTATTTGTTAGCGACGAGTCGACAAGGACTACTTTGACGGGGCTGCTGTCCGAATGGGCGGCAGCCCACTTTTGTGAGCTTCTGAGCTGCGGATATAGCATATAAGTCATATTCACAACAAACGATAGCTGCATGGGGACGGGTTTATCTACCTGGCCTTATGACATATAAGTCATATTGAGAGATGAGTTCCTTTTCGGTACGTCTAGCTGCGGATATGACATATACGTCATATCCGGCAAGTACAAGAGCAGCGCCATTAGCAGCCGATATGACATATACGTCATATGGTTCGAGTCAAAAGGCGCGGCCAGCGGATAAAGCAAACGCGCCGGCAGCTTGCTCTTGGCGGCTGCCGGCGCGTCATTCTCGCGCGGTATGTTGGTGCGCTCGGTGGCTCGGTCGCCGCGTCCTAGCTCTGGCGACTGTAGTTCCCTAGCTCTGGCGACTGAATCTAGTGCCCCGGCCATTACGACTGGGCTGAGCGGTTTGGTTTGCCCTAGTTCGCCATGACCCCGTCAGACCAGGCTTCGGTGTCCTCGATGCGCAGGACGTTGGCGACCTCGCGCACACACTCCGCCTCGGCGAGTTCCGTGGCCGCAGCCTGCATGTTCTTCTCGAGCGCCTTGTGCGTCAGGAAGATGACGGAGCAGGTGTCGCTGTCAGAAGAGGCATCCTCGAGCTGGTTGATGAGGGAGATCGAGATGTCATGCTTCGCGAAGACGTTGACCGTCTCGGCGAGGGCGCCCACGCGGTCTGCCACGGTGAGGCGCACGTAGTACTTCGTCTCGAGATCGTCCATGGAGCGCAGCGGCAGCGTGTGGGAGAAGGGCTCTGCCTCGGGCAGCGGCGTGGCGCCCTTGGAGATGGGGTCTGCGAGCGTCATGATGTCGCCCACGACGGCGCTCGCCGTGGGGAAGGAGCCGGCGCCGGCGCCGTAGAACATCGTCTCACCCACGGCGTCGCCCACCACGTAGACGGCGTTCATGGCGCCGGAAACCTTGGCGAGCTGGTGATCGAGCGGAATCATCGTGGGATGAACGCGCACGTCGACGCCCTTGGGGGTGTTGCGGGCGATGCCCAGCAGCTTGATGGTGTAACCCAGCTCGTGCGCCACAGCGATGTCCTCGGCAGCGATGGTGCGGATGCCCTGCTGGTAGACGTCATCGGTGGTGACGCGCGTGCCGAAGCCGATGGAGGCGAGGATGGCAGTCTTGCTCGCGGCGTCGAAGCCATCGACGTCTGCGGACGGATCGGCCTCGGCATAACCCTTGGCCTGGGCGTCTGCGAGGACGTCCGCGTAGTCGGCACCCTCGGACTCCATGCGGCTGAGGATGTAGTTCGTGGTGCCGTTGAGGATGCCGGCGATGGTGAGGATCTTGTTGCCCACGAGGTCACGCTCGAGCGTGCTCACGATGGGGATGCCGCCGCCGCAGCTGGCCTCGCACTTGAGCTGAACGCCGTTCTCGCGTGCCTTGGCGGCGAGGGCTTCGACGTGGCGGCCGAGCAGGGCCTTGTTGGCGGTGACGACGTGCTTGCCGGCGGCGAAGGCGGCCTCGTAAATCTCGGTTGCGGGGTGCTCGCCGCCGATGAGCTCGACGACGACGTCTACGGACGGGTCGCTTACGACGTCGTGCCAATCCGTGGTGAAGGCGTCGTCGGGAACGCCGCAGGCGCGCGCGGCCTCAGGATCGAGAGCGCAAGCGCGGGCAATGCCCAGGTCGATGCCGTAGTTGGCAACGTAGTCATCGTGATGGGAGAGAATGAGGCGGGCGACGCCGCCGCCCACGGTGCCCAGGCCGATGATGCCGACGTTCACAGTGCGCATGGGTTACTCCTTCGTGCCGCTAGCGGCGTCGCGTGCATGTTAGATGGTGCAAATTGTAGCCGAGGCAGGTCCAGCGTAGGTTGCCGACGTGTGTCCTTGTCGCCCCTATGCATCCTGGGCGATAGCGTCGAGAAAGGCCTGTCCGTAGCGCTCCGCCTTCTTCTCGCCCACGCCGGAGACCTCAAGGAGCTCGTCTGCCGTGGCGGGACGCTTGCGGCACATGTCCTCGAGCGTGGCGTTGTTGAAGATGAGGTAGGGCGGCACCTGTTGCTCACGCGCGATGGAGAGGCGAAGCTCGCGAAGGCGCTCGAAGAGCTCTGCCTGATCGGGCGTGAGGTCGGGCGTCTCCTCGCCGGCGCTGCGCGCCTTGCGCGTGCGGCGTTCATCGCGCTTGGGTGCGCGGGGCTTGCCCTTGGCGACGCGCATGATGAAGGGCTTGTCCCCCTTCATGAACACCACGCCGCGGCCGGCAAGCTCGATGGTGGGAAAGTCGCCGGACGAGCGTGTGAGGTACTCGCGAAAAACGAGCTCGTCGATGATGGCACGAATGCGCGGCACGGGCACCTCCGACATGATGCCGTAGGTGGAGAGCGAATCCCAGCCGCGCTCGAGCACCTTCGCGGCGCGGGACCCCCGCAGGATGTCGACGAGCGAACCCGCGCCCACGCTCGTGGCGGGGCTGTTGGTTGCAATCGCGTGCTGGCGGACGCGCGCGACGCAGCTCAGGATCTTGAGGGCATTCGTGCGCTCGTCGACCTCCTCGAAGTCTGCCAGGCAGTTACCGCAATTGCCGCAGTAGGCGGGTGCCTCCTCGCCAAAGTAGCGGAGGATGAAGGAGCGCAGGCAGCCCGTCGTGGTGGCGTAGAAGACCATCTGGCGGAGGCGTGCCTCGTCTGCCTCGCGCATCGTCTGGAGCTGCTCCGGCGTGAGGTCGTCGCGCTGGGTGCGTGAGAGGAGAAACTCCGCGGTGTGGACGTCCCCGGGGCTGTAGAGCAGCAGGCACTCCGCGCGCGTGCCGTCGCGGCCGGCGCGGCCCGCCTCCTGGTAGTAGTTCTCAAGGGAGAGCGGCAGGTTGTAGTGGACGACGTAGCTCACGTTGCTCTTGTCGATGCCCATGCCGAAGGCATTCGTCGCCACCATGACGGTCTTGCGGTCGAAGAGGAAATCCTCCTGGTTGCGTTCCCGCTCCTCGGGCGAAAGGCCAGCGTGGTAGCGCGTCGCCGCAAGGCCTGCTTCGCAGAGGGAATCACACACCTCCTCGACGGCGCGACGGCTCATGCAGTAGACGATGCCGGAGCGATCATCGCGGGCGCGTGCGAACTCGAGCAGCGCGGCGTTCTTATCCGCGCGGCTCGACGGGCGCTCGACGGAGAAGGAGAGGTTTGGGCGGTCGAAGCTCGCCACGACGCGAAGCGGATCGCGAAGGGCAAGCGAAGTCTCGATGTCGTTGCGGACCTGCTGCGTTGCCGTGGCGGTGAGCGCCATCACGGGCGGACGCGTGGGCAGGGCGTCAATGAAGCTGCGGATACGCTGGTAACTGGGGCGGAAGTCATTGCCCCACTGCGATATGCAGTGCGCCTCGTCGATGGCGAGCAGCGCCACGCCGTGCTCGCTTGCCATATCGAGAAACGCAGGGTCATCGAGGCGCTCTGGCGCGACGTAGAGCAGTGCGAGCTCTCCGCGAGACGCCTGGGAGAGGACCTCGCGGCGCTCCTCTGCGCCAAGCGCGCTATTGAGGCATGCAGCGGCCACGCCGGCCTGGCGGAGCGCCGTTACCTGGTCTGACATGAGGGAAATGAGTGGGGATACCACGAGGGCGAGGCCGCCGAGCGCGAGGGCGGGGACCTGATAGCAGATGGATTTGCCTGCCGAGGTGGGCATTACCGCCAAGACGTCGCGACCGGCGAGCGCGGCGTCGACAATCTCTGCCTGGTGCGGGCGGAAGGCCTCATACCCAAAGGTGGAGCGCAGAATGGCGAGCGCGGTGCCCTCGCCATGGCGGGACCTGGCGAATCCCGATGTGCCGCCCCTGCCTATGCTGCCGTGGCTCGTGTCGATATCTCCCATGCGCCCTCCCTCGTGAGTCTTGGTTACGACATTGTACGAGTCATTGCGGACATGTTTTAGCTATCCGGTCACGCTGCTATGCTAGGCAATGAAACCAAGACACAGAAAGGAACTCGTGTGATCAAGGCTGCATTCTTCGATATCGACGGTACGCTTCTCTCGGACAAGACCAACCACCTCATCCCCGCAAGCACCAAGGACGCGCTTGTCCAGCTCAGGCAGCGCGGCGTCAAGTGCTGCATCTGCTCCGGCCGCCCGACGGCCCAGCTCCCCTGGTGCATCAAGGACGGCTTCCCGGGCTTTGACGACGCCTTCGATGCCTATATCACCATGACCGGTTCGATGTGCTATGACGAGAGCGGCGTCTACGCGGACGTGCCCATCGACCACGAGATCGCCTGTCGCTTCGTGAAGTGCGTCGAGGACGGCATGTTCGATGCCCTGTTGCTCAACCGCAATGGCGTCTTCTGCAATCGTCGCTCGGAGAAGGTTCGTGAGCTTGAGCGCATGGTTGCCTTTGAGTACCCTGTGCTCGATTTCTCCGAGGCACTCAATGAGCCTGTTTACCAGTTCTGCGCGTTTGTTAGCCCGGACGAGGAGCACGAGGTCTCCGATGTCATGAGCGACTGCATCATCACCCGCTGGTGTGACCTGTTCTGCGACGTCGTTCCGTCCACGAGCAGCAAGCCCAAGGGCATCGAGGCCACCCTCAAGCACCTGGGCCTCTCTCGCGAGGAGACGATCGCCTTTGGTGACGGCGGCAACGATGCCACGATGCTCGCTTATTGCGAGATTGGCGTGGCGATGGGCAATGCGACTGATGACGCCAAGGCGTCTGCGGACTACGTGACGACGGACGTGGACAAGGACGGCATCGCTCTGGCGCTGCGTCACTATGGCCTGATTGACTAAGTGCTAAACCTGCGTGCGGCGAAAGGGGAACCATGAGCGAGATTGATGAGTTGGCACGTCTTGCCGAGGAAGACTTTGACCTTGGTGATTTCGCGCGGACGGTGCGAGCGTGCCGTAGCTATCGACGCTTCGATGAGGGCGACCCTATTCCCAGGACCCTTCTCGTCGAGCTTGCAAACCTCGCGCGCCTCACGGCGAGCGGCGCCAACCGCATGCCGCTGCGTTTTCGCCTTGTGAGCTCGGTAAACGAGCGTGATATGGTGTTTTCCCAGCTCAAGTGGGCTGGAGCTCTCAAGGATTGGGATGGCCCCGAGGAGGGCGAGCGTCCTACCGGCTATATCGTGATCTGTGACGCTGGCCATGGTGCGACGACTTCGGTCGATGAGGGAATTGCCGCACAGACCATCATGCTCGCCGCTGTCGAGGCCGGTTTTGGCGGCTGCATGCTGCATGCCTTCAACAAGGCCGGTGTGTCTCAAGCTCTTGGCCTTGCGGACGAGGGGGTCGAGCCCCTCATGGTGCTCGCGTTGGGGCGTCCTGCCGAGAAGGTCGTGCTCGAGCCCCTTTCCGCCAGCCCGGACGGATCCATCAACTATTGGCGTGATGCCGAGAGCGTTCACCATGTGCCCAAGCGCTCGCTCGAGGATGTCCTGATCGGGCGATAGATGGAGTTGGCTGTCGAGCGGGTGCTAACCGGCGGGCGGGCCGGGTCGATGGGCGATGGCTGCTTGCTGAACGTGAGCCTGCTTGGGAAGACGGCCATTCTTTGGCTTCGGCTGGGGGGCGGTCGGAATGCGCCGACCGCCCCCTTCTGTTGCGGGACCGCCACAGTTGGTCGCCGCTGGACCATCAAACGACGGTTTGCTTCGAAAATGCATATAGTATTCCGTCTTCTGTATATTATTTTGGCCGTAGGCGCGGAGGGGTCGAATTTGGCGATCTCAACGGCAACCTCGAAAGGCTACTTTCCTCCAGGGTGGTCAAAAACCATTGTGCGGCGGACGGAATTTCTAGGTTTTCGGCACCACAAGATGACGGTCCAAATGAGCTAAAAGACGAAACCGCAGGTAAGCGCGTTGGGGCTATGTGACGTCGATCGTGACGGCCGCAAGAAGAGCCTTATGCATACGATTTTGCCCTCCAGATTGTCTTGAAACGGGCAATGAACGTCCGCCGAGATGGTGTTTTTGACCACCCCAACGGAATTTCGTTTTCGTTGTCGTCGCTCGCGCGAGACACAGCTGACATACAGGCGCGATTCGCGCGAGACATAGCTGGTGTGCGGGGCGCCCACGCGTTTGACGGCGGACACGCCCTTGCTATGCGCTGAAGAGCTCGCGAACGTCGAGGTCGAGTGCGCTGACGGCGATTTGCTCCTTGCCACCGAAGACGCAGACGCCACGGCTCTCGGGAAGCTCGGCCAGGGGACGCGCGAGGTCTTGCAGCTCGTCGGCCGTGGTGGCAAGCACCTCGGAGCGGCGGCGCTCGCGCCAGTCCTCGCCTCGACCGGAGAGGCGCTGGGCGTCAAGCCTGCGTCCGAGCTGGCGCGGCTTCACGGGCGCGTCGAGACCGGCGACACTCGCGACGATGAAGCCCTCGAGCTCCTCGTCCGTCGGCTTCCAGTTGGCAAGCCATTCGGCGGCAGCCTCGAAGCGGCGAATCGTGGGGTCGACGGCGGGGTCGCGGAAGGAGTACATCTCAAGCAACGCGTCGGTCGTGCAGCGGAAACCGCAGCCATAGGCTCCACCCAGCACGCGCACCTCGTTCCAGAGGTACTCATAGGAGAGCGCCTGCGACGCGACGCGCCAAGTGCCACTCGACTTGGTGCCGTGCTTGAGACCGGGCATGCCCTCGGCTACGAAGCAGACGTTGGCGGGAACGATGAAGGCCTCGGCGCGAGCCTGGGGCGCGGGAACGACGAGCGCCTTGTCGGATTCGTCGGCGCTCGCGAGGGCGAGTCCGTCGGCTGCCTCCCAGAAGCGCTTCGCGTCCTCGCCAGGGCCTGTGATGCTCATCTCGCAGTTGCCGGCGGAGAAGATGCGGCGGCAGAGGTCGCCAAGCTTCGCCTCGAGCTCCTCGGCGCGCTCGTCGAAGTGATCGACCAAATCGCGCAGGAACAGATAGAAGTCAACGCCGCCAAGCTTCTCCGCGACGACGGAGCTTGCCATGAACTGCGAGTTCACACGCGAGAGCGCCGCGGCGTGGCCCGAGTTCACGAAGGACTGCTCCATCCCCAGACGACGCTGCGTGAGGCTGTCGGCGATGCGCTTGCGGTCGGTGAACTTGGTGGTAGACCAAATCTCGGCGGGCAGCTTCGCGAGCCACTCGACGTTCGAGGAGAGCGCGCTTGCGCCCACGACGAGCTTCGGACGGGCGCTCGTCTCGTCACCTTCGGTGTTGTAAGTCTCGGTGAAGAAGGAGAGGAAGCCGAGCTTGGACTCGCAGATCGTGTCGAGGTCGTAGGCGCTGCGTGTCTCCGTGTCGAGTCTGCCGAGAAGCCCTGCGAGCACGCTCACGTAGGGGAGTTCCTCGAAGCTCACCTTGTCGAGGCCAAAGTAGAAGTAGGCGTAGTCGATGCCGCGCGTGTCGATGTCGTGGCGGAAGCACGGGACGGGAGCCTCAACGGCAACGGTCTCGGGCTCGGCGGGGCCGTCTCCGATGTCAGAGAGCTCGAGACGCGGCAGCGTGGCCAGAGCCTCGGGGGTGTCCGGCGCGGCCTGCTCCGCATGGAGCTCCTCCGCCTCGCGGGCGATGTCGGCAAGCTCGGCGTCAGAGAGCTCGGCGCGCTTGGCAGCGAGACGCTGGGCCTCGTCGGAGCGCTCCTCCTCGGTGGGAACGACCTCGACCAGGCACTTGTGGTCGCACCCGCAGATGGCCTCGGAGAGCAGCCGCTCGAAGTATCCCTGCGTAAGGCCCTCATGCATGTGGGCGAGCGCGTCCTCGTAGCGGAGGTAGAGGGTCGCGTCCGCGTCATCGTAAAGCCAGCCGCTCATCGCCTGGATGGCGAGGCCGATGCCATCGGGGTAGCCCCAGTCACCCTCGCGCAGGTTGAACTCCGCCTGGGCGAGCGAGGCCTCGAGGTTGTCCTGCCCAAGCCCCTCGCGAGCGAGCGTGGCGCAGGTGTCCTCGACAAGCTTCTGGAACTGCTCGGCAACGCCAGGCTTGGCGCCCTTGAGCTCGAAGATGAGGATGGGCTGGAGGAGGCCGTCATAGAGGAAGCCGCTCACGTCCTGGCCGATGCCGCTCTCGAGTATGGCGCGCTTGAGCGGCGCTTCGTTCGAGCCGACGAGCGCGTCAATCAGGATGTCCGCGGCGAGGACGCGCTCGCGCTGGGAGGAGCGGGCGAACACGTAGGCGACGCCCACGCAGGCGTTGTCGGGCGTCGTCTGCATGGGAATCTGGACGAGGCCGCTCACGCGCGCAGGGCACGCGGGCAGGGGGTTGGGGTCACCTGCGTGGCGATCCTCGGCGCTCATGAAGCGTTCGTCGAGGAACGCGAGCTTCTCGTCGATGTCGAGGTCTCCGTAGAGGATCGAGTAGGAGTTCGAGAGCTGATAGTGGCGCGCGTGGGTGTCGAGAAACTCCTCGTAAGTGAGGGAGGGGATTGCCGCCGGATCGCCGCCGGAGACCCAGCCGTAGGGCGTCTCGCCGAAGAGCTGGCGGTTGATGCCCATGATGAGGATCTCGTCCGGGTCTGACAGAGCGCCCTTCATCTCGTTGTAGACGACGCCGTTGCAGGTAAGCGGACGGGAAGTGAGGCCCGCGGCGCTGGCATCCGCGCCCTCCTCGTCGCTGCCGGTGCCCGCATCCTCGGCGGTCTCGCCGCTGCCTGCGACCCGCGTCTCATCCGCGGCCTCGCCCAGCTCGTAGTGCCAGCCCTCCTGCTCGAAGATACGTGGGCGGCTATAGATGTTGGGGTGGAGAACCGCGTCGAGATAGACCTCCATGAGGTTTTCGAGGTCGCGGTCGTTCGTTGAGGCGACGGGGTACATCGTCTTGTCAGAGAACGTGAGCGCGTTCAGGAAGGTCTGCATCGAGCTCTTGAGCAGATGGACGAATGGCTCCTTCACGGGGAACTTGTCCGAGCCACACAGCACCGAGTGCTCGAGGATGTGGAAGACGCCTGTGTCGTTCGCGGGCGGAGTCTTGAAGGCAATGGAGAAGGCCTTGTTGCCATCCGGGCAGGCGAGCCACATGACGCGCGCTCCGGTCGCGTTGTGACGCATCACGTATGCGGTGCCTGAAATCTCGGGCAAATCCTCGGCGGTCTCGACGGTGAAGCCATGATAGATGCCACCGACAGAAAGCTTTAAATTAAGGGTGGAATATGCGGAAGACATGATGGTACCTTTCACAGGTTGCTGTTGGCACTGACTGTATCACGCAAGGGAAGCGAATGACGAAGGCAAACAACGTGAGGCGTGGCGTTCTCCTCACGCTTTTGGGCGGCACATGCTGGGGCTTTTCCGGCACATGTGCAAAGTTCCTGATGGATGGCTATGGGGTGACTCCGCTGTGGCTTCTCTGCGTGCGCCAGCTCACGGCATCGCTCCTGTTCTTCGTCTATGTCTTCGCCGCTCCGCGCGAGAGGGAGCACTTCGCCGAGCTTGGTGAGGCGGTCAGGACTAGTCCCGGGTCCTCCGGCATTGGCCTGTTCTTTGCGACGGCCTTCTGCATGATGGTTAACTCTCTCAGCTACATCACGACGATCAAGATCACGAACTCCGCGACGGCTACGGTTCTCCAGGCGCTCTCGCTTGTCCTGCTCATGATCTTCTCCTGCGTGGTTGCCAAGCGTCTGCCGCGCCGCCGCGAATCCCTGGGTCTCGCGCTTGCCCTTGGCGGCACGTTCCTGCTTGCTACGGGAGGGGATCCCAGCAAGCTCGCCATGCCGCTCAATGGCTTGCTCTGGGGCTTTGCAACCGCCACGACCTACGCCATTTACTCCGCCATTCCGGCGAAGATTCTCGAGAAATGGGGCAGTCCCGTCGTCAACGCCATCTCGATGCTCATCTCGGGCGGTGGCCTTGCCATCCTGATTCACCCGTGGGAGAACGTGCCGGTATTCGATTTCGCGGGCATTGTGGCGCTCGTCGCTATCTCCGTCGTGGGCAGCTTCCTGGCATACGCGTTCTACATGCAGGGCGTGAAGGACCTGGGGCCGCTTCGCGCGAACATGCTCGGCACGTCCGAGCCCATCTCCGCGACGATCTTCTCCGTCTTGTGGCTCGGCACGAGCTTCTCGCCGACGGACCTCATCGGCTTCGCAATGATCATCACGATGGTGTATCTCACCGCGTAAGGGCTCTGGCCGCGGGCCGGGTGCCTGCCCTGTTTGCTGTTGCGGATGAACCTTGGCGCCTTGCTTTGGTTGCGATGGGATCGTGCTGGGCTTTCGCGGCCGATGCTACAGGAAGCGATACTGAACGGCGCGAACGCCCCACTCATAGGGCGACGAGCAGCCGAAGGCCTTCCAGCAACCGCCAGCGAGGTCGAGGGCGCGGCCGTGCTGGGCGAAGCCACCCACGTCGTTCACGGTTGCGGTGATGGTCCTGCCGCCGTAGCGGATCTGAACGGTACGGCCAAGCAGATAGCGCTGACTCAGCGGAACAGCGACGGTCATGGAGTCGTCCGTGAGGATGTCGCCCGAGGCGGTGGCGTTGCCGCCGGTGTTGTCAGCGACGGAGTAGGCGGATGCATAGCCGATCATCCACTCGCCGTCAGTCTCGACCTCGGAGCCGTCGGTCGCGCCCGGATCGGACTTGCCCGTGTCGGTGCCTGCGTTGGAATTGCCGTTCGAGTTGTTGCTGGAGCCAGTCTCGGGCGTCTGATTCTGTTGGGTGTTCGCGTTCTCGCGAGCGGCTGCCTCTGCGGCTGCCTGAGCGGAAATCTGGGCGTTGAGCTGATCGAGCGCGGCCTGGGCCTGGTTCATGGCTTCCTGCGCCTGGCGCTGCTGGTTGTCAGCCTCTTCCTTGGCGGCGGCAAGCGTCTGCTGGGCGCTCGTGAGCTCGTTCTCCATGTTGACGAGCTCGTTGAGATCATCGGAGTTGGAACGCTGGATAGCGCTGATGTACTGGTAGGTCGTGAGGAAATCCGAGAAATCATTGGCAGAAAGGAGCAGGCTCACGAGACCCGGGGTGTCCTGCTGCATCTTGTAGATGGAGCTCATCGACACCGCGGCGCGGTCGCGCTGCTCGGGGAGGAGGGCGGTGACCTCGTCGATCTTTGCCTGCGACTCGTCGATCTTGGTCTGGAGCTCGTTGACCTTGGCCGTCGCCTCGTCATAGGCCATGGCCGCCTCGTCGACCTTGGCCTGGAGCTCATCGACTGAAGTGGCGTGGGCGATGTGAGCGGGGAGTGCCAGAACGCAGCACGTGGATAGGACGACGCTGGCCACTACGGTCAGAACCGCCTTTGCCTTCACGCTGCGTTTCTTCATGCTACTCCCGAGGTCAGTCTTAGGACCGCACGCGCTCCGGCCCCTTTTTTACCATTGGACAAGGCGGCGAGTGACGCCGGATGGCCCGTGTCCGCGAGACGAGGTTGTACTCGAATCGAAGGGCATACGGACAATAGTCTACCTTTTACCGGCCCACTTCACACATTCCCCAGCTAAATAGGGCTAAGCGCCGTCGATGGGATGTCCATCGACGGCGCTTGTGTGATTTTTGCCAGTTGACGTTCCGCGAGGCGAGCGTTTGCGTGGAGCTGGTGAAAAGCTCTGCCATTACATGCTTTTACCTGCGGCGGCGCTGCTTGGTACGGGCACGGGCCACGATGTGCGGCGGGGCTGCCCGTGTGGGCACGAGCCACGATGTGCGGCAGGGTGCCAGAGCGGGTGCTACTTCACGACGAGGATGTCGCAGTCGGTGTTGCGAAGCAGGAACGTCGAGATGGAGCCGAGCAGCGCGTACTTGATGCTCGAGAGGCCGCGTGCCCCGCAAAGTACGAGGTCGGGCTTAATGACGTCGAGCAGCTCCTCCTTGAGGGTCTCGCGAATGCGGCCGGTCTTTACCTGAACCTCGACCTTCGGGATGCGATCGTTCGCCTTGGCTTCGGTAACGAGGGGCTCAATGGACTCGCGGAATGCCTTGTCCATACCGGGAATGAGGTCTGACGGGAAGGCGCCAGCGGTCTCGAGGACCGTGGAGTCGATGACGTGGCCGATGTATAGCTCCGCACCGTTGTTAGCCGCCACGACGATGGCGCGGCTGAGCACCTTGTCCTGCTGTTCAGAACCATCGAGTGAGACGAATACCTTCTTGTAACCAATGTCGTTGAGGGTTGCCATGACGTACCTCGTTTCTCTGGGTGGGGTCCCTGAGAGCCCCGGCCGGTCATAGGGGTGTTCCGCGTCCGGTCATGCCCTAGGTATACCCCGGCTGCGGAATCTCGAGCGGCTCGTTGACATGCGGGCGAATGCGTCGGTGGACGGCGACCGTGCGCAATTCTGCCTCGCTTGGTTCCGCGGGCGAAGCGGCTGCGTCTGGTTCTGTGGGGTTTGTTACATCGGGTGTCCGATGGACGCCTCGCTCGTTCGGCGCATCATAATCAGTGACTGTGCTAACCGCAGCCACGCGATCAATCGCAGCATCCCGCCGCGCTCAAATCGAAAGGTCCTGAATGATCCCCATGAACCCCATCGACCTGCTCAAATCCTCCTTCCTTGGTCTGGTCGAGGGCATCACCGAGTGGCTACCCATCTCCTCGACCGGCCACATGATCCTGGTCGACGAGTTCGTGAAGCTGAACGTCACCGAAGAGTTCTGGAACATGTTCCTCGTCGTTATTCAGCTGGGTGCGATTCTCTCCGTCTGCGTGCTGTACTTCCATCAGCTCAACCCCTTTAGCCCAAGCAAGGGTAAGGAGGGTCGTCGCGCCACTTGGAGCCTCTGGGGCAAGATCGTCGTGGGTTGCATCCCTGCCGCAGTCATCGGGCTGCCGCTCGATGACTTCATGGACGAGCACTTCCACAACTCTTATGTGGTTGCCGGTGCTCTCATCGTCTACGGCATTGCGTTCATCCTGATCGAGAACTGGCGCGCGCGTCGTCGTTCCGAGATGGTTGCCGAGCGCCCCCACGGTGCGCACTTCGCCCCGGGCGTGACCGATGACCTTGCCGAGAAGGACTCCGACTTCGGTGCTATTACGAGTGTCGATGAGGTCACGTACAAGACGGCGATCGGCATCGGCTGCTTCCAGGTCCTCTCGCTTGTGCCGGGCACGTCGCGCTCGGGATCCACGATCATCGGTGGCCTGCTGCTTGGCTGCACGCGTGCCGTGGCGGCGGAGTTCACGTTCTTCCTCGCCATTCCCGTCATGTTCGGCGCGAGCTTGCTCAAGATCGTCAAGTTCGCGCTCAAGGGCGCCGTGATGAGCGCCAACGAGTGGGGGATCATGCTGGTGGGCCTTGTCGTGGCGTTCGTGGTGTCGCTCGTTGCGATCAAGTGGCTTACGGGCTTTGTGCGCAAGCATGACTTCAAGGTCTTCGGCTGGTACCGCATCGTCCTTGGCGTGGTCGTGCTCGCGTTCTTCCTCGTGATTGCTCCGGCGCTTGGCATTGCATAGGGGTCGCGTGTTCGCGGGCGGCAATTTGTCGGAGTGTATACTGGGGCCAATACTCCGATGACCAAGGAGGGTCCCATGTTTTGTCCTAAGTGCGGAACTCAGCTCCCTGACGGCTCTAGGTTCTGCGCGAGCTGCGGCTCCCAGCTCGGCGGTGCTCCCGCTCCCGCCGCCGCTCCTCAGGCTGGCTATGTTCCGCCCGCTCAGCCTGTCCAGCCCGTCAAGCCCGGCATTGCCGTTTCGGGCCTTGCGACGAACGACCTCGGCATGCTTGTGTCCGTCGTCGCTGCCATTGTGGGCATCGTGGCGTTCTTCATGCCCATCATCTCGCTGAGCGTCTTTGGCTCCACCACCACGTTGAGTGCCAAGCAGATGACCTTCGGCACCACGGTCTATGGTATGAGCATGGACGGCGAGTTCGCAAACATCCTGTTCCTCGTCATTCCGGTCATCGCACTTGTTGTCTCCCTTCTTGTGAAGGGCAAGCCTGGCGCGATCGCTCGCGTCGTTGTCGCCGTGATCCTCCTTGGCTTCGTCTTCGCCTGGAAGGGCCAGGTCGATGACCAGGGCTATGGCTTCTTTACCATGGGGATTGCCTTTAACCTCTTCGTTCTCTCTGGTGCCGCCGTCGCCGTTGGCGGAGTCTTGTCGTTGCTGAAGAAGTAACAGGCGCTGTTCGCAAGTAGCTCTAAATAGGCCGGCCCGGGCGACAAGTCCCGGGCCGGCCTTTGTTTTGAAGTCTGGCTGAGTCACACGTAAAGCTCGGCAATTGTTCCCGTCACGACGTAGGGGGCGGAGTGGTTGGCCGTAGGAGCACAACGGCCGGCCGGCACGGCATCATGGCTTGCGCGCGGGGCATGGCTTGCGCGCGGTGCATGGCGCGTGCGAATAACGGGTTTGTGCGCACGGTGTGTTTTGGGGCCGCAACGAAAAAGTGCGCGGTCCTGTCCGGGTTCTAGTTCACGGCGTTGGTGGGCGTGCGGCCCTCAATCAGAATCTCGGCGCAGGAATCGAGCGACATGCTCGCGAGCGTGAGCGTGCTCTCGCGCGAGAGGTAGGCCGAGTGCGGCGTCGTCACGCAGCGTGGGTGCTCGATGAGCCGGCGGTTGAGGTTGTCCGTGCCGTCGTTCTCGCCTGCGAGGGTGTCGAGCCCCGCCGCCGTGATGCCGCGCTCTCCGTCGCTGGCGATGCTCTCATCCAACGCCGCCACGAGCGCGTCTTCGTCCACGATCTCCCCTCGGGCGGTATTGATGAGATACGCGCTCGGCTTCATGAGGGCGAGCTCGCGCTTGCCGATAAACCCTTCCGTCTCGGGGATGAGCGGGCAGTGGAGGCTCACGACGTCGGACTGGACGAGGAGGTCGTCGAGCGTCTCGGCCTTTTCGACGTCAAACTCCGCGAGGGTCTCGGCGCTCTTCGTGGGCGCCCATGCGACGACGCGCATGCCCAGGCCGCGGGCCATGGGGGCGAGCGCCTGAGCGATATGTCCAAAGAACACGAGACCCAGGGTCTTTCCCGAGACGCGCGTGGTGGGGTAGCCCTCCACGGGGTCCCAGCCGCCCCCGAGCATGGAGCGGTTCTGGAACGTGATCTTGCGGAAGAGGTCGAGCATGAGGCCGAGGGCATGCGTCGCCACGTCTTCGGCGCAGTAGCCGGGGCAGTTCGTGACCGTGACGCCGTGCTCGCGGAGGGCGGCGAGGTCCATGTGATTGGTGCCGATGGACATGCTCGCGACGAGCTTCACGCCGGCGGCCTCCATGCGCGCCGCGCACTCGGCGTCGACGGGCATGAACTCGCCGATGACGGCTTCCATGCCGTCAAGCTCCTCGGCGGTGGGGGAGCAGTAGGGCGCGTGAACGCAATCGACGAGGTCGATGGCGTCGGCGTAGGGCTTCTGGGAAAGGACCTTGTGCCCAAAGTCGAGGTATTCGGGGAGGGCGTAGTAGAGGACTCGATGCCTGGGCATGGCGTTCCTTTCGTCGCAAAGAAATGCGGGACTAGTCAGCATCTGTCCATTCTAGGCGCTTTGAGTTTCTGTCCGCGGTCGCGGTTAGACTAGGAACGATAAATCTCGCGACGCGGTTCGTTCTGGCTTCGCGGCTGGGGTCTTCGCCCCGGTCTCGCCATCGGGTTTCCGCGCGCATGACCAGGGAGACTACGTATGACGCAAGGACCAGCCAAGAGAAGCGCCCGTGACCTGACGTTGCCCAACTTTGTCACGGGAGCGCAGGGCGCCGGCGCGCAGCCCGCGGTCACGAAGCCCGTTGCGCCCGTGACCGAGCAGCTCTTCTCGATCCCCGCCGCGGCTCCGGCGGTGGCTGCGACGACGGTCCCGGCGCCCGCGCCGGCCCCCGCCTCCGCACCGGTCCCGACGCGCCCACGCTGGACGCCGCCCGCGGTGACGATCGACCTCGCGAGCCTCAATCCAGCCCAGCGCGAGGCCGCGGAGTGCACGCATGGTCCGCTGCTCGTGCTTGCTGGTGCCGGCTCAGGCAAGACGCGCGTGCTCACCTACCGCATCGCCCACATGATTGCGGACGAGGGCGTGCGCCCCTGGCAGATTCTCGCCATTACGTTCACCAACAAGGCAGCGAAGGAGATGCGTGAGCGTCTCGACGCCCTGCTGCCGGGTGGTACGCGCGGCATGTGGGTGTGCACCTTCCACGCCATGTGCGTGCGCATCCTCCGCGATGACGCGGACAAGCTGGGTTACACCTCCAACTTCACCATCTATGATGACGATGACTCGAAGCGCCTCGTGAAGCAGATCATGGGCGACCTCAACATCGAGCCCAAGCAGTTCCCGCTTAACGGCATTCGCTCTCGCATCTCTAGCGCCAAGAACGCCCTCGTCCTGCCTGATGAGTTCGAGGGGCTTGCCAACACGCCACCCCTTCAGGCGACGGCTCGCGTCTATCGCGAGCTGCAGTCTCGCCTTGAACGCGCGAACGCTATGGATTTCGATGACCTGCTCATAAACGCCCACAAGCTGCTTCGCGATCATCCGGATGTCCTGGCCAAGTACCAACAGCGCTTCGTGCAGATCAGCGTGGACGAGTACCAGGACACCAACCACGTCCAGTACGAGATCACGAACATGCTCGCCGCGAGCCAACGCAACCTCATGGTCGTCGGTGATGATGACCAGTCCATTTATAGCTGGCGTGGCGCGGATATCCAGAACATCCTCGATTTCGAGAAGGACTATCCGGATGCCAAGGTCGTGAAGCTGGAGGAGAACTACCGCTCGACCGGCCATATCCTCAACGCTGCGAACGCCGTCGTCGCCAACAACAGCCGTCGCAAGGAGAAGCGCCTCTTCACCTCGCGTGGGGACGGCGAGCTCGTACAGGCCTACCAGGCGAGCGACGAGCGTGACGAGGGCCGCTGGATCGGCGCCCAGATCGAGAAGATTCACTCCGCGGGCATGAGCTACGACGACATGGCGGTCTTCTATCGCACCAACGCCCAGAGCCGCATCCTCGAAGATATGCTGCTGCGTGCCGGTGTCCCGTACAAGATTGTGGGCGGCACACGCTTCTTCGACCGTGCGGAGATTCGCGACGTCACGGCCTACCTCAAGCTCGTGGTGAATCCCGCGGATGACGTGAGCGCCCTGCGCGTGGTCAACACGCCGCGCCGCGGCATTGGCTCGACGAGCGTGGCGAAGATCCAGAGCTACGCCCTGGTCAACGGCATGCCGTTTTTGGCTGCCTGCCAGGCTTGCGTTGCGGAAGAGGGCCTCCTCACGGCGAAGGTCAGGGGAGCGCTTGCCCAGTTCACGGGCGTGATCGAGGCTGCGCGCCACAAATCCGGAGAACTCGCGCGCGTGATTGAGTCCATCGTTGATGACGCCGGCCTTATCAGTGCTCTTGAGGCCGAGCACACCATTGAGGCGGACGGCCGTATCGAGAACATACGCGAGTTCCTTGGCGTTGCCCAGGAGTTCGACGAGACCCACGATGACGTGGCGGAGACCCTCGAGAGCCTGGCGCAGCTGCGCGAGGCCGGCATG
Source organism: uncultured Parolsenella sp. (assembly GCF_934660935.1). Taxonomy (GTDB): domain Bacteria; phylum Actinomycetota; class Coriobacteriia; order Coriobacteriales; family Atopobiaceae; genus Parolsenella. The sequence continues at coordinate 78,643 of NZ_CAKUIH010000005.1, read as the reverse complement.
ATTGATGCCGCGGGAGAGGTGCCCGCTGCCGCCCCCGCCGCTCAGCCGACTGACCCCAGCGTGACGGTTGCCGCCGAGAAGCTTCCCGCCTTCATGGAGTGGCTCGCCCTACGCAGCGATCTCGACGCCCTCGCGGGTTCGAGCAGCGCGGTGACGATGATGACGGTGCACTCCGCCAAGGGCCTGGAGTTTCCTGTCGTGTTCGTTGCCGGCATGGAGGAGGGCATCTTCCCGCATGCCGGTCACGAAGATGACCCGTCTGGCGTCGAGGAGGAGAGGCGCCTTGCCTACGTCGCCATCACGCGTGCGGAGCGCCAGCTCTTCCTCACCTACGCCGCAACGCGTCGCACCTATGGCTCCACTACGGCGAATCCGCCGAGCCGTTTCCTCCGCGAGATTCCCGAGCAGGATATCCAGCTCGTGGGTGTTGGTTCAGACGGCTTCTCAGGCGTTGGCTGGGAGAAGCGCGGGGATCGCCGCGGCACGTATGGCAGCGGCACGGAGGCCTATGGCGGCGCGGTGTTCGGCTCTGCCACGCGCTCTGCTGGCGGCAATGCGCAGGATCGTGCGGGTGGCATGAGCTTCCGCTCCGCGAGCGAGGGCTTTGGTGGCCGCAGCGCCTCTGGCATCTCATCCGGCTCTGGTCTGCCCCTCTCCGCCCTGGGCGGACGAGGGTCTGGTCCACGCACCTTCGGTTCCGGCGGCTTTGACGCCGCGGGGTCTGGTCGCGTGTTCGGTTCTGGTCGCGCGTCGGCTCCTGCGGAAGATCCGTTTGCCCAGAACCCGTCAGGTGGCATCAAGCGCGATGCGGCCAAGACGTCCGAGGGCTTTGTCAAGGGCGACAAGGTCTCGCACAAGACCTTCGGTCCCGGCGTGGTCCTCTCGGCCTCGGGTGATGTTGTCGAGGTTAAGTTCACGCGAACGGGCAAGATCAAGAAGCTTATGAAGGGCTTCGCGCCCATCGTCAAGATCGAGGGATAGCTATGGAAGAGGTCACGTTCCTCGGCATGTCGATGCCGGGCCTTATCGCTCGCGTGGTGACGCTCGGTGTCGCCGCGTTGGTGGCTGCCGGGCTTTCGCACGTGGTCACACGCGCTCTGCGTCGTGCGCTCGAGCACACGAACGTGCCGAGCGCCTCCATCTTCGTGAACCTCGCCCGTGCTCTCGTGTGGGCATTCGCCCTGCTCGCGGTGCTGCAGCCCGTGTTTGGCATCGCGCCCACGGCCTTCGTGACCGCCCTGGGCGTTACTTCCCTCGTTATTTCGTTCGGTATGCAGGACACGGTCTCTAACGTTATCGGCGGCCTCGGCCTTATGGCTGGCAAGGTGGTTCAGCCCGGCGACTTCGTCGAGGTCTCGGGTTTTAAGGGCGAGGTGGTTGACGTCAACTGGCGCAGCACCACCGTTCGTGACCGCTTGGGAAACGAGCAGGTGATTCCCAATTCCGTCCTCAACAAGACCGCGCTCACGCGCAGGGCGCCGGCGTCGGGCTCGCTGTGCGAGATGGGCATCATGGTCGCGCACGGATCAGACCTCGACACCGTGCGCGCGGACATCCTCGGCGCGGCATCTGAGATGAGCGATCTCCTCCGCGCCGATTGTGAGTCGTACGCGCGCTTCGTTGGCTCGGATGCGTATGGAATCCAATGCGTAATCGGTCTTTACCTGGCAGATGGCGTGGCTCCCACGCTGGGCGAGGACGCCCTGATGAGTCGCATCTCCGCTTGTGAGTGGATCGCGCGCGCCGCATAGAAGCCCGCTTCTCGCGGTATCGGTGCGTCACAACATAGAAGCCTGCTTCCCGCGGTATCGGTGCGTCACAAGGCCTACGCATGAAAAAGGGGCTCCCGTCCAGCCGATGGACGGGAGCCCCTTGTGCTAGAAGCGGGGGTCTGGAGAGCGGTTACTCGACGGAGAGGGTGAAGTCGGTGCCGTTGTCAGACTCGATGTCGAAGTCACCCTTCGAGCCTTCCCAGGTGAGCTCGTGGCTGAAGCCGCCGTCAGCATCGTCTACGTCGTAGTTCGAGGAGAGTGGGTTGGCGGTGTTGGCCTCGGTGGAAGTGTGGCCCCAGAAGTACGCGAACTCGTAGGTACCCGTGCCATCCTCGTCGATCTCAAACGTGGAGCTGCGCATGTAGTAGGGATAGTCGGGGTCGCTCGCGTCATAAGCGGTCACGATCATCATCCACTTGCCCCAGGGCTTGGAGGCCGTGGCGCCCTTGGGAGCGACGACCTTGCAGGTCTTCTGCTCGCAGCTGCTGAAGAGAGAGGTGCCCCAGTCACCCCAGCTGACGTTCTTCAGGGTATAGATCACGTTGTCGCCGTCGGTCTCGGTGGAGTCGATGGTGCCAGAGACCCTCTCGTCCTGGTCAATGACGGTGATGGTGTTTTCGTCCTCGTCCATCTCGATGCAGAACTCGTGGGTGTAGCCGTTGCCGGAAAGATCGAGCTCAGACCAGGAGCCACCCTTGCCAAACATGGGTACGACGACGAGGGCGATGACGGCGACGAGAACGACGGCCGCGATGCCGATGATCAGCGGGGTCTTGCTCTTCTTTGCGGGCGGAACGGCGCCTGCGCCGGGCGTCGGAGCGGCGTAGTTGACCTGCGGGGCGGGCGGAACCGGAGCGGCGTAGTTCGTCTGCGGCGCGGGCGGAACCGGAGAGCCGTAGTTGGCCTGGGGCGCCGGCGGAACCGGCGCGGCGGCGGGCACAGGGGTCGGTACGGGAGCGGCCTGAGGAGCCTCGTTCACGGGCGTGGGAATGGGCACTGCGACCGGCTCGGGAGCGGGCGCGGGAGGTACGGGTGCGGGAGACTCGGGAGCGGGCGTCGCAACCGGCTCGGGCGCGGACGGCACAACCGGTTCGGGCGCTGCGACCGGCTCGGGAGTGGGCGTCGCAACCGGCTCGGGCGCTGCGACCGGCTCAGGCGTGGGCGGGGCGGGAATGGGCTCGGGAGCGGGCGCGGGAGTCGCAACCGGCTCGGGCGTGGGCACCGGCTCGGGAGTGGGCGGCTCTGGCATGGGTGCCGGCTCGGGAGCGGGCGCGGAAGGCACGGGCGCGGGAGCAGGTGCCGGAGCCGCGGCAATCGGGCTACCGCAGCTGGTGCAGAACTTGGAGCCATCAGGGACTTGGGCTCCGCAATTGGTGCAAAACATATGTCCTCCTTAGGTTGGCCTGGTCGTCGAGGCGATTCGATCCCCATAAGCACAGTTTAAGAGATATGAAGGCCTTGTGAGCACGCTATTCGCCGAGATGCGGGAGGGGCTCGAGATTCGGCGTTGCGCGGTATTTCTGTCTAACACAAGAGCGTTATCATGGGTGCGTCGTTGCTCCAGTTGGGAGCCTGTTGGAAGGATTATTGGCATGGGTTTTCTCGATAGCCTCCAGAACTCGGTCAACAGCGCTACGGCAGCCGCTAGCCGTGCCACTTCAATCCTTAAGCTCAAGAACCAGATGAACGAGGCTCTCAAGCGTCGCCAGGGCTATGCCGCCCAGCTTGGTGCCAGCCTCTATGAGGCGACGAAGGATAACCCCGAGCTGCGTGCCGGCCGCGAGGCCCTCTTTGACGGCATCGCCGCTTGTGACGCGGAGCGTGCTCAGCTCCAGGCCCAGATCGACCAGATCGAGGCAGAGGCTGCCGCTGCTGAGGCTGCCGCCTCCTACTACATCTGCCCGTTCTGCCACTCTCGCGTGGGTGCCACTGACCTGTTCTGCATGGGTTGTGGCAAGCCCATGGCGGAGATTCAGGCCGCGCTTGCCCAGCAGCAGGCCGCCGTCGCTTCCGCTCCTCAGCCGCAGGCTGTTGGGGCCGTATGCCCGCAGTGCGGTGCCCCGGTCAATCCTGGTGACGCCTTCTGCATGTCCTGCGGCTGCAAGCTTGGTGCCCCTGCGCCTGCGCCGGCCCCCGCTCCCATGCCAATCCCCGAGCCGGTTTCCTCCGCTCCCGTCGAGGCAGCAGACCCCGCGCCCGAGGCCGCGGAGGAGTAGCTCCGGGCTCCACGACATCTTTCTGTAATCGCTAACGAGACGACGCCCGCCTCCGCAGGGAGATGGGCGTCGTTTCGTTTGATTCAAGCGCTCGGCCGTGCCTCAAATGGTTCCCGGCTACAGCTCGTTCACGCGTCCACTTGGGCGCTCGCCGGCGATGCTCGCGAGCGCGTCCTGGAGCGCATGCCTGCGGGCGGAGCGCGACGGCGACTGACTGTTCACGAAGGGCAGGCGAGAGAGGAGCGCTCGATTGGCGGCGTGGGTGACCCAGATTTCGGCACGAGTGGCGGCTTCGACGTCGACCTTCGCCTCGTCGTCAAGGACGACCACGGCGGAGAGGTCGGGGTGAGACTCGAGAAGCTCGCTGTTCATCTCGCCGGATTCGAGCACGACGACATCCACGTCCTGAAGTGGGTCCGGCGCCGGCTTGGCTGTGGCATCGGCGTCGTCGGCGTTGAGCGCAGAGACTTGGGCGATTGCCACGCCGCGCTTGCCCCACTCCTCGAGCAGGTCGTGCTCATAGGAGAGGTCGGTTGACGAGCCAACATAGAGAATGGTGCGCATGATGTCTCCACTCAGGTCGAATGTATGTCATAAGCCTAAGCGGACAAGGTTGCCTCATGGTTACGTCCGTGACAAAGCGTCGTTACGGGGCGGGGCGGCGTGGTGGTGGGAGTGTACCCACCCCTACGCCTGGGAAAGACGGCCGAGGGATGCTGGGCCGCGCGTCGGCAAGGTGCTGGGGCGTGCGTCCGAACGTGTGCCCAATGCAGCGGAAGTGTGATCGCCCGGGCGCGCCTCCTGCGGTATCCTCGTGAGCGTATTGCGGGAGCGGGAGGTGGCGCTATGGCTAAGGTGACGCTGAAGGACATCGCCAGAGAGGTGGGGCTCTCTGTCACGTCCGTGTCGCTCGTCCTGAACAATCGCCCGTGCAAAATCAGCGAGGCGAGTCGCCAACGCATTCTCGAGACGGCGCGCCGCAAGGGCTACATCCCCAACCAGATTGCCCGAAGCCTCGTCATGCAGCATACGAACACCATCGGCCTCATCATTCCCAACATCGAGAGCCGCTTCTTCGCGTCACTTGCAAAGAACATCGAGCTCAGGTGCCGCGAAAGGGGCTACGCCCTAATTATTACGAATTCCGACGATAGTCCGGAAAACGATGCCAAGCTCGTTCGCCTGCTCGTGAACCGCGGCGTTGACGGACTCCTCATCGTCGTTTCGGACGAGTTCGCCACTGACGAGCACCTCCTCGCGGACCTTTCGCACCTTCCCACGCCCTTCGTCATGGTCGACCGTTTCATCGAGGGCCTGTTCTGTGACAAAGTTCGCTTCAACAACGAGCTGGGCGGTTACTTGGCGACGCGCCATCTGCTTGACCAAGGTCACGAGAAGATCGCCTGCATCGTGAATCCAAACTCCAACACTGGCCGCGAGCGCTTTGACGGCTATTCCCGCGCTCTGGGGGAGGCGGGCATCCGGGTGCGCCGAGACTACGTACTCAGCAGCGATTACTACATTTCCAGCGCCTATGAGGTGGCGGGCCGCCTCGTGAAGACGGATGCCACGGCGGTTTTTGCGAGCTCGGACAACATCGCCCTTGGGCTGCTCAAGCGCCTCTACAGCTTTGACCTGCGCGTGCCGCGCGATTACTCGGTCGTGAGCTATGACAACTCCGCGGCAGACGTGCTGTTCGAGCCGGAGCTCACCTCGATCGAGCAGAACGTGCCGGAGCTCTCCGGCGCCGCGCTCGATCTCCTCTTCCGGCGCATCGAGGAGTCTGAGACGGGCGAGCTGGGTGGCCCGGATGAGGTCGTCCTCAACCCGAAGCTCGTCCTAAAGGACAGCGTGCGCAGGCTCTAGTAAAGGACGGCGCTCGCGGACTCTAGCCACCCATATGTGGCGACGTCGTGGTGACCTCGTAAGCCACGCGTCAGTCCCGTGCAAGCTGAGTCCACAAAACAGTTAATTCTGTAACTAAGGCACTACCGTCCGCGGGTATAACACTACCGTTCGCGGAGTTAAACGGTTAGGCCGCTTGTAAGTAATTCAAATTCCTCTCCAAGTAAAACGATTTACCCTCATATACTCCGTACCGGTTAGTCAAAGAGGCGTTTCAAGCCAAGCCGGACGGATACCCACGCCCACGCGAAGGCAGAGAAGCGCCACAGCGCCCCGAAAGGGGCAAAGTCGAGCGCGGTCTACCACCGCGCAGGAAGAGGAGAGGCACAATGGCACATCCCGTCATCGGCACCCCCTGGCAGAAGCTCGACGCTCCGGTTCCCGAGCAGGAGCTCGAAGGCATCGAGAAGTACTGGCGCGCTGCGAACTACCTGTCCGTCGGCCAGATCTACCTCCGTTCCAACCCGCTTATGCGCAAGGACTGGGTTGACGAGAAGACCGGCGAGACCCGTGACTTCGGTCGTCCCGACGTCAAGCACCGTCTCGTTGGCCACTGGGGCACCACGCCGGGCGTGAACTTCCTGTTCGGTCACGTGAACCGCCTCATCGCCGACCACAAGCAGAATGCCGTCTTCCTCATGGGCCCCGGTCACGGTGGACCTGCCGGCACCGCTCAGTCCCTGCTTGACGGCACCTACTACGACATCCGTCCGGACATCACCAACGACGAGGCTGGCCTCCAGAAGTTCTTCCGTCAGTTCTCTTACCCCGGTGGCATCCCCTCTCACTACGCTCCTGAGACCCCGGGCTCCATCCACGAGGGCGGCGAGCTGGGCTACACCCTGTCCCACGCTTACGGCGCCATCATGGACAACCCGAGCCTCCTCGCTGTCGCCGTCGTCGGCGACGGTGAGTCCGAGACCGGCCCGCTTGCCACCTCTTGGCAGTCCAACAAGCTCGTGAACCCCAAGACCGACGGCATCGTCCTCCCGATCCTGCACCTCAACGGCTACAAGATCGCCAACCCGACGATCCTCTCCCGCATCTCCGACGAGGAGCTCACCGAGTTCTTCGAGGGCATGGGCTATGATCCGCATTTCTTCGTTGCCGGCTTCGACAACGAGTCCCACATCTCCATCCACGCTCGTTTCGCTGCCCTGCTCGAGGAGGTCTTCAACCAGATCTGCGACATCAAGGCTGCTGCCGAGGCTGGCGACGAGACCCGTCCGGTCTACCCGATGATCGTCTTCCGCACCCCGAAGGGTTGGACCTGCCCGAAGCACATCGACGGCAAGAAGACCGAGGGCTCTTGGCGTGCTCACCAGGTGCCGCTGGCTTCCGCCAAGGACACCCACGAGCACTTCCGCGTGCTCCGCGGCTGGCTCAAGTCCTACAAGCCTGAGGAGCTCTTCGACGAGAAGGGTGCCATCCGTCCCGAGGTGACCGCCTTCATGCCCGAGGGTGACCTCCGCATCGGTGCCAACCCGAACGCCAACGGCGGCGTCGTCCGTGAGGACCTCGTCCTCCCCGACATCCACGCCCACGAGGTTCCGGTTGCCGAGAAGGGCCACGGCTGGGGCTCCACCGAGGCTGCCCGCGTCTTCGGCGCCTACACCGCTGACGTCCTCGCCAACAACATGGAGAACTTCCGCATCTTTGGCCCGGACGAGACCGCTTCTAACCGTCTCCAGGATGCCTACAAGTACACCGTCAAGCAGTGGGAGGGCGGCTTCTACGCCGACGCTGACAACGACGAGCTCCTCGCCCCGCAGGGCAAGGTCGTCGAGCAGCTCTCCGAGCACCAGTGCGAGGGCTTCCTCGAGGCTTACGTCCTCACCGGCCGTCACGGCGTCTGGAGCTCCTACGAGTCCTTCATCCACGTCGTCGACTCCATGGTGAACCAGCACTGCAAGTGGCTCGAGGCCACCGTCCGTGAGATTCCTTGGCGCAAGCCCATCGCCGGCCTCAACATCCTGCTCTCCAGCCACGTCTGGCGTCAGGACCACAACGGCTTCTCCCACCAGGACCCGGGCTTCGTCGACCTGCTCCTCAACAAGGCTAACGACACCCACGTCGTCAACGCCTACTACCCCTGCGACGCCAACATGGCTCTCGCCGTTGCCGAGCGTTGCTACCAGTCCACGAACTGCGTGAACGCCATCTTCTGCGGCAAGCAGCCCGCCCCGACCTTCCTGACGGTCGACGAGGCCAAGGCCGAGCTCGAGAAGGGTGTCGCCGAGTGGAAGTGGGCCAGCTCCGCTGAGTCCCTCGCTGACGCCGACATCGTCCTCGGCACCTGCGGTGACGTGCCGGCCCTCGAGGCTCTCGCTGCCCTCGACATGCTCAAGGGCGAGGGTGTCAAGGCCAAGTTCGTCAACGTCGTTGACCTCCTGAAGATCCAGAGCGCCTCCGAGAACGACCTCGCCATCTCCGACGAGGAGTTCGCCGAGCTCTTCGGCAACGGCGAGAAGCCCGTCCTCTTCGCCTTCCACGCCTACGCCGGCACCATCCGTCGTCTCGTCTGGGATCGTCCGGGCCACGACGCCTGGCACGTCCACGGCTACGAGGAGAAGGGCTCCACGACCACGCCGTTCGACATGCTTCGTCTGAACAACATGGATCGTTGGGCTCTCGCTGCCGATGCTCTCCGCATCATCGACGCCGAGAAGTACGCCGACAAGATCGCCGAGTGGGAGAAGTTCCGTCAGGACGCCTTCCAGTTCGCCGTGGACGAGGGCTACGACGTGCCCGAGTTCACCAGCTGGGTCTGGCCGGACGCTGCCGCTGCTACCGAGGGTGAGCTCTCCGCTACCCAGATGACCGCTGGCGACAACGAGTAAGTCGTCCGCATCAGTTGGCTAGCCTGTCGGCTAGCTGTCTGACAAGTGTTTTCACGGCTCGGGCGAGGTGAGGCCGCCTCACCCGCCCGAGCACACCACACCGGCTCGAAGCTCTGGGGGGAGCTTCGGGCCGGTCTTTTTGTCTAGGAACGCTGCACTTTTGGAGTAGAACGCTCCGCCTTCCAGCTTTGCCCCGATAATAGGCTGCGTTTGATTGCGCGGCCGGATGCGGTCGGCGCCCGGACTTCGCGAGATTTGGGAACCCATGCCGCACGGACTGCACATTCGCCTGCCTAAGAACTTCGTGCTTGAGGAGCGCCTCGAGCGCTATTCCGCCGCCATTGAGACCAACCCGTATGGGTGGGCAGGACGTTGGGCACGTGACTGCGCTCCCATGGATGGACCTGCTTTTAAGGAGGTCCGTCTCGATCTGGGATGTGGCCGAGGCTCCTTCACCGTGGAGATGGCGCGTCGTGAGCCGGACGTCTTGTTCCTCGGCATGGACGCGGAACCAATTTGTATCGCCCACGCGGCGCAGGCGGGTTGCGAGAGCGGCCTTTCCAACGTGCTTTTCATCCCGGGTACGGGCATGCGCATCACGGAGATGTTTGCGCCTGGCGAACTTTCGTGCATCTACCTCAACTTCCCCACGCCGTTTCCGCGCAAGAAGGAGTCGCACAAGCGGCTCGTGAACCTCGAGCGTCTCATGGACTACCGCCGCGTTCTGCGCGATGGGGGAGAGGTGCGCCTGCGCACCGATAGCCAGCCGCTGTTCGATTTCGCGCTCACGCAGCTGCCCATCGCCGGCTATGAGGCCGTGTGGAGCAGCCTTGATGCCCGTGCCGATCGCCCGGATGACCCCACGAGCGAGTACGAGGTGAAGCTGAGTGCCAAGGGCGCTCGCGTGTGCTCGTACATCGCCGTGCCGGGGCCTGAGCCGGAGAATCCCGCACAGACGGCCGAGATGAGCCTCGCCGCCTACATCGCCGAGGACCTCTCCGCCTATGACGGATACGCGCCGCATGGCATGGAAGCCACGGTGACCAACCTGCGCAACCGCGCCGCCAAGAACGACGGTAGCTGGGCGGGTGGCGTGACGCCGTAGTTCGCGCGCCCACGTCGTTGCTGCGGGCCACGTTTCGCGTGGGGCTGTTCGCCCCGCGGCACGTTCTGCGTGCGGGTGCTACCGTGCGCCACGTTTCGCGTGCCGCCGCCATCGCGAGTCACGTTCTGCGCGCGGGCGCCCTCCGTGAGCCACGATTTGCGTGCCGCTGCTCGCCCCGCGGCCTGTGCCGCCGTCTTCGCAACGGGCTGCGAAGCCGCTGCTAAGCGCCCCAACACATCAATTGACTACATCTCTTGTTAACATGTCTTTACAGGTGTCTTGTCAGCTGTAAAGACATGTAGCATAGTGGGCTGTTGAAATTCCGCGCGGGTGGGGTGCCCGCGCCCAACGAGAGGGGCCGGATTGGCCAGCATACATGCAATTGACAGTGCGGACGCGCAGGCTCTGGCGCAGCTTGTGGCGGATGGCGTGGGGTCGTGCACCACGGCTGCCGAGCGCGCCGCGCTTATTCCCGCCGAGCTTTCCTCCGCCATCAAGCGGCTCAAGGCCGAGCGCGACGCCGTGATCCTCGCGCACTACTATGTGGCTCCCGAGGTCCAGGCAGTGGCGGACTACGTGGGTGACTCGTTCTATCTGGCAAAGCTCGCGAAGTCGCTGCCGCAGAGCACGATCGTGCTCGCGGGCGTCGAGTTCATGGGCGAGAGCGCGAAGCTCCTCAACCCGGACAAGCACGTCCTCCTCCCCGAGCCCACGGCGGATTGTCCTATGGCACACATGGTCAAGCGCGAGACGGTGGATGCCGCGCGCGAGCAGTATGGCGATGACCTCGCCGTCGTGTGCTATGTGAACTCGACCATGGAAATCAAGAGCTGGAGCGACGTCTGCGTGACCTCCTCCAACGCCGTGGACATCGTCTCCAAGCTGCCCCAGCACAACATCCTGTTCATCCCAGACCAGAACCTGGGCCACTATGTGGCAGAGCAGGTGCCCGAGAAGAACGTCATCCTCAACAAGGGCTATTGCCCGCGTCACCACGTCATCACCGCGGAGCAGATCGAGGAAGCGGTTGCCGCTCACCCTGGCGCGCTCGTGCTTGCGCATCCCGAGTGCAAGGCGGAGGTGCTCGCGGAGGCGGACTACATCGGCTCCACGGCCGGCATCATCACCTATGCCGAGAAGAGCGAGGCTTCCGAGTTCATCATCGTGACGGTTGCCGGCGTCCTGTTCGAGCTCGAGCGTCGCACGCAGGGGACTGGCAAGAAGTTCTACTTCCCGAAGACGCGTCCTACCTGCATCAACATGGACATGATCAGCCTTCGCAAGCTTGTCGCCTGCCTCGCCTCTGGTTCCGGCGAGGTCGAGATCGGCCTCTCGGAAGAAGCCGCGGCTCAGGCCAAGCTCACGCTCGACCGCATGCTCGAGTACGCCGCGAAGTAGTCAAAACCTGAAAAAGGGACAGTCCCTTTTTCAGGTTTTGCAGGTTTCTAAGTGCCGGGAGGACTTGATGGCTTCCAAGAAGTATGAGGATATGAGCTGCGACGTGGTGATCTGCGGGTGTGGCGTGGCGGGGCTTTATGCCGCGCTCAACCTGCCGCAAGCGCTCGACGTCGTGATGCTCTCCAAGAGCAAGGTTGACGAGTGCGACTCGATGCTTGCCCAGGGTGGCATCTGCGTGCTGCCGGAGGGGGAGGACTACGAGGCCTTCTTCCGCGACACGATGGCCGCGGGCCACTGGGAGAATCGCCGCGAGAGCGTTGATGTCATGATCCGTTCGAGCCGCTCCGTGATCAATGACCTCGTGGCTCTGGGCGTTGACTTCGAGCGCGAGGAGGATGGTAACCTCGGCTTCACACGCGAGGGCGCGCACAGCCGCCCGCGCATCGCCTATCACGCCGACATCACGGGCAAGGAGATCACGACGAAGCTCCTTGCCGCGGTGCGTCGCCTCCCCAACGTGAGAATCCTCGAGCATGTCGCGATGGTCGACATCATCGAGCGCGACGGAGCCTGCGCTGGCATCATCGCGCGTCCGGTGGACGAGGAGAGCTCCCTCGCTCCCGCCGACGAGCTCTCGAGCAGCCGCGAGAAGTTCGAGATTCGAGCGTCCAACACGCTCTGGGCAACCGGCGGCATCGGCGGCGTGTATGAGCATTCGACCAACTATCCGCAGCTCACGGGTGATGCCTGCTACGTCGCCATAGAACACGGTATTACGTGCGAGCACCTCGATTACGTGCAGATCCACCCCACGGGCCTCTTCTCACCCCAGCCTGGCCGCACCTTCCTCATCTCCGAGAGCTGCCGTGGCGAGGGCGCCGTGCTGCTCAACCGCGACTGCCGTCGCTTCACTGACGAGCTCCAGCCGCGCGACGTCGTGGCCGCTGCGATCCGCGCCCAGATGAAGAAAGATGGCATGGAGCACGAGTGGCTGAGCTTTGCCCCGGTTGAGTCCGAGGTCATCACGGGTCACTTCGCCAACATTCGCGAGCGTTGCCTCGAGGACGGCCGCGATATCCTCTGCGAGCCGATTCCCGTTGTGCCCACGCAGCACTACTTCATGGGCGGCGTGCGGGTTGACCGCGACTCCGCGACGACCATGCCCCACCTCTTCGCCGCTGGTGAGGCCAGTTGCAACGGCGTTCACGGCCACAACCGTCTCGCGAGCAACAGCCTGCTTGAGTCGCTCGTCTTCGCGCGCCGCGCCGCGCATACGATGCTCACGGGCGAGAGCCTGCCCGTCGAGCTCGCGGGGTCTCCGGCGCTTGACGGCATGCATCGCGTCAATGGCGACGGCACGCTTGCCATCGACGAGCTTTGTGCCGAGGATGGTACGACAACGGAGGATGCCGCCGTCTTTGGTGACGCCCCCGTCGACTTTGACTCGATCATGCCCGAGAAGGAGGCGTAGACGATGGATCCTATCGCCATGAAGCTCGTGGGAGACGACATCATCCTCCGGGCGCTCAGGGAGGACATCACGTTTGAGGACGTGAGCACTGCCTCCGTGTGCCCCGATCCCCGCGCCGCGGAAGTACAGCTCATCGCAAAGGCGGAGGGCGTCATCGCGGGCCTGGACGTGTTTGCCCGCGCGTTTGCCCTCCTCGACCCCGCCACGCGCGTCGAGGCGACGGTTGCGGACGGCGACGTCGTGTCTGTGGGCCAGCGCCTCGCCACCGTCTACGGAGACGCCCGCGTGCTGCTTGCCGGCGAGCGTGTCGCGCTCAACTTCCTGCAGCGCATGAGTGGTATCGCGACGTATACGCGCCGCATGGCCACAGCGCTCGAGGGCACGGACACCGTTCTCGTTGACACGCGTAAGACCACGCCTTGCCTGCGCGTGTTCGAGAAGGCCGCGGTGGAGATTGGCGGTGGCCGCAATCACCGCTATAACCTCTCGACCGCCGTCATGCTCAAGGACAACCACATCGACGCGGCTGGTGGCGTCACGCAGGCTATCGAGGCCGCGCGTGCCCACGCGTCCTTTACCTGCACCGTTGAGGTTGAGTGCGAGAACCTCGAGATGGTTCGCGAGGCCGTCGAGGCCGGGGCTGACATCATCATGCTCGACAACATGGCTCACGACGACATGGCCGAGGCAATCGCCCTCATCGGCGGACGCGCCAAGACCGAGGCCTCCGGCAACGTGGACGCCGAGAACATCCGCGCCCTCGCCGATCTCGGCGTTGACTTCATCAGCTCTGGCGCCCTCACGCACTCCGCGCCAATCCTCGACCTGTCTCTCAAGCACCTGAGGATGCTGGACGATGGCGAGGGCTGCTAACGTGGGCGGCGCCGAACGCAGGGCCGCCATCATCTCCGAGCTTGCTGCCGCGACCCAGCCGGTTTCTGGCAGCGCGCTCGCGAAGGCCGTTGGCGTGAGCCGGCAGGTCGTCGTCCAGGACATCGCGCTTTTGAGGGCGGACGGACATGACATCGTGGCCACGAGCCGCGGCTACGTGCTGCAGGAGGGTAAGGGGGCCTCGCAGGTGCCCACGCGCCTTCTCAAGGTCCATCATGGCCCCGATGACCTGGAGGATGAGCTCACGACGATCGTCGACCTTGGCGGTGCCGTGCTGAACGTCATGGTCAACCATCGCGTCTACGGCAAGATAACGGCGGACCTCGACGTCAGGAATCGTCGCGACGTCGAGTGCTACCTCGAGAGCATCCGCACGGGGAAGAGCTTTCCGTTGATGACGGTGACGAGCGGCTACCACTTCCACCGCATCGCCGCGGAGACCGAGACGCAGCTCGATGAAATAGAGCAGGCCCTGCGCGAGAAGGGCTATCTCGCACAGGTCCTGCCCTACGAGGACGATTTGCAGTAGGGGAGGGGCTTTCGCCTACGCGAGGGCGGCGCCAAGGGCGCGACAGGCCTCGAGGGCTTCGTCGTCAGGCTCGAGGTTGGCGATGACAGTGTCAACGACCTCGGCACCGTCTCCCTCGGTGCGCTCGCGCCAGGCGTCCATCCAGTCGCCGGTGCCCCAGTCGTAGCTGCCAAACAGGCCGACCTTCTTGCTGGAGAGCTTGTCTTCGACGCTTTCGAACATGGGCTCGAACTCGTCCTCCTCGAGGGATTCGTCGCCCATGGCCGGGCATCCGAATGCGACGGCGTCAAAACCTGCCAGGGCATCTGCGGAGAAGTCCGCCGCTTGGATCTCCTCGACCTCAGCACCGGCGCCGCGCGCCCCATCCGCGACGGCGCCCGCCATGGTTTCGGTGTTGCCCGTGCCGCTCCAGAAGACGACTGCGATCTTGCTCATGGTCTGTCCTTTCGTATGCCAACCCGCCTGCCGGGTCTGGATTCGTTGATGTGGCTGGAGGCCTATGCCGCGACGGTCATGCTTGTCAGCTCCGCGAGCGTTGCCCCGCGACCAAGCATCGCCTCACAATCCCTTGTGCAGCGCTTATATCTCGCGAAGCATGCCTCGGCGCTTTCCTGATCGGAGTAGACCTTCCAGCAGCCGCAACACAGGTAGTCGCGGCCCTCATGCTCGATGAAGGCCATGACGTCGTCATAGGGATAGCCGAGGAAGAGCCCCACCTCGTGGGGGAATCCTCCGTTGGCGCTGCACCGCTGACGGTTCTCGAGCTTGCGGCCCAGATGCGCGATTGCCGCTTCGAGCCAGCCGGAGCCTGTCGTCTCATAGCCCCACGAGAACATCGTCGCGGCGGCGCGCGGTGCAGAGAGCTCGCGCGCGAGAAGCTGTGGCCGGTATACGAGCACGAGCGCGCCGCAGCTCCTGCGAGCGAGTACGCGCACATGAACGCTCGTGCCTGCAAGCTGGCGATTTGCGCGCGCGACGAGTGCGTCGAGCCGGGCGTTGCGTAGCCGTGATGGGCCCTGCTCGCTGGTTGACTGGCCCGATGCACCCCGCGTGCCGGGCGCCTGCCGCGAGCGATCCTGCTCGCCGGTTGATTGTCGTTTCTCGTGCTGTGCGAAGTCTCCGGGCACGTTAAACAGGCATGCGGGCTTGATGCCCACTAGCGTGGGCGAGCAATGTTTGACGATGGCGTGCTCGAATCCATTTCCATCCAACGTCATGCCTGCTCCCTCAAAATAGTCAGCCGCGGTTAACTATGGTGCAAAGAGTAGCCGTAAAGTTAGACAAGGTCAACTAACGAGGGCCGTGCGGCTGGGAACCGAGTGCCGAACGCGTCTCACGCGGAGAGCCTTGCGGAGGAGGCCGAGTGCCGAGTGGCTCGCGCAGAACGCGGCGGGCGGCGACGGCGCACGCGCAGAACGTGGCTTGCAACGTGCGACGCCGGGCGCGCGCTGCCTTCGAGAACGCCACCTCGTCACGAGCTGGAAACCCTACTGCGTTACAATTTCGAGCTACATCGGCCACCAGAATGTGAGGGACACCATGAGTGACGAGACCACGAACGCTAACACCACGTCCAACCGCGCCATTGTCTCCGTTCTTGGCGCAGACCGGTCCGGCATCGTTGCCGCAGTCGCAGGTCTGCTCGCAGAGCGTAATGTCAACATCCTCGACATCTCCCAGACGATCCTCCAGGGTCTGTTTACGATGACGACCCTCGTCGACCTAGGTGATGCCGACTTCGCGGAAATCCATATCGGTCTCGATGAGCTTGCCAAGCAGCTTGGCGTGCAGATCACGATTCAGCGCGAGGATGTCTTCAAGTTCATGTATCGCCTGTAAGGAAGTGTCATGGCGATTTTCTCATCGCATCTAACGCCCCGCAGCGCTCGCGAGCGAGTCGCGCGTCGCATCCTGTCGACGAACGACACCTCGGCACTCCTGAGCGCCACGGATGTCACTCCCATGCCTTCGGACGAGGCTTCGCTCGGCCGTCCCGTGGAGAGCGAGGGTCTTTACGAGGGCTATGCCAAGGTCGACAAGCTGCCGGAGGAGATGTTCCGCGAGTACGACGTCAAGCGCGGCCTGCGCAACGCCGACGGCTCGGGCGTGCTCGTGGGTCTCACGACCATCTCGGACGTTCACGGCTACAACAAGGTCGATGGCAAGGTCGTTCCTGACGAGGGCGACCTCATCATCCGCGGCTACCACCTCGAAGACCTCGTCTCGCAGACGCATGGTGCCGGTCGCTTCGGCTACGAGGAGATAGCGTACCTGCTCATCTCCGGTCGCCTGCCTAGCGCGGGTGAGCTTGCGGACTTCAACGCTCGCATCGATTCCCGTCGCGAACTGCCCACCGGCTATCTGAGCCTGTTCCCGCGCACGACGGAGTCGAGCTCCGTCATGAACGTGCTCGCGCGTTCGACGCTGCTGCTCTACGCCTTCGACGAGTGTCCCGACGACACGGGGCACCAGCATGAGGTCGATGTGGCCCTGTCGCTTCTCGCGCGCCTGCCGCGTATCGCGGCTATCGCCCACGAGGCTTCCGTCTCCGCGCGCGCCGGAGAGAAACTGCTCGTTCCCCCCGTCCGCGAGGGTTATTCCATGGCGGAGACGGTCCTGGATGTTCTGCGTGGCGCCGATGGCTTCACGCGCGAGGAAGCCATGATGCTCGACGTCATGCTCATGCTTCATGCGGAGCACGGCGGCGGCAACAACTCGACGTTCACCTGTCGCGTACTCTCGAGCTCGGGCACGGATGCCTACTCGTCCTACGCTGCTGCCATGGGCTCGCTCAAGGGTCCCAAGCACGGTGGCGCCAACTCCAAGGTGGGTGCCATGATCGAGGACGTGGCCGCTCACGTCGAGCGCTGGGATGATGACGACGAGCTTGCGAGCTATCTCGAGAAGCTCGCGACGAAGCAGGCGTTCGATCGGACGGGGCTCATCTATGGCATGGGTCACGCGGTCTATACCAAGAGTGATCCGCGTGCTCGCCTCGTGAAGCGCTATGCGCGCAATCTGGCTGCCACAAAGGGCTGCGAGGACAAGCTCGCCCTCATCGAGGGCATCGAGCGTCTGACTCCCGAGGTCATCCATGGCGTGCGTGGGACGAACAAGCCCATTTGCGCCAACATCGACCTGTACACGGGCTTTGTCTATTCGATGCTGGGCGTGCCGGCTGATCTCTACACGCCCATCTTCGCCATGGCGCGTCTTGCTGGCTGGACAGCTCATCGCATGGAGGAGCTCTACGGCTGCGGCCGCATCATCCGCCCGGCGTACAACTCCGTCGTTGGCCGCAAGGACTATGTGCCCATCGAGGAACGCGGGGAGTAGAGATTCCCACATACAACGATAAGCGGCGGCACCCCTCGCTCGGGATGCCGCCGCTTTGCTTGAGACGGGTTAGACGGAGACGCTAGTCCTCGTTCTCCTCGGTGCTCTCGTCCTCTTCGTCATCGGCGGAGACGGGGCGGAAGACCGCGGTGTCGCCACCAATGATGCTGTCCTCGACGTAGCGTGCCTCATCATCGTGGGCCTTGCGGACGGCGGCGTCGAAGAGGTCGACGTCTTCCTCTTCGTTGAAGTACTTCTCGGCGTCATCAAGCTGGACCCTGCGGCCCGTGCGAAGGGCGACATACTCGTCGTTGTTCTCGTCATAGGCAAGACCGGCGCGCCTGAGGGCGTCGGGGAGCTCGACGTAGTCGAGGGTGTGCTGGCGCTTCGTGCGGGCGAACAGCGGCACGTACTCGAAGATGACGGAGGAGTTCTGGAGGCCATACCAGTGCGCGGGCGAGCCGCAGACGCGACGGATGATGTACTTCGCGTTGATGATGTTGCGGTCGAACGTCGAAATGTCGGCGGAGCTGGACGGCACCTTGCGTACGAGGCAGAAGCGGAAGTCGCCGACCGAGCTCTTCTTCTTGTAGATCGAGTACTTGTGGTGCTGCGGCGCGATCATGTTGTCCTGAACGAGCTTCTCGACGATCTGGTAGAGGTACTCGTTAACGCGCTGGTTCACGCGGAAGCCAAGGCGGATCTGCACCTTGAAGATGAAGTCGGTGCCAAAGGTGTTGACCGAGAACTCGTGGGTGTACGGCTCGTCGGTGACCTGGATGTTCAGGAAGAAGTAGGCGCGGGCGCGCTTCGGACGCTTATCCAGGATCGAGTAGAGGATGTCGCGGTCGAGCCTGTCGGGCGAGGAGTCGTTCGTGAGGAAGACGAGGTTGTCGGCGAGGTACGGGATCTCATCGTCCTGGCGGAGCTCGGCGAGCTGGTCGATGTACTGCTTGGTGGGCAGATAGACGCTCTGCGTGCGCTCGATGGCGGTGCCGCGGCGCCAGATGTACATGACGACGAAGATGAGGGCCGCGATGACGACGGTGACGTAGCCGCCATGCAGGAATTTCGTGAGGCTCGAGAAGAAGAAAGCCAGCTCGATGGCCATGAAGAAGAGGAGGAACGGCCAAGCGGCGACCTTGCGCTTGCGGACGCGCATGAGGTACGTGAACAGCAGCATCGTGGTCATCAGCATCGTGACGGTGATGGCCAGGCCGTAGGCGGCCTCCATGTGGGAGGAGCTGCGGAAGTACAGCACGACGCCGATGCAGGAGACCCACATGATGTTGTTGACCAGCGGGATGTAGATCTGGCCCTTGGTCTCGCTCGGGTAGGCGATGCGCATGTGCGGCATCAGGTTGAGGCGAATGGCCTCGGAGATGATCGAGTAGGAGCCGGTGATCAGGGCCTGAGACGCGATGATGGCGGCGAAGGTCGAGAGGACGACGGCGAAGACGCGGAGGTTCTCCGGAAGCATCTGGAAGAACGGGTTGAGCTCGTGCAGGCCGGCGAGCTCGGCATTGGTGTTGTTGGCAAGAATCCAGGCGCCCTGGCCGAGGTAGTTGAGAATGAGGCATGCCTTGACGAAGGGCCAGGAGGCGTAGATGTTGGCCTTGCCGACGTGGCCCATGTCGGAGTAGAGGGCCTCGGCGCCGGTCGTGCAGAGGAAGACATTGCCGAGGACCATGAGGCCGGCCTTGTTGAGGTTGCCGTCAAACAGGAACGTGATGCCGCGCAACGGGTTGAGCGCACGGAAGACGTTGAGATCCGCGCCGACGTTCACGAGGCCGACGATGCCAAGGTAGAGGAACCAGATGGTCATGATTGGGCCGAAGGCCTTGCCGATCATGGAGGTGCCGGCGCGCTGCATGGCGAACAGCACGCAGAGGATGGCGATGGTGATAAAGACGACGACGTTTTGGTTGTCGCCGATGATGCCGTGGAAGAACGGGATCGTACGGAGACCCTCGATGGCCGTGGTGACCGTCACCGCGGGGGTGAGGATGCCGTCCGCGAGCAGCGCGGCGCCGCCAACCATGGCGGGGATGATGAGCCACTTGGCGCAGCGCTTCACCAGGCTGTAGAGGGCGAAGATGCCGCCCTCGTTGTGGTTGTCTGCCTTCATGGCGACGAGCACGTACTTGACGGTAGTGATGAGGGTCATCGTCCAGATGACGAGGGACAGCGCGCCGATGACGACGTCCTGGCTCATCGTGGTGAGGCCGCCGTTGCCGCTCATGATCGCCTTGAGCGTGTACATCGGGCTCGTTCCGATGTCGCCGTAGACGACGCCAAGCGTAACGAGAATCATCGCCGCGGATAGCGGGATGCTGGCGGACTTTGCCGACGACCTCTTCTTTGTCGAGGGTTCGGCTGCGCGAGAAACGCCCATGTTCCTTGCTCTCCTTGTGACGGGGGCTCTTCGCCCCGGCCGCTCCTGTGCGCGTCCGGGCCACTATGGTCTTGTTTGTGGCCCATGGGGTCGCAAACTGGACGACGCAGATAAAACTGCCTGACCTCGGCGCGGGCGCTGAAGTCAAGCAGCTTAAGGTACCACTTTATGCGGTCTTTATGTGTGGAGGACGGCGGTCGGTGCCGCTCGCGCGGTCTTTAGTACCTTCCGCGGCCCGGACCGCGGCGGTCCGAGGGCGATGACGAGCGGCGGGGACCGTCGGAGTAGCGGCGCGGGCCGTCCGTGCCGCGGCGGTCGTCGCGCGAGAAGCGGTCGCCGCGCGGGCCGCGGTTATCTCGCGAATAGCGGTCGCCGCGCGGGTTGCGGTCGTCTCGCGAATAGCGGTCGTCTCGCGAATAGCGGTCGCCCCGCGGGCCGCAGTCGTCGCGCGAGAAGCGGTCGCCGCGCGGGCCGTGGTCATCTCGCGAATAGCGATCGTCACGCGTGCGTCGGCGGTCGTCCGGGCTACGGCGGTCGTCATGCATGCGGCGGTTGTCGCCCGAGCTACGGCGGTCACCTTGCGGGTAGCGGCGATCGCTCGAATCGCGACGAGGGCCGTTCTGCTCGCGGCGGAAGCTGGCCTGTTCGCGGCGCGCCTCCTCCGGCAGGTCGCTGGCGCCCTCGGGGCGCGGGGTCCTCTTCACGAGGTAGACGTGGTGGATCTTCGCGTTGCGGCTGAAGTCCTCCGGGATGGTGCCCTCCGTGACGTCCTCGATTTCGACGCCGTACCTCTCGAGCTTCTCGGCGTCGGGCGTGAATCCGCGCAGATTGCAGGAGAACAGGCAGACGCCGTCCGCGGTGAGCAGGCGAGAGACGCCGATGAGGAGCTCGGCGTGGTCTCGCTGCACATCGAAGAAGTCGCGGCCCATGCGCTTGGAGTTCGAGAAGGTTGGGGGATCGCAGAAGACGAGGTCCCAGCGGTTGCGCGTGCGGCGCTGCTCGCTGATCCAACGGACGACGTCGGCCTGGACGTACTCGTGCTCGTCCCCGGTGAAGCCGTTTCGCTCCATGTTGCGCTCGGCCCAGTCGAGGTAGGTGCGAGAGAGGTCAACCGTCGTCGTGTACTTCGCCCCGCCGTCCGCGGCGTAGCAGGTGGCGGTGCCGGTGTAGGCGAACAGGTTGAGGAAGCGCTTCGAGCCCTTGGTGCCCTTGGCGAGCTCGCGCACCTGGGCGCGCACATCGCGATGATCGAGGAAGAGGCCCGTGTCGAGGCGCTCGGCGAGGTTGACCTCGAAGATGAGGCCGCCCTCGTCTACGAGGTGGGAGCCGGGGGCAAGCGCGAGGCGCGAGCGACGGCCGGGACGGGTGTCAGCGCCTTCCTCCTGCTCGCTCGCGTACTGGGAGCCGCCCTTGGCGCGCTTGCGTACACGTAGGGTGACGTCGTTGGGGTCGACGCCAAGGACGCGCGGCGCGATGGCGAGGACGTCGAGTAGACGGCGATGTGCGAGGTCGAGGTCGATGCCCTTGGGTGCGGCGTACTCCTGGACGACGAGCCAGCGTCCGCCCTTGTCGCGGCCGCGCGAGGCCTCGCTCGCCTGGTAGAGGTCGATGGCGACGGCGTAGTCGGGGAGGTCTGCGTCGTAGACGCGGTAGCAGCTCACGTCTTCGCGCTTCGACCACTTGGCGCGGAGCTTCGCGACTTTCTGGAGGCGCGCCGCGAACTGATTGGACGCGGAGACGAGCACGGGGATGGTCGTGCCGTCCTTGAGGGTGACGGTGGCGCGCGGCGCGGGTGCCGCGAGCGCCTCGTTGTCGTCGCTGGTGGCGCGGGTCTCGTCCGTCTCGGTGTAGAGGCGAATCGTGGCCTCGTCGCGGCCGAGTAGCGTTGCGACGCTGTCTGCCGGCGCCATGCCGAGGGCGGCGTCGAGGCTGTCGCCCAGCACGAACGCGGCAAGCGGCGAGCCCGTGGGCAGGGAGTCCGCAAGGGTGGTGACGCAGCCGAGGGCGGAGACCTCGCGTGCGAGCTCTGCGGTACGGAGCCAGGAGAGGTCGCAAACGCCGAGCGTGGAGGAAGCGTCGGCGCCCGCGAGAACATCCGCGAGGGTATCGCGCGAGGTCAGCGTATCGAGAGAGACGTCGAGGCCCGCCGAGCGCAGGGCCGTGCGGGCGGCGGAGGCAGCGCCGGGGCGGTCGTCAAGCGAGATGAGACGAAGGGAACCGGCACGCTCGCCGCCCTTCTCGGCACGCTCGTCCGCTTCGTCGAGGAGGGCCTCCCAGGCTGCGGCGTCATGGCCCAGCCAGCGGTCGAAGCCCCAGCGGGAGCGAAGCAGGCCAGGGGCGCGGTCGAGCGCGGCACCGGCTGCTTCGACGAGGATGGTGCCCGAGCCGGCGTATGCGGTGGCGAGGGTGGGGGCGTCGTGGCGCAGGCAACGGTGCCAGGAGCCGGCGGCGAGCATCGCGGCCGCGTAGTCTGCGCGGAGGCCGCCGAGGCCGTCGTCCGCAGAGCGCCTGCCGAAGCCACGGTGGAAGAGTGGCTCGCCGGAGAGGTCGATGCCGAGGGTCACGCGCTCGCCGCGGACGCGTGCGATGATCGTGACGTCAGGGTGGCGGGCCTCGACGCTCGGGCGGCCGCCGAAGCGAGCCTGCATCCTGTCACAAACCGCGTCCTTGACGCGGAGGGCGACGAACTGGGTGTTCCTGAGCTGGTCGTTCACGCCGTGGGCATCGACGGCAAAGGTAGAGGATAGGGAAAGGTGGCTCTCCCAATCGATCGAGGAGGCTGCGTCATAGAGCTCGTCTGCATCGGCCGCGGCACCGTGGGAGAGGACGAGGACGACGCGCGAGGCGATGCGGCTCCAGAGACAGACGCGGTAGGCGTCGGCGAGGGCGCCGGAGAAGGCCACCTGGCCGTGGAGGGCGCGGACGCCCGTGGCTCCCAGGCTCGCGAGTTCGCCTGCGAGCAGGCGCTCGAAACCCTTGGGACAAGTTGCGAAGAACTCATGCGTGTCTGCCATGCGCATCACCTTTCGATCGGGTCACCATTTGCCCGTAAGGGGGCTGCTTGCCCCTCACATCTCCTGCCGAGGTTAACCCATATGGGCGTAAACGCGCGGCTCACCGGCCGTATACACAGAAAACGCCCCGCTCGAGCAAGGTGCTGAGCGGGGCGTTGGAAGGGAGTCGCGTGGATTGGGGCTCGAGCGCGCTGAGGCGCTTGAAGCTACAGGTCCATGGAGAGGTAGCGCTCGCCGGTGTCGGGGAGGATGGCGACGACGGTCTTGCCGGCAAACTCGGGGCGCTGGGCGACGGAGAGCGCGGCGAAGGCGGCGGCGCCGGAGGAGATGCCCACGAGGACGCCTGCCTTGGCGGCGAGCTCGGCTCGCTCGGCGATTGCGTCGGCCGAGGCGACAGGCAGGATCTCGTCGACGACCTCGCGCTTGAAGTTCTCAGGCTCGAAGCCGGCGCCGATGCCCTGGATCTTGTGGCCACCGGGCTTTCCGCCCGAGAGCACGGGGCTCTCTGCCGGCTCGACGGCGACGGCGTAGACGCCCGGCTTGTGCTCCTTCAGGAACTTGGAGGTGCCGGAGATGGTGCCGCCCGTGCCAACGCCGGCGACGATGGCGTCGACGGAGCCCTCAGTGTCGGCCCAAATCTCGGGACCGGTGGTCTCGTAGTGGGCGCGCGGGTTGGCGGGGTTGGTGAACTGGCCGGCGACGATGCTGTTGGGCGTGGAGGCGTGCAGCTCGTCAGCTTTGGCGATGGCGCCCTTCATGCCCTCGGCGCCGGGGGTGAGGACAATCTCCGCGCCGTAGGAGGCGGCCAGCTTGCGGCGCTCGATGGACATGGTCTTGGGCATGGTGAGGATCATTTTGTAGCCGCGGGCGGCCGCGAGCATGGCCAGGCCTACGCCGGTGTTGCCGCTTGTGGGCTCGATGACGGTGCCGCCTGCCTTGAGCTCGCCGGATGCCTCGGCTGCGTCAAGCATGTAACGGGCGACGCGGTCCTTCACAGAGCCGCCGGGGTTGGTCGCCTCGTACTTGCCGAGGACGCGGGTGCCCTTGGCCTGGGCATCAGCGGGGAGGAGCGAGGAGAGGTCAACGAGAGGGGTGGAGCCGATGAGTGCCTCGACATGGTTTGCGACGTGCATGAGAGCCTCCTTGTGGCTGCGGACGGAGCGCGGCTCCGACCAGACTGGCGGACGGGTTTTGCCGTCCATGGGTGAGAGGAGCGGGTTCTCCTCTTTGCCGAAGCGGGGGGGTGAGCGCGCGTCGCGCGGGACCTCCGCTTCGTTGGGGCAAGTATGGCACCAATAAACCAACTAATCCAGTAGGAATTTATGGTTTTTCATCAACTGGCAATGAGGAATTGTTTGGCGGGCGCGACGTGTCGTTGCGAACACGGCGTTCTCGCCAGTGTGGACATGGCGCCATATTGTTGTGTACACGGCGGCGTTGTCATTGCGGGCACGACGTCATGTTGTTGCGGACACAAAAAATAGTGTCCGATTCCGACGCATCTGTATGTTTTGCTACGCAACACACATATAGATGGTTTCTAAATTCAAACATGCAGCTAGCATAGCTCATGGTTAATCCGCTATTAAAAGCAAGGCCATCTCTCTTCCCGGCGTTGGAAAGTCTGACGGCACTATGGTGAAGGGCGTTGGGAGAACGATGAGAGCAGTTGACGGGTCGTGGCTCCATTCGGGTATGGTCGTAATAGCCGTCGTGGCTTATCGACCATTTGGCGGAAGGCATGGGAGGAAGCCCCGGAGTTGCTCGGCGGATGACGACGTCGCGACCATGCCCGACTCTCCTGACCTGCTCAAGTCTTATATCGCCGACTTACAATTTCGCCTCGATCTGGCGCGCGCCGCGAATATGCTGCTTAGGGAATGCCAGGGCTCCGAAGAAGACGAATAGGCGGACTGGCTTCTGCTGAGTACAATCTGCCCATTTTGAGCTGCCGTCGCGAAGCAAATGGCGCGCGAGTGTTGCACGCCACCGGCCTTAGTTCGCCTCGAGGGTGCCGATCAGGGCCTTGTGGTCCGTGCCGGCGATCTCGACGGTCTTGAGCGAGCTCACCGTGATGCCGGAATCCCTCGCATAGACGATGTGGTCGATCTCGATGAGCGACGGCACGATCTTGTTCGAGGGGTAGGTCATGTGGAAGCCTTCGCCGGACGCCTGGCTGGCGTCAGCGAACCGCGTGCCTAGAAGCGTGCGGAAGCGTGCGTGGTCCCAGGTTGAGTTGAAGTCACCCAAGATGAGGTAGGCGTGCCCATAGTCGGAAAGCGATCCGATTACGGAAAGCCCCTTGTCCCAAAGGTCCTCCGCCCCGCGGACGGGCGAGTTTGGGTGGACGCTCACGATGCGAACGGTGGCCGAGCCAATGACGATGTCTGCGGCGGGCATGGAGCTCGTCTCGATGGGCAGGAGATTGCGCGAGACGTTGCTCTGGGGTGCCGCCGTCCAGATGCCGTTACGGCCACCGTTGCTGATGGCGGATGCACCCTCGGAGACCACGTGATAGGGGAGTACCTCGTCGATTCCCGCCGCCGTGAGGTCTGCCACCATGCCGTCCGTGAGTTCCTGCAGACAGAGGACCTCGACGTGCTCGGCGCGGCAGACCTCGACGATCTGCTTGGCGCTCGCGGCTCCGTTCAGTGTGTTGACCGTCATGACGCGCGCATATGAGTCGTCCGTGGTGGCGCTCGTGGACACGGCGTATTCGGCGGCAGGGGAGACCCGCGTGCGGCCCGCGAAGTATCCGGCGTGCCACCAGCCGTTTATGGCGAGCGCGAAGACACAGACGACAAGGAGGAGGCGCCTTCTCGACAAGAGGGCGATCGCGAGGCAGATGATGGTTGGAATGAGGGCGAGCGGGACGAACGAGACCACTTCGGGGACAATCCGGCCGTTCGCGAGGTCCGTAGGCAGAACCCTTAGCGCCATGAGCGTGTAGACACCAAGCATGGCGAGCCAGAGCAATGCCGAGACGAGCAGGTGACGCGGGCGGTGGTGCCTCCGCGCGGGTCGACGAGCGGGCTTCGCCGCGCGCCTCGCCGCTCTTGCGGAGGTCTTATGCGGGAGGTAGGGCGCTTGCTGCGCGGGAGAGGGGATCGGCGCGCCGGATGCGACCCTCGCGCCCCCGTTCTCCAACGGTGCCGCGCCGTGCCTGTACCCGCTTGTGGAACTGCCCCGCGTCATGTACTGCCCTCCCCGTTGTCAGCATTCATGCTAGCTGAGGAGAGCCGGCAGCGACCATATCTGACGAAACCGCCGCATGGCTTGCAGCGATTGTGTCCTAAACGTGCGGGTCGGTAAACGGTTGCAAGATATTGCTCACATTGTGAAATACTGCGCACGCTGTGTAATAAAAGGAGCCTGGTGGCTCGATGACGCCGCCAACGCCAAGACCTCTGGAGGTTGCGTGCAAGACCTTCTCACTCAGGCTGCTGCCGCGCGCCGTCGCGCCAGAGCCGATAGGCGCTGCATTCGCTCTCGCTCCCAGCTTCGCGACGCTCTCGCTGCGGAGATTCAAGCCACGGGCGACCTGTCGCGCGTGACGGTTACCGCCGTCACCGAACGAGCGGGTCTCACGCGCCGCACGTTCTACTCGCACTTCCGCGACATCCCGGATCTTGTCGACGCCGTCGAGCGCGAGGCCCTTGATGACATAAGGGGCCTCGTCGAGAACATCTCGTCGTCGCACCTCGACGAGCTCACCGCCGCCCTCGCATCGCTCGAGGCCGCCCCCGGAACCGTCGAACTCCTGAGCTACTTCCGCGACAACGCCTCGCATCTCACGGCGCTTCTGGGCAAGGGTGGCGACCCCGCCTTCGTCGAGAAGATCAAGGATGTCTGCCGCGAGGCGGTCGTCTCTCGTGCCCTCGACGGCATCGACTCCCGAGCCCTCGGCCCGTTTTTCGACTACTACCTCGCTTTTGCGGTGTCTGCCGAGGCCGGCGTCCTTACGCGCTGGCTTACGGGTGGCATGCGAGAGGATGTCCGCACGATGGCGCTGATCATGACCTCGCTCATGTTTGTCCGCCCGGGCGACCTCTATGGCAAGTCCATTGACTTCAACGTGCCAGCCTATGCGCTGGCCCTCATGCAACTCAAGAACAATGCGGAGCGCGGGGGCGCTTTCGCGGAGGAAAAGGAGCCCATCCATGACTAACAATCCCGCAGCATCCAATGCGGCGCAGGCCAAGTTGGCCCGCGGCATCGAGCTGGTTGAGGATGGGGCCGAGCTGCGCCCCGCCAACACCACGGACTTCTCGCGCGCCAACCTGCGCCTGGGCATCGATGTGGGCTCCACCACGGTCAAGCTCGCCGTCATCAACGACGCGGACCGCATCGTCTATGCAAATTACCAGCGCCACCACACCGACATCCGTGCCACGGCAAAGGAACTCTTCGAGAAGGCCCGCGCCGTGCTCGGCAACGCCTCCATGCGCGTCTCCATCACCGGTTCTGGCGGCCTCCTGCTCGCCAAGTGGCTTGACCTCGAGTTTGTCCAGGAGGTCATTGCGAGCAAGCGCGCCGTCGAGACCCTCATTCCGGAGACTGACGTCGCCATCGAGCTCGGTGGCGAGGACGCCAAGATCATCTACTTCGATAACGGCATCGAGCAGCGCATG
Organism: uncultured Parolsenella sp.; assembly: GCF_934660935.1. Classification (GTDB taxonomy): domain Bacteria; phylum Actinomycetota; class Coriobacteriia; order Coriobacteriales; family Atopobiaceae; genus Parolsenella. Next base: position 51,140 of record NZ_CAKUIH010000005.1, on the reverse strand, counting down.
AACGGCACCTGCGCGGGCGGCACGGGCGCGTTCATCGACCAGATGGCGAGCCTGCTGCACACCGACGCCGGCGGGCTCAACGAGCTCGCGAAGCAGGCGACCCATATCTACCCGATCGCCAGCCGCTGCGGCGTCTTCGCGAAGTCCGATGTCCAGCCGCTGCTCAACGAGGGCGCGGCTCCCGCGGACGTCGCCGCCTCGATCTTCCAGGCCGTTGCCAACCAGACGGTCTCCGGCCTTGCATGCGGTCATCCCATTCGCGGCCACGTCGCCTTCCTCGGTGGTCCGCTCCAGTACCTCTCCGAGCTGCGCCATCGCTTCTACGAGACGCTCTCGCTCGACGAGGAGCACCGCATCGTCCCGACCAACGCCCATCTGTTCGTGGCCACCGGCGCCGCCCTTGCCGGCGAGTCCGACAAGCGCGTGACCTTCGCTGAGGTCATCGACGCCCTCGAGAACCTTGGTGACATGCAGGGTAGCGAGGTCCAGCGCCTCGACCCGCTCTTCGCCAATGACGAGGAACTCGCCGAGTTCCACGCCCGCCATGACGCGCAGGTGGTCCCCAAGGGCGACCTCGCCACGTATCGGGGCCGCGTCTTTATCGGCATCGACGCCGGCTCCACCACGATGAAGGCCGCCGTCGTGGGCGAGGACGGCGAGCTGCTCTACACCTGGTACGGCAACAACCGTGGTGACGTTCTGGGCACCGCTCGCGTCATCATGGATGACATCTACGACAAGCTCCCCGAGGGTTGCACCGTCGGTCACGTCACCACGACGGGCTACGGCGAGGCCCTGCTCATCGAGGCCCTCGGCGCCGACTCGGGCGAGATCGAGACTGTCGCTCACCTTCGCGGCGCCAAGGCCTTCGTCCCCGACGTCGAGTTCATCCTCGACATCGGCGGCCAGGACATGAAGTGCCTGCGCGTGCACAATGGCATCATCGAGCACATCATGCTCAACGAGGCGTGCTCCTCGGGCTGCGGCAGCTTCATCGAGAGCTTCGCGGATTCGATGGGCCTCTCCGTCCAGGACTTCGCGCACGCCGCCATGGGTGCCGAGAAGCCCGTTGACCTTGGCAGCCGCTGCACCGTCTTCATGAACTCGCGCGTGAAGCAGGCCCAGAAGGAGGGCGCGACCGTTGGCGACATCGCGGCCGGCCTCTCCTACTCGGTCATCAAGAACGCGCTGTTCAAGGTCATCAAGATGCGCGACCCGGAGGAGATCGGCAAGTATGTCGTCGTCCAGGGCGGCACCTTCATGAGCGATGCGACGCTGCGCGCGTTCGAGAAGCTTACCGGTCGCGAGGCGATTCGCCCGGATATTGCCGGCTGCATGGGCTGCTATGGCGCCGCCCTGCTCGCCCGCGACCGTGCCGGCAAGGACGGCACCTCGACCCTGCTCAGCCGCGAGCAGATTGACAACCTCCAGGTGAAGCAGACCAAGGCCCACTGTGGCCGTTGCTCCAACAACTGCCTGCTCACGATCAACAACTTCGGCAACGGCCGCAAGTTCATTACGGGCAATCGCTGCGAGAAGGGCTCTGGCGGCAAGCGTGCCAAGGCGCTCGCCCCCAACCTCTTCGCCTTCAAGAACAAGCTGTTGTTCGATCGTCCGGTGCTCGACCCCAAGACCGCGCCGCACGGCACCGTGGGTATCCCGCGCGCCCTCAACATGTACGAGAACTACCCCTTCTGGCACGCGTTCTTCACGGAGCTGGGCTTCTCGGTCGTGCTGTCTGACCAGTCGAACAAGAAGACCTACGAGGCGGGTATCGAGTCGATGCCGTCCGAATCCGTCTGCTATCCGGCGAAGCTTAGCCACGGTCACATCATGAACCTGCTCGAGAAGGACCCGGACTTTATCTGGATGCCCTGCATCCGTTGGGAGCGCAAGGAAGACGAGACGGCGGGCAACCACTACAACTGCCCGATCGTCATGAGCTACCCGCAGGCGCTCGGTCTGAACGTCGACGAGCTCGCCGCGCCCCAGGTCGAGTTCCTCGACGCGTTCATCCCGTATGACGACAAAAAGGAGCTCAAGCGCCGCCTCTACGAGCTCATCTCGGTCCAGCGCGAGAAGGACGCAGCCAATGGCCGCGGCCGCTTCCGTGGTGAGCACATCACCCGTGCCGAGGTTGACCGCGCCGTGAACGATGCCTGGGAGGCAGACCTCGAGTTCAAGGAGACCATGCGCCGCAAGGGCGACGAGACCCTCGAGTGGATGGAGACCAACGACGTCCACGGCATCGTGCTCGCGGGCCGTCCCTACCACAACGACCCCGAGATCAACCACGCCATCCCCGAGCTCGTGAACAGCTTCGGCTTCGCGGTCCTCACCGAGGACTCCGTCGCTCACAAGATGCGTCCCGAGCGCCCGATCCGCGTCGTCGACCAGTGGATGTACCACAGCCGCCTCTACCGTGCCGCGCGCTTCGTCGCCAGCAGGAACGACCTCGACCTCATCCAGCTCAACAGCTTCGGCTGCGGCCTCGACGCCCTCACGACGGACCAGGTCCAGGAGATCCTCGAGGCGTCCGGCAAGATCTACACCACCCTCAAGATCGACGAGGTCTCGAACCTCGGCGCGGTGCGCATCCGTATCCGCTCGCTGATGGCGGCCCTCGTCGAGCAGCGTGAGGAACTCGAGCGCGAGGCTGCCGCGGGCGAGCTCGTGGCGGCGGGCCCCGTGGACGTCCACCGCGCGAACGGCTCGCTGGAGCGCGCCAAGCCGCTGGGGGTTCGCGAGGATGGCAAGGCTGCGCTGCCCGTATGGCGCGAGGCGAAGAGCGCTGCCGTTCACAAGGTGCGCTACACCAAGGAGATGCAGGACAGCGGCTACACGCTGCTGTGCCCGCAGATGTCGCCCATCCACTTCGAGCTCGTCGAGCAGCTGCTCAAGAAGAACGGCTATAACGCCGTGCTGCTGCCTTCCGTCGACCACGGTGCGGTCGAGGCGGGCCTCAAGTACGTCAACAACGACATCTGCTACCCGTCCATCCTGGTCACGGGCCAGATCATGGAGGCCATCGAGAGCGGCAAGTATGACCTCTCGCGCACGGCCGTCATGATCTCCCAGACTGGCGGCGGCTGTCGTGCCACGAACTACATCGCCCTCATTCGCAAGGCCCTGCGCGACGCCGGCCACCCTGAGGTTCCCGTGGTCTCGCTTACCGCGGCGAAGGGCCTTGACGAGGACAACCCCGGCTTTAACATCTTCAAGCCCGAGATCCTCGTTCACGCCGTCTATGCCCTGCTCTATGGCGACCTGCTCATGCAGGTGCTCTATCGCGTGCGTCCCTACGAGGCCGAGCCCGGCTCTGCCGACGCGCTGTATTACCAGTTCATGGCTCGCGCCAAGGATGAGGTGACCAGCTGCGGCCAGCATGCGTTCCTGAAGCTGTGCCAGGACACGGTCGACGCGTTCGAGACGCTGCCCGTCGTGGCCGATCGCTCCAAGCCGCGCGTGGGCGTCGTGGGCGAGATCCTCGTCAAGTTCCACCCGACGGCTAACAACCAGGTCGTCAAGGTCATCGAGCAGGAGGGGTGCGAGGCGGTCGTGCCCGGCCTCGTTGACTTCTTCCTCTTTGGCATGACGAGCCCGAAGAACATGAAGGGCGAGCTGGGCACCAAGCTCAGCAAGCGCCTCACGCACCAGGCCGGCATCAAGCTCATCGAGTCGATGCGCGAGCCCATCAACCGCATGCTCGAGAAGTCGACCCGCTTCGAGCCGTATCCGGACATCTACGAGCTCGCCGCCAAGGCGAAGCAGGTGCTGTCGCTGTGCAACACGATGGGCGAGGGCTGGCTCCTCACGGCCGAGATGTGCGACCTCATCGAGTGCGGCACGCCCAACATCGTGTGCTGCTCGCCGTTCGCATGCCTGCCCAACCACGTCGTGGGCAAGTCCGTCATCAAGCGCCTGCGCGAGATGCACCCCGAGAGCAACATCGTCGCCGTCGACTACGACCCCGGCGCGTCCGAGGTCAACCAGCTCAACCGCATCAAGCTCATGATCAGCGTGGCCAAGGAGAACTTCCGCGCCGCTCGTGCGACGGCGGCGGAGATGGGCGGCGCTGCGGAGAACGTGGCCGAGTTCCGCCTCGAGAATCCCGTTGATCCCACCACGAATGTCGTGGCTCCCTATGTGGAGGAGGGAGAGCGGGATCGTGTCGAGGATGCCGCTTGCGGGCTTGGCGCCAATACCGCCGACGATTCCGGCGTCCTTCCGCTGAGCCGCATGCAGCTTGACCGCATCGAGGCCGCCAAGGCCCGCGCTGCAGAGCGCGCTGCTGCCGCCGACGCGAATGAGCCCGCTCCTGTCGATGGCCCCGAGGTTGGCGCGGAGGATGCCGACGGATTCGAGGAGGGTGCTGGCGTGGCAGACGCTCCCAAGATGTCTGATGCGTCACAGAATGAAACGGAAGCGAACGAATCCTAGCTCGCTCGATTACCATAGAGCCCTAAGAGATTGACGGGCGGCCCGATCGCGCAAACGGGTGCGGTCGGGCCGCCTCTTACGTAGGGGGGATACGTGATGGACGAGAACAACGAGAGCAAGGTCGCGCAGCCTGCCGCGGAGCCCAAGCCCCTGTGGGGCGGGCGCTTCTCCGCCGCGCCGACGGGTGAGCTCGAGAGGTTCGGAGCGTCGCTCCCGTTCGACAAGCGCATGTGGAAGCAGGACATCCGCGGCTCCAAGGCCCATGCCGCCATGCTCGCGCACCAGGGCGTGATCTCGGCGGAGGACGCGGAGGCAATTCGTGCCGGCCTTGACGAGATTGCCGGCGAGATCGAGCGTGGCGAGTTCACGTTCGACGTTGACCGTGACGAGGACATCCACATGGCCATCGAGCGCGTGCTCACCGAGCGCATCGGCCCTGCCGGCGGCCGTCTCCACACCGGTCGCTCTCGCAATGACCAGACCGCTGTCGACACGCACATGATCGCTCGTGACCTCGCTGACGAGCTGCTTGGCTCGCTTGAGGGAATCCAGCAGGTGCTGCTCGATCGTGCCGAGGAGCAGTTTGGCGTCGTGATGCCTGGCTACACGCACATGCAGCCGGCGCAGCCGGTGCTCCTCTCGCACCACCTGCTCGCCTACTTCTGGATGTTCTCCCGCGACCACAAGCGCGTCGCCGACGCCCGGGCCGCTGCCAACAAGTGCCCGCTCGGCGCCGCCGCGCTCGCCGGCACCACCTATCCGCTCGATCGCGCAATGACGGCTTCCGAGCTCGGCTTTGACGAGCCAGTCGCCAACTCGATGGACGCCGTCAGCGACCGCGACTACCTGCTCGACCTCATCTACGCCTGCAGTGTCTGCCAGATCCACCTCTCTCGCCTCTGCGAGGAGCTCGTCTGGTGGAGCTCGGCGGAGTTTGGCTTCGTGGAGATGGACGACGCCCACTCCACTGGCTCCTCGATCATGCCCCAGAAGAAGAACCCGGACTTCGCAGAGCTCGTTCGTGGCAAGTCCGGTCGCGTCGTGGGCGACCTCATGAGCCTGCTCGTCACCGTGAAGGGCACGCCGCTTACTTACGATAAGGATCTCCAGGAGGACAAGGAGCCGCTCTTCGATGCGGCTGATACCGTCCTGGGTTCGCTTATGGCCTGCACGGGCATGCTTGCCACCTGCACCTTCAAGGCCGACCGTATGCGCGAGGCCTCGCACGAGGGTTACATGGCCGCGACGGACCTTGCGGACTACCTCGTGGGCAAGGGCCTGCCGTTCCGCCAGGCTCATGCCGTGGTGGGTCGCATCGTGGGTGATTGCGTGCGCGAGGGTGTGACCCTGCAGCAGCTCACCACCGATGAGCTCCGTAGCTACTCCGAGCTCTTCGATGACGGCGCTCACGAGGCGCTCGACATCGACAACATCGTGCGCCGTCGCACGACGCTCGGTGGCACTGGCCACGACGCCGTGCGCGCGCAGCTTGCCCAGGCTCGTGACGTGCTCGCCGCCGAGACGGCGTAGGTCGCTGCCGACCCCGCGCCGGGCTTTGACGTTGGGTTGCCGGGATGGCCGCTGACTTGCAAGCGGCGCCGCCAGCCCGCGCAATCTGAGGTGCCCGCGCGCGACATAGCTCACAGGTTAAGAAGAACGCCCGTCTGCCGAAGCAGGCGGGCGTTCGTGTTTTCGCTGGCCGGAGGACGGGCTCGAAAGGACTACTGCCCCTCGGTTGGCGTGTCGGGGTCGGGAGTCGGCTCCGGGGAAGGCGTAGGCTCGGGCGTTGGCGTCGGAGTGGGTTCGGGCGCCGGCGTGGGCTCGGTCGTGGTCGTCGCGTTCTCCGTCGTGGCGGCCTCGGTCGTCGCTGCCTCCGTGGTCGCGGCGTTCGGGTCGTTCTCGCTGGCGCTCGTGTTCGAGAACTTCCAGCTCGTATTGGGCTTGTAGGAGGGATCGGACGCGCTTGCCATCGGCCAGTCCGCACGCGGGGTGTCGGACAGGACGGCGTTGACGAAGTAGGCAAAGGCCTTGTTCGATGTCTGGAACGGGTGCGCGCCCGCGCCGTAGCCGAGCCTTACCGTGTAGTCTCCGTCCTTGTGGCCCGTCCAGACGGCGACGGAGACCTGGGGCGTGATGCCGCAGAACCAGAGGCTCTCGAGGTTGTCGGTAGAGCCGGTCTTTCCGGCGACGGGCTGGTTGATGGTGAGGAGGCCGGGAAGCTGCTTGGCCGTGCCGCGGCCGTAGGTGAGGACGCCCTCGAGCGTCTGGACGGCGACCTTGGCGACGCTCTCGTCGAGGACACGCGTGGGGCTGTCCTTGTGCTCGTAGACGACGTTGCCGTTGCGGTCCTCGATCTTGCTGATGGCGACGGCGTCGCGGTGAAGGCCACCGTTCGCGAGGGTGGCGTAGGCCTCCGCCATCTCGAGCGGGGAGCAACCGTTGGCGCCGAGGATCGTGGAGCCGTAGGGGTCGAGGTCGCTCGAGATGCCCATGTCGTGGGCGGTCTGGACGACGTTGTCGACGCCGACGGCCATACCGACCTGAACGTATCCGGTGTTCGAGGAGATGGCGGTGGCATCGGCGAGGCTGAGGGTGCCGTAGGGCTCGTTATCGGCGTTCTGGACCTTCCAGGAATTGTTGACCTGGATGGGGGAGTTGCAGTTGATCTTGGTGGTGGGGTTCATGCCCGCCTTGATTGCGGCGACAAGTGTGAACATCTTGAAGCTCGAGCCGGTCTGCTTGGCGTTCGACGTTGCAGCGTTGACCTGGGCGGTGGCGGAATCCGCGTAGAAGTCACGACCGCCGACCATGGCCTTGATGTAACCAGTCTGTGGGTCGATCGCGACGAGCGCTCCGTCGTTGTCGGGGTTGCCCGTCTCGTCGAGCATGCGCTCGACCGCAGCCTGGGCGGCGTCCTGGTAGGTGGGGTCGATGGTGGTGTAAATCTTCAGGCCGCTCTGGACGATGGTGTCCTGCGAGAAATCGCCTTCGAGCAGGCCTTTGATGTAGTTGGTCCAGTAGGGGTAGGTACCCTGGCTGTCCATGTTCGTGTTGCCGAGGTTGAGCACGAGGTCCTCCGCCTGCGCGGCGTCGTGCTCCTCCTGCGTGATGTCGCCGAGACGCAGCATGTTGTCGAGAACCTTGTTGCGGCGCTCCTTGGCGGCGTCGGGGTTTTGCGTGGGGTCATAGTAGGAGGGCGAGTTGGGCAGGCCGATGAGCGTGGCCGCCTCCGCGAGCGTGAGCTCGCTGCAATGCTTGTTGAAGTAGGTGATGCTTGCGGCCTCGATGCCGTAGGCGCCATGACCGTAGTAGATCGTGTTGAGGTACATCAACAGGATCTGTTCCTTGGAGTAGGTCTTCTCCATCTCGACGGCGATGTAGGCCTCGCGGATCTTGCGCTTGAGGGACTTCTCGAACTGCTCGTCAGACAGGACCGTGTTGCGCACGAGCTGCTGGGTGATGGTCGAGGCGCCCTCGGAGCGGCCGGAGAGCTGCGAGATGACGGCTCGGCCAATGCCGATGGGGTCGACGCCGTTGTGGCTGTAGAAGCGCTCGTCCTCGACGTCGACGGTGCCCTTCCAGACGTAGGGAGAGACCTCGTCTTGCGAGATGGAGCGGCGGTTCTCGAGGTAGAACGTCGCGATGACGTTGCCGTCCGCGTCATAGACCTCACTCGGCTCGGCGACGAGGTAGGCGTCAGCGGAGGTGTAGTCAGGCAGGTCCTGGAGCCAGGACTCGATCACGGCGCCGAGAGAGACGGCGAGAGCGATGGCGAGCAGCACCAGGAAACCTAGGACGCCGGCGGCGGAAAAGCCAACGATGTGCGTCTTAGAGTGGGCGCGGGCGCGACGGTTGCGAATTCCCATGCAGTCCTCCAATACGGGTACACAGACTTATCTATTATCTGCTAAATCGTGGTGGAGCGTTGAGCGCGCGGGTGAGTTAACGCCGCGTCCACATCGCTTGAGACGTGCCTGCCTTAAACTATGGACATGACTGAAGGGAATTGCATGGAGAGTCGTGTCGAGGCCCCGGAGGGGTCCTATGGGCGTGCGCGTCATCGCCGCGCCGAGCATGAAGGCGCAAAGCGCGAGATGAAGTGTCCCAAGCGCGATGGTCGCCCGCGCGAACCCCGCGCCATGACGGCCGTCGGGGTCGCCGGCGTCGCGCTGCTGGTGGCCGTTCTCGTACCCCTCGTGCTCATCAGCGCGTACAACCACTCCTATGCGGATGACTGGCACTATGGCGTCTGGGCGCATCTCGCGCTTCAGAGGACGGGCAACATCGGCGTCGCGTTGATTACCGCGCTCCAGCAGGCGGGGAATGCCTGGTTCGACTGGCAGGGCACCTACTCCGCGATCTTCCTCATGGCGCTCGAGCCGAGCGTCTTTGGGGAGCAGTTCTACGTGATCGCCGCGCCGCTCGTGCTCGCAAGCCTCATCGCCGGCACCTTCTTCTTCACGCATGTCGTCATGGTTGAGCTGCTCGGTGCCGAGAGGGGTGCCTGGCTGGGGCTGTCCTGCGTGATGGTGGCCGTCCAGCTCCTTCTGCAACCGAGCCCCGTCGAGGGTATCTTCTGGTTTAACAGCGCCGTCTACTACACCACCTACCACGCTGCCGCGCTTGCCCTCCTGGGTTGCGTGGCGCGCATCGCCGATCCCGCCCGCCGCACGGCTCCTCGAGGGGCCAAGATCTGGGCGTGCGTGCTCGCCGTGTTCGTTGCGGGTGGCAACTTCGTTACGGCGCTCGTTGTGGTAGAGGTCATGACTTGCGTGCTCGTCGTGCTGATTGCCCGCCGTAGGCGGGCCTCGTCTGATGTCCTTGCGCCGTTTGGACTCCTGGTCGTGGGGCTTGCGCTGTCGCTTGCCGCTCCCGGCAACGAAGTTCGTCAGCAGACGCAGTTCCCCGAGGACTCCGCGGGGGTTGTCGGTACCATCGTGAAGTCGTCGCTTGCGGCGTTCCAGTATCTGGAGGAGTGGAGTGGCGGTCTCGTGCTGCTCCTTGCGGTGCTTGCAGCTGTCATTGCCGTGCGCGTCTGCGTCCGCGCCGCCGAGCGCGGCTGGCGCTTCCCCATGCCCGCCCTCGTCGCCGCCGGCTCGATCGCGCTGTTTGCCACGAGCTTCACGCCCACGTTCTGGGCGGAGGGAACGGTGGGCCCTGGCCGCGTTCAGAACTGCCGCTTCGATCTGTTCGTGGTGCTTGTCGTCCTGAACGTGTTCTGGTTCTGTGGCTGGGTCGCAGCGCGTCGCCGTGAGCTGGGTGCGGGCTCGACGCGTGGTCACGTTATGACAGCTCAGCACGTTGGAATCGCGGCTGGCCTCGTAATCCTGGTGTTTGCGTGCATCGTGGGCTCCATGGCTACCGATAAGGATATGGGTGAGGAGCTCTCGAGTGTTTCCGCGGCGCGCTCGATTATCTCCGGGCAGGCCGCTGCATATGACGCCCAGGTCGAGGATCGTCTCGCGGCCATTGAGACCTCGACCGCGGACGAGCTTCGCGTGCCGTTCTACACCAACGTGCCGCACGTCCTGCTCATGGGCGACATCCGCGACAACATGGACAACTACATCAACTACCGCCTCTGCCAGTGGTATGGCAAGAAGTCGATTGTGGCCTATCACGCGCCTTCCGGCACCATGGCGAGCGACGTCGTGACGGATGCGGGCGCGACGGATGCGCCCGCGGCTGACGCTGTCGTAACAGATACCGTCACGACGGATACCGCCACGACGGATGTGGCTGTCTCGTGAGCCCGGATAACGCGATGATGCCCGCGACGGATGGCGTCGTGCATCAGCCCCTGTCGGGTAGGACCATCGCGCGAAAGGTGGCCCGTCTCCCCGAGCGCTCCAGTGCCTTTAATGATGGCGATCGCTGGCGCCGCGTCGGCGACGGCCTCGCCCGTCTCGGCCTCGCGCTGTGCGCGCTCATGCTCGGCGTGGTCCTTCTCGTGGTGGCGCTTTCCACCGTCTGGCTCATGGTGGGCGCGGAGGACGGCAACCTCACGCAGTCCATGTCGATCTACACCTGGGCGGGCCCAACGGCGTCCCTCATCGCGGGCGCCGTTGGCGGCGTGGCGACCGTGGCCTTATGCTATGTGGCTTGGCGCCACGGCAGCGTCCTCGATGGGCCGCGTGCCACGAGGGCGCTTGTCCTTGGCGCGCTCGCCTTCCAGGTGCTGATGATTCTGGGCATCCAGACGCGCGATACCTATTGGGGCGACTCGTGGATGATCCGCGACTTTGTCCATAAGGCGATTGAGGGAGGGGGCGTCGCGGCGGCGTTTTCCGGCCCGTACGGGACGCTCTTCACCGACGCGCGTCTTTATTTCTGCTGCTATCCGTTCCAGGCATCGCTCTTCTGGATCATGTATGCGCTTCGCCTCGCGTTTGGCGAATACTCCTACATGGTCTTCCAACTGCTGTCGTCGCTGGCGACCTGCCTCGGCGTGTGGGCGCTGCTCGACCTGGGGTCGAACGTTGGGGTGAGCGCGGGCGCGCGCCGCATCCTCTGGGTGCTCGTGGCCATGTGCCTGCCGATGTACTGGCTCTCCGCGTTCCTCTACGGAAACGCGATGGGTTGTGGCTTCGCGCTCGCCTTCCTCGCCCTACAGGCTCGTGCGATGCGGGCAGATGAGCTGGGCGTCACCCTCAGGTGGCTGGCGCTTTCGTTCGTGCCGCTCGTTCTTGCGCTTTGCGTCAAGGCGACCTTCGTGCTCTTCGCAATCGCCGCCGCGCTCGCATGGTTCGTACTTGCCGTCAGCCGCAAGAGCGCCTGGGGCCTTGCGGCGTGCCTTGCCGTCGTGCTTCTCGCGCGCTCCGTGGCGGGTTTGCCCTTCGAGGCGCTTCGTGCGGCCTCTGGCTATGAGTTTGGCGATGCCTTGACCACGCTTAACCACCTCGAGCTTGGGCTTCGCATGGGCGCGGGCGAGTTCTACGTGAGCGTGGACGGCGGCGCGCCCGAGTTCGCGCCTGGCGGCTGGTCCAATCACGCCAACGCCACGTGGTTCTTCTCGGGCGAGAGCGCCGACATTCAGAACGAGATCGCTGTTGGGGAAATCGCGGCAGACGTCACCGAGTTCGTCTCCGACCCCTCCTACGCGGCGCGCTTCTTCTCCATCAAACTCGCCACGGAGTGGGCGGACCCGACCTATCAGTCCCTCTACTACCTCTCGATGTGCGGGATTCCCGGTGGCGGACGCCTTAACCTGGGAGATGCGAGCAAGCCCCTGGGCGTCATTTCCTCGTGGCTGACCTACCTGCTCGACGGCTACCAGACGATTGAGTTCGCCGCTGCGTTTGGCTATGTGGCCTGGGCCTGCCGTAGATGGGGGAGGGACAACGAGGGGAAAGAGGCCACAGGCTTGCCTGCGCCTGACCCGGCTGGCGGCGCCGGCACCTCTGCGGGCGCACGGCGGCATGACGTCGCCCCGACTCCTGACGTGCGCGTGGGCGGTGGTTCCGTGACGTGCGCGACCCTGCTCATTGCCGCGACCTTCTTTACGGGGTTTGGCTGCTACCTGCTTTGGGAGGCAAAGGCCGTCTATGTGTTGCCCTTTGCCATCGTGGTACTTCCCCTTGCGGCGGAGGGCCTTGAACAAGCTTTACAATGGGCGAAGTCTGCAATTGGGGGCGGGCGCTCGGTCTAGCACGTCTCCTTGTCCGTTTGGAGACGCTCGATGCCGATAGAGCCAAAGCCCAAACCTGTCAGTTGCGATTCGCGAGCCGTCGCCTCGCGCGTTCCGCAAGGTAGCGCATGCCGCATGGTCGCACCCCTCTTGCTGGCGCTTCTACCTGTGGTGGCGCTCTGCCTTTTGCACGCGCCGGTCTATGCCACCCCTCCGGATGACTTCGTGCAGGAGCTCTTTGCGCGTGGCCAGTTCCAGGCCGCCGCGAGCTCGCTCATGCCCTATACGCTCGTCTTCGTGAGCGCGCCGCTCTCGGCGCTCTACCAACTTGCGCCGCAGGTTCCGTGGTACGCGCTCATGCTGCTCGCGATGCTGGTCGTGTCGTTCTGGATAGCCTGGAGCCAGCTCTTCTCCCTGGGCCTCTCTCGCGCGCGGCTTGTGTGCCTTGGCGCCGTGCTGCTCTCGTGCGAGATCGTCTGCGTGTGGTACTTCACGTACACCATCGTTGCGTTCATTGTGCTTGCCGCCGGCCTTATGCTCATCATGCCGCGCGCGGTCTTTGGCGACGCCGGCCGCCCGAGCCCGGCTGACGTCGCGGGCTACGTGCTCGTGGCGCTCGGTTTCTCTCTGCGCCCCGAGTCCGGAGTCGCAGCCCTCGTCCTGTTCGTCCCCTTCCTCGTCTGGGCGCTCGTTCGTAGTCGTCGCGCGGGTACGTTGCTCCGCGCTGTGGCGGTTGTTGCCGTGATTGCGATTTCCTATGGGGCTGGCCAGGCCGCTTACCGTGCGACTCCTGGTTGGGAGGATTTCCCCTCCTATCTCGACGCCGGCCGCAAGGTGCTCGACACGCAGCGAATGGACGTCTCGAAGGTCCGCGAGCAGGCGCCGGAGCTCAGCGACAATGATGTCGCCATGATGTACGACTGGGACTTCGTCGACCATGAGGTCTTCTCGACGGACCTGTTCGAGCGCATCTCAAAGGCTGAGTCCACCTACGGGCCCGCGCATCTCATCGCGTCGTTCAAAGCGAAGGTCACGTATCTGCTGATCGCGTTGTCGGCTCTTCTGCTCGCTGTTGCGGCTGCCCTTTCGCGGATGAAGGGTCTGGAGAAGTCCGTTCGCATCCTTTCGTTTGGCGTGGTCGCGATGGCGCTCCTGAACTACATACTCATCGTTATGCGTGGCCGTCCGAGGCTCCATATCGTTATTCCCGTGGCGATCGTCACGCTATTCGCCCTTCTTGTCTGCTGCCAGGGCCCCACCGAGCGTAAGGGCCGTCACAGTGCTGATGCGGTTCCTGTCCCGGGCACCCGTGCCCGCGTGGTGGCAGCGATTACGTGCGTCGTCTGCGCGGCGGGCCTCGGCATGTTCTGGGTGTCGACGGTGCGCCCGCTTCAGTCGAGGCTTTCGCTTCCCTTCGCGGCTGCGGCGAGCGAGTTCGTCGAGAGCCACCCGGACGAGCTCGTGGTGTTCGGCCACACCCAGAGCGCTTGGTTCAGCGGGACCGATGCCTTCGCATCCGCGAGGTGGCAGTGCCCGGACAACATCCTGCTTGTGGGAGGATGGGAGAGCGAAACCGCGCCGTGGGACGCCTGCCTCGAGCGCTGGGGCCTCACGGATGCCGCACCGCTCATGCAGCTCGCCACGCGCCGCGACATGACGCTTGTCGCGACCGAGGCGACGGCGAAACTCTATGAGGTCTATCTGCAAGAGCATGTCGACCCCTCGGTGATCGCCACCAAGGTCTCTGACCTCGGCGCCGGCGCCATCTCGAGCAAGATGATCTCGGTGTGGAGCTTTAGCTCTGCCACGGGGATGCCTACCGCATAAGCGACAGCTCGCTTGGCGCCGCTTTTCGCTACACTTAGCAACCGTCCCGTTTATGCGGGCGAGCCGCGCTTGTGCGGCGCCACACAATCATGAGCACCGCCCAACCGGGTGAGGGTGCTAGCAGGTATTTTGGAGGAACAGTGCTTTCAGTTGACGAGCAGATGAAGGTCATCACTTCTGGCGTCTCCCAGATCGTCCCCGAGGAGGAGCTCCGCGAGAAGCTACGTCGTGGAAAGCCCCTGAACATCAAGCTGGGCGTCGATCCCACGAGTCCGGACCTCCACCTGGGCCACGCCGTGCCCCTGCGCAAGATGCGCCAGTTCCAGGACCTGGGCCACAACGTCACCCTGATCATCGGCAACGGCACCGCTCTCATTGGCGACCCGTCCGGTCGCGACTCCACTCGTCCGCCCCTCACGGAGGAGCAGGTCGAGGCCAACGCCGAGACCTACGTTGCGCAGGCCATGAAGGTCCTCGACCCCGAGAAGACGACCATCGTCCACAACGGTGACTGGATCAAGCCGCTCAACCTTGGCGAGATGCTTGGCCTCATGAGCAAGTTCAACGTCGCTCGCATTCTCGAGCGCGAGGACTTCCACAACCGCTACACCAACGGCCTCTCCATTGCCCTGCACGAGTTCATCTACCCCGTGCTCCAGGCCTACGACTCTGTCGTCGTCAAGGCCGACGTCGAGATGGGCGGCAACGACCAGATCTTCAACCTGCTCGCCGGCCGTGACCTCATGCGTGCCGAGGGCATGGAGCCGCAGGTCGCCCTCACGATGCCGCTGCTCGTGGGCACCGATGGCGTGAAGAAGATGTCCAAGAGCTACAAGAACTACATCGGCCTTACCGACGAGCCTGCCGATATGTTTGGCAAGGTCATGTCCATCGCCGACGAGATCGTCCCGATGTACTACCGTCTCTGCTCGACCAAGACCATCGAGGAGATCGAGGCCATCGATGCCGCGTTTGCCGACGGCTCCGCCGATCCTTACAAGCTCAAGCGTGAGCTCGGCATTAACATCGTCGACCTCTACCATGGCGCGGGTGCTGGCCAGAAGGCGCTCGAGGCTTTCGACGCCCAGTTCAAGAAGGGTGAGGTTCCCGAGAACGTGCCGGAGTTCCCCGCCTCTGTCGTCGAGGTGAACGATGAGGGCCTGGTCTACCTTGGCAAGCTTCTCGTTGACCTGGGGATTGCCAGCAGCGCCGGTGAGGCTCGTCGTCTCGTTGACGGCGGTGGCGTCAAGGTGAATGGCGAGGCTCTCGCGCCGAAGTGCTACAACGTCGACCCCACGCCGTTCGTGGCGGGCGCCGTTGTCCAGTCCGGCAAGAGGCGCTGGGCCAGGCTCGTCTAACGCGCCCGCGACCAGGTTCGCCTAAAGCGCCAACGGGCGGGCCGCCTGATGCGCCAGCGGGCGGGCTGCCTGACGCGCCAGCGACCAGGTTCGCCTAGCGCGCCAGCGGGCGGGCTCGTCTAGCATGCCCGTGGGTTTGTTCCTCCAGCTCCGTCTGCGGGCTGAGCTCAACCGCGCTTTGCCCCTGGTGCGTTCGATGGCGAGCATCAATCTGCTTTGTTTCATGTGACGTAAGGCCCCCGGCCCCGTTCGTGTTCGCGAGCGGGGTCGAGGGCCTTCTGTGACAACAAGTAATTCCCTGCAGATCGTTTCGTCCTTCTCGGAATGGACCACCAGTATCGTCGCAGGTAAAGCTTTTGTAGTGTCATTGTTTGACGCACTTTGGCTCGTTTTTGCGAAAACGTGTTGGATTCATGTCGGGTTTCGGTTTGAGCGCGGGGGACTTTCTTGGCCTCGATCTTCGCGGACGTATGCGAGCCTGATAGCGTTGTGCCATGGCTATCTGCATCTGCGACATATCGGCACTCGAACTCCTTCGCTCGCGAGGCAAGCTCGCCCCAGAGCTCCTAGGCATGTGCCGTGCTTCAACGCTTCAGGGCTGCGGAATTCCAGGAAAGCTAGAGCTCGAAGATGCTCTTGCGACGTTTGGAGGGGTGTCGCGTCCTTGCCATTTGATGATTCGGGCAGATAAGGCGCGCAACAAGCCGTGGGCCATTAGACACGAATGGAGGGCCGACCCTCCTCCCAAGGCTCTCATTCGATTGTCGAAAGATATCCTGGTGGAATCACCGGAGCTCTTGTTCTTCGACCTGGCCTCTTCATCAGATTTTGACGTTGTGGACCTCGCGCTGGTGGGTCTCGAACTGTGCGGAACGTATCTCCTTGACAATGACCAAAGCGGTTGGGACGGCTTCGTTAATATCGATATACCGATGACATCGAGGCGGTCGATTGAGCGAATTGCGAGCCACTTGAAGTGGAGGCCTGGCCTGGGGAAGGCACGAGAAGCCATGGGGCTTGTGGTCGATGGCTGCCATTCCCCAATGGAGAGCGTGCTTCTTGCCCTTCTGACGTTTCCGCGCCGCTTGGGAGGTCTTGGTCTGTCTGGTGCGAGGGCAAACTATTGCATCGCCACCCCGTCGGGAGATCGTTTTGCCGACATTGCATTTCCAGAGCTTAAGGTTGTTTTTGAATACAAAGGGCGTAGGTATCATCTGCCTGAGCAGGCTGGACGTGACGATAGAAGGCAGAACTCACTGGTCGGGCTCGGGTGGACGGTTATCAACGTTTGGTACGAAGACCTTGTTGACCCACAACTGTTTGCGCGTTTGGAGTCGGTGGCATTAAAGGCGGCGGGGAAGCGCGATAGGATTCGCTCGGATAGCTTTCGCGGCCGACAGCAATGCCTTCGAGCTCGATTGATTCCGCGTTTGAGGAAGTGGGCATCGATAGCCTGACGAGAATTCCCGGAGATGAAAAGACGGTCGTCTATCCGTGCGATTTGTCTCGGTTATGGGTGCATGGTGCGGCCGTCTCGCGATGATGCCTGCCATAAATGGCAGGCGGTATTTTGACCAGATGGTCAAAATACCCATCTTGGCGTACGCGATATCGAATTGGCGAACTATGAAAGAGCACCCTTGATGGAGTTTGGCAAAACAGCGTTGCCATAAGTGAGCAAAATGGGCGCGATTTGCCCACTTAATGAGACTGTGTCTCATTAATATTTAAGAGAAGACCCCCGAAGGCCCTTCGTGGCGTGTCGCGCGTACGCCAAGATGGTGTTTTTGACCATCGCCGACGAAAAACGTCTCCGAGCGCTCTTGGGATACCGGAATGAAGGGCGCTCGTCGACATGTGCTCCTGCTGTCTGACTGTTATTCTAAAAAGTTGGAAACGAAAGGCGGCTTGCGCCGCATGCGATTGGGGATTCGATGACGATGGAGCTATTGGCTCCGGCGGGTGGCCCGGAGCCGTTCCGTGCGGCGCTGGCTGCTGGTGCTGATGCAATCTACTGCGGTGTCGGCAATGATTTCAATGCTCGCCGTAACGCTCACAACTTTGATTTCGATGCTTTTGAGGCCGCGTGCCGCGAGGCGCATCTTGCGGGCACGCGCGTTTACGTGACCATTAACGTCGTCGTTCGCGATGAGGAGATGCCACGCGCTCTCGCCCTCGTGCGAGAGGCATCCGCGCGTGGCGCTGATGCCTTCATCATTCAGGACTGGGGCCTATTCGACCAGATTCACAAGACCTGGCCCGAGCTTGAGCTGCATGTGTCCACGCAGGCGAACGTCCATGATGCGCGCGGCGTTGCCTGGGCTCGCGAACAGGGCGCGCACCGTGTGACCTTGTCCCGCGAGCTCTCTCTTGCCGAGATCTCTCGCATCGCGGAGGAGGGCGTCGAGCTGGAGGTATTCGGTCACGGAGCCCTTTGCTTCTGCTACTCCGGCGTGTGCCTCATGTCGAGCATGGCCGGAGGTCGCAGCGCCAATCGCGGTCTGTGCGCCCAGCCCTGCAGGCTACTCTATCGCCTTGTCGATGAGGCTGGAAATGACATCGCCGCTCCGGGGCGCACACGTCCCCTCTGCCCGAAGGACGCTTGCACCGCCGGCGATGTCGCTGCGCTTATGAAGGCCGGCGTCGGTTCGCTAAAGGTCGAGGGCCGCATGAAGGCGCCTGATTACGTCTGGAGCGTTATCGGGGCCTATCGCGAGCAGATCGATTCTGTGTTGGCGGGAGCACCCGCGTCGGCCGAGCTTGGCGGCACGCCCGTTCCCGCCCATGTCGCGCGTCGTCTCAAGCGCGCTTTCAACCGCGATTTCACCGATGCCTACCTGCGCGGTTCCGCTGATGACGAGATGATGAGCTACGAGCGCTCGAACAATCGCGGCCAGCTCGTTGGCGAGGTCCTCTCGAGCTCGGGCGGCCAGCTCCAGCGCAGGGACGGAAGGGGCAACCTCCACCGCGATCCACGCCAGGACAAGAAGAGCGCTCGCTGTACCGTTGTCGTGCGCGTCGACGAGCCCGTTGGAGCCGGCGACCTGCTCGAGCTTCGTCCGGATAATGACCCCGACGCCTTTCTCACGGCGACCGTTCCCAGCGATGTTCCCGCGGGCGGTACGGTCGAGTGTCGAGTGGCGCGCCCGATGCCGGTGGGCTGCCCGGTCAGGGTCATCCGCAGCAAGGCAGCGCACGATGGTAGCTCGGCGGACCTTTCTCGCGAGGTCGCTCGCAAGCGCGCGGTCGACGTGCGCGTTGTCGCGCGGCTAGGAGAGCCCCTTTCCGTTGAGCTCACCTGCGCGAATGGTCCCGCGTCGCCCGATGGCTCACTTCCGCAGGCTGTGGCTTCGGGCCCGGTTGTCGAGGCCGCGCGCACGAAGGCGCTGACGAGCGAGGACCTGGCTGAGCATGTCGGGCGCATGGGCGCCTCGGCCTTTGAGCCGCGTTCGATCGAGGTCGAACTTGACGAGGGCTGCGGCATGGGCTTCTCCGTCGTGCACAAGGTCCGCGCCGCCGCTTGCGAGGCGCTGGAGGAAGCCATTCTCGCGCCGTATGCTGACCGTGCACGTGCGCTCGCACCTGTCTCCGCGATGGCTGCCGTTGCCATCACGCCTGCCGCCGCCTCTAGTGCGGAAGACATTGCCTGCGCTGTCGCGACGCCAACTCCGGAGGTCTGCGTCATTGCGCCGTCGCCTGAGGTGGCCCGTGTTGCCACTGCAGCCGGCGCTACGCGTGTGTACGTCGCGTCCGACGAGCTTGGCGAGCCTGGAAGCCCTGCGCCCGTCTGGCCTGTCGGCAGCGTCCCTATCCTCGACGAGGTCTGCCGCGACCCAGAGCATGCCCGCATCGACCCCTGGATAACGGCCGGCGCTTCCGTTGCCGTGGGTAACGTCTCCGAGCTCGCGCTTGCTGCGAGCTGCGGCGCGAAGGCGGAGATTCGTGGTTGCATCCCCATTCACAACGCCTTCGCCCTCGATAAGCTCGAGCGTGCCGGTGCGGCCGGGGTCTGGCTTTCGCCGGAGCTTACGCTCGCGGAGATCCAGTCTCTCGCCCCGCGCGCCAACGTGCCCGTGGGTGTCGTCGTCTCGGGCCGCCCTCGTGTTATGACGAGCGAACATTGCGTTCTGAAGGCGGCGAATCGCTGCATCCACGATTGCGCGCGGTGTGCGCTACGCCGGCGCATGATCTCGCTTCGCGATCGAGACGGCCGTCTCCTGCCCGTCAGAACGGATCTCAATGGCCGTTCGCGCATCTATGACGCGGTGCCCCTCGACCTGACGCCGCAGGTAGGCGAGCTCATTGAGGCGGGCGTGACACGCTTCGCGGTCGACGCGACGCTTCTCAACGAGGCGGAGACCAGGGCTGCCGTTGAGCGCCTCGTCAACGCGCTCGCCGCCGTTCGAGAGGGTCGCAAGCCCGCCTCGCGCGAGCGCCACGCCTCAAGTGGGCATCTGTTCTGGGGCATCGGATAGGCGCGAGTCGGGTAGCATCCAAGAGTGATTTGAGAACGCGCCCGCTTTGCGGGGGAGAGGATAGACATGGCTGACAACGAGAACACCACGGAAAGCGCGCCGGAGAAGGACAAGACGGCCAAGATCGACCACCGTCTGCTCGAGGACGTCCTTGACGCGATTCGCCCGAGCTTCCAGGCTGACGGCGGCGACATCGAGCTTATCGGCGTCGATGACGAGACCGGCGTCGTCACCATCGAGATGACGGGTGCCTGCGCTGCCTGCATGTTCGCTTCGACGGACATCTCCGAGGGCATCGACACCATCATCAAGGAGCACGTCCCTGGCGTCACCGCGGTGCGCCCCGTAATGTACTAGCACTCGATCGGGCGGCGCGTGCCCGCGGCTCAACCGGGCAGCGCTCACGTTTGCTCGCCTCATGCGAACGGCAAGGAGGAGACATGGCGATTGACAAGGACCTTCTCGAGGTCGTGCTCGATGCGGTGCGTCCGAGTCTTCAGGCGGACGGCGGCGACTGCGCCCTCGTTGGCGTTGATGACGAGACTGGCATCGTCACCATCGAGATGACGGGCGCCTGCGCGGGCTGCTCGCTCTCCGAGGTCACGATCTCTCAGGGCATCGAACGCGTGCTCAAGGACAACGTCCCCGGCGTCACCGGCGTGAGGGCGGTGATGTAGGTGGTCCTCTCAGACCGCGACATCAAGGCCGAGATGACCGCCGGCCGCATCGTCATCGAGCCGCTCGACATGAAGGACGTCCAGCCGGCTTCGGTCGACGTGCGCCTTGGCTCGAGCTTCAGGGTCTTCCGCAACTCCACGCACGCCTACATCGACCCGACGCTGCCCCAGCCGGACCTCACCGAGGAGGTCGTGGTCCCCGAGGGCGGACAGTTCGTGCTGCATCCTGGGCAGTTCGTGCTCGGCACGACGCTCGAGCGCATCGCCGTGCCCGATGACATCCTCGGCAAGCTCGAGGGCAAGTCGACGCTGGGCCGCCTCGGCCTCATGATCCACTCAACCGCCGGCTATGTCGATCCGGGCTGGGACGGTGAGATCACGCTTGAGCTCTCCAACGTCGCCACGCTGCCCATCGTGCTTCATCCGGGCATGCGGATCGGGCAGATGTCTTTCGAGCGCATGTCGAGCCCGTCCGAGCGCCCGTATGGCTCTGCCGGCCTTGGGAGCCACTACCAGGGTCAGCGCGGTGCCGCTGCCGCCCACACGCTCACACGCTAAAGACGGCCTCTGGTGTGCTGTCAGGGGATCGAGCCCTGGGCCGCCCTCATATGTTCACGCGCTAGAGACGGCCGTATCGTCCCGCGCTGAGGCGCGTTCCCGATGGTGCCTTGTGCGCTGCGTCTGGTGCGCTGCGTCTGGTGCGCTGCGTCTGGTGCGCCGCGTCTGTGTGCGCCGCATCCGCGTGTGCCCCGCCTGTTGCGCCGCGTCTGCGTGCGCCCTGTTGGCCCGGCGCTCAAATATCGTTTCGAGGAGTTACATGCTCAACGAGCTTTACCACAGCCTCAACCCCGTCGCGATTTCGATTGGGTCCCTCCACATTTACTGGTACGCGCTTGCCTACCTTGCGGGCTTTGTCCTGACGGGCATAGTGATCTACCGCGTCTCGCGTCGCTGGGGCCTGGATATCACCGGGGACGAGGTCGCGAATATCATCGTTGCGATGGCGTGGGGCATCATCATAGGCGCCCGCCTGTTCTACGTGCTCTTCTACGGTGATGGCTACTACTTCGCCAACCCGCTGAAGATCTTCGCCCTGAACGAGGGCGGCATGAGCTTCCACGGCGGCCTCGTGGGCGCCATCGTTGGTGGCTCGCTCATGTGCCGCTCCTGCCACCTCTCCATCCCGACAGTCTGCGACCTCGGCGTTATCGGCGCGCCTTTGGGCCTGTTTTTCGGTCGTTGCGCCAACTTCGTGAATGGTGAGCTCTGGGGCAAGCCCACGGATCTTCCGTGGGGCGTGGTCTTCGAGACGGGCGGCAACGTCGCGCGCCATCCCAGCCAGCTGTACGAGGCCATTCTCGAGGGTCTCGTCATCTTCAGCGTGCTGTGGATGATGAGCCGACGCAGGCCCGCTCATCCGCAGGGCACCTTCATGGGGACGTTCCTCGTGCTCTACGGCGTTTTCCGCTTCCTTATCGAGTTCGTCCGCGTGCCTGACGCACAGCTTGGCTACCTGCTTGGGCCAATCACGATGGGCCAGCTGCTGAGCCTGCCGCTCGTGTTGCTGGGCATCGTCGTGCTTGCGTGGGCGACGCGTGCCAAGCGCCCACAGATTGGGCACGTGGGGTAGGGGCGTCTGCATCCGCGCTCGATTTTTGTGACGTAATCAAGCCAATCAAAGATATGTCCGCAGATGACGTATGCGACACTGCAAAAGTGATAAAGTTCACTAGTTGTGCGCATGTGCCTTAGACCGTGCGCACGCTAGCTTGCAGTATGGGCGCTGGCCAGAGGGACCGGCGCTGTGTACAAGAAGGAGACGTGAATGTCCGGACACTCTAAGTGGGCAACCACCAAGCATCGTAAGGGCGCGCAGGACGCCAAGCGCTCCGCGCTGTTCTCGAAGCTCTCCCGCAACATCACCGTTGCGGCCAAGCTCGGCGGCGACCCGCTCCCGGAGAACAACGCCTCCCTGGCTGCTGCCGTGGCTAAGGCCCGCATGTCCTCCATGCCGAAGGACCGCATCAAGGCCGCCATCGACAAGGCCTTTGGCGCTGGCGCTGACGCCGCGGTCTACTCTGAGGTCACCTACGAGGGCTATGGCCCCGCTGGCGTTGCCGTCTACGTTGACTGCCTGACTGACAACAAGAACCGCACTGCCGCTGACGTCCGTTCCGCCTTCACGCACTCCGGCGGCTCTCTGGGCACCACCGGCTCCGTTGCCTTCCAGTTCGAGCGCAAGGGTTCCATCGCTGTCGACAAGATCATCAAGTCCGATGACAAGAAGGTCGCCGACAAGGAGAACGCCGTCGACGAGGACGAGTTCATGATGGCCGTTGCCGAGGCTGGCGGAGACGATTACGAGGACGCCGGCGAGGAGTGGGTCGTCTGGACCGCCTATGACAAGATGCAGGATGTCCAGAAGGCCCTCGAGGCCCAGGGCATCGAGGTCAAGGGCTCCGAGCTGACCATGGTCCCCACCACCCCGACGACCGTCACCGTCGCTGACGCCAAGAAGGTCCAGCGCCTCGTTGACCGCCTCGAGGAGCTCGAGGACGTCCAGAACGTCTACCACACCATGGACGTGACCGACGAGATCGCCGCCGCCCTGGAGGAGGACGAGTAGACCTCGCCCAAGCGGTTCTAATCCCTGCCCGGTATGTATCGTGTCAGAGGTTCGGGGTATTCTAGAGCAAGACGCGCCCTGGTCGGGAGGCCGGGGCGCTTTTTGTTAGAAAGGGTGCTCATGGGTGGCTTCAAGCGCATCGTTCTCTTCCTGTTCTCGCTGGCGGGGCTCTTTGCCCTCGCCATGCTCGCCCTGCCTGCGTTTGGCATCGGCGAGGCGGAAATCTCCGCGTTTCTGTCATATGACGCGGCCTATGTGGCGCTTGAGGTCTGTCTTGGTATGACGGCGGCGTGGCTCGTCTTCAACCTGCTGCGCTCGATCTTCTCGCGCCGCCCCAAGGCCGCCATCTCCGTCATGAATATCGAAGGCGGCGCCATCACGGTGACTCGTAACGCCGTTGCCTCGCAGGCGGGCCACATTGTGGAGGCCCTTGGCCTCGGCATCGCCAAGGATGTGGAGGTCCGCGCCTCAAAGCACGGCGTCGTCACCGTTGACGTACATGTGATGCCGTATGAGTCCGTCGATATCACGAGCGAGGCGCCGGTGCTCCACGAGGCGCTCGTCACCGGGCTCTCGGCCATGTGCGGCGAATGTCTGGGGGATATCAACGTTGAGTTTCTCGAGCCGCAGCGTGGCACGTCCCTCGTCGTCCCCGTTGAGGAGGATGAGGAGGGCGAGGGCGCTTCCGAGCACCAGTCCGCTGAGGCCGCGTCTGCAGCTGCATCCGCAGAGTCCACGGGTGACATCACGATTCCCATGAGCGTCGAGAAGGAGGCGTAAGACATGTCCGAGAAGCTCACTTGTCGCATCGAGCCAGCGGATGCGCCTGCTTCTGCCTCGTCAGGTAAGGTGCCAACCAACGGTTCGTCTGCAGCCGACGCCGCGGGCGCCCAGACCTCTGCCGCGCAGCCCTCGGGCGATGTGGCGCAGCCAGCGAGTGGCCCCGAGCCCACGGCGCAGCCAGCGAGTGGCACCGAGCCCGCGGCGCAGCCCGGAGTTCTCGCGCGCGCTTCGCGCTGGCTTGACGAGACGTTCCCCAATAGTCGCAATGCGGTTCTTGGCGGCGTGACAGGTCTTGTCGTGGCGCTTCTCCTCTTTTCGATTGGCGTCCTGAAGACCCTGGTCATTGCCATCCTCGTGGTTGTCGGCATCGCCTGCGGCCAGTACCTTGACGGCGAACCAAAAATCGTTCGCTTTATCCAGAACCTGATGAAGAAGCGCTAGGGCGCCCGCTGAGGGTCACGCCCGTGATTGCCGGGAAATCCCGGTGGATAGGAGCCAACATGAGCACGAAGCCCACCATCGCGCAGGAGCCTGAGGTCGAGGCCCCGCTCACCGAGGAAACCGTCGAGGAAACGACCGAGACTCCCGCTGAGGAGGCCAGCACTACGTCGCTTGCCGCCTCCGAGGAGGGTGACCTTACCTTCTCCGATGCCGATGAGGACCTTGATTCCGAAGACTCGCTCACCTTCTCCAACGGTGTCATCGAGAAGATCGTCGCCATTGCCGTGCGTGACGTCCCGGGCGTCCTTGGCATGAAGGGCGGCTTCATCAACCGCGTCCAGGAGACCT
Source organism: uncultured Parolsenella sp. (assembly GCF_934660935.1). Taxonomy (GTDB): domain Bacteria; phylum Actinomycetota; class Coriobacteriia; order Coriobacteriales; family Atopobiaceae; genus Parolsenella. Next base: position 26,538 of record NZ_CAKUIH010000005.1, on the reverse strand, counting down.
TTGGCGCGGCGGATCCCACGAAGGGTGTCTCCGTCGAGGTCATGCCGGACAGCTCTGTCCGCGTGAACATCTCCGTGCTCATCGAATATGGTGCGTTCGCCCCGCAGGTCTTCGAGGACGTCAAGAAGGTCGTCGTCAAGCAGGTCGTCGGGATGACGGGCCTTGAGGTTGGCGGCGTCAACCTGCGCATCGAGGATGTTCTCACTCCCGAGGAGTACGAGAACATGCAGGGCGGTAGCCACGACGAGGAAGAGGCGGAGTAGGCCGTGGGTCTCAGAGCCTCTCTCGCGCAGGGTCTCGGCCGCGCCTGCGCCGGCGCACTGCACATGGCGGGCCGTTCCGCCTCGCAGCTGCCTGGCCGCATCGCGCTCGCCATCGATCCTGCCTCAATCTCACACTCCGCCAAAAAGCTCACGCGGGGTTCCATCGTCGTGTGTGGAACCAACGGCAAGACGACCACGAACAACGTGCTCGCGAGTGCTGTCGAGGCAAGTGGCGCCCGCGTTCTGTGCAACCGTGTTGGCGCCAACATGGCTCCCGGCGTCGCGGCGGCCCTTCTTTCCGGCCGCTCTGCCGACTGGGCCATCATGGAGGCGGACGAGCTCTCTACGATCAACATCCTGCCCGAGCTTCGCCCACGCTACCTCGTGCTCCTGAACCTCTTCCGCGATCAGCTCGACCGCGCCGGCGAGATCGAGCGTGTCCAGGACGTCATCGTCTCCGCGCTCTCTGCCTCGCCTGAGACCACGCTTGTGGCCTGCGGTGACGACCCCCTCGTTATGGGCGTCGCGCGTCGCGCACGTGAGGCTGGCACCAAGGTGCTGGCGTTTGGCATCGGCGAGGACCTCCACCTGCCGGCGGACCGCGTGCCCGAGGCGCGCTTCTGCCAGGTGTGCGGTACGGAGCTCGCCTACGACTACCGCGCTTACGCCCAGCTGGGCGCCTTCCGTTGCCCCAAGGGAGACTTCTGCCGCCCCGAGCTTGACTGGCGCGCCACTGGCGTCAAGGTCGGTCGCGAGGGCGTCTCCTTCGACGTGAGCGGTGCGGGTCTTGATAAGCCCGTGCGCGTGAGTGCGAGCTTCGGCGGCGTATACATGGTCTATAACCTGCTTGCCGCCTTTGTGGGCGCGACTCTTGCCGGCACCACGCCCGAGCAGTTCCAGACCGCTCTTGACGCATATCATCCGGAGAACGGTCGCCTCCAGCGCTTCCGCGTCGACGGGCGCGATGTGATTCTCAACCTGGCGAAGAACCCCACGGGTTTCAACCAGAACATATCGCTCATGCTGGCGGATGACCGCAAGAAGGCGGCCTTCTTCGTCATCAACGACAACCCCAACGATGGCAAGGACATCTCCTGGATCTGGGACGTCGACTTCGAGCGTCTCGCCGTGGGGAGCCCCCGCGAGTGTGGCGGCGTCGTCGAGCCTGATGACCTCACCGTTGTTGCCGGTGGCCACCGTGCGGATGACGTTCGCGTTCGCCTGAAGTACGCGGGGATCTCAGCGCCTATCGCGCTGACCGTGCGCGAGGCGCTCGATGCCGTGGCAGACCTGCCGCTGGATCGCCCCCTGTATGTCCTGACGAACTACTCGGCCCTGTGGCCCGCGAAGGCGGAGCTCGAGCAGATGGGGGAGCGACTGTGAGCGAAAAGTCCCTGCGTATCGCGCATCTCTATCCTGAGCTCCTGAACCTCTACGGCGACGGCGGCAATATCCTCGTGCTGCGCAAGCGCCTCGAGTGGCGTGGCATTCGCTGCGAGGTGGAGGAGGTCCACATCGACGACCGCCCGAGCTTCTCGGACGTGGACATCGCATTCATCGGCGGCGGCTCGGACCGTGAGCAGAGGATCGTCTGCGAGCATCTTTTGGCGGAACGCGAGGAGCTCGTCTCCTTTGTCGAAGACGGCGGTGCCCTTGGTGCCGTCTGCGGCGGCTACCAGCTTCTTGGCCATTCCTACCTCATGGGTGACGAGGAAGTCGAGGGGCTGTCGCTCGTCGACCTCTACACGGACCGCGGCGCGCCGCGCCTCATCGGCAACATTGCCATCGAGAGTCGCATCGTGGACCGTCCCATCGTCGGGTACGAGAACCATGGCGGTCGCACGCATCTGGGTGCCGGTGTTGAGCCTCTGGGCCGTGTGATTCATGGTCATGGCAACGACGGAAAGACTGGGTACGAGGGGTGCCTCTACAAGAACGTCGTGGGCACCTATATCCACGGCCCGCTGCTGCCCAAGAACCCCGGCGTGGCGGATTACCTCATCTCGCGCGCGCTCGAGCGCAAGTACGGCGACGGCACCCTTGAGCCGCTCGACGATACTGCGGAGCTCGCCGCGAACGAGACGATGTACCAGCGCCTCATCTCCGGCGAAGAGAAGGAATAGCGCCGCCCGGGCTTGCCTTACTCCGCGAGGAAGTCGACCGCGTACTGGGCGGCGAGCATGGAGCCACGCACGAGGACTGATTCGTCGGGGTCATAGAAGCAGCTGTGCTGTGGCCAGACCTTGCCGTTGGGATCTGCCGTGCCGCTGCCGAGAAACGCGAATGCGCCCGGAACCCTCTTCAGGTACTCGGAGAAATCCTCGCCGGGCATGGAGCCCTGGTAGCGAACGAGCGCGTCTTCGCCAAGCACCTCGCGGGTCGCGCGCATGGCACGCTCGCTCGCGGCGGCCTCATTCACGACGGTGGAGTGGGCGTTCTCGTACGTGAGCTTTGCCGTGCAGCCAAACGCCGCAGCGACGTCGTTTGCCATGCGTTCCATGAGGCCGGGAATCAGCTCGTGGGCATCCTCGTGGAAAGTGCGGACGGTTCCCTCCATCCAAGAGCTGCCGGCCATGACATTGCGTGCCGTGCCGCCATGGAATTGCCCCACCGTCACCACGGCGGGCTCGAAGGGGCTCATGTTGCGGCTTACGATCGCCTGCAGGCTCTCCACGATGGCGGCTCCGGCGAGCACCGCGTCGGCGCCCTGGTTGGGCATGGCGCCGTGGGCGCTACGGCCGGTGACGTCGATGCGCCACCAGTCGGTCGCCGCCATGCGGGGGCCGGCTTCTACGGAGACTTTGCCTGCGGGAACATCGCTCCAGATGTGCATGCCAAAGACTCCGTCGACACCTTCGAGGACGCCGGCTGAAATCATGGTCTTGGAGCCGTCGCCGCCCTCCTCGGCCGGTTGGAAGACAAGACGAACTTCACCTTCGAGCTCGTCGGTCATGCCGGCGAGGAGACGGGCGGCGCCCAGGAGCATCGCGATGTGGCAGTCGTGGCCACAGGCGTGCATGAACCCGTCGTTTTCTGACGAGAAGGACTCGCCGGTCCTCTCCGCCACGGGGAGGCCGTCGATATCGGCGCGGAGCATGATGCGTCGGCGCGGGGAGTCGGCTGCGCCATGGGCGCTCTGGGCGGTGCCGCGGATGGTCGCCACGACGCCGGTTGCCGTTGGGCGCTCGTAGGGGATACCCAGGGCTTCGAGGTCTGCGCAGATCTGCTCGGTGGTGGCAACCTCGTGATAGGCAATCTCGGGATGGGCGTGGTACCAGCGACGACGGTCGATGACATAGTCGCTCGTCTCCGCCTGCCTCGCGATGATCATGCTTGCAGCGCGTGCCTCGCGCTCGATATCCGCCTCTTGTGCCATGTGCATCTCCCCGTCGCTCAGGTCTAATCACCAATCGAGGGTAACACGCTCGCGCTTGCGGAGCTCCGCATGCGTCAAGATGGAACGCGATGATAATGAGGGAGCGCTTCTATGGCAGCTCGGGCGCGCGCGATTGGGGACGCCTCTTCGGCGGACAGAGTGCGCGTGATAGGGGCGCCTCTTCGGCGGTCCGGGACCGCGCGATGAGGGACGGGTGTATGGTTGCGATCGCTCTGCACTCCCGAGAGCGTGTGCGGCTCGAACGAGATGCGAGCGAGAGGGGACGTGAGAGGGGAAATGGCGAAGAACGAGCTTACGCGCAGGGAGATTCTCGGTGTGCTCGGCCTTGCGGGGGCGTCGGTCGCACTTTCTAGCTGCGGCCTTGGCCAAGACCCTGAGGGTGTCGCGACGCCGGGCACGGTGGCGTCCGTGGCACCGGTGCCCGTAACAACGGCGCCCGCCATGTCGGATTCTTCAGCCGCGGAGCGAATCCTCGGAACCATGACGCTCGAGCAGAAGGTGGCACAGCTCTTCTTCGTGACGCCCGAGCAGCTTACGGGCACGGATTGCGTGATCGAAGCCGGCGAGGCTATGGAGGCCGCCCTCGCCACCCTGCCCGTTGGCGGCGTCATATGCTTCTCGCAAAACATCGAGACGCCGGGACAGCTTCGCGAGATGCTTGCGAACATAGGACGTTTCTCGAAGGAAGCGACCGCTGGCATCCCTGTGTTTCTCGGCGTGGACGAGGAGGGCGGGCCGCTTGTGTCCCGCGTTGCGAACTCACCAGCCTTCGACGTCGCGACCTTCCCCCATATGGCAACCATCGGATTCACGGGAGACGTGACCCAGGCTGAGCGAGTGGGCGCGGACATAGGTTTCTACCTGCATGAAATTGGCTTTAACATCGATTTCGCGCCGGTTGCGGACGTGCTTACCAACCCCGAGAACACGGTTATCGGGCCGCGTTCCTTCGGCACGGACCCGCACTTGGTCGCAGACATGGTTGTCGCCGAGACAACCGCGATGCTCGCGGCCGGCGTCCTCCCTTGCGTCAAACACTTTCCCGGTCATGGCGACACGAACGCCGATTCTCACACGGGCGAGGCGGTGTCGACGCGTACTCGCGAAGATCTTGATTCGTGCGAGTTCGAGCCGTTTCGCCGTGCCATCGCCGCCGGCGTGCCCCTCGTCATGGTGGGTCATATCAAGACGCCCAACGTCGCGGCGGACGATCTTCCGGCATCCCTCTCTCGCGTGATGATAGGGAAGACCTTGCGCCGTGAGCTGGGATTTAACGGCATCATCATCTCGGACTCATTCCAGATGGGGGCTGTGACCGAGCGCTTTTCGTCGGCGGAGGCGGCCGTCAGGTTCCTCGAGGCTGGGGGAGACATGATTCTCATGCCTGAGGACCTCGATGCTGCTTACCAGGGCGTTCTCGATGCGGTCGCGAGTGGCATCCTTTCTCGGGAGCGCATTGACGAGTCATGTCTGCGCGTACTGGGGACCAAATCCGTGCTCTAGTCGTGTTCGCGCGCCGGGACAGAGCCGCACCCTAGCCGATGTGCGCTGGAAGCCAAGACGGAGCTGGTCGCCGAGGCGCAAATCCCACCAAAATGCTAGGTTGTACCTGGGCATTCGCACGCCTATTCTCATGGGCATGCAAACAGCGCCAAACCGAGGGAGTCACATATGAGCGAGCAGCCCACCAACAACAGCGCCGCCAAGACTGTCGGGACCGTGTGCGTGCAGGGTGGCTATCGCCCTGGCGACGCCGAACCGCGTCAGGTGCCGATCTGGCAGTCCACCACCTGGAAGTACGACACGTCCGAGCACATGGGCAAGCTCTTCGACCTTGAGGAGTCCGGCTACTTCTACAGTCGCCTCCAGAACCCCACCTGCGACCTCGTCGCGGCGAAGATCGCCGAGCTCGAGGGCGGCACGGCGGCAATGCTGACGAGCTCCGGTATGGCGGCGAATTTCCTCGCCATCTTCAACCTGGCTGCCGCGGGCGATCACGTGGTGGCGAGCTCTGCCATCTACGGCGGCACCTACAACCTTCTCGCCCACACCATGGGTCGCATGGGCCTCACCTGCACCTTTGTGGCGCCTGACTGCACGGATGAGGAGCTCGAGGCGGCCTTCCGACCCAACACCAAGCTCGTCTTTGGCGAGACCATCGCCAACCCGGCGCTCGCCGTGCTCGACATCGAGCGCTTCGCCGCCGCGGCGCACGCACATGGCGTGCCCCTGATCGTCGACAACACCTTCCCAACGCCGGTGATGTGTCGTCCGTTCGAGTGGGGCGCGGATATCGTGACCCACTCCACCACCAAGTACATGGATGGCCACGCGGCGTATCTCGGCGGCGTCATTGTCGACCATGGCCAGTTTGACTGGATGGCGCATGCTGACAAGTTCCCGGGCCTCACCACGCCGGACGAGAGCTATCACGGCGTCACGTACGCGGAGAAGTTTGGTATGGGTGGGGCCTTCATCACCAAGGCGACCGCGCAGCTCATGCGCGACCTTGGCCCCATGCAGAACCCGCAGGCGGCTTTCTTCCTCAACAGCTCGCTCGAGAGCCTGCACGTTCGCATGCCACGCCACTGCGAGAACGGCATGGCCGTGGCCAAGTACCTCGCGAATCACCCCAAGGTGCGCTTCGTGAGCTATCCCGGCCTCGAGGGCGACAAGTACTATGACCTCGCCCAGAAGTACATGCCCAATGGCACGTGCGGTGTCGTGAGCTTTGGCTTTAACGGCGGCCGCGCGGCGGCGGAGACCTTTATGAAGAGCCTCGAGATGTGCCAGATCGCCACGCACGTGGCCGATGCCCGCACCTGCTGCCTGCATCCGGCGAACGCCACGCATCGCCAGATGAACGACGAGGAGCTCCTCGCCTGTGGCATCTCCGCCGATATGGTGCGTCTCTCCTGCGGCCTCGAGGACACGGCTGATCTGATTGCCGACCTGGATCAGGCTCTCGCCAAGTGCTAACGCGCTAGTGGCTCGGCCACATTGCTCCGGTGCGCCCCGTCGCGAACAGTCGCGGCGGGGCGTTTTTTGCCGCGCGTGCGGAAGCTATTTGGTTTGGGACGCCGGCTCCCCAGGGTTTGGCACCCCAATCCGGGCGTCCTGAGTAACACGCCGGCAACTTGTGGGTGTCGAAGCTGCGCTATCATGTCTTCTTGCGCGAGTTACCACGCTGTCTACGCGGCGCTCGCCGTCTGATGGCAGGCCGTCCGTACCGACACGGGATGGCCCAGACGAGAGGAATCATATGCACGACACCAGCACCACCCCCGCCGTCGAGGAGCAGGCCGCCAGCGCCTTCGCCGCCGAGACGGGCGCCATGCACGAGCACTCCATGCACACCCACACCGCCGGCGAGCTTCGTCGTGAGGACATCGGCCGCGAGGTCACGCTCACGGGTTGGGTGTGGCGTCGCCGCGATCACGGTGGCCTCATCTTCGTTGACCTCCGCGATCGCTCTGGCATGACCCAGTGCACCTTCGACCCCGAGCACTCCGGCGGCACCGCTTTCCACGCTGCCGAGACCATCCGCCCCGAGTGGCCCATCTGCGTCCACGGCGTCGTTCGCGGCCGTGACGAGGAGACCATCAACCCCAAGCTCCCCACCGGCGAGATCGAGGTTCGCGTCGACACCATCGAGATCCTCAACCGCTCCAAGACGCCGCCGTTCCAGATCGAGGATGGCATTGACACCGCCGAGGACACGCGCCTGCGCTACCGCTACCTTGACATCCGCAGGCCCGAGATGATGGCCAACCTCAAGCTGCGTTCCGATTTCACCTTCGCCATCCGCGAGGCGCTTCACAACCGCGCCTTCATGGAGGTCGAGACGCCGAGCCTCTTCAAGTCCACGCCCGAGGGCGCGCGCGACTTCCTGGTGCCCTGTCGCATTCAGCCGGGTCGCCTCTATGCTCTGCCCCAGTCCCCGCAGCTCCTCAAGCAGCTGCTCATGGTTGGTGGCGTCGAGCGCTACTATCAGGTCGCCAAGTGCTTCCGTGACGAGGACCTCCGCGCCGACCGCCAGCCTGAGTTCACTCAGGTCGACATCGAGATGAGCTTCGTCAACCAGGACGACGTCATGAGCGCTCTCGAGGACGTCCTCCACGACGCCTTCGCCAAGATGGGCGTCGACATGCCCACGCCGCTGCGTCGCATGGACTACTGGGATGCCATGGATACCTACGGCATCGACAAGCCGGACACTCGCTATGGCATGCACCTCGTTGATGTCACGGATATCTTTACCGAGTCCAAGTTCAAGGTCTTCTCCTCCGCTGCGAACACCGAGGGCTCCGTCGTCAAGTGCATTAACGCCAAGGGTGCTGGCACCTGGCCGCGCGCCCAGATTGACAAGCTCGAGGGCGTGGCAAAGGCCTTTGGCGCCAAGGGTCTCGCCTGGATCGCCTTCCGCGAGGATGGCTCCATCAACAGCCCCATCGTCAAGTTCTTCTCCGATGAGGAGATGGCCGCCCTTCGCGAGCGCGCTGATGTCGAGCCCGGCGATCTCGTGATGTTCGCCGCCGGCCCGCGTCTCGCTTCCTGCGAGATTCTCGGCGGCATGCGCTGCCACATGGCTGATGCCCTCAACGTCAAGCGCGAGGGCCATGACTTCCTCTGGGTCGTCAACTTCCCGCTGTTCCACTGGGATGAGGAGCGTAAGGCCTATGCGGCGGAGCACCAGCCCTTCACCCTCCCGACCGAGTCTGACGTCGAGAAGATTAAGGCTGACCCGCTGGCGGCTGGCAGCTTCACGTATGACTTCGTCATGGACGGCTATGAGGCCGGTGGCGGCGGCATGCGTATCCACGACGCGGAGATGCAGCTTCAGATGCTCGAGCTCCTCGGCTTTACGGAGGAGCGCGCCCGCGAGCAGTTCGGCTTCGTCATGGACGCCCTTGAGTTTGGTGCGCCTCCCATGGGCGGCTTCGCCCTCGGCCTCGACCGCGTGTGCATGCTGCTCACCGGCTCCGATTCGATCCGTGAGGTCATGGCGTTCCCGAAGACCTCGAGTGGCTCCGACCTCATGAGCGACGCTCCCAGCGAGGTTTCTTCCAAGCAGCTCAAGGAAGTTGGCCTCCGCCTGATGTAGTCCGCCGGCGCCTCAGTCGTCGCCGAGCTTCATTACTACCTCGAGATGACAACTCGAACATGAGAAGGGCCCCGTCACCAAGTGGCGGAGCCCTTCTCTATGCTTGACGTCACCGGGCGATGGGAGTTGAGGGCACGGCAATAAGTCAAGCGATCTGGTTGTCTGCTCCTGCTTCTGACTTGGCTCGAGGCCTATCGCCGCAGATAGTGCAGCCTTATGTTCGGGGGCTATTTCGTGTCGCGGACGGCGCGCTTGCGGTAGCTCTTGAGCGTTTCGGAGAGCTCGGCGTGAATCGAGAGGTACTCGGTCACTAGCAGCACGAGGAGGATGCACATAACGATGAGGTATCCGAGAACCGCGCCGGGAAGGCCTGTGAAGCCGATGAGCAGCGGCGGTACGAACAGCGAGAAGCCGAGCGTCAACAGGTAGACGCGCGTGACGGCCTTCTGGCGGCGCAGCACCGTGATGATCTGGTAGAGGAAGTCGATTGCGGCGCAGACGCCTCCCGTTGCGATCATGACGTAGCACAGGCCGCGGAACTGCTCGAAGTCGACGCCGTACATGAAGCTCATGATGGGAATGCCGGCGGTTGCCATGAAGACACCGACGCCACCCGTGAGTGCGACGATCAGTAGGAGCACGGCGAGAACGATGATGTCGAAGCGGCCGCGGCGCTCGGGGTCAGCCCAAATCTCCGCAAGACGCATGAGCTGCGGCTTATAGACGAAGCCAATCACCATGATGATCATGTGCGCGGGCGAGAAGAGCGCGTTGAAGTAGAGCTGGTTGTCGTACGACAGCACACCTTCCATGGCGAACTTAGGCATGTTGTCGATGAGGTTATAGAGGAACAGCGCTACGAACAACGGGAAGCACTGAACGAAGAGATCCTTCACGCTCGTCAGGCGGAGCTTTTCGCTCTTGGGCGTTTCGAAGAACGTAAGCGGAAGCGTGAGCAGGACGAACGATGCGACGGCGGCGACGCCCATGGCGATGCCGGCAGCAGAGATGCTCCTCGTGATGAAGATCAGCACGCAGTAGGCGACGATGGCAGCGGCCGAGCGTACTGCCTGCGAGATGCCGGCGAGGTAGAGCTTGTCCATCTGCTGGAGACGGCCCTCATAGACATCCGCGAGGCCATCGACGGCGCGATAGACGAACATGCCCATGCAGAGGCCGAACATCTCCGGATCATAGCCGCGGATCTGGCAGTAGAGCACGCCGATGAGCAGCATCGCGGCGACGGTGACGACACGGCAGGCCTGGTAGTCCGCGAAGGAGTGGTTCTCTGAGATGTCAGACGCCTGGTAGGTGCGGACGCCGAAGTTGGCGATGAAGAGGAGCAGCGTGCCCGTGACGAAAGCCATCGAGAAGCGACCGCCTTGCTCGACGTTCAAGAGCTGCGTCGTGACGACGGAGAGGACGGGGAAGACCACGCCCCAGGCGCCAAGGCCCACGGAGTTCCAAATGTAGTCCTGCGTGGTGTTGTGGGCGGCATACTGCTCGGTCTGGCTCGAGAGGGAGCCGGAGTATACGGCACCGATGAGGCGGTTCCACCAACTGCCAACGATCATGCCGAGGCGGCTAGGCTTGCGAGGACGCTTGGGACGCTGGGCGCGGTTGCCACGACCACCACGACCGCGCATCCTGCTGCGTCCGCGGCCTGCCTCCTCGTCCATCGTCTCATCATTGTCGGCGTCAGAGGAGAAACGGGCGCCCCTCGGACGGACGGCAACCTCGCTGCTATTGCGCAGCCTTCGTCCGCGCGTTGCGTTTCGCTCGGATCCCGACCTATTAGCTAGCGGATTGATCATGTGTGCCCTTCGTCGTGTGAATTGTGGTTCATTCTACCCAAGCCCCGAAACGACGATCACACCTTTGCCATGGCTTAACAATGCTGCTACGAGTGCTCGCCGGGCGCTGGCGACATCGGTAGCGTGTGCTCACGCCCCTGCGCAGCCGAGTTGTTGTCCTGCGCGCATTTGCCTCAAATCCGCAGCGTTGTCCTGTGCTCATCTGCCCTAAATCCGCCGCGTTATCCCGTCGCTACTCCGCGGACTTGAGCGCTCCGACCATGTCGATGCGGTCGATCGAGGGCCTCGTGATGAGGCAGACGATGACGGCGAACACGAGCGATAGCGTGCAGGAGATGATGACGCCCGCGGGCGCGACCTCGACGGCAAAGTACATGGAAGGCATGTTGAGGACATAGGTGAGCGACTGTGATAGCGCAAGACCAAGCGGAACGCCGAGAACCGTGCCGATAAACGTGAGGATGAGCATCTCCTTATTGATGTAGGTGCGCAGCTCGCCACGACGGAAGCCGAGGACCTTGATCGTCGCGAGCTCACGCTCTCGCTCGGACACGTTGGTGGTCGAGAGCGTGAACAGCACAACGAAGGAAAGACCTGCGGCAAGCACGATGAGCAGGGCCGTCACGCAGCGGATGAGGATGAAGACGTCCGAGAAGTCGCGCACGCCCTGGCGGATGTTGGTGACGTTAAGGTAGCGCGTGTCATTGGCGAGCTCGTCGCAGAAGTCGATCTTCTCGTCATCCGTGCCGAGGAGGATGGCGATGAGGGCATTGGCCTCGAGTTTCTCGCCAAAGAGCTTCTCATAGGTGGACTGTGTCATGTAGACGGCGTTGCCGAGGTAGCTCATGACGATGTCAGACGCCTTCATGTCCGCCTGGTTGAGCTTGGTGTCCTTGAGCGTAACCTCGTCTCCAGCGCCAAAGCCGAGGACGTTGGCGGTGCTCTTGGTGAAGAGCACACCGCCATCGCGCGTGGCGTCGTCGAGGGAGACGCCGGTGCCATCCTCGGTGTGCAGGTCGATGAAGCCGTCGAGAGAGAAGCCGTCGGGTACGACGATGAGCTGGGCGGTGTCCTGACTGCCGTTGCGCTCGACGGTGACGTTATCGGTGTAGACGCAGGTGTATGTGGCAACCTCGGGTGCCCGAGTGAGTTCGCGTGCCACTGCCTCGAGGTCATCCGCCTGGGTGACGGCAAGTAGGTCATAGGAGTAGACGCCGGTGCGGTCGTCGGCGCCGTACTGGTTGGCGGAGAGGCCCTCGACGGTGTCGTTGATGGCGAAGCCGGCAATCATGAGTGCGCAGCAGCCAGCAACGCCAAAGACCGTCATCGCGAGGCGGCCCTTGTAGCGGAAGAGGTTGCGGGCCGTGACCTTGTTGAGGAAACCGAGATGGTTCCAGATGATGGGCATACGCTCGAGAAGGATGCGCTTGCCTGCCTTGGGCGCACGCGGACGCATGAGCTGGGCGGGCTGCTCCGTGAGCTCGCGGCTTACGGTGAGCGCCGTGGTGGCACCGATGCCGAGGACGAAGATGCCCATGGCGAGCGCGCAGAGCGCCGGCGAGAACGAGAGCTCGAAGGCGGGCAGCGTATACATGAGCGCGAAGAACTTGAAAAGGAACAGCGGTAGTGCGACGAAACCGAGAATGGCGCCGACGATGCCGCCGGCGAGGGCAGCGCCCGCGGTATAGAGGACGTATTTGGCCATGATGCTGCCGCGGTGGTAGCCAAGCGCCTTGTAAAGGCCGATGAGTCCGCGCTCCTCCTCGACCATGCGCATTGCCGTCGTGAGGGCGACGAGAATGGCGACCACGAGGAAGATGACCGGGAAGACGAAGCCCAGCGTCTCGATGCAGCTGGCGTCCGTGTCGATGGAGGAGAAGCACGAGATGGAGCCTCGGTCCTGGACATACCAGGTGGCATGCCCTATGTCTTCGACCTTGGCGCGGGCGTCGGCGATCTTCTGGAGGGCCTCGGCCTTCTGGCGCTCGAATTCGGCGCGGTTCTCTTCGAGTTTGGCGGCACCCTCGTCAACCTCGCTTTGAGCGTCAGCGAGCCTTGCCTCGCCGGCGGCAAGCCGGGTATCGAGCTCGGCGCGGGAGGAGTTCAGCTCGGCCTGGCCCTGGTCGAGCTGCGCGCGGCTCTCGGCGATGCTGCGGTCGACCTCGGCCACGGCGGCGTCTTCCGTCTGCTGCCTTGCGGCGGCCATGCCGGCCTCGAGCTGGGTGATAGTGGACTCGAGCGCTTCGGGTGTGAGGTTCTGGAGGGCAAGCGCTGCGGTGATGGCGGTGATGCCGTCGTTCACGGTGCCAAGCTGGGCCTCGACCTGGGCGAGCTGCGCCTCAGCCTCCGCGAGCTGCGTGTCGAGCTTGTCGATCTTGCCCTCGACCTCGGCGAGCTGGGCCTTGAGGTCATCTGTGGGAAGGCCCAATGCCTCGAGCTGGGCGATGCTCTGCTTGAGCGTGTCCCTTGCGGTTTCGAGCTCGGCCTTGCCTTGCTTGAGTTGGTCTATGGCAGCTTCAAGCTGGCCCTGCGTTTCCTCGAGCTGCGCTTTGGCGTCGACGAGCGCGTCGTAGTTCTGTTTGGTCTGGACGAGGGCGTCGCGCGTGGAGACGAGCTGCTTGTACTGATCGCTCTCTTCGAGGGCGCAAATCGCGGAGGCCTTTGCCTGCTCGACGGCCTGATCGCGGGTCGCGGGGTCTTCGAGCTGTGCCCGGCCGGAGTCGATTTTTGCCTGGGCTTCGGCAAGCTGGTCGAGCGCGGACGCCTTCTGTTCCGCGAGCTCGCTGCGGCCGGATTCGATTTGGGCAATGGCGTCGTCGATGGTCTTCTGAGCCTCGGCGAGCTTGTCTTCGGCCTCGGCGAACTTGTCGTTGGCAGCCTGCTCGGCATCGTCGATGCGGGCGTTGGCGTCGCCGCGAATCTCCGCGTCGCGCGCGGCCTCGCGCTCGGCCTTGATACCCTCGGCCTCGCTTGTCACGCGGCTCACGACGTCCTTGTACTTCTGGGAGAAGCAGGAGAGCTCGGCGGCGCCGGTGGCGCGCAGGTAGACGACGGAATAGGCCTCTGCGGTGGCGGCGCTTGCGGGTACGAAGAAGCTGTACTTCGGGCCGGAGGAGCGGAATGACGAGGAGCCATTCTTGGCGGAGACGTTGGTGGGGTCGATGACGCAGGCGGTGATCGTGTAGGTGCGACGGGTGAAGAGCTCGTTGTCTTGCTCGTCTTCGCTGTCGAGCTCGAGGCCGTCGAGGTCCTCGTCGTCATCATCGGCATCCGTCTGCGGCTGGGCCGTGTCGGCGGCTGTCCATGTCGTGTCGTCTGCGCTGACGCCAAAGGTGAGGGTATCGCCCACGCGCTTGCCGGTGGCGTCGAGGTAGTCCTGTGTAACGGCGACCTCGTCTGAGTTCTCGGGGAGGCGGCCCTCCTCGAGATAGGGCTGGTTCATGCCGCCGGTCTTGAAGGCGTTCACCGAGACTGAGGCGTGGGCGCCGCCGATTGTGGTGTAGGCGGTTTCGCTCCAGCTACCCTCGGCCTCCTCGACGCTATCGAGCGCCGCGAGGGCATTGACGTCGTCCTCCGTGAGACCAAACGTGGACTGCACGCTCACGTCATAGAGCCGCTGCTGGTCAAAGAACTTGTCTGCGGAGAGGCGAAGGTCCCTGCACGCAATCGTGAGGCCGACGAGCATCGTGACGCCGAGCACGCAGATCGCGGCAAGCGAGAAGAAGCGCTTGGCGCTGTTGCAGATGGTGCGCAGGGTATCTGTGACGAGGGCAGAGCGCATGGGCCTGTCTTTCCGTGCTTGTGAGCTGGCGTTGCGTGTTGCATGTGGGGCGTTTGATTTGCGAGGGGCGTGGCCCGGCTACCACTCGATCTGGCTGATCGGCGTGGGGGAGGGGTTGACGCTCATCTCGGTGACCTTGCCGCTCTTGAACCTAATGAGACGGTCTGCCATGGGGGCGAGGGCGGCGTTGTGCGTGATGAGGATGACGGTGATGCCGTCCTTGCGGCAGGTGTTCTGGAGCAACTGGAGAATCTGCTTGCCGGTCACGTAGTCGAGTGCGCCCGTGGGCTCATCGCAGAGGAGGAGCTTCGGGTTCTTGGCGACGGCACGCGCGATGGAGACGCGCTGCTGCTCGCCGCCGGAGAGCTGGGCGGGGAAGTTTGAGAGCCTGTTGGCGAGGCCGACCTTCTCCAGGGTCTCGCGCGCGTCGAGCGAATCCGGACAAATCTGGGCTGCGAGCTCGACGTTCTCGAGGGCGGTGAGGTTGGGCACGAGGTTGTAGAACTGGAATACGAAGCCCACGTCCGCGCGGCGATACTCGACGAGGTCATTCTCGCTCGCGCGCGTGATGTCGCGGCCGTCTACTACGACGCGGCCCGAGGTGGCGGTGTCCATGCCGCCTAGGATGTTGAGGGCGGTGGTCTTGCCGGCGCCCGAAGCGCCGAGAATCACGGCGAGCTCGCCCTTCTCGACGGCGAAGCTCGCCTCGTCGAGGGCGTGAATCTCGGTCGCGCCAGACCCGTATGCCTTCACTACATGATCGAACTCGATGTATGCCATGAGCAACCCCCTGGCTATGCCGGCGGGCCTTCCCGCGGTCGTGGGTGAGATGGGCGCAAAACTGCATAGCGCCAGCGTCTCTATAGTATATCGCCCTGGCGGAATACCTGGGGAGTGCTTGTCCCGGAATGGGAGCGGCCCGGCTCGATCGACGTCTTGTTCGCGTAGGGTATTCCTGCTTACGCGGCCGTTGCTGCTTGCACGAGACGCTTGCGATGCCTATAGTTAGCAGAAGTAAACTTATGTGCTCCGGTATGGTGCATGCCGTGCGTGGAGATGAGACTCAGAACGGTGCGGTGCCGCGCCTCGTGCCGTCGGACGAGTTGGCCTCGCATAGCCTGCTCGGCTGATGCTCGGCTTGGTCTTTCCCGACGACGACATCGGAATACCCTAGCTACGAGAGGGGATGCGAAATGAGTCCCATTGATCTGATCATCATTCTCGTGGTGCTCGTCGTTTTTGCGCTGTGCGTCCGGTCCATGGTTCGCGGTGCCAAGAGCGGCGAGTGCGCAGACTGCGCCTCGAGCGGCTCGTGCAATGCGGGCAAGAGTGGCCATTGCAAGGAGAGCGCCAAGCTCATGGCGAGTGCCGCCGCCGCAGCGGAGCGCTACAAGGCGGAGAAGGGTGCCTAGCCGTGGCGTAGGTGGGCCCGTGCCTCGGACGAGAATGCCTGCTCGCGGTACTGGCAAGCTCGCATCTCTGCCGAGCGGTCACCTGATTGCAGCGTTGGCAGACTTACGCCCCGCGGGGTGAATCGCCCGGGCAAAGTGTCCGATCAAGGCGTCTCGCCGAGATGATGCTACCGTTCGCCGATGGCAAAATTCGATTGTCGGGGAGGTTCGGTAAGGGTAACAGCTCCGTAACACGCCTGTGGGAAAGTTGTTGCGTACACTGGCACAACTAGATTCAGCCTTGCCGGTCCCATTCTTGCTAATCCTGCGTCCGTCTGCGAGGTAGCTCGATGACTAACGAGCAGAACATCGATTTCGTACTGCGCTCCGTCGAGGAGCGCGATATTCGCTTCGTGCGTCTGTGGTTCACTGACGTGCTCGGCAACCTCAAGTCCTTCGCCATCTCCCCCGAGGACCTCGAGGAGGCTTTCGAGGAGGGCATTGGCTTCGATGGCTCTGCGGTGAAGGGCTTCTCCTCCCTCGAGGAGTCCGACATGCTGGCGTTCCCGGATGCGTCGACCTTCCAGGTCCTGCCGTGGCGCCCCTCCGAGAGCGGCGTCGCCCGCATCTTCTGCGACATCAAGACTCCCCAGCGCGAGCCCTTCCTGGGCGATCCGCGCGCCTGCCTGCTGCGTCAGTTCCGCGAGGCGGACAAGGCTGGCTACGTCATGAACGTCAGTCCTGAGATTCAGTTCTTCTACTTCAAGGAGGACACGACGGTCTCCAGCGGCTCTGCCGTTCCGGTCCCGCTCGATAACGCCGGCTATTTCGACCTCACGCCCGAGGACTCCGCCCGCGACCTTCGTCGCGACCTGACCCTCGCCCTCGAGCAGATGTCCGTGCCGGTCGAGTACTCCTACCACGCGCTGGCTCCGTCGCAGAACGGCGTGTCGCTTCGCTACTCCGAGGCCATCACCTGCGCCGACAACATCATGACGGCTCGTCTCGTCATCAAGCAGACGGCATTCTCGCATGGCCTGTTCGCCTCGTTCATGCCCAAGCCGCTCTCGGGCGTTCCCGGCTCGGCCATGTTCCTCTACCAGTCGCTGTTCGATCATGACGGCAACAACCTGTTCTGGGCGAAGGGAGAGGGCTCGATCCACCACCTCTCGAAGACGGCCCAGCACTACGCCGCGGGCATCCTGAAGTACGCTCCGGAGTTCGCGCTCATCACGAATCCCACCGTCAACTCCTACAAGCGTCTCGTCCCCAACGGCGAGGTTCCGTGCTATGCCACCTGGGGTTCGAAGAACCGCTCCGCGTTCGTGCGCGTTCCCACCTATAAGCCTGGCAAGGAGCTGAGCCGCCGCATCGAGCTCCGTGGTCCGGATCCCACCTGCAACCCCTACCTCATCATGGCCGTGACGCTTGCCGCCGGCATGAAGGGCATCGCCGACGAGCTGCCTCTGCCGCCCGAGTCGACCGTGCCGTTCGACCAGCTTGCCGAGTCCGGCGCCGCGCGCCTTCCTCGCGACCTTGGCGAGGCCATCCGCGAGTTCGAGAACTCCGAGTTCGTGCACGAGGCGCTCGGTGACCACATCTTCAACTATCTCCTCGAGGAGAAGCGTCGCGAGTGGGCCGAGTACTCGCAGACCGTGACTGACTGGGAGCTTCGCCACTACTACGGAGGCTTCTAAGGGATAGGAGGGCCCGCGCGGCTTGCATGCGAGCTTGCGTGGGGCCACAGGCATTCGCACCCGTGTGCGAACTTGCGCCGAGATGAACTGACAGGAACGCCACTCATCGCGGGATGGGTGGCGTTCTGCTTTCGTTATAGAGGTGCTCCGGAAGTATCCATTCGAGCGCATAAAATGCACGGACAGTTTGTATCTTGTTGGAAATATGCAAGAAATAGAATATTCAGCATTTGTAATGCATTGAAATGACTACAATAGGAAACCAATCGCGAGCATGTGACTAGTTGGTTGCATCTTTGCGGCGGGGCAAGGGCTCCAGGGAACGGCGCCTCCGGGCGCGGGTGGTTTTGCGCCCGTATCCATGCGTCAATAACCGCGCCGTTGGGCGCGAAGGAAGGGGATTTACATGAACAAGAACATGAGCAGGCGTGAGTTCGTCGCCACCGCTGGCCTTTTTGCCGGCATGATGGGTCTTGTCGGTTGCGGTGGCTCGGGCAGCGCCGCCACCACTGCCGCCGCCTCCTCTGCCGCCGCCGACGCCGGCCTCGGCCTCGTCACCGATGGCAAGCTCACCGTTGGCACCTCGCCGGACTTCCCGCCGTTCGAGAACCTCGAGAATGACCAGTACGTTGGCCTCGACATCGACCTTGCCCAGGCACTCGCTGACAAACTTGGCCTTGAGCTTGAGATGAAGACCCTGCAGTTTGACGCCATCGTCCCGGCTGTTGCCGCTGGTGGCCAGGTTGACCTCGGCATCTCTGGCATCACGATCGATCCGGAGCGCGAGGAGCAGGTCGACTTCTCCGATTCCTACTATATCGATGACCTCTCCGTCGTCGCCATGAAGGCCAACGCTGACATCACGGCGGATACTTTCGCCGATGCCCTCAACCAGGCTGGCGTCACCATTGCCGTCCAGTCCGGCACCACGGCTGAGTCCTATGCTCAGGAGAACTTCCCCAACGCCACCACCCAGCCCTACGGCAACGCCACGGATGCCTTTGCCGCGATGCAGGCTGGCCAGGCCAACGCCGTCATCACCAACAAGGCCGTCGGCGCTAAGATGGTTTCTGAGTCCTACACCGATGCCCAGGTCATCAAGGAGATCGCCACGGGCGAGGAGTATGGCGTTGCCGTCAGCAAGGACAACAGCGCCCTGCTCGACGCCGTCAACGATGCTCTCGCTGCCATCACCGATGATGGCACCCTCGACAGCATCGTGAACAAGTACTTCGGCTAACGAGATCGCTTTGCGGCGCCCCTCCGTCCGCCGTGGCGGAGGGGCGTTTGCCGTTTGCGGGCAATCCACGGCTTTGTGCGCGCGTGCGCATGGCGGCGGGTTGCCCGCAAGCGACAGCTGGATGGAACGGATGAACATGTTCGACAACACTGACAAGAGGAACCTCTTCGGCGCGAAGCGCTCGCTTACCCTCGCGCTCGCGGCCGTCGTGGCTGCGTGCGCCTTCGCGTTCGCTGTCCCCGCGCCCGCCTACGCGCTCGAGACCGCGAAGTGCACGGCCAAGCCCAACGCGAGCGGTTCGAGCGACGTCCTTGGTGGTTCCGAGACGCGTATCACCTGGGAGGGCCAGGCGGATTCCTCCGAGCAGGTCAAGAGCATCACGCTGACCCTTCCCGAAGGCACCTCATTTGGAACGGATGACGCCCGCGTGACGCTGCTCTCCGGCGCTGACCTTATGGATCGCGAACGCCCCTCCGTCGAGGTCTCCGCCGATGGCCAGGCGCTCACGTTCGACCTTGACGAGGCGGCGCCTGCCGGCTCCTATATCCGCCTCGAGGTCTACAAGGTGAAGTTCCCCACTGCTGGTGGAGAAGAGCAGGTCCAGGCCTCCTATGAGCTCGCCGACGGCTCCACCAAGGAGCTCTCTGACGTGCCTTCCATCACGGTCACGGGCGTCTCGATGTGGGACGGAGCCGCCACTTGGCTCAAACAGCAGGACTGGGTGAAGAAGTGGAACGAGAACACGTTTCTGCGCCTCTTCCTCAACCCGCCCATCCTCGTCTCGAGCATCCCCTCGGTCTTCCAGGGCTTCCTTATGGCACTCGCCATCGTGCTCGTGGCGTTTCCACTTGCGATTCCCTTCGGCTTCATCCTGGCGCTCATGCGCATCTCCCACTCGCGCGTCCTGCGCGGCATCGCGGGCTTCTACGTGAACATCATCCGCGGCACGCCGGCGTTCCTGCAGATTTACATCGCGTTCTTTGGCCTGCCTCTCGCTGGCGTCAAGATCCCGAGCTATCCGCTTGGCGTCATCGTTCTGGCGATGAACTCCGCCGCCTACCTGTGCGAGATCTTCCGCGCCGGTATCCAGTCGATTAGCAAGGGCCAGAACGAGGCCGCGAGGTCCCTTGGCATGACTGCGGCCCAGACGATGGTCTACGTCATCATCCCCCAGACCTTCCGCAACGTCCTCCCGACGATGACGAGCGAGTTCATCCTGCTCTACAAGGACACGTCGCTGCTCGCGGCGGTGGGCGTCATGGAGGTCGTCATGTACTCGAAGACGATCGTCGCCTCCACCGGCTCGATCACGCCCTACATCGTCGCCGCCCTCTTCTATCTCGTGGTGACGATCCCGCTCGCTCGCGTCGTGAGTATGCTTGAGTCGCGCATGCTCGGAACGGATGCCGGCAAGCGCCGCAAGAAGACCCTCAAGGAAGCCGGCGTTATCGACGGCGATCACATCGCGTAAAGGGACACCATGGCTGATATGACCCAGGCCGAGAAGGCCCAAGAGACCAAGACCGCCGAGAAGGACGAGGTAGTCGTCCAGATTCGCGACCTGCACAAGACCTATGACGGGGAGAACGTCATCCTGAAGGGCATTGACCTTGATGTCCATCGCGGCGAGGTCGTCGTGGTGTTGGGTCCCTCGGGCTCGGGCAAGTCCACGATGCTACGCTGCATCAACCTGCTCGAGACCCCAACGAGCGGCACTATCACCGTCGAGGGAACCGAAATCACCGGCAAGAACGTGGACATCAACGAGGTCCGCACTCACCTCGGCATGGTGTTCCAGCAGTTCAACCTCTTCCCGCATCTCTCGGTGAAGAAGAACGTCATGCTCGCCCAGCAGAAGGTGCTTAAGCGTACCGCTGAGGAGGCCGAGCGTATCGCCATCGAGGAGCTCACGAAGGTGGGCCTCGCCGATCGCGTCGACTTTATGCCGAGCCAGCTGTCCGGTGGTCAGCAGCAGCGCGTGGCCATTGCCCGCGCGCTTGCGATGAACCCGCACGTGATGCTGTTCGACGAGGCAACGAGCGCCCTTGACCCGGAGCTCGTCCGTGACGTCCTTGGCGTCATGCGTGACCTCGCTCGCGAGGGCATGACGATGATTGTCGTCACTCACGAGATGGGCTTTGCTCGCGACGTCGCGGATCGCGTCGTCTTCATGGATGGCGGCGTCATCGTGGAGCAGGGAACGCCCGAGGAAGTCTTCGATCACACCCAGCACGAGCGTACCAAGGCGTTTCTTGGCAATATCAAGGACGTGTAGGACCGCGAAAGACGGCGTTGCGAATTGATTACACGGGGTGGGCGTCGTTGTAAACTATGCTTAACCAAAGGGTTTGGCTGGGACGGCCGTGTTAAGCTCTTTCAATCGTAACGTGGCCTTAACGGGCACCTTCTCAACCGTCGAGGATTAGGGGCACCCGGCATGCATCACAAGAAGGTTCTTCTCATATCGCGTACCACGCGCCTGCATGATCGTATGCGCGAGCTCTCCCACGAGCTCGACATCTCCATTCTGCTGGCCACGCCGGACACCTTCGACCAGGCCATTGCCAGTGGTAACGACTTTGGTCTCGTGACGCTCGACCTCGCGGGCGTGACGGGCGATCTCGTTGCTCGCGTCTCTGCCTGGTCTGCCGAGAACGGCTGCGTGCCGGAGCTTCTCGTTGTGGACGAGGAGAAGCTCGACAGCCTGCGCATGCCCGTTCAGGGCCGCAATGACTTCATTCTCGCCAGTGCCGGTCAGGCCGAGTTCGAGGTGCGCATGACGCAGCTCCTGTGGCCCGGCGAGGAGAATGCCCCGAGCGATATCGTGGTCATCGACAACATGACCATCAACCTTGCCACGTACCAGATCTACATCGACGATAAGCCCGTCGACCTCACCCTCATGGAGTACTCGCTGCTGAGTTTCCTTGCCACGCATCCCTCGCGCGCCTACTCGCGTGAGACATTGCTGCACCGCGTCTGGGGCTTCGAGTACTGCGGCGGCACGCGTACGGTCGACGTGCACATCCGTCGAGTGCGTTCGAAGGTGGGCCCGCAGGTGGCAAACCACATCGTCACCGTCCGTGGCGTGGGCTACTTGTTTAAGGTGTAGGCCTGTATTGGGTTGCGTCTGGGCGCGTCCTTTTGGGCGCGTCTTTTTTGTGGACGGGTGCTGTGCCGCGCGGGCGAGGGTGCCAGGCCGCGCGTGGGCGAGGCCGCGGGTGCCGGGTCGCGCGTGGGGAGGTGCCGTGCCGGCTCCGTCTTCCTGGCTGAATTGTTTTCAGGCTCCTGCAAGCGTTGTTTCGCGACTGTGATTCATGGACGTTGAAGCTGGGTGGTGCGGTGCGGTAGGGTACAACAGTCACAAGCGAAATTCGCGAGCGATCGCATATATAGAACGGGGAGCGATCATGCCAACTGACAACCAAGGTCCGGTCTATCCGGGCGCTCAGCCGACGCAGCAGGTTCCGCCTGTACCGCCGGCCCAGACGTACCACCAGCAGTCCTCCGCTCAGCCGACGTACGGCCAGCAGGCCGCGGGCCAGGTGCCGCCCGCGCAGACGACGCAGGCATATGCGCAGCCTACCGCGGGTCAGGCATATGCGCAGCAGACGGCGGGCCAGGCGTACGCGCAGCAGGCGGCCACGAGCCAGGTGCCGCCTACGCAGGTGCCGCCCATCCCGGGCGCTGGTGCCACTGCCGGCGCACCTAAGCCCAAGAAGCCGCGCGTCGGCCTCAAGGCCCTCGTGTTCGGTTTGATCGGTGGTGTCCTGGGCGCTGCGGGCGTCGTGGCGGCGCTGAACTTCGGTGGCTTCTTCGACAGGCCCGCCACCGTCACAACCGTGACGAACGCAGGTCAGTCCATCACGATCGATCCCTCCTCCGAGGACACCTCGCTTGCGACCGCCGTCGCGGCGAAGTGCCTGCCTTCCGTCGTCTCCATCAACGTGGAGACGAGCGATGCCGAGGGCGTCGGCTCTGGCGTCGTCCTCGATACGGATGGCAACATCCTCACCAACTATCATGTCATCGAGGGAGCGCAGACTATCTCGGTCTCTGTTGGCGGCGAATCGTATGACGCTACGGTCGTCGGCTCTGACGAGTCGAGCGACCTCGCCGTCATCAAGATCAATCCCAATGGCGCGACGCTCACGCCCATCGAGGTGGGAGACTCGAGCTCGCTTCAGGTTGGCGATTGGGTCATGAGCCTGGGCAGTCCCTTTGGTCTCGAACAGTCCGTCTCTACGGGTATCGTGAGCTCGCTGTATCGTTCCACGATGATGCAGAGCACCTCGGGCAACACGATCTACACCAACCTCATCCAGACTGATGCGACGATCAACCCTGGCAACTCCGGCGGTGCGCTCGTGGACGACGAAGGCAAGCTCGTTGGCATCAACTCGCTCATCGAGAGCTATTCGGGCTCGAGCTCGGGCGTGGGCTTCGCCATTCCGGGCAATTATGCGGTCGAGGTGGCACAGAAGATCATCAACGGAGAGACGGTCACACATGCCTATCTCGGCGGCTCCTTCCAGACCGTGACGCCGCAAAACGCACGTGAGAACAATCTCTCCGTCAATCAGGGTGCCTATGTCGCCGAGGTCACGAGCGGAAGCCCGGCTGAGCAGGCGGGCATCCGCAAGGGCGATATCATCACCAGTCTTGACGGCGAGGAGATCACGAGCTCAGACGGCCTGGTACTTGCCGTGCGCTCGCATAGTGTGGGCGACAAGGTGGCCGTAACCCTCATACGCGGCAGCAAGCAGATGTCCGTTGACGTGACGCTTGGATCGGACGAGTCCATGCAGAACAGTGAACAGGACGAGTCCTCGCAGGGCTCTCTTCTCGAGCAATATCTCAACCAGTATGGCTACGGCAACGGGAACGGTAACTCGGATTCCCGTGGTAACGGGTTCAGCCAGCGATAAGGCGGGCGTGCGGGCGGCCTGATGCCTGGGACAACTTGGCTCGCGGGTTGCCTGATGCCCAGAACGACAGGGGGCTCGCGGATAGTCTGATGCCCGGAACGATCTGGCTTGATGCAAGGCGCCGGTCTCGCGCGAATTCGCGTGGGGCCGGCGCCTTTGCGTGGCGCAACGGGTTGTGAGGCGCTGGCGTTTGCTTGAATGACCGCATCAGTCTCGCGGCGTGTCCGGGACCTGCGGTACCATTCTGAGCAATCGACAGTGACCGATGGGAGTCTCGATGGCGCAGGGCAAGTCAAATAACACGCAGGTAGACGGGCAGATTTCTCTCTTTGGCGATATGCCGGAGGTAGAAGAGGCTGCGTCCGAGGCGCCTGCATCCGATGCTGCGAAGTCTCCGCGTGCCCGTGCAGCGGAGCTCAACCGCCTCCTCAATACCTATGCCTATCGTTATTACGCGCTCGATGACCCCGCCGTCACGGATGCCGAGTTTGACCGTCTCGTCCGCGAGCTCAAAGCTATTGAGGATCTTCATCCCGAGCTTGTTGGTCCGGACTCCTACACTCAGCGTGTGGGCGGCTATGTCTCCGAGCAGTTCGAGCCGGTGCGCCACGCGCGCCGCATGTACTCGATCGATGACGCGATGAACCTCGAGGAACTTGACGAGTGGCTTGCCCGTACGGACGAGGCCCTGGGTTCCACGCCGGAGCGCCCCGTTGCCTACACTTGCGAGCTCAAGATCGACGGTTTGGGCGTCGCCCTCACATATCGTGATGCGCAGTTTGTTCGCGCGGCGACGCGAGGTGACGGCACCACTGGCGAGAACGTCACCGCCAACGTGCTAACGATCGCTGACATCCCGCATGCGCTTGCCGCGAATGGTCTCGCTAAGGTCGCCGACGGCGGCCTCGGCCAGTCGATTGAGGTGCGTGGCGAGGTCTATATGCCCAAGCACAGCTTCGTTCGCCTGAACGAGGATGCCGATGCCGCGGGCCGCGAGCCCTTCGCCAACCCGCGCAATGCCGCCGCTGGTAGCCTCCGCCAGAAGGACCCGAAGGTCACGGCTCATCGGGACCTCGAGACCTTCATCTATGCCGTGGCTGACGAGGCCCCGCTCGCCGTGAGCACGCAGTGGGAGTTCCTCCAGTGGCTCCGTGCCTGCGGCTTCTCGGTCAATCCCAACGCCCGCCGTTGCACGAGCGCCCATGAGGTGCACGAGTTTTGCGCCGATGCGCTGGCACATCGCGAGGACCTCGACTATGACATCGACGGCGTGGTGGTCAAGGTCGACTCGTTCGCTAGCCAGGAGGCACTGGGCTTTACGGCGCGTGCTCCGCGCTGGGCGATTGCCTTCAAGTTCCCGCCGGAGGAGAAGCGTACGGTGCTTCGCGAGATCCGCATTCAGGTGGGGCGCACGGGCGTGCTGACGCCGGTCGCCGAGTTCGACCCCGTCTTCGTGGCGGGCTCTACCATCGCACGAGCCACGCTTCACAACATCGACGAGATCAGCCGCAAGAACGTGCGTGTGGGTGACACCATTGTGGTTCACAAGGCCGGCGACGTCATCCCCGAGGTCGTGGGCCCGGTGCTCGAGCTGCGCCCGGAGGACGCGCCCGAGTTCCACATGCCTACTACGTGTCCCAGCTGTGGAAGCCCCGTCATCCGCGAGGAGGGCGAGGTTGCCTATCGCTGCGTCTCCATCGACTGCCCCGCACAGGCTCACGAGCGTCTTTGCCACTGGGTGGGTCGCAAGGCGATGGACATCGACGGCCTGGGCGACGAGCTGATCGGCAAGCTCGTGGCTGCCGGCATGATCTCTGACGTGGCAGATTTCTATGACCGCCTGACGGAGACGGTGCTTGCCGCGTGCCCGACGGGCCGCGTGAGCGTCGCGGGCGACGACATCCTCGTGGGCAAGACTATTGCCGCCAAGGTGATGGCTCAGGTAGAGGAGTCGCGCGGACGCGGCCTGGCGCGCGTGCTGTTCGGCTTGGGCATTCGTCACGTGGGAGAGCAGGTTGCGCGCTCACTCGCGAAGGAATTCGGCAGCCTCACGAGCCTGATGTCGGCAGACGAGGAGCGTATCGCCGCGGTCGAGGGCGTGGGGCCAAAGATCGCCCACAGCGTGCGCGAGTTCCTCTCCGTCGAGGAGAACGCCGCCGTGCTCGAGCGCCTGCGTGAAGCGGGCGTCGTGCTCGAGGAGGAGCAGGCGGGGGAGACTGCCCCACAGACGCTCGCGGGTCTCACGTTCGTGCTGACCGGCACGCTCGAGCGTCACACGCGCGACGAGGCAAAGGCCGCGCTCCAGGCGTTTGGCGCCAAAGTGTCCGGCTCGGTCTCGAAGAAGACGAGTTATGTCGTGGCGGGCGCCGCCGCGGGTTCGAAGCTAACGAAGGCGGAGCAGCTCGGCGTGCCCGTGCTTGACGAGGAAGCGCTTGACCATATCCTCGAGACAGGCGAGGCACCCACCGTCTAAACCTGCAAAAGGGACAGTCCCTTTGTCAACTACTCGTGGCAGCTGCAAAAGGAGCAAACGAAGTAAATGAAATCGCCCGGTCCCTTTGGGGTCCGGGCGATTTGCTTTGCGCGCGTACTGCGCGGGATTGCTTGTTTGCTGGTTGCAGCTTTAAGCCAGGGCGCGATCGGCCTCGAGCCAGGACGGCAGCTGCTCGCTCACTACGCGCGCGGCCGCGTAGGCGCGCGACAGGGAGGCAACGGCCGCCGCCTGGTAGGCGCCGCTCGGCATGAGCTCGAGGACCAGCGCGCAGTCGATGCTCGTGTCGTCAACGAGAGCGAGCGGCAGGAGCATGAGCTTGCGGCCGAGAGCGGCGTCGAAGGCGGGCGTGACGTGGCGATAGCTGCGGCGCGCGCGGCGCAGCGAGAGGTCGATGGCATCGTCGAGCGCACGGCACGCCCGGCGATAACG
>NZ_CAKUIH010000004.1 GCF_934660935.1 uncultured Parolsenella sp. | reverse complement strand
GTGTAGTCGAGAATTTTTTCGATTTTCCCGCCCAGCTGCCCGATGGCGCTGCGGGCGCTGTCGATTTCCCCGTCCGACTCCACGGACTTCATGGCCAAAAACAGGCCCTCCGTCTTTACCAAGGGCATAGCCAGCTCGCAGAGCATGGGCAGGGCCGCCACCGCCCGGGACACGGCCAGGTCGAAGCCCTCCCGGTGCTGCCCGGCGAATTCCTCCGCCCGGGCGTGTACGCAGGTGATGTTTTGCAGGTGCAGAGCCTGGGCCGTCTCCTGCAGGAAGTCAATGCGCTTTCCCAGGCTGTCCAGCAGGGTCAGCTGCGCCGTGGGCTCCAAAATACCCATGGGCATTCCGGGAAATCCGGCCCCGGTGCCCACATCCACCAGGGCTTTGCCCCGGCAGTCCGCCGCCGTCAGCAGCCAGGCGGAGTCCAGCAGGTGCAGCGTGGCCACATCCTTGGGCTCCGTGATGGCCGTCAGGTTCATCACCTTGTTTTTCTCCAGCAGCGCGCCGGCATAACGCTCCAGCGCCGGGGCGGCGGCGGGGTCAGCAGAGCCGCAAGCGGGCGCGGGATCGGTGGTGCCGCAAGCCGGGGCGGCGGCGGGATCGGCGGAGCCGCAGGCGGCGAAGGCGGCGACCTTCTCGAGGTTCTCGGACATGGCGATTCCTTTCTCGTGGTTGGGCGACTATTCGCCCATAACCATCGTCCGAGAAGCTCTCATCTCGCGAAAGAAGGCACCATTCTATTAGCCGGTTACAAATAGGTAAGTAGGTGCGTGCTGGTTAGTAACTGCGATAATGGTTGAAAACCGTCGAGAGGAGTTGCGGTGCTGACCAAGGAAGAGCTGCCCCCATGTCCCGTCGCCACGTGCTTCCAGCTGTTTGGCAACAAGTGGAAGATCTACATCATCCAGCAGCTCAAGGAGCGCGCCTTCGGCTTTAACGAGCTTCAGCGTTCCATCGTGGGCATCAGCCAGAAGGTCCTCTCCTCCAACCTCAAGGAGATGGAGGCGGCGGGTCTCGTCACGCGAACGGTCATTCCCGAGACGCCCATCCGCACGGAGTACGCGCTCTCCGAGGTGGGGGAGAGCCTTATGCCCGTGATTAATTCGATGGTCGAATGGGGTAGCGGCTATCAGAGACTCGTTCGCGAGGACGGATAGTTCTTGGCGTTGCCGTTATAACTGCGCTAGTTCTTCTCGACTGCCCCGTTTTTAACCATGGAGATGACGACGCCAACGACGGCGGCGCATACGGCAGGCAGGATCCAGCCGAGGCCGATGTTTGCGAGCGGCAGAGAGTCGAGAATCAGCGGCACTCCCTTGAAGAAGGCATCGCGGATGGACGTGATGACGCTCACGACGGTCGTCACGCCGATGGCCCATGGCCAAACGAGCGGGAAGCGATCGCACGCGCGGTGCGCCATACCCATGAGGACGAGCAAGATCGAAACGGGATAAAGGGCGTTCAGTAGCGGCACGGAGAACGTCAGGATGGCATCGAGGCCAAAGTTCGAGACGAAGCAGGAGAAGATGGCGAAGCCGGCGGCCCAGATGCGATAGGTCGGGTTAGCCTGCCTGCCATTCTCGTCGACGCCGGCGCTTGCGGATCCGGTGAAATTCTCGCAGAAGTAGGTGCCGCAGCAGCTGATGAGGCCGATGCACACGTTGAGACAGGCCAGCAGGTAGATGGCGGCGATGATCACGGTGCCAGCAAAGCCAAAGTGCAGCGTGGCGGCGGCGGTGAGGATGACGGCGCCGTTGGTGGCATCGGGCATGATGGAGCCGAAGGTCACGCCCACGAAGGCAAGGCCGCAGTAGACGAGGGCCATGAGCACGCCCGCGACCACGCCGGCACGGGAGACCTCGCGCATGATGCCGTGCGAATCGGTGACGCCGAGGGCTTGTATGTTCTCGGCGATGATGATGCCGAAGGTGAGGGACGCGAGCAGGTCCATCGTCTGGTAGCCCGCGAGAAAACCCTGGATGGGCGCGACGTTGTCATAGGGCGGCTGCGGCGCCTGGGCGGTGCCGGCCGGGGCGATGAGCGTGGACCCCACGACCATCACGAGCAGGACGATGAGCGCGGGGCCGGTGATGCGGCCGAGCAGCTTCGTGAGCGCGCCGGGGTGCATGGCGAGTCCGAAGGCGACGGCAAAGAACGCGATGGAGAAGACGAGACGCGTGGTGTCGACGGAGACACCCTCTGGAATCAGGGGGACAAGCATCTCGAATGCGGTCGAGCTGGTGCGGGGAATGGCCAGGCACGGGCCGATTGAGAGGTAGATTGCGGCGACGAAGACCTTCGAGAAGATGGGGTGGACGCGATTGGCGAGCTCGCGGGCGGTGCCCGCAAGTGCCACGGCTACGATGCCAAGGACGGGCAGGCCGATGCCCGCGATGAGGAATCCGATCATGGCGGGGACACAATTGGTTCCCGCTTTGAGGGCCAGCGGCGAAGGCAGAATGAGGTTGCCAGCGCCGAAGAACATCGAGAAGAGGGTAATGCCCACGGCGAGCGACTGTCGGGGCGTAAGAGCAGTGTTCGTCTGGCTACTATCCATGATGGCTCCAATGAGGCCGGCGCTAGAATTGCACCATTTTAGCAAGCGTTTGAATATTCGAGAGCCTGATGCTCAAATTTGGCCAGGCGGCTCTTCTCGGCGGGCGGCTGCTCGTTGGTACGCGTGTCTGGGTGGTCGGCGGCGAGGCATGGGGCCGCGGCCCGACGCGCTCGGGCTACTCCGTTTGCGAGGTGAATTCCACGCGGTCGAGTTGGGGCACGTTGAGGCGGATGAGCCTCTCGGCGGTCTCGCGAGAGCGTTCGTCAAGGGAGTTGTCCGTGACCACGTGGGCGACAGTCTCACGCGTGACCTGCGAGTTTGCCTCGTCGTCTGAGGAGACGTCTACGCCGACTGAGTAGCTCTCGAAGCCCGGGAGAATGGCTTGGAGCTCGCGCGTCGTTTCCATGACGCCGTAGCCGTCCTCGACGCCTTCGCCCGCCGATCCAATTGAGCCCGCCGTGAATATGACGCAGGGGATAGCGAAGA
This sequence comes from uncultured Parolsenella sp., assembly GCF_934660935.1. Lineage (GTDB taxonomy): Bacteria > Actinomycetota > Coriobacteriia > Coriobacteriales > Atopobiaceae > Parolsenella. The sequence continues at coordinate 184,780 of NZ_CAKUIH010000004.1, read as the reverse complement.
TGATGGTGCCCAGGACCACGTAGCGGCGGACCTTGCGCGAGAGGATGTCTGAGAGCCAGGCCTCCTCGGGGTCGACGACGCCGTCGTCGTTGAGGTCGCGATGGAGGGGAACGCGCAGGGCGAGGAGCACGGCTTCGGCCGCCAGCGCGATGAAGACGACATTGATACCGAACTCATAGAGCGCTGCGAGGAAGAACGAGATGTCAGCGATGGCGATGCCGTAACCGGCGGCGCAAAGCGGTGGCATGAGAGCCGTTGCTACGGCAACGCCCGAGATGAGAGTAGCCGGCTCCTGGTTTCTCGAGTTGCCGAGGCCACCGGCGAAGCCGCCCGCGAGTGCTACGGCGAGGTCCCAGATGGTGGGCGTCGAGTTGTCGACCAGGGCGGCAGTCGTGGAGGCGATGGGCGAGAGCCTGAAGTAGATGGTGGAGGTTACGAGGCAGAGAGCCATCTGTACAGCGAGGCCCGCAACAGCCTCGATCGTGAGGCGGCGGTCGAGCGTGGCGATGCCATAGGCTGTGGCGAGCACCGAGCCCATGAGCGGACAGATGAGCATGGCTCCGACGATGGCGATATCCGAGTTGGTGTCGAGGCCGATACAGGCGATCAACATGGCGACGATGAGGATGCAGAGATGCGTGCCATCGAGACGGGCGCCATTCACGAAGCGCTTGCGAATGACGGCATAGGGCGCGCGGCCCTCGCGGATGTTGAACGTTCGCTTGAGGAAGGCGACGAGGTGGGCACGGAGCTCGCTGAGAAGCTCGCGGATCTCGTCGCTGCGTGACTGTTGCTCGGGTTTCATGCGCTGCCTCGGTCGAATTCGGGTTCTAAGGGGGAGAGCCTTCCACGGGTATCCCCACGCAAGGGACACGGTAACGCCGGGCATAAAGGGTGGCAAGGTGGCACTTGCCCGGGCCCGTGCGAGCGGTATTTTTCGGAATCGCGCTGACGGCGTCCCCGTGGAATCGTGTGGGTGGGACCTACTAGGGCCGCGCGGCAGTGCCCGTCGGGCCCGCGCTGACGGTGCCTAACTTGTTGGCTATGAGTTATCGCCGTGTATCGGCTACCATCAGTTCCTAAGTGAATCTGGTTACTAGGAGGCTTTGTGGGTGGCATGACGATCAGGCCCATAACCGCGGATGACGACGAAACGATGGGTGCCATCGCGCGCGATAACCTCGCGGCGGTCGGGCTCGACATTCCGGGTACCGCCTTCTTCGACCCCGAGATCATGCATCTGAGTGGCTTCTACGACGATGACCCTGCGCGCCGCCGTTACTACGTTGCTGTAGATGACGATGGGCGTGTGCTCGGCGGCTGTGGCCTGGCTGAGTTCTTGCCCCTTGAGGGCACGGCTGAGTTGCAGAAGCTTTATCTGACAGACGAGGCGAAGGGCCATGGTTTGGGCACGCGCCTCGTTGGGCTGGTTGAGGAGGCCGCCCGTGAGCTGGGCTACAGGTCCCTGTATCTCGAGACCCATTCGAAGCTTAAGGCGGCGATCAACCTTTACGAGAAGCTTGGCTATCGCGCCATCGATCCGGTCAGTCCCGGGCACGCTGCGATGGACCACTTTTTTATCAAAGACTTGTAGCCGCGGGTTTGGTTGGCAGCCACGCGCAGTCATCCGCCAGCTCCGAGTCCCGTCGCTATGCTGATGCGCAAGCACCGTGGCCCCGAATCGTCCCGTCGTCATGCTGGCACGCCAGCCCCGTATTGATTCCGCTTCTTGAATAACCGGAGGAATTATCGTGTCGTCAGACTTCTTTGACCTTCTCTACAACGGCTATACCGGCGAGTACCAGCTGATGAGCTCGCTCTATCGCAATGGGCTCGATGCGCTGCGTCCCCCGGCGGACATGGGCATCGACGTCGTCTCCCTTAACCTCAAGCAGCAGCTTGAGCATCCTGGCGTGGAGCCGGAGACGTTCTTCTTCCAGGTCAAGACCGCCGTCACGGACGTCTGCGAGGTGGAGGGCCAGCATGGAGCCATCACCACGGTGACGTTCAAGCTCAAGGAGTCCGAGGTTGACCTGCTTGCGCGTGGCAGGGAGCGGGCGCTGTTTTGCTATGTGTACAACAGCATGGCGGGCACCCTCACGGATGCATTCGAGACCCCGTTCATGTGCTTCTGGATGGATGGAGAGCGCCTCGAGACCCTTCGTCGCGCCGGCGTTTTCTATCGCCAGGAGGGCGACACGAAGCTGACGCTTGCCTGCCAGCTGCGTAAGCCCAAGCATGAGTTTGGCCACTGGTATGCTCTTGTGGTCAACTCTGATGGTGGTCAGGTCGACGGTGGCTACCTGGGGGTTGTTGGCGGCTCGGGCAATCCCGCCAGCGATGGGGCGGACCACTACAGCGTGTCCGGCTATCTCGAGTACGCTCGTCGTGCCGCCGGGGCGACCGCTGGCGAGGAATAGCATTTGAGGAAGATGCCCCGTTCGCCTGACGGGGTGATAGCCACCCTTGCCTGACGAGCCGATTCGCCTCACGTGAAGATACTGGGGCGAGCGGGCGCATTGCGGGTGCTGCGAGGCATTCGGCACGCCGTTATCCCTGCTTCTCGCTACAATGTTCGAGTCAAAACCGCACGATGAAGGAACAATTGCATGTCTTTCCTTGAAGACCAGATTTCCTCGCGCCGCACGTTCGCGATCATTTCGCACCCGGACGCCGGCAAAACCACCCTTACCGAGAAGCTCCTCCTGTACACCGGCAGCATTCAGACCGCCGGTTCGGTCAAGGGCAAGAGCAGCTCGAAGCACGCGGTCTCCGACTGGATGGACATCGAGAAGGAACGCGGCATCTCCGTCACCTCTTCGGTGCTCCAGTTCACCTACGAGGGTCACTGCGTCAACATCCTCGACACCCCTGGACACCAGGACTTCTCCGAGGACACCTATCGAACCCTCATGGCGGCAGACGCCGCGGTCATGGTTATCGACGGCGCGAAGGGCGTCGAGGCCCAGACCAAGAAGCTGTTCAAGGTCTGCACGCTGCGCCACATCCCCATCTTTACCTTCGTCAACAAGCTTGACCATGACGCTCGCGATCCCTTCGAGCTCATGGAGGAGATCGAGAACGTTCTCGGCATCAATACGTATCCCATGAACTGGCCTATCGGCAGCGGCCGCAACTTCCGCGGCGTCTTCGATCGCCAGACCCGTCACGTCATTGCCTTTGAGGGCGAGGGTCGCGCCAATGCCACCAAGAAGGTTGCGGAGATCGAGGCCGAGCTCGGCGATCCCTCTATGGATGAGCTGATTGGCGAGGAGAACCACCGTACTCTGATGGACGACATCGAGCTTCTTGACGGCGCCGGTGACGAGCTGGATCTCGATGCCGTCGCCTGCGGCAAACTGTCGCCCGCGTTCTTCGGCTCTGCCCTCACCAACTTTGGCGTCGAGCCATTCCTCAAGGAATTCCTGCGTCTTACCTCGGCTCCGCGTGCCTATACGGATTGCCTTACGGGCGAGCCCGTGCCTCCCACGCGTGATGACTTCAGCGGTTTCGTGTTCAAGATCCAGGCGAATATGGACAAGAACCACCGCGACCGCATCGCCTTCGTGCGCATTTGTTCGGGTAAGTTCGAGCGCGGCATGACCGCCTACCACGTGCAGGGCGAGCGCTCGCTCAAGCTCGCCACGGGTACGTCGATGATGGCCGACGATCGCGCCATCGTGGACGAGGCCTATGCCGGCGATATCGTCGGACTGTTTGACCCGGGCATCTTCTCCATTGGCGACACGGTGTGCACCGGCAAGCCTCCCGTGCGCTTCTCCGGCATCCCCACCTTCTCGCCCGAGCACTTCGCGCGCATTTCGCAGGTCGACACTCTCAAGCGCAAGCAGTTCGTGAAGGGCATGGAGGAGCTCGCCCAGGAGGGTGCCATCCAGATCTTCCGCGAGCTTGGCGCTGGCATGGAGAGCGTTATCGTCGGCGTTGTGGGCGTGCTGCAGTTCGAGGTCCTCGAGCAGCGCCTCAAGAGCGAGTACCACGTCGAGGTCTATCGTCAGGCCCTTCCGTACCAGATGCTTCGCTGGATTGATGGCGATATGGACGAGAAGGCCGTCCGCGCCCTCAACCTCACGCGCGACACCTGCCGCGTCGAGGACATGCGCGGGGGCAAGCTGCTGCTCTTCACGAGCCAGTGGAACCTTGACTATGCCGTGGACCACAACGAGGGCCTCACGCTCAATGAGTTTGGCAACGTTACGTTCTAGCTCGATACCCGAGGTCCAAGGGTCGAAGCCCGAGGGTCGAAGCCCGAGGACCGAAGCTCGATACCCGAAGTTCGAATGCCGTGGCGTGTTCCATGTCGATTGCGTTCAGGGGCGAACGAATCCCGGAACAGTTTGATTTCCGATGAGGCGGTGGCCGCGCGCTTTAGCCGGCCACCGCTTTGCTTTTGTGAAAGGACGCTTATGAATATCACGGTCTACCTGGGCGCGAGCGAGGGCAGGGACCCGGCGCTCAAGACCGCGGTGCGAGAGCTTGGCGCGTGGATCGGCGAGTCTGGTAACGCGCTGGTCTACGGAGGCTCCAAGAGCGGGCTCATGGGCGAGCTTGCTCAGAGCGTTATCGCGGCGGGCGGCGAGGCGACGGGCGTCGAGCCGCGCGAGTTCATCGAGCGCGAGTTCCAGTACGACGAGCTCACGCGTCTCGTCGTTACCGAGACGATGGCCGAGCGTAAGGCCACGATGATTGAGCTCGGCGATGCGTTCGTGGCGTTCCCCGGTGGTACGGGCACGCTTGAGGAGATCGCGGAGGTCATGAGTGAGGTCGCGCTGGGCCACCTCGACGCCCCGTGCATCCTCTATAACCTCGGCGGTTTCTACGATGCGCTCGCCTCGCAGCTGGCCCTCATGATCGAGATGGGGCTCTCCACCCATGAGCGCCAGCGCGGCATCCACTTCGCCACCTCGCTCGCGGAGATTCGCGCGCTGTTGTAGTTGGCGGAACCATTTCTAGCTCGCCGCCGGGCGAAGGTTCCAGATGTCTTCGAATAGGATGCGCGCGTCGGGCTGGCCTCCTTCCCCAATTAGTATGAGCATGCGGAATGTGCTGTCTACCTGGCGAACCTTGCCAATCGCGGTGCGATAGCGATCGCGCCCGTAGTAGGTGGCCTCTACCAAGTCACCCTTGCGTAACCGTACGAGCATCCGCGATATCTCTTCTGCGTGCTCCTCCGTGAGGGTGCGCCTTGCCTCGCCCGCGTTCGCCTGCTCGGCCGCCAGCTCCTCGAAGCCCGTGAGGGCCGCAAATGGCATGAACTGTGCGGCGTCCGTATTGTGCGTGGCGTCATTTGTCGCGTACATCCTATGCATGATGTCCTCCCACCTGAGCATTCCTTTCCATGCCCGTCGCCTCGTCGCGCAGGCTTCTGCCGCGCACGAGCGCGTTCTTGCCGAATCTGCTCTTTACCGCGAGCGCCGCCTCGGCGAGACGCCGCTCTGCCGCTTCCGCCTCGAGGTCTGTGAAGAGCGTGACCTCTGCCTCTTCCTGGCTTATGAGGTCGCCAAAGCCGATGGTGAGGCGCTTTACCTTGCGGGCGGGGTCGACCACGTCGTTGTACATGCGCTCCAACTCACCCATGAGGGCCTCTCGTGAGCAGGTGTGGGCCGAGAGCTTGTGGGAGGTGGCCGCATGGGGGCCGCGCCGCATCATCGCGATCTCCCACTCTGCATGGTCAACCTCGTAGCCAACCCATAACGAGACGTGCCCGCAGGCGAGGCGACTGCCCACGAGATCGAGCACGGCCTCGTCGACCATCTCGCGGACGATGGTGAGGGCCTCATCCGTTGTGTAGGGGCGCGTGAGCACTTGTCCCGTACTGATGGAGTGCCGCTCTGGCTCATAGGTCTGGATTTGCTCGATCGAACAATTCTCGATGCCTCGCGCATGCTCCATAAGGTGGCGTGCATTGATGCCAAACTCGCGCCTGAGCAGAGGCTCGTCCATGAGCACAACGCCGGCAAGGTCATAGACGCCATAGCGCGCGAGGCGTCTTGCGATGCCCGGGCCAATCTGCCAGATGTCCGTTATGGGACGGTGGTACCAGATCAGGCGACGGAAGCGCTCGCCGTCGAGCATGCCGATGTGGCTCTCCTCGTGTTTGGCCAGGATGTCGAGCGCGACCTTCGCGAGGAAGAGGTTGGTGCCGATGCCCGCCGTGGCGCAGATGTGCGTCTCGGCGCGGACGGCATCCATTAGCATGCGGGCGAGACCCATGGCATCCGTCCCGTAGAGGGAGAGATAGGGCGTGGCATCTATGAAGCACTCGTCGACTGAGTAGACATGAATGTCTTCCTTGGCAATAAAGCGCAGGTATATGCCATAGATTTGCGCTGAGACCTCCATATAGCGACGCATGTGCGGTCTGATCGCCCGGTAACGGATATTGGGCGGTATCTCGAAAAGACGTGGCCTGCCCGAAAGGCCGCAGGCCTTGATGGCGGGGGAGAGGGCCAAGCAGATGGTGCCGGGGCCGCGGCTCGTGTCTGCTACGACGAGATTCTCCTCAAAGGGGTCAAGCCCTAAATCGGCGCATTCGACAGAGGCGTAGAAGCTCTTGAGGTCGATGCAGAGGTAGACGTGGCCCGTATCCGACGGGTCTCGCGCGGTCGAGGGGTCGATGCCCACCGTGCTGCAAAATGTGTTCATGCCTCGCCTCCGTGCAAACAGTTGTTCGTATCTCTCGAACCCATGATGCAACGGATTGCGGACACTAAGTAGCCGCGAACGGGGAGCTCACAATGACGTCACGGCTTGTTCGATGTGGGCGAATAAACCGCAGGTAGTTACCTTCCCACATGCCCCTCGCGGGCATAGAAGGCACGGTTGTTGGGCGTCTCGTCAACCTCGATTTGGGAGATGGGGAGGTTGCGTTCGGCAAGGCGATCGAAGAACCAGCGGGCTAGGTTTTCGGCCGTGGTCCGGAATGGCAGCATGGTGAGCGTGAAGCCTTCGTTTTCGAGGGCGGTGACGGTAGCGGGCGCAAGCGAGCCCTCCTCCACAAGGAAGGTGTGGTCAAGCTCGTCGGCGACTTCGGCGACGATGCGCTTGAACACACCAAAGTCGATGACCATGTCGCGCATGGTGCCATCATTCGTGACGGTGCCGTCATCTCTCAGGGCGCCTTCGCCGTTCGTGCCATCTTGCAGATCCTCAACCTCGATGGTCGCTACGACACGCCAGCGGTGGCCATGGAGGTTCTCGCACTTGCCGTAATAGTTGGTGAGAAAGTGGGCGCCGTCGAAGTGCGCCTCGGCCTGAAGACCGTACATGCGAGCCCCTTTGCTGCCTGGGGCTTGGGCCACTCAGGCGTATTAGCTGTGATTTTGCGCGTCGCTCTGAGACGCGTCCGTCAAGTCGTCCGAAGTCCCGGCGGGAGTCTCCTCCCCGTCAACGGGACTAAAGGCATCATAGTCGACAGTAAAGAGGTCGCGCACGTCGATGTCAAAGACGTCTGAAAGGGCGATGAGGGTCGAAAGCGTCGGGTTCATCGGATAGCCCGGACGCGACTCGCCCTTTTCAAACTTCTGATAGGTGTACGTGGAGATGCCGGCTCGTTGCGCCACTTCTTCTTGCGTGTATCCGCTCTTGAATCGGAGCATGCGCATGCGTCGCGAGAGCTCGCTTGAGTAATTCTCTTTTGTGAGGCGGTGCGTGCAGGTAGCCATTCCTCAAATATGTGTGGCAATGGTGCGCGGCGCCACCATACCAAGATGGTGTTGATGCCGAATGACCTTATGAGACGTCCCGTAAGGCGCGTTCTTAATGTCCGCATATAACCGTACAATCACTAATCGATGACATCCGCCCTGCTCACACCGGGAGACACCATGAGACTTCTTCACATCGCAGACCTGCACATCGGCAAGCGCGTGTGCGAGTTCTCCATGTTGGATGATCAGCGCCATATCCTCACACAGGTCCTAGACCTGCTGCGCGGGGGCACCGTTGACGCCCTGCTCGTCGCGGGAGACCTATATGACAAGCCCTCTCCCAGCTCGGAGGCGGTCTCCATGGTCGACTGGTTCTTTGATGAGGTGGCGCAGTCGGGCGTGCCGGCCGTGGTTGTTCCCGGCAACCATGACTCTGCGGAGCGCGTGGGCTATGCGGCGGCCTCGCTCGCACGTCGCGGGGTGTACGCGTCTCCTGTCTTTAACGGCTCGATTGGTCCCGTCGAGCTTGAGGATGAGTGGGGTCCGGTGCGCATCTGGCCTATTCCCTTCCTGCGTCCGCCGACCGTTCGCCACTATTTTCCCGATGCAACGGTTGAGAACTACACGGATGCCGTGCGTGTAGTCGTTGAGGCTTGTGACCTGGGGCGTATTGAGGGCGCGGGTGCCGCGCGCAACGTCGCCGTGGCTCACCAGTTCGTGACGGCGGGCGCCTTTACGCCGGAGCGTTGCGACTCGGAGGTCTCTGTGGGTGGTTTGGACAACGTTGACGCTGGTGTGTTTGAGTCTTTCGACTACGTGGCCCTGGGGCACATCCATGGCCCGCAGCGCGTGGGCAGCGAGCGCGTTAGGTATTCGGGGTCGATTCTCAAGTATTCGCTCTCCGAGGCGGATGGTCAGAAGTCCGCCGTGCTCGTCGAGCTGGGCGCCGCAGGCGATTCTCCTGCGATAGAGCTCGTTCCTCTCAGGCCCCTTCATGACCTGCGGCGTATTCGCGGGCCTCTCGATCGCCTCGTCTCGCCAGAGGTGGTTGGCGCGGCGGATTCGCATGACTATCTGCATGTGCTTCTTACGGACGAGAACCCTGCGATTGATGCGATGGCGCGCCTTCGCGATGTCTACCCCAACGTCATGAGCGTTGCCTATGACAATGCTCGCACCCGTGCGGAGGGTCTGGCCACGCATGACGCTCCCGCCACTGACGAAGCGAGTCCCCTCGAACTCTTTAACGAGTTTTATGAGCGCCAGAATGGTGCGCCCCTTTCCGATGGCCAGCTTGCCGTCGTGACCGAAGAACTCGAGCGAATCAAGGTGATGTAGATGAGACCCATTAAGCTCACGATGAGCGCGTTCGGTCCGTACTCTGGCGAGGTTGTGGTTGATTTCGCGAGCTTGGGGTCCACGGGTCTCTACCTCGTCTGCGGAGATACCGGTGCCGGCAAGACCACGATCTTCGATGCCGTCTCGTTTGCCCTGTTCGGATCTCCCAGCGGCCAAGATCGCACCGCACGTAGCCTGCGTAGCGATTTCGCCTCGGCTGCTACCCCGACGTTTGTCGAGCTCGAGTTCGAGCATCGTGGCCAGCGTTACACGATTCGCCGCAATCCCGAGTACGAGCGCCCCAAGCTTCGTGGCGACGGCCTGACGACACAGACCGCGGATGCGGAGCTTCGTATGCCGGAGGCCGCTCCCATAACGGGGACGCGCGACGTAGACGCCGCCATCTTGGAGCTGGTTGGCATCGATCGGTCGCAGTTCTCACAGATCGTGATGATTGCCCAGGGAGATTTCCGCCGCCTGCTTTCCGCGGGCACAAAGGAACGTGCCGCCATTTTGCGCAAGCTATTTGGCACTGCGCCCTATGACGAGTTCCAGAAGGCGCTCAAGCGTCGTCGTGACAAACTTGAGGATGACAGCAAGACGGTCCGCAACCGTCTCCTGGCGCTTGCCCCCATGATCTCGATTTCTGACAAGGCCGAGGTGGCCGAGGAGGGCGAGGAGGCAGGAGATGCCGCCACGTCTACGCGCCGCGAGCGACGTGATGCGCTTGGGGCCTCTGAGGCTCCGGATGCCAAGGACATGCTTGCCCTCATTGCCGAGCAAGACGCTGCCGACGAGGCGATTCTCGGTGCGCTCGCGGGAGAAGCCTCTGCTGCCGCGGTTCAGGTTGAGACCCTGACGGCCCTCTCGGAACGTGCCGGTCAGGTGCGGGCAGCGAAAGCTTCCCTCGAGGAGACGGTCTCAAAGCTCGGCATCGCACGCGAGAGTGTCGAGGCGGCGAAGGCGGAGCTCGATGAATGCGCGAAGACTGGACCCAGGCGCAAGGAGCTTTCAGACTCCGTGACCGTTCTCTCGCGTGAGCTCGAGTCATACGCGAAGCTTGGTCGCGCGCGCGAGGAGGTTCGCGAGGCAGCGCAGGGGGTTCGCGATGCCGAGGGGGACTTGCAAGAGGCGGAGGGTAATCTTGGGGCTATGCGGTCCGAGCTCGTGGAGGCTCGCAAGAAGACGGCCGATCTCTCTCAGGCTCCCGCGGAGCTTGCTGAGGCTAAGGCGGCTCAAGAAGCTGCTGCCCAGAGTCTCAAGGATGCAGAAGAAGCTGTTGCCGGATGCGCGGAGCTCGCGCGACGCAAGAATGCCTTGGCTGAGCTCAAGAAGGACGCGGAACAGGCCGAGAAGTACCGCTCATCTTTGGATGAGGCTGCCAGGGCGGCGGTGACTGCGCTGTCCGAGCTGAGGTCTCGGGAGGCGTCGTTCTCGGACGCCTCTGGTGCCGCCGCGCGGGCGAGGGCGCTCGTGGAAGACCTCGAGCGCCGCGTTGAACAGGCTCGCAAGGATTATCGCGACCTCCAGGCGAGAGAGAAGGCTGCCCAGGCCGATGAAAGGGAGCTGGCTAAGGCGCAGGATGAATACTGTGCCGCGCGAGAGGCCCTCGAGTTTGCTCGAGGTGCCTACTCTCTTGTGCAGCGAGCCTTTATGGATGCTCAGGCGGGTATCCTCGCGCGAGACCTCGTGAACGGAGCACCGTGTCCGGTTTGCGGTTCCATCGAGCATCCCAACCCTGCCGTTCTTGCAGACGAAGCTCCGTCTGAGGGAGGCGTGAAGAACGCAGAGGCCGCCTTTAACGCTGCGAGCGAGGCCGCAAATGCTAGGTCCAACGCCGCGTCTGCGGCCCGTCAAAAGGCGGATGGCTCAGCGGCTGAGCTGGCGCGCCTCCAGGAGCAGGTTGGAACCGCGGAGGAAGTCGCGTCTCTTGGCAAGAAGCTCGCAACTCAGCTTGACGCCGCCAAGGAGGACAGATCGAAGGCAGAGCAGGCTCTCACCGATCTTGCTGAGCTGCGCGAACTGATCAAGTCGGCTGAAAAGCGAGAAAAGGATAGTGCCGCGGCGCTTGATGACGCGCGTTCGAGCGCCGAGCGGGCTTCGCGTGCGCACGCCGCCGCGGAATCCGCCCTCGACCAATTCACTGCCTCGCTGTCTACGGTTGACGCTTCGGTTGCTAACGAGAGGCTCGAACAGGCGAAGCTCGTGCTTGAGGATACGAAGGAGGGATGCCGTACTGCCCAGGCAAACGAGGATGCTCGCGTGGCCTCTGCCGACAGGGCGACGAATCTCGAGGCCGAGATTGCCGAGGCCGAGGGACGCTCAAACCAGCTCCGCACTCAGCTGGAGTCCCTAAGGCAGGCGCTTACCCAGTCGACGGCTAGGGCCGAGTCGCTCGCGGAAGGGCTTTCGTTCGAGGACGAGGCGACGGCATCGGCGCGGCTCGAGGACATGAGAAGTGAGCTTGAGGACCTTATCTCTGCGCTCGAAGCGGCTCAAGGCAACCTCTCGGATCGAGAGCTTGCGGTCTCGAAACTCGAGGAACGAGCCAATACACTGGAGGCGCAGATCTCCGCGCTTGATGTCGACGATTCCGTGTCTGCTGATGAGCTTGAGTCGCAGCTCGCCCTGGCTCGAGCCAGGGCGAACGAGCTTGCCCGTCAGAAGGCGAGCGCAGAGCAGCGTCGTGAGACAAACGGGGAGATTGCGCGCCAGCTTGAGGAGCTCGGCGATCGCGCTGCGACGGTAAATGCGCGCTTTGGCGAGCTGGATTCTCTCGCCAAGACCGCAAGCGGAACCCTCGTGGGCAAGGAGCGCATCACGTTCGAGACCTATCTGCAAGCTCGCTGGTTTGATCGCGTCCTGGCGGCGGCAAACCGTCGTCTGCTTGTGATGACGGACGGACGCTACGAGCTTGTCCGCCATAGCGGACAGCGTAGCGGTTCGGGTGCGGCACAATCGGGTCTCGACCTCGACGTTCGCGACTCCTTTACCGGGCGCCCGCGCGCTGCGTCGTCACTTTCTGGCGGCGAGTCCTTCAAGGCATCGCTTGCGCTTGCGCTGGGTCTTTCCGACGTGGTCCAGGCGAATGCGGGCGGCATCGAGCTCGACACGATGTTTGTGGACGAGGGCTTCGGCACGCTCGACGAGGAGTCCCTGCAGCTTGCGCTTCGCACGCTCACTGAGCTTTCGGGCTCGAACAAGCTCGTGGGTATCATCAGCCACGTTGATGAGCTTCGCACCAGCATCGATCGCAAGATCGTGGTCGAGGCGGGACGTACGGGGTCCACCCTCCATATCGAAGGCGCCGTTGCCTAGCCAAAGGTGACAAGGGGACAGTCCCTTTGTCACCTTTTCGTTACTATGGTTGCTCAGCCGTCCACCCACTCTGAGACTCGGAGTGCCTCTATGCATCGCATCCTGTTCGTCTGCCTCGGTAACATCTGTCGCTCGACCATGGCTCAGTTCGTTATGGAGGACCTCGTCCGCCGCGCGGGACGCGAGGGCGAGTTCATGATCGACTCCGCCGGCACGTGTGACGAAGAGCTTGGCAATCCGCCCCACTACGGCACGGTCAACAAGCTGAACGAGATTGGCGTTCCCGTGGGGCATCACCGCGCTCGCCTCATTCGAGCCAGCGAATATGCGGATTGGGACTACATCGTCTATATGGACTCGAGCAACGGCCGCGATCTTAACCACATCTTCTCGGGCGATCCGGAAGGCAAGTGTGTGAAGCTTCTCTCCTTCGTTCCCGAGGATTCTACGCTGCGTCCTCGTGCTCGCATGCACGATGGATCCGTGCGTGACGTCGCCGACCCCTGGTGGACTCACAATTTCGATGACACCTACCGCGACGTTTCCGCCGCTTGTGTTGCGATGCTGGAAAGTCTTGAGAAATAAGCCGAGCGTCCGGCGAACTCCGACGTACAATCGCAGGTCACAAAAACGCGCCTGAAAGCGCGTCGTGTCCAGCGACGGAGGTTCCCATGCAGTTCTCGAAGCGTCTCGACCGGTTCGGCAGCGAGGTCTTTGCCTCGCTCAACGCTCGCCGCCGCGAGCTCGAGGCTTCGGGCCGCACGGTTATCGACCTTTCCGTGGGTACGCCGGACTTCGAGCCACCCGCGCATGTGAAGAACGCTCTTATCGAGGCTGCCAAGGATTCCGAGAACTGGAAGTATGCCCTGGCAGATCTTCCCGAGCTCACCCAGGCCGTCATCGACTACTATGCAGACCGCTTCGGCGTTACCGGGCTCACCCCCGACCAAATCATGAGCGTGAACGGAACGCAGGAGGGCATGGGCCGCATGGCGGAGGCCCTCCTCGACGAGGGCGACCTCGTGCTCGTGCCCGACCCCTGCTATCCGCTCTTCCGCGCCTCTGCCCTTATTGCCGGCGCCGACCTCGCCTTCTATCCGCTTGCGGAGGAGAACGGCTTCCTGCCGGATGTCTCCGCCATCGACCCCGCCGTCGCGGACCGTGCGAAGTACATGGTTGTTTCTCTGCCCGCAAACCCCGTGGGTTCGGTGGGCACGCCGGAGAACTACGCCCAGATCATCGAGTTTGCCCGCGCCCATGACCTCCTGATCGTCCATGACAATGCCTATAGCGACATCATCTTCGATGGTGGCGAGGGCCATAGCTTCTTTGAGAACCCCGGTGCAGCTGAGGTTGGCGTCGAGTTCTTCAGCCTCTCCAAGTCCTTCAACGTCACGGGTGCTCGTGTGAGTTTCCTTATCGGCCGCGCCGATGTCATCGCGGCTACGAGAAAGCTCCGTGGCCAGAGCGATTACGGCATGTTCCTGCCCATTCAATACGCTGCCATCGTGGCGCTCAACGGCCCTCGCGATTCCGTTCGCACCCAGGAGCTGCTCTACCAGGAGCGTCGCGATGCCCTGTGCGATGGCCTGGAATCAATCGGCTGGGAACGTCCCAACGCGCATGGCTCGATGTTCGTCTGGGCGCGCCTTCCGCATGGACGCACGGATTCGATGCAGTTTGTGCTAGAGCTTATGGAAAAGGCCGGTGTCATCGTGACGCCGGGTGCCAGCTTCGGTCCCGCGGGGGAGGGCTTCGTGCGTATGGCGCTCGTGCAGCCGCCTGCGGTCATCCGCGAGGCCGTCTCTGCGATTGACGAGTCTGGGCTATAGCGCCGAGCCCGCTTGGACCCCGTTCGAGGTCCAAAGTTGTACATGAATCAATGAACAACCACTCTGAGCTGGCATTAAATTGTCTATCGGAACGAGGTCAATTCGTCTTGTAAATCGACGGATTGAGAATTTCCGTGGGCGGTCATTACTCCACGCTTACGGAAAACAGCGTTTGGAGAAACCGCTCGCCGGATAAACTTCTACGCGGTTGAGTCCTTCGAGCTGTGGCTTATTGAGAGCCGCGTTCGAGCAGAACGGGCCTGACCCTGTGGCGTCCATGCGAAGGGGATTCGCGTTCGCTGCATGCGCGGCAGGCGTGGGGATATCGCCTGTCTTCTGGGAAAAGCCGGCGGTTCTTGCCGTCGGGTACCGGTGACAATTCCACCGGAGATTGATTTGGAGGATCGTTATGGCTGGTCGTTTTACCAATCCGCGTGACCTCTACTTTGGCGAGGGCGCTCGTCACGAGGTGAAGAACCTCAAGGGCTCCAAGGCCATCATCGTCAGCGGCGGCGGCTCCATGCGTCGCGGTGGCTTCCTGCAGGACATCCAGAAGGATCTTGAGGACGCTGGCTTCGAGGTCAAGCTGTTCGAGGGCGTCGAGTCTGATCCTTCCATCGAGACCGTCATGAAGGGTGCCGAGGCCATGCGCGAGTTCCAGCCTGACTGGATTATCGCCCTCGGTGGTGGCTCCCCGATCGACGCCGCCAAGGCCATGTGGGTCTTCTACGAGTACCCCGAGGAGTCCTTCGACAACATCATCCAGCCGTTCTCCTTCCCGGAGCTGCGCCAGAAGGCCCACTTCTGCGCCATCTCCTCGACCTCCGGCACCGCTACCGAGGTCACCGCGTTCTCCGTCATCACGGACTACGCCAAGGGCATCAAGTACCCGCTGGCCGACTTCAACATCACCCCTGACGTCGCCATCGTCGACCCCGAGCTCACCTACACCATGCCTGCCAAGCTTTGCGCCCACACCGGCATGGATGCCCTGACCCACTGCATGGAGGCCTACGTCTCGACCTTCGCTTCCATGTTCACCGACGCCAACGCCCTCCACGGCATCCGCGAGATCGTCGAGTGGCTCCCGAAGTCCTATGAGGGCGACAAGGAGGCCCGTCAGCACATGCACGAGGCTCAGTGCATCGCCGGCATCGCCTTCTCCTCTGGTCTCCTCGGCATCGTGCACTCCATGGCTCACAAGACCGGTGCCGCCTTCGAGAACGGTCACATCATCCACGGTGCCGCCAACGCCATGTACCTCGGCAAGGTCATCCAGTGGAACTCCAAGGACCCGCGTGCCGCCGAGCGCTACGCCTACGTCGCCAAGGAGGTCCTGCACCTTCCCGGCGAGACCAACGAGGAGCTCATCGCCTCGCTCGTCCAGAAGATCCGCGATCTCAACGACCAGCTCAACATTCCGCAGTCCATCAAGGACTACGCGAACGGTGGCGTGAAGGTCGACGCTGAGAACCCGCAGATGGTCTCCGAGGAGGAGTTCCTCGCGAAGCTCCCCGAGATCGCCGCGAACGCCGAGCAGGACGCCTGCACGCCGGAGAACCCGCGTGAGACCAAGGCCGCCGACTTCGAGAAGATCCTCAAGGCCTGCTACTACGACACGGATATCGATTTCTAATTTCGCTTCCTAGCGAACTGGCTTGAGTGAGGCCCGGTACGGCGTCGCACGCAAGGCTCCCCACGCTATGCGCGGCGGATGGCTTGCCCCGCGATGCCCGTCCCGGGCCTTCTCATGTCCCGGGACGCGTGCCGGCCGCGAGCGCTCCGTGTCAGCTGCGGCACCGCGCCGGCGCGCCGCGGGGCCGCGGGGCGGGACCGCGGGCTCGCCGTCGCCGAGTCGCGGCAGAACGGGGACCGCGGGCTTGCCGGCGCCGAGTCGCCGCAAAGCACAACGCCTACCTCTTGTAAGGGTTTGGGGCCAGAATCGGGCCGGATTCCTTACAAGAGGTAGGCGTTGGCGTCTGATGCGCGCGGACCCGCGATCGCGCGCGGGTAGCTACTCCTTCGCGGCGAGCAGGCCGCGCATGGCGGCGACCCAGCCGTCGGTCGAGCGCTTCGTAGAGACGAGGATGTTGTCGCGGGCGGCGATCTCCTCCTTCGCGCGGTCGTGGCCCAGGCCGTTGCACATGAACAGGAACGTGCCCACGGCGTCTGCGATCACGCAATCTGCCGGGGAGTCGCCCGCGCCGAGAACCTCCTCGGGAGCCAGGCCCGCGAGCTCGATAAAGCGCAGGATGCCGGTGCCCTTACTCACGCCGGCCGGCGTGATGTGGTACGTGTGAATGCCCTGGGGGTTTGCGCGGTCAACCTCGAGTGTCGTTTCGCCGGAGATGTGGTCGACCATGCCGTTGTCGGAGAGGTACAGGGGCAGACCGCAGTGGTCGAGCATGTCCTGCATCTCCTCCTCGGGCGCGTCGCCGCGCATGGCGATGGTGACCTCGCGGTATTCGAAACCGATGCCGTTATCGTGGTAGGTCTCGAGATGTCCGGGCCAACGCTCGAGCATCGCGTCGATGACGCCAGTCTCCCAGATCACGTCGTGAGGGGTCTTGCCGCAGGTCTCGGCATACGGCATGCGTCCGCAGAAGTAGTGCCACTCGGGCTGGCTGGCCTGCTTGGTGCACACCACGCCGCCCATCTCCGCAATCCAACCGGGAAATCCCAGCACGCGGGCGTCTTCCATGATCATGGCGCGGTTGCGGCCGGTGCATGGGATGACGGAGACGCCGGCGCGCGTGAGCTCGACCAGCGTCTGGACGAGGTCTGCGCAAGGCTCCCCGGCGGAGTTCACTGTGGCCTTGGCGCCTGTGAACATGGTGCCGTCCGCGTCCGTGATGACGTAGCGGACCTTGCGCAGGCGCTCGGCAAGCTCGCCGGTGGGACGCTCCGGAAACGTGAGGTAACCAGCCATGTCCATCCCCCTAGAGCTCGATGCCGCGCGCGGCGGCAGCGTTTTCGAATGCCTTGCCGTCGGGTACCATCGTCTGGAACTCGTCACCGCGGTGAATGAGCGTCTCGTCGCCCTTGCCAAGCAGGCAGACGAGCGACGGCTCCTCATAGCCGAGCGCGACGTCGAGGCAGCGGGCGACGGCCTCCTCGCGATTGAGCACGTACTCGTGCGTCACGGGAGTGCCATCGGCGAGCGTGGCGCCCTCGGGCACGTTGCCGTCCATCTCGCGGCAGATCTCCTCGTTCGAGTCGTGCGCCGGGTCCTCCTCGGTGGTGACGATGTGGCACGCCCAGCGAGCGGCCTCGCGCGGGAGCTCGACACGGCGCTCGAACGCCTTGCCGCCGGGCGCCCCGATGAGGGCGATGATGCGCCTGCCAGGGAACTCCTCGGTCATGGATGCAAAGAACTTCTGGTAGGAGAGGGTGTTGTGCGCGTAGTCGACGACGCAGAGCACCTTGGAATCCGGCTTGCCGATGAGCTCCATGCGGCCGGGAACGCGACAGGCGGCGAGGCCCGCCACGATGGCGGCGTCGCTTACGCCGAGCAGCTTGGCGCAGGCGATGGCGACGAGGGCGTTCTCCACGTTGAAGAGGCCGGGGAAGTTGATGGTGACGGGGAGCTGCCATTCGACGCGCGCGCCGTCTTCCTCCGCGGCATCCGTGCCGTGGGCGACGAAGGTGAGCTGGGTGCCCAGGGGCTTGATGTCGGTCGCCCAGATGTCCGGGTAGACCATGTCGCAGCTGCCGCACTCGACGGGATCGGCGCCAGAGGTCGAGACGGTGACGATGCTCTCGACGCCGGCGGCACGCGCCGCGTCAAGGACGCGCTCGAGGTGGGCGGTGCCGAGGTTGATCACGGCATTGTCGCACTGGGAGAAGATCTTGAGCTTGCTGGCGAAGTAATCCTCGAATGTGGGGTGCTCGACGGCGGAGATGTGGTCCGCGCCGATGTTGAGGAACGCCGCAACGTCGAGTGAGAGCCCGAGGCTGCGGTCATACTTGAGCGCCTGGCTCGAGATCTCCATCACCATGGCGGAGAGGTCATGCTCGCGGGCGTTGGCGAGGTGGCGCCAGAGGTCGGGTGCCTCGGGCGTGGTGTTTGTGGATTCGATGTCCTCCGCGCCGTCATAGGTGTCGATGGAGCCGATGATGCCGCAGGTCTTGTCGCCGTTCTCGGCGTCGATGATGTAGCGCAGCATGTACGCGGTGGTCGACTTGCCCTTGGTTCCCGTGATGCCCACCTGGGGAACGTCGAGGTCGGGCCTGCCAAAGGCGGCGGCGGAGACGAGGGCCATGGCGCGGCGCATGTCGCTGGTCACGATCGCAGGCGCGGAAGGCGCGGTGGCAGCGAGCTCCTCGGCGTGGTTCGGGTCGCAGATGTAGGCGACGGCGCCCGTCTCGAGGGCAGAGGTGAGGAAGGCGGGCTTGAAGGCGCGTCCCTTGCAGAAGAAGACGTTGCCCTTGCGGACGCAGCGCGAGTCGCAGGCGGCTCCAGTCACATTCGCGTCCGCCTCCTCGGGAATGCCGCTTACGAGAATGTCGTTGGCATCGAGCAGGTCACAGAGCTCGAGCAGGGTGGTGGCGCTGGTCATGAGACGTCTCCTAACGTGCGGCCGGGCTGTGCCGGCGCGTATTCAACATTCCAAGTATACGCGGCGCGCGATGGAGGGACGGTTGTGGGTGCGGTAGAAGGGTGACGCGTGCGTCTCGGGCCGGGCCGCGGGGATGACGGGTCGTGGGCATGCCGTGGTGGAGTGAGCCGTGGGCTCTCCCTGTGCTACACTTCCCATGCCTGCGGGCGATTGGCGCAGTGGCTAGCGCAGGTGCCTTACACGCACAAGGTCGGGGGTTCGAATCCCTCATCGCCCACCATGTAACCGCAGGCCGGAGGCATTGTCTCCGGCCTTTTTTCATATGCCGCCACCGGCTCCGGATTCCGTCGGTCCCGGTGAGAGGGGAGCGAGTCCATGAGCGTGCTCGATGACGGGTTCGACCCCGCGGCCGTGACGTCGCCTCACGCGGTCATCGCTTCTGAGAACAGCAAGCCCATCGGCATTTTTGACTCTGGCATTGGCGGCCTCACCGTCGCCCGCTGCATCGCGTCGCTTCTCCCCGCCGAGTCGATCTATTACGTTGGCGACACCAAGCGATGCCCCTATGGCCCGCGTCCCCAGGCGGAGGTTCGCCTGTTCGTGCGCCAGGTCGGCCGCTGGCTCGAGCGCCACGACGTCAAGCTCGTCGTCATCGCGTGCAACACCGCCACGGCCGCCGGCCTCGATGTCATCCAGCGCACGCTCAAGGTGCCGGTCATCGGCGTGATTGAGCCGGGCGCCCGCGCCGCGATTCAGGCGACCCGCTCGCGTCGCGTTGGCGTGCTCGCCACGCAGGGCACGGTCGACTCGGGTGCCTATGAGCGTGCCATTCACAACCTCGATGCCGGCGTGCGCGTCACGCAGAGTGCCGCCGGTTCGTTCGTCGACTTCGTCGAGCGCGAGCTCGCTACGGGCACCTATCTGCACGAGGACTGGATGGATAGCGTCGGCATCTTCGACACACCGGAGGTCCGCGAGCTGGCTCGCAGAAACGTCGCCCCGCTTCTGGGCCGCGGCGTCGACACGGTCGTTCTTGGCTGCACGCACTTCCCGCTGCTTGCGCACGAGATCTCGAGTGCCCTTGGCCCGGACGTCCGCACCGTGAGCTCGGCGGAGGAAACGGCCCGCGAGGTGGCGGAGATTCTCGGCCGCCGCGGCGAGCTTGCAGACCCTGCCTCGCCCAACCTCGGCGCTGGCGGCGAGCCCAAGTATCGCTTTGCCACCACCTCGGATGACATCACGTCGTTTGCCGTCGCGGGTAAGTTCATCTTCGGGCATTCGCTCGATTCGATCGAGCACATCGAGCTAGACACGCTCGAGTCGCTCGTTGACTAGCAAGGAGACTCTCATGCAGGACTTCACGCAGCGCAGGCCCGAGGGCCGCGCCCTCGACCAGCTGCGCCCCATCACGCTCACGCGCGACGTCATGAAGAACGCCCACGGCTCGTGCCTCGCGGAGTTTGGCGACACACGCGTCATGTGCACCGCCACGATCGAGGAAACGTTGCCTGCGTGGCGCAAGGCGAGCCGCAAGGGCTGGCTCACCGCGGAGTACGCGATGCTGCCCGCCTCCACGAGCTCGCGCACGAAGCGCGAGTACAAGGGCCGCAAGGGTCGTTCGATGGAGATCGAGCGCCTCATCGGCCGTAGCCTTCGCGCCGTGTGTGACCTCGATCACCTGGGCGAGTTCACCATCACCGTCGACTGCGACGTCCTCCAGGCGGATGGCGGAACGCGTACCGCGAGCATCACTGGCGGTTGGGTGGCGCTGCACGATGCGCTGATGAACTTCGTGGAGCAAGGCAAGATCAAGAGGCTGCCGCTCACGGGCCAGGTTGCTGCCATCAGCATGGGCGTCGTCGCTGGCACGCCGATGCTCGACCTCGACTACCCCGAGGACTCGCACGCCGACGTCGACCTCAACCTCGTGGGGACCGCGGACGGCGGCATCGTCGAGATCCAGGGAACCGGCGAGCGCTCGACCCTTTCCCGCGCCCAGCTTAACGAGCTGCTCGACATGGGCGAGGCTGGCATTAAGCGCCTGTGCGACCTCCAGAACGAGGTCACGGGCTTCACGGCGTAGGCCATGAGCTGGGTGCGCGCCCATTGCGTGGCGCGCCCGCCGAGCCGGTCCGGCCATTCTCGATGCACTTCCCATTACACGCGCACACGATAAGGAGCAACCATGGCCAAAGTAGACATCGCCACGCTTGACCCCGCAAAGACCGTCGTCGTCGCCACGGGCAATCCCCACAAGGTGACTGAGATAGAAGCCATCCTTGCCCCACTCATGCCGGGCGTCTCCTTCTACGCGCTTGGCGAACTCGGCGATTTCCCCGATCCGGTGGAAAACGGGGACACCTTCACGCAGAACGCCATCATCAAGGCCGAGGCCGCGCTTGAGCAGACGGGCTTTGCTGCCGTGGCTGACGACTCTGGCCTCGTCGTCGATGCGTTGTCCGGCGAGCCGGGCATCATGAGCGCCCGCTGGGCTGGCGTCCATGGCGACGACCAGCGCAACAACGAGAAGCTCATGCGCGAGATGGAGAACGTGCCGGAGGAGGAGCGCACCGCGCGCTTCCATTCGAGCGTTGTGCTGATCCAGGCCGACGGCACCGTCATCTGCGGTGAGGGCGACTGCGAGGGCATGATTGGCTGCGAGCCGCGTGGCGTCAACGGCTTCGGTTACGACCCGCTCTTCTGGCCTACCGACACCCCAGGCCGCACCATGGCCGAGCTCGAGCCCGCGGAGAAGAACGCCATCTCCCACCGCGCCCACGCCCTCGCCGACCTCGCCCGCCAGCTCGCCTAGAAAAACCAGAAAAAGGGACAGTCCCTTTTTCTGGTAGCGTTGCAAAAGTTGACAAAGGGACAGTCCCTTTGTCAACTTTTGTGAGCTTTGCCGGCAACTCCTGCCATTCCCCGAATTATTGCTTGAGGCTTGGGACACGTCGGTTCATCATGGAAGCGCCTGGGGCAACGCCCCAATCCGCCATGGACGGGCAGGGGCCTCGACGTGGCGCGAAATCCTCATAGCTGCGCGACCTCGCCCTGGTGGCCGCGTCTCACGTTGGTTGCGGCCGACGCGGGCCGCAGGTGGGGCGCAAAGGATAGCACCCCATCCCGTTAGAGAAGGGACGCGCCATGAAGATCATTCACGCCAAGGATTACGAGGACATGAGCCGCAAAGCGGCGAACATCATCGCCGCTCAGGTCATCCTGAAGCCGAACTGCGTGCTCGGCCTCGCCACCGGTACCACGCCCATCGGCACCTATCAGAACCTCGTTGAGGCCTGCAAGAACGGCGACTGCGATTTCTCCGAGGTCAGCACGTACAACCTGGACGAGTATCGCGGACTCGACCATGATGACCCGCAGAGCTATCACTTCTTCATGCGTGACAACCTGTTCGATCACGTCAACATCGACCTCGCCAACACTCACGTGCCGGATGGCTCCAACCCGGATGCCGCCGCTGCCTGCGCCGAGTATGACAAGATCGTCGCCGAGGCCGGCTATACCGACCTTCAGCTCCTGGGCATTGGCAACAACGGGCACATCGGCTTCAACGAGCCCGACGACCACTTCAGCGCCGGCACCCACTGCGTCGACCTGACGGAGAGCACTATCCAGGCCAACAGCCGCCTCTTCGAGAAGGAGGAGGATGTCCCGCGCCAGGCTTACACCATGGGTACGCAGACCATCATGTACTCCCGCATGATTCTCGTTGTCGCTAACGGCGAGAAGAAGGCCCAGGCTGTGCATGACATGTGCTTCGGCCCGATCGCGCCCAGCTGCCCGGCATCCATCCTGCAGCTTCACCCCAACTGCGTTGTCGTTGCCGATGATGCCGCGCTCTCGATGTGCGAGGGTCTGTACTAGAATCGGTCAAAGCAAGCCGATAAGAGCCAAGTCCGGGCCCGGGGCATTGCGCCTCGGGCCCTTTTCGTTGCACGGAGTGGGTGTGGGCGACAGGCGGGGTTGACAAAGGGACAGTCCCTTTGTCAACTTTTAAGCTAGGCCGGGGCTCGCCGCACCCGTCAACCTGAAAAAGGGACTGTCCCTTTTTCAGGTTTTGGTGGGGCGGCAGGGGATATGCGCGAGAAGCGGAGTTGCACATGGCAATCAAGGCGCTGTTTCTGGACATTGATGGCACGCTCGTCCCGTTCGACGCGCCCGATATGCGCCCCAGCACGAGAGCCGCCCTCGAGGAAGCCCATCGCCGCGGCGTGGCCTCGTTCATCGTGACCGGCCGCTATAAGGACAGCATCGGCATGGACGCGAGCTTTGACTTCGACGGCTATGCCACCGCCAATGGCGAGTACTGCTTCATGGCCTCTGGCGAGGTCATTTCGAGCAAGCCCATGCCCGAGAAGTGCGTGGCCGCTCTGGTGGAGCGCCTTCGCGAGCGCGGCCTCTCCACGTCCTTCACGGAGCCGGACGCCCTGTACTTCTGCGGCGACCCGGATGAGCTCGCCCGTTCCCTTCGCTACAAGCCTGGGCATGAGGTCCGCTCGTGGGACGATGTCGACTGCGCGAACGTTCTGCAGATCGTGACCGACGTCGCGCCCGAAGCGGACGAGGAGCTCCTCGGTGGCATAGATGGGCTCGAAAACGTGCGCTGGTCTCCTAACTTCCTCGACATCGTCAGCGCGGGCTGCGGCAAGGGCGATGCGATTGACGCCTTCTGCGTGCGTCTGGGCATCACGCCGGCCGAGTGCATGGCCATCGGCGATGGCGGCAATGACATCCACATGCTGCGCCATGCGGGCATCGGCGTGGCCATGGGCCAGGCAAGCGATGACGTGAAGGCTGCGGCGGACGTAATCGCGCCATCCGTGGACGAGGACGGCGCGGTCTGGGCCATCCGCAAGTACGTGCTGGAGGGCTAGCCGCCGCGTAGCGGCTCTGTCGCCAACTCCCTCGCGAAGCACACATGAGCGGGCCGAGGCGAGATCGCTCGCGCCTCGGCCCGCTTGGCTTTCTCTTCGGCCCCCTGCTACTCGATGACGGCGAGCTCCTTGGGATAGCTGTTCATGACCTCGCAGCCATCCTCCGTGACGATGAGCAGGTCTTCGATGCGCACGCCCATCTCGCCCGGCAGATAGATGCCTGGCTCGATGGAGAAGCACTGACCGGCGCGCACGGGCTCGTCGTGAGCCGAGGAGACGTCCCCGGGCTCGTGGTCCTCCAGGCCGATCTGGTGACCCAGGCGGTGCGTGAAGTACTCGCCGTAGCCT
This sequence comes from uncultured Parolsenella sp., assembly GCF_934660935.1. Classification (GTDB taxonomy): domain Bacteria; phylum Actinomycetota; class Coriobacteriia; order Coriobacteriales; family Atopobiaceae; genus Parolsenella. Next base: position 160,826 of record NZ_CAKUIH010000004.1, on the reverse strand, counting down.
GCCTCCTCGATGATGCGACGGGCGGTGAGGTCAATCTCGGCGAATGTCACGCCGGGGCGCACGATGGCCTCGGCGGCCTCGTTGGCGCGACGCACCGTCTCGTAGATCTCGCGGTCGCGTTCGCTGGGTTCGGCGCCAAAGAAGAACGTGCGCGTCATGTCGGAGCAGTACGAGTCGCGCTTGCAGCCTACGTCGAAGAGCACGAGGTCGCCGCGGCGAAGCTGCGTCTCGTCCGGCTCGTGGTGCGGGTCTGCGGCGTTGGCGCCGAAGCTCACGATTGGCGTGAAACTGTGCTCCTGGGCGCCAAGGCGTCGGTACTCGGCGAGAAGGCCGCTCGCGATTTCGTGCTCGGTCACGCCCTCGCGCAGCTGGGAGCGCAGCCACTCCATCGCCTTGTCGTTCGTGGCGGAGGCGGCGCGCATGAGGTCAAGCTCGCTGGCATCCTTGATGGAGCGCGCGAGGTCGACGGCGGGCGAGCCCAGGCGGAACTCGCTCGCGGCGTGGGCGTCCATGAGGGGGAGCAGCCAGCGGGCGGCGAGCACCTTGTCGACGCCGAGCGGCGAGCTCCCGTCGCAGGTTTCGACGACGAGCGGAATCGGGTCCTCGGTGTCATCGAAGACCTTGATCTCGCAACCGGTCGCGGTGGCGTCCGGGAAGAGGCGGTTGCAGAACATGACCGTCTTGACGCCCCCGTCCGTGCGGGCGAGGTAGAGGGCATAGAAGCGCTCGTAGGGGAGGTTCCAGTAGCCAGTGAGGTACCAGATGGACATCGGGTCGGTGACGAGCACCTGGCTCATGCCCATGTCTTCGAGGTTGTCGAGTACGCGACCTGCACGCTCCATGTTCATTCTGCGTTCCTTTCGCCCGGGATGTTGAGGCGTTGATAAGCAGACAGTACGATAGCAATTCACATGAATCAGAGTGGCCGCAGTCTACCTTTGTTAACTCCTTCCAAACATGGAGTTATTTCAGGCGGTCAGGATAGAGAGCGTAGCATGGAGAACGAAGTCCCTTCCGTCAACAGGGTTGATGAAATCCGCGAGAAGCTCGAGGGCCTCAAGGGCGAGCGCCTGAAGGTCAAGGCCAACATGGGTCGCTCTCGCATCGTCGAGCGCACCGGCATCCTCGTCCAGGCGCACCCGTCGCTGTTCGTCCTCGAGGTCGAGGAGCGCCGCGGTCGCAAGGCCCGCCAGTCCTACCAGTACGTTGACGTGCTCACCGGTACTGTCGAACTGTTTGACAGCGAGTCTGGCGAGCGTCTCTTCGACTACGTCGCTGCCGATCTCGAGGAGTAGCGTCCGCTTATGTCGCGGCAGGTCGTCGAGACCCCTTGTAAGGTCAACCTCCACCTTGGCATCCATCACGAGAAGGACGACCGCGGTTATCATCGCGTCGATTCTGTGATGGTGCCGGTGGCGCTTTGCGACACCGTTGTCGTAAGCGATGCTCCTGAGCTCGAGGTTGTTCATACGCCCGCTCTTGAGGTCGCTCCCGAGAAGACGACGGTCTGGCGTGCGGCGACGCTTCTCGCCGAGGCCCTGGGGGAGCGACCCGAGGTCCGCGTCGAGGTCACGGCGCGCATTCCGGAGAAGGCGGGTCTGGGAGGCTCGTCCGCGGATGCGGGCGCCGTCCTGCGTGCTCTTTGTGAGCGCTGGGGCGTCTCCGTGTGCGACGAGCGTGTTGTAGCCGTGGCGAGGCGCGTCGGCGCCGACGTCGCGTTTTTCCTCGATCCACGACCGGGCCTGTACCTGGGTGCCGGAGATGTGCTCGAGCGCACCTTCCCGGAGTTCTCGATGCCCGTTGTTCTCGTCATGCCCGCCGTCGGTGGCGTCTCCACCAAGGAAGCGTATGACGAGTTCGATCGTGCGGGCGAGGATCCTGCGAGCTACGAGGTGGTGTGCGAGGCCCTCGCCGCCGGCGATGTTGCCGCGATGGCGGCCAACCTTTTCAACAACCTAGCTCCTGCGGCGTGCCACCTGTGCGGCGATGTCTGGGTAGTGAGTGAGTGGCTTGCATGCCAGGATGGCGCTATCGCTTCGATGGTGACGGGTTCCGGCGCGTGCTCGTTCGCGATCTGCGAGAGCGGGGACGCGGCGGAGCGCATTGCCGAAGCCGCGCGAGAGCATCATGGTTGGCGAGCATGGGCCGCTATCGCCGGAGGCGCGGAGTAGCTTTTCGGCTCATAAATCGCTCATTTAACTCCGTTGAAATTTTTCGGTTGCATCAAGCGCACAGTGTGCTAAACTTCTCTCTCGCATCGGGTTGTGGCTCAGTTTGGTAGAGCACCGCGTTCGGGACGCGGGGGTCGCTGGTTCGAATCCAGTCAACCCGACCACGAAATTGCAGGCCAGGGGCTTCGGCTCCTGGCTTTTTTGTTTGCGTTTGCCTCGATGCTCCCCATTTCGTGGCGTCGGGGTTGCAAAACAGCGTCTATCGCGTGGATTGCACTTTGTCCCGTGGCGCCCGCCCCGCGTTATCGCAGAGTTCGTTCAGCTTCTCGACCTATCTCGCGCCGCCGCGCCACTCGAAGCCGGCGAGCCTCTCGCAGCCTGCCGCGACGAGGTCGGTGTCACTTGCGACAAGCGTGTTGTTGCCGGGCTCGGTGGGTTTCTCGGCCGCCTCGGGCACGAGCCACACGTGCGCGAAGCCGGCGGCGAAGGCGTCGCAGGTCTCCTCCAGCGGACGCGCTTTGCGACCCTCGAGCGGAAGTCTCAGCGTCGCGAGGTGGGTGCCGCCCTCGCACAGGTGGTCGCGCACGACGCGGACGCCCTCCTCCCCGGTCAGCGGCCCAAGCGGCTTCGAGCCGGAGAACGCCTCGTTGATGATGAGGTCGAAACCCTCCTCCTGCGACTTCAGCCAGCTCCAGCCGTCCTCGACGGCGAGCTCGAAGCGCCCATCCTCCCCATGCTCTCGCTCGAGGCGATCGAGGCCGAAGCTCTCGCGTGCAATCTCGACGATCTTGGGGTCAATCTCCGCCACGCTCACGCGGACGGGAGGGAGATGGTCCACGAGCCACTTGGGCATCGAGAACCCACCGCCGCCAACGACCGCCACGCGGCGCAGGCACGGCAGCTCGGAGATAATGCGAGCCTGTTCACGCTGGTAGGAGACGGGAAGTTCGCTCCAAAGCTCGTCTGTGGCATAGGCGACGCTTTGGAAGGCTCCATTGACATTGAGCATGCGCACGGGGGTGCCGTCCGCATCTTCCGTATCGAAGATGAACGTCACGCCAAAGCGCGTGTGCCTCACGGTGACGCCGCGCCACGCAAGCAGGCGCATGCAGAGGAGATGGATGAGGAACCCGGCAATCGTGAGGGCGATGAAGACGAGAAGGGCGGTGGGCATGAGTCTCCGACGGATTCGGGGATTGGCGTGCGGCTAAAGTGGGTACACGCCAATCAACGTGGAAATTGCGGGCACGAAGGCGCATTGTCTAAGTAGTCGCTGCGGAATCGCGCTGGGGCTAGTATACTTTCACAGTTGCACGGTTCCACTGGAGCTGTTTTGCTTGCAGACCACGCCACAAAGGCTGTCGTTGAGAGGAACTACACATGATTTTTGGTCTTGGTATGCCCGAGCTGATCGTCATCCTGGCCGTTGTTCTGGTCATCTTTGGCCCGAAGAACCTCCCGAAGCTCGGCAAGTCCCTTGGCAAGACCGCCAAGAGCATCCGCGAGGGCATGGACGAGGCCGAGGCTGAGGCTGGCAAGGACAAGGCCACCGAGGCTGCCGATGTCGTCGTTGAGAAGCCCGCTGATGCTGAGGATGCTGACGTCGACGCTGACGACGGCAAGTTCTGCGGTGCTTGCGGCACCAAGAACCCGGCGGACAACAAGTTCTGCAAGAGCTGCGGCGCCAAGCTCGACTAACTAGTTTCTTTTAGGCTCGCGTGCGTATGCATGCGAGCCTTCGCACCACTGTACCAACCGCCCTTTGGCAAGAAAGCGAACCATGGCTGAGAACGAGATTATCCTTACCCCCGAAGGCCGCCAGAAGCTCCTCGACGAGCTCGCCTGGCGTGAGGGAGACCACGACGCCGAGATCATCGAGCGCATCAAGGTCGCTCGCGACTTCGGCGACCTCTCCGAGAACTCCGAGTACGATGATGCCAAGGAGGAGCAGTCCAAGAACGCTTCCCGCATCGCCGAGATCCGCAAGATTCTCTCGACCGCTAAGGTCTCCGAGAACGCCGGTCACGTTCTCGCCGTCTCCATCGGCTGCACCGTCGAGATTCAGGAGGTTGGCAAGGATAAGAAGGTCGCCTACACCATCGTTGGCACCACCGAGACCAACTCTCTAGAGCACAAGATCTCGAACGAGAGCCCGGTGGGCTCTGCGTTGATGGGTCGCGCCAAGGGCGATGTCGTCGAGGTCACCAGTCCCTCTGGCATCACGCGCTCCTACATGATCACCAAAATCTCGCGCTAGGGCGAGTGGTCGCACGGGCAGATGCCCGAGCCTAGTACGTAGTCGCCCCTTCCGTGCCCGTCGCGGGAGGGGCGTTTTGTTTGTTGCAGCCAGCCGGCACCCTGTGTCCGGCGAGCGCCTGCGCGGTAGAGCGCGGGCAGAAGGAGACAAGAGCATGTCTGACGAGACCAAGAACGTGGCCGCCGAGCCTGCCACTACCGACGAGCGCGCGATGCGTATCACGCGCAGGCAGGCCATCATCGACGCCGGTGGTGACCCGTACCCCGAGCACTGCGACGTGACCGCTCACGTCGCGGACCTTCTCGAGCGTTATGATCACCTCGAGGCCGAGGGTGAGGACGAGACCGTCTGGACCGTCGCCGGCCGTATCCGCGCCAAGCGTGGTCAGGGCAAGGTTGCCTTCGTCGTCCTCCAGGACGCCACTGCTCGTATGCAGCTCTTCTGCCGCATCGATAACCTGGGTGAGGAGGGCATGGCCGCCATCCGTCAGTTCGACCTTGGCGATATCGTCGAGGCTACCGGCAACGTGGTCCGCACCCGTCGCGGCGAGCTGTCGCTTTCGCCCAAGTCCGTGCGCCTGCTCACTAAGTCTGTCCGTCCGCTGCCCGAGAAGTTCCATGGCCTCTCTGACAAGGAGACCCGCTATCGCCAGCGCTACGTCGACCTCATCGTGAACGACGACGTCCGTGAGACCTTCCGCAAGCGCTCCGCCATCATCACGGCCTTCCGCCGCTACATGGAGGAGGACGCCTACATGGAGGTCGAGACCCCGATCCTCCAGACCATCCAGGGCGGTGCCACGGCCAAGCCGTTCATCACGCACTTCAACGCCCTTGACCAGGAGTGCTTCCTGCGCATCGCGACCGAGCTCCCGCTGAAGCGCCTGCTCGTGGGCGGCTTCGAGCGCGTGTACGAGATTGGCCGCATCTTCCGCAACGAGGGCATGGACCAGACTCACAACCCCGAGTTCACCTCGATGGAGGCCTATCGCGCCTACTCTGACCTCGAGGGCATGAAGGAGCTCGCCGAGGGCGTCATCAAGGCCGCGAACGCTGCCATTGGCAACCCCGAGCAGATCGATTATCAGGGCACCACGATCGACCTCTCCGGCACCTGGCCCTCCATTCCGATGACCAAGGTCGTCTCCAACGCCCTTGGGGAGGATGTCGACCTCGACACCCCGATCGAGCACCTGCGCGAGCTCTGTGCCGCCAACAAGATCGAGACTAAGCCCGAGTGGGGCACTGGCAAGCTCATCGCTGAGCTCTACGACGAGATTGGCGAGCCCTCGCTTGTGAACCCGACGTTCGTCGTTGACTATCCCGTCGAGGTGAGCCCGCTTGCCAAGCGCTACGACGACGAGCCGCGCCTCACGCACCGCTTCGAGCTCGTCATTGCCGGCCACGAGTATGCCAACGCGTTCTCCGAGCTCAATGACCCGATCGACCAGGCGGAGCGCTTCCGTGCCGAGATTGCCGAGCGCGATTCCGGTGATGACGAGGCCATGCAGTTCGACGCCGACTACGTCCGTGCACTCGAGTACGGCATGCCGCCGGCGGGTGGCATCGGCATCGGCATCGATCGCGTCGTCATGCTGCTTACCAACCAGCCGTCCATCCGCGACGTCCTCCTCTTCCCGCACATGAAGCCTGAGGCGGGTGCCAAGAACGGTGCCGCCGAGGCCAAGGCCGCAGAGCTTGCCGCTGCTGCCGAGGTCGCGCCCATCGACTTCTCCAAGGTGAAGGTCGAGCCGCTGTTCGAGGACTTCGTCGACTTCGAGACCTTCAGCAAGTCCGACTTCCGCGTTGTGAAGGTCAAGGAGTGTGATGCTGTCAAGAAGAGCAAGAAGCTCCTGCGCTTCGTGCTCGATGACGGTTCTGGCACCGATCGCGTGATCCTCTCCGGCATTCACGGGTACTACGAGCCCGAGGAGTTGGTGGGCAAGACGCTTATCGCGATCACCAACCTGCCCCCGCGCAAGATGATGGGCATCGACTCCTGTGGCATGCTGATCTCCGCCCTCCACGAGGAGGACGGCAAGGAGTGCCTCAACCTCCTCATGGTGAGCGATCGCATCCCCGCCGGCGCCAAGCTGTGCTAAGCCGGTTGCGTCGAGTGCCGTCGCGTTCGAGTTGCTGACACATGCGTCTTGCGGCCGTGATGTCACGGGTGATGTGACGTCCATAATGAGCTTTGAGCCCGTCGTTGCCCTTTCGGCAGCGGCGGGCTCTTTGCTGCTCTGTGATGCCGACGCGCGGGATTGGCCGTGGACCGGTATGACGCGTCTCACGAGTCGTAGACGTTGCAAATCGGCATGCACATGCGTCTTAAGCGTGTCGTTGCACAGGGGGATTGCTCATGTGCTGCCATCGAGAGTAGCGCCTCGCGAACTTTCAGCTATGTAAAGTGGTACTGTTGCGTGCGGAAAACGGGCAGGAGTGACCCCAGTCGAGCCACCCCTTTGGCTGGGAGGTTGCCCATGATTAGGCGCGAAGATGAATGCGAGTCTGAGGCGGAACGGGTGTTTACGCGAGCATCCGAGGCGGAGCACGGGATCGCACGAGAGCGTGACGCAGAGCGCGAAGCCGTGAGCGACGCGGAACGCGAGGTCGTGCGCGAAGCGACTCTCGAGGGCGTCAACATGTTCGACGGGGCGGATGATGCTGACGAGGACGACGTCCCAGGGCATCGAGCCCTTGAGCCTCTAGACGACTTCGACATTATCGATGACGAGCCAGATGCTGCGACGGCGCGCCCTGCTACCGCGAGGACGGTCGAGCATACAAGGCCCATACAGTCTCCAGTCGTCCATCACCACGGTGTTCGAACAAACGCCCTGCATATGAAAACGGTTTGGAAGGACGTTGTCGAGGCGGGCGACGAGCTTGCAGTGAAGGCGCCAATTGCTGACAAGTCCACGATCGTGTGCCGTACGGGCATGCTTATGCTCGCGAGCGGCACGGGTGCCTGGCGTGTGCGTGACACGATGAACCGTGTCGCCGCCGTGCTTGGCATCACGATTCACGTCGACCTATCGCTTCTCTCCTTCGAGTGCACATGCATCGAGGGGCATCACATCTTCAATGAGGTTGTGAGCCTGTCTTCCGCCGGCGTTAATACGCATCGCATCTGGATGATGGAGAGCTTTCTTCGCGAAATCGAGACGTATGGACGTAACTTTACGGTTCATGAGTACCACCAGATGCTGGAAGACGTCGAGCACGCGAGGCCAGACTATCGCCCCTGGCAACAGGGGCTCGCTGCGGGCGCTGCCTGTGGCGCCTTCGTGTTTCTGCTCGGCGGCGGCCCTGTCGAGATGCTGTGTGCGCTCGTAGGCGCAGGCATTGGTAACTTTGTGCGCTCGAACATGCTTGGCAAACGCCTCGGGCAGTTCAGTTCGCTCGCGGTGGGAGTTGCCGTTGCATGCGTGTCATATCTTTTTGCCCTGCTCGCGCTTAGTGGTTTCGACCCGACTGCGATGGCGCATAAGGAAGGCTACATCGGGGCGATGCTCTTTGTAATTCCGGGGTTCCCGCTTATCACCGCCGGGCTCGACATCTCGAAGCTCGACATGCGTAGTGGTATGGAGCGTTTAGCGTATGCCGTCTCGATTATCGTGGTTGCCACACTTGTGGGCTGGATGGTGGCGGAGTGCGTCGGCCTTTCTCCTGATGATTTTGCTCCGCAAGGTCTTGGGATGCTCCAACTCACAGCGCTACGCATGGCGATGAGCTTCGTGGGAGTCTTCGGCTTCTCCGTGATGTTCAACAGCCCAATGCGAATGGCCGCGACTGCGGGTTGCATCGGTGCGGTGTCGAATACAATCCGCTTGTCCCTCGTAGATCTGAACGTACTCGTTCCATCGCTTGGCCTGGCTTCTGGCGTTCCGCCCGAGGCGGCGGCTTTTATCGGGGCTCTCATCTCGGGACTTTTAGCAAGCGGCGTTGAGGAAGTTCTGACGTTCCCGCGCATCGCGCTTACGGTGCCCTCGATTGTCATCATGGTGCCGGGCCTGTATCTGTATCGAGCGATGTACTACATGTGCATCTTCGACACGGTGGATATGCTTGGCTGGCTCGTTCGCGCAATTCTTATCGTGACGTTTTTGCCTCTTGGCCTTGGAATTGCGCGCACCCTCACGGATTCTCGCTGGCGCCATACGTCGTAAGGCCAATTGCCGGGTGGTGTCGGGTGGTGTTAGCCGAACGAATCGTTGGCGCTGCGTGGGCACCGCCCATAGGCGAGCGATATAGACGTCGCGGTTTTGCCTACCCGGCTCGAGGGTATAAGCTAACAACGTGCCCGTGCTGCCATGAGGCCGCATGGGCACGTTGGTTTTGCAGGAAGAACGACCGAGGGGGAACCTTCGCATGTTCGATAAGTTCACAGACAAGGCCCGCAAGGTCATGAGCCTCGCCCAGGAAGAGGCTCGTACCCTGGGGCAGATGTACGTCGGCACGGAGCACTTGCTTCTCGCCCTCATCAAGGAGGGGGAGGGCATCGCCGCCCAAGCCCTCGCCCAGCTCGACGTTACGTATGACGAGGCGCTTGAGGCCGTGCGCCAGGTCACGGATCGTGCGTATGAGCCCGTGCCCGGCGGCCACATCCCGTTCACGCCGCGTGCCAAGCGCGTGCTCGAGGGCGCCTATCGCGAGACCATGAGCCGCGGCGCTACCTATATCTCGACCGAGCACCTGCTGCTTGGCATCGTTCGCGAGGGCAACGGCGTGGCGATGGAGACGCTGAGCCGCCTTGGCATCTCGGGCGATGCCGTTCGCAATGCCGTCAACGAGCTCATCGAGAAGAACGCTCCGGCTGATGACGCGTCCTCGCAGGCGCAGGAGGTCCGCATTGGCCCGGATGGCGTGTCCGTCGGCCCGGCGCGCACCAGCTCGTCCTCGAGCGATGACGCCTCGATGCTCGAGAAGTACGGTCGCAACCTCACGGCGCTCGCCGCGGAGGGCAAGCTCGACCCGGTCATCGGCCGCGATCGCGAGATCGAGCGCGTGATGCAGGTGCTCGCGCGACGTCAGAAGAACAATCCGCTCATCCTCGGAGACCCGGGCGTTGGCAAGACCGCCATCGTCGAGGGCCTGGCGCAGCTTGTCTCCGCTGGTACCGTGCCTGACATGCTTCGCGGCAAGCAGATTTGGACGCTCGACGTTTCCGCCCTCGTTGCGGGCTCAAAGTACCGCGGCGAGTTCGAGGATCGCCTCAAGAAAGTCATCGCCGAGGTCGAGAAGGACGGCAAGGTCATCCTCTTCATCGACGAGATGCACACCATCATCGGCGCCGGCTCTGCGGAGGGGTCCATCGATGCGGCAAGCATCCTGAAGCCGCCGCTGTCCCGCGGTGAGATCCAGGTCATCGGTGCCACCACGGCGGAGGAGTATCGCAAGCACATCGAGAAGGACTCCGCGCTCGAGCGCCGCTTCCAGCCGGTGAACATCAACGAGCCCAGCCCGGAGGACACGATCAAGATCATCCAGGGCCTCCAGTCGTCCTACGAGGCGCACCACCACGTGCGCTACACGCCCGAAGCGGTGGTTGCCGCCGTCACGCTCTCGAACCGCTACGTCCAGGACCGCTTCCTGCCTGACAAGGCAATTGATGTCCTCGACGAGGCGGGTGCCCGCACGCGTGTCCACAACATGACGCTTCCGCCGGAGATCGCCGAGGTGGACGAGGACCTTACTCGTGTCCGTGCTGACAAGAAAGCCGCTGCTGACAGGCAGGAGTTCGAGGACGCCGCCCGCCTGCGCGACCGCGAGAAGGAGCTTCTCGCTCGTCGCGTCGAGCTCGAGGATGCATGGCACAAGCGCATGGACGCCAACGTCGTGACCGTCGATGAGGCCGCCATCGCAGACGTAGTCTCCTCGATCACGGGTGTGCCCGTCTCGAACCTCTCCGAGGCCGAGGCGTCGAAGCTACTGCGCAGCGAAAGCGTTCTCCACCAGCGCGTCATCGGCCAGGAGGAGGCCGTGAGTGCCGTTGCCCGTGCCATCCGCCGCAGCCGCTCGCCGCTCAAGGACCCGCGTCGTCCTGGTGGTTCGTTCATCTTCCTGGGCCCCTCGGGCGTGGGCAAGACCGAGCTCGCCAAGTCGCTCGCGGAGTTCCTCTTTGGTTCCGAGGACGCGCTCATCACCTTCGACATGAGCGAGTACATGGAGAAGTTCGCCGTGAGCAAGCTCGTGGGCGCGCCTCCGGGATACGTGGGCTATGACGAGGGTGGCGAGCTCACTAAGGCCGTCCGTCGCAGGCCCTACTCCGTCGTCCTCTTCGACGAGATCGAGAAGGCTCACCCTGATGTCTTCAACATTCTGCTGCAGATCCTCGACGAAGGCCGTCTGACTGATGGCCAGGGCCGCAAGGTCGATTTCTCCAACACCGTTATCATCATGACGAGCAACGCCGGTGCGCGCGAGATCGCCAAGCCGAGCTCCATGGGCTTTGGCGCGAACGCGGGCGCCCTCTCCGACACGGAGATCAAGAGCCGTGCGATGGGCGAGCTCAAGAAGCTCTTCCGTCCGGAGTTCCTGAACCGTGTTGATGAGATCGTGGTCTTCAAGTCGCTCACGAACGCTGAGATTCGCGGCATCGTCGACCTCATGATCACGGACCTGCGCAACCGCCTCATTGGCAATGGCATGTCCATCGAGCTCACGGACGCTGCAAAGGATTTGCTCGCCAAGGAGGGCGCCGATCCCATCTATGGCGCTCGTCCGCTGCGTCGCGCAATCCAGACGCTCATCGAGGACCCGCTTGCGGAGAGTCTGCTCGAGGGCGGCTGGGTTCCGGGTGATATCGTGCTCGTTGACGTTGGGGAGGACGGCAAGCTCTCCTTCACCAAGACGAAGGGCGAGATTCCCGAGCGCACGGAGCGCGAGCACATGGCCTCGCGCGAGCTTCCTGGTGCGGGTTGGGGCGCCCCTGCAGGTGGCTCGTCCTCGCCTGCGAGTGGCTCGGGCCTGGCTGCCGCGGGCAACTAGCTCGGGCGTGCCTGTGCGGCTACGTGCCGCGGGCAGTGGGCGCAGGCGTCGCGGATGGCGACAACTGACTGCCGCGGGCAGTGGGCATAGGCGTCGCGGATGGCGACAACTAACGAGACGAATGCGGGGCGTCGGCCATATGACCGGCGCCCCGTTTGTTTGGGTTGCGATATGTGACAGCGTGCCGCGCGGTGCGTCCCGTCCTGCGTGGCGCTCCAGCGGCGGCGCGGTGCGTCGCGGCTGCTTCGCGTCGGTGGCCGCGCGTCCGCTCTCGCTACTGATAGCGCAGTGCCTCAACCGGGTCGAGCCGGGCGGCGCGGCGCGCCGGGTAGTAGCCAAACACGAGGCCGATAAACACGCATACGCCAGTGGCGAAGCCAACGGCGCTGAGCGAGATGGCCGGCACGAGCATCGCGCCGCCGGAGCCGCCTATCTCTGCGACCAGCCCGGTGGAGCTGGCGATCCACGCGAGCGCCCACGAGCTGACGTAGCCCGCGATGATGCCGATGACGCCACCGGCGAGGCTGATGGCGATGGACTCCGCGAGGAACTGTGCCGTGATGTCCGTGCGCGTGGCGCCGAGGGCGCGGCGAAGGCCGATCTCGCGGATGCGCTCCGTCACGTTGGTGAGCATCATGTTCATGATGCCAATGCCGCCCACTAGCAACGATATGCTCGCAATCGCGCCGGCGATGAGCGCAAACGAGTTCATGAAGTTGTCCAGCGCCTCGATGCTCTCCTTCATGGAGTAGACGGAGATCATGGCCTCCGCATCTTCGTCAGGAATGCGCTGGATGCGTGCAATCTGGCTCTTCGTCTTCTCGACGAGGGCCGTCATGTCAACGCCCTCCTTCGCGAAGCCGACGACCTCCCAGAGCTCGCGAGAGTTCGCGCCCAGGCGCATCTGAGCGCACTTGAGCGGTACCCAGGCCTGTCCGTTGCCCTCCGACATCATGGTCATCATGCTCTGGCTGGTGACGCCGACGATGGTGTAGGAGGCGTTTCCCATCTTGATGGTCTTGCCGGCGAAGTCAGCCTCGGGATTGCCAAAGAGCTGACGCATGACGTCGGGCGTGACGATGCAGACTTGGGCGCCGCGACTCTCCTCGTCTGCCGTCCACGTGCGTCCCCTCGCGGGCTTGATGCCGGTGGCGGTTAGATAATCGTTGTCACCACCAGATATCTGCATGTATATGGAGCCCTTGTCCGTCGTCACGTCTGCCGCCGTCGAGGCGCCGCCGGCGATGAACTCGTACTCGGGGATTGTCTGCTCGAGCGTGTCGATGTTCGACTTCGTGAGGCCGTAGGGCGCGTAGATGGAGACGCGCCGGGCGGCGTCGAGGCCCAACTCGCCCACGAGCGAGTTGCGCACGCCTCCGATGAGCGAGGTCATGGCAATGACGGCGGCGATGCCGATCACGATGCCGAGGACCGTGAGGAGACTCCGCCCTCGGTTGGCGTCAAGCGCGCTCGTTGTCTCGGTTGCGAGGTCACGGGGCGTCATCTCTTACACCTCCGGAATGCGGTTGGGGAGCGACGTGGCGCTGCCTGGGCCGGGCCCCGCAGCGCGCTGGAGACGCGTTGCGGCGGCGGTTCCAGCGTCCGCGCGCGTCCCGAGCGTGCCACCGACACGCCCGCCGCCCGCGAAGGCGCCGTCTGCAAGGCGCCCATCGAGGATGTGCAGAGCGCGGTCCGCACGTGCGGCGACGTTTGGGTCGTGTGTGATGAGGACGATGGTCTTGCCGCGGTCGCGAAGGCGCTCGAAGGTCTGCATGACCATCTCGCCGGTCGCGGAGTCGAGGTTGCCCGTCGGCTCATCCGCGAGGATGATCGCCGGGTCGCTGACGAGGGCGCGTGCGATGGCGACGCGCTGCATCTGCCCGCCGGAGAGCTCGTTGGTCAGGTGGTCGAAGTGGTCCGGCGCGATGTCGACGGCCGTGAGCGCGCGAATCGCGCGTGGTTCGCGTTCGCGACGGTCCACCTCGGCATAGGCGAGCGGCAACATGACGTTGCGCAGCACCGTGGCACGCGGCAGGAGATTGAAGCTCTGAAACACGAAGCCAATGCGCCTGCCACGCACGAAGGAGAGGTCGTCGTCAGAGAGGGTCGAGATGTCGACTCCCTCGAGGCGATACGTGCCCGTGGTGGGCGTGTCGAGCAGCCCGAGGATGTTCATGAGGGTCGACTTGCCCGAGCCAGACGGCCCCATGATGGCGACAAACTCACCCTTGTTGACCGTGAGTGACACTCCGCGAAGAACGTGGTTGAAGCCAGCGCCCGTCTCGAAGATGCGATGGATGTTCTTGACGTCGATGACGGGCATGGTTATCGCGCCACAGTCGTCTCGCCCTCGACGGTTGAGTCGAGGGAGCTTACGGAGGCGTCGCCGGAGGCAACGTCCGCGGCGTTTCCGGCAACGTCGTCCATGGTACCGGCATCCATATCGTCTATGGTCGCGGCTTCCATGCCGGAGATGATGACGAGGTCGCCGTCGCAGATCGCGCCCTCCGTGGGCTTGATGGCGGTCTCCGAGCCGTTGTCGCCGAGAATCTCGACGTGGACGGTGTGCGCGGCGTGGGTCTTCTCGTCATCCTCGACGTAGACGACGCCGGTGCCGTCGCCGAAGTCCGTCACGGCGGCGGAGGGGACGATGAGGGCGGAGTCGATGGAGCTCGTGATGATGGAGACGTCTGCCGTCATGCCGGGCTTGAGGCGCGGATCTGGCGTGGGGATGACAAGCTCGACGGCATAGGTGGCACCACTGCCTCCGCCATAGCCGTAGCCGCCACCATCGTTACCGCTGGAGGTCGAGGCAATGGACTTGACGGTCGCGGAGAGCGTGAGGTCGGGAACGGCGGAGAAGGTGACGTTCGCTGGCTGGTCAAGGGAGAGCTTGTTGATGTCGACCTCGCTGATCTGGAGCGTCACGTTCATCTGGGAGAGATTGGCGACCAGGCAAAGCGAGCCGGTGCCCTGGGTGCCCGCGCTGGCAACCGCCTGGCCCACGGTAGCGCCGGGCTGGGCGTTGAGCTCGACGATGGTGCCGTCGATGGGGGACTTAACGGTGCGCTGCTCAGCGCGCTCGATCGCCTGGTTGTACGCGTCGTTTGCTGCCTCGAGCGAGATTTGGGCGGACTCGGGAGCGCGCTGGGCCTCGGTGAGCGCATTGCGGGCGCTCTTGAGCTCGGCCTGGGCCCCTTCGAGGGCCGCTTGCAGATCCGTGTCGTCAGGATTCGCGTTCAGCAGATTCTGCGCTTTGCTGACGGCCTCCTCCGCGGCACTGACGGTTTGCCTCGCCTGCTCGACACCCTGGTTTGCCTCGTCAACGCCTTGCTTGGCGGTACGAACGCCACGTCCGGCCTCGTTGATGGCGCGGTCAAGGTCGTCGTTCTTGATGGTGAAGAGGACGTCGCCCGCCTTGACCGTCTGGCCGGCGACGACGTTGACGGAGTCAATCGCGCCGTCGATCTGGGGCTGAACCACATACGAGGAGGAGGGCTTGATGGAGCCGGACCCGGTGACCTCAGTCGTGAAGGGACCGGTGTAGGCAGGGGTGGTGACGACCTGGATGCTGTTATCAGGCTTGTTCGCCGAGACGGCGCGGAAGACGAAGAAACCCACGACGAGCGCGGCGATGATGCCAACGACGATGCCCCTCCTGATCAGCTTCTTGCGGCGACGCTCGGCACGCATGCGCTTCAGCTGCTCGTAGGCCTCGCGCTCCTCGGGATCGAGGCCTGCCAGGGGGTCATTGGGATCAGGGACTGCGAGAGGGCTGGGGGAGATGACGTCCAGCTTCTGGGTCTCCTGGTCATGGTTGCCGAGTTGCATGTGGTCTCCGTGGGGGTCGGGGTCATTTTAGGCAGCGTGCAATCCAGACAAGCATATCGGACATTGTTTGGCCTGATGCTGAGAGCTCGGCAGATGACAGATATGTAAGGGAAAAGGCGCGAGGCTCAGTCAAGGAGTGAGCCTCGCGCCTTAATGTCAACGACGAGAGAGCTATGTGTGGCAACGCCTTATTCGCTAGGAAAGTGCCGCGCAGAGCGTGTCGACAAGCGAGACGGCGAGCATCTGGGCGTCGTTGATGGTGAAGGAGCCGTCGAAATTGGGGTCTGCGGGCAGCTCGATGCGAACCACGGGAGGCTTCGTGCGCGAGCTCTCAAGAGCCGTGCGCAGGCGCAGGGCGAGGTCACCGTCGTCCGCCATGGTCACGTTGGCGACGGAGGAGACGGCGGGACGCGGTGTCACGGCAAGGACGATAACGGCGCGGTCGGTCGGGAGGGCGTCCTTGGTCGAATCGACGAGGCGAAGACCGGTGTCATCAGACATGGCGCGAGCGATGTTCCAGATGCGGCCCGCGACATTGCGCGAGATCGGGTCCTCGGCGGTGAGTGCCACGGCGACCTCGTCGAGAACGAGCGCGGCACGGGCGAAGCTCATACCGCTCATGGGATGAGGACCCTGAGCGGGCTTGCCGGCCCAGACGTGGCGAAGGCGTTCGATGGCGTCGAAGGTGTCAGCGAAGGCGATTCCGTCTGCGAGCATGCCGACGTTCTCCTGGAAGAGCTTGACGGCACCCTCCGTGTGGGGTCCGTAGTAGCCGTCGGCCTCGCCGCAGGAGAAGCCGAGGACGTTGAGCGCGTTCTGCAGACAGCGGACGTCGTTGCCGTGGAAGTTGGGGAGACGCAGGTAGAGGGTGCGATCACCCATCTGGTAGCACTCGTCGACGAGGACGGACCAACAGGGCAGATCAACTTCCGCCGAGATGGACAGGCCGTGTTCGATGCGGAAGCGAGCCACGGCGTTTGCGGTGGACGAGCCAAACTCGGATGCGGAGCGTTCCGCCTCGTCGATCTCGTAGTCAAGCGATGCCAGGCGATCCTGGACGTCCTCGACCATCGAGCCGGTCATGCCCTCGCGAATCGGATCCATCAAAGTACTCCTTGTGTGCCTGCGCGGCCGCCTGGGGGAGCGCCGCGCCTCTAAGATGCTTCGTGGGCCTTACGGGCCCCGTTCTTGCTTGCGGCTAAGCCGCGCGCTCTACAAAGAAGTCTGCCATAGAGCAGAGTAGGTCGCGAGCCTCAAACGAAATGTGGCCCTTTTCCGCCGCCTCTGTTGCCAGGCGCTTGGTCTTCTCCGCGCCCTTCTCGGCAAGAGAACGGCAATGCTCGATGCCGCCACCCGCCTCGATGAGCTCAACGGCGCGCGTGAGGTCATCGGGTGCGGTCACGCCTGTGGTCAGGAGCGACACGAGCTCGTCGCGCTCTGCGGTGCCAAGGTTTTCGAGCGCGTGGACCACGGCGAGCGTGCGTTTGCCCTCCGTGATGTCGCTCCTGAAGTCCTTGCCCTGGGCGTCCGCGTCGCCTACGAGGTTCAGCAGGTCATCCTGTAGCTGGAAGGCGACGCCGGCCTCGATGCCAATCGCGTAGAGCTCGCGTGCGACGTCCTCGCGGGCGCCACCGGCGATGGCACCGAGATAGAGCGGGAAGGCGGCCGTGTAGTAGGCAGTCTTGCTCGTGACCATGAAGGTGTAGTCCGCGCTCGTGATGTCCCAGCGCCCGTCGCGTGCCCAACCGAGATCGAGTGCCTGCCCCTCGAGGGTGTGGCGCTCCATCGTGGCGAGGCTGCGCAGGAGCGAGAGCTTGGTGGGCGCGTCAAGCGCGGCGTCCTCCATGACGACCTCGAACACCTGCGTGAGGGCGAGGTCACCCATGTTGATGGCGACGCCTGTCCCCTCCGTGACGTAGAGGCACGGCTCGCCGCGGCGGAGCTCGGACTCGTCCGCGATGTCATCGTGGACGAGCGCGGCGCTCTGGAAGAGCTCGATAGCGATGCCGGCGGAGAGGGCGCGCTCTGGCGCGGCGCCCACGGCCTCGGCGCCGAGCAGGCAGAGGACCGGCCTCACGCGTTTGCCTCCACCCGAGGTGAAGTGGGCGAGGGGCGCGTAGAGGTAGCGGTTGAGGTCTGCCGTCGCGCAGGAGGTGTCGTCAAGCGGGGTTGCCGCGACGCGGGAGAGCGCCTGCTCCACGAGGGGCAGACGCTCCTTCAGATATCCGGGGAAGGTGTTGCTCACGCGGCCGTCCTAGCCCTCGTAGCCGTTGGGGTTCTTGGACTGCCAGTTCCAGGAGTCGCGGCACATGTCGTCGATGTCGTACTTGGCCTCCCAGCCCATCTCGGCCTTGGCCTTGGAGCAGTCCGCGTAGTTCGAGGTGACGTCGCCGGGGCGGCGCGGGTCGATGACGTAGGGGATGTCCTTGCCGCAGGCGCGGGAGAAGGCCTTGATGATCTCGAGCACGGAGGTGCCCTTGCCGGTGCCGAGGTTGAAGATCTCGACGCCCGTCTTGCCGTTCATCCACGCGAGGGCGGCGGCGTGGCCGGTGGCGAGATCGCAGACGTGGATGTAGTCGCGAACGCCGGTGCCGTCGGGCGTGTCGTAGTCATCGCCGAAGACGTGGACGGCCTCGCGCTTGCCGATGGCGGTCTGCGCGACGTAGGGCACGAGGTTGTTGGGAATGCCCTTGGGATCCTCGCCCATGAGTCCGGAGGGGTGGGCTCCGATGGGGTTGAAGTAGCGGAGGAGGACGACGTTCCACTCGGGGTCAGCGGTGTGGAGGTCGGTCAGGATCTGCTCGATCATCCACTTGGTCCAACCATAGGGGTTGGTGGCGTTCTTCTTGGGACTGGCCTCGGTGAGGGGCAGGGAGTCCGGGTCGCCGTAGACGGTGGCGGAGCTGGAGAAGATGATGGACTTGCAGCCGTGCTCGCGCATGACGTCGACGAGCGTGAGCGTGTTGCCCAGGTTGTTGGAGTAGTACTCGATCGGCTTGGAGACGGACTCGCCCACGGCCTTGAAGCCGGCGAAGTGGATGACGCGGTCGATCGTGTGGGTGCCGAAGATCTGTTCGAGCGCGGCGCGATCATTCACGTCCGCGATGACGAGCTCGAGGTTCTTGGCCGCCTCGGGGCCAACGATGGTCTTGATGCGGTCCTCGACCTTCGCGGAGGCATTGGAGAGGTCATCGACGATGACGACCTTGTAATCCTTCTGGAGCAGCTCGACCACGGTGTGGCTGCCGATGAAGCCGGCGCCGCCGGTGACGAGCACACAGGTGTCTTTGGGATCGATCTTCTCGCTCATGGGGTTCCTTTCGCCCAGGCGTTCAGTGACACGTAGACAGGGTGGACCTTGTCCACACCAACTTCCCATTATAGTGCCGATATGGTCGTGCTCGAGACATGAGCGGGCGGTTGGCGAGCTGAGCCGATGACGTGCGAGCTCATGTGACGAAGGACTGACGAAAGCGGGGTCGCTCGAGTTAACCGGGCGACCCCGCTGCTTTAGCGAGCGCATGCTGAAATGGAAGGATTGCCGAGCGATTGCCTAGCCTGCCCAGCCCCAGCGCGGCGTGACGATGTCGCCGTAGGAGGCAATCCAGGAGTCGAGGCTCTGCGTGTTGATGTAGCCCACGTTCTCCATGACCATGCCACCGCCGATGTAGATGCCAACGTGGCCGTAGATGCGGCCGGCTGCGGTGCTGCCGTGCGTCGAGACTGCGACGATCATGCCGGCCCGCAAATCGCCCTTGTTGGAGCTCGTGCAGTAGTTCCAGTACATGTTGTTGGCGTTGCCGCCGGGATATCCAAGGCCGGCAGCCTGGTAGACGCGGCTGACCCACATGGCGCAGAGGCCCGCGCCCGGCGAGGCGACGCGATGACAGGCGGCGACGATGGCGGCGCCCTTGTCAGTCGGGGAGGCGTTGCTAAGGCTGCCGGAGACGCCGCCAGCAGCGCTTGCGGCCGCCTTCGCTGCCTCCGCCTGACGGCGCTCCTCCTCGGCTGCGGCCGCGATCTCCGCGTCGCGCTTCGCCATGAGGGCCTTCACGTCATCGGAGAGGCTGTTGACGACGGAGCTAGCCTCGTCCTGCTTGGCCTGAACGGCCTGGAGCTGCTGGGTCTGCTCCTCCTTGAGCTGCTCGAGCTCTGCCTTCTGCTGCTCGAGCTCGGCCTTTGCCTGTTCGAGCTCTGCCTTGGCGGTCTTGACGTCGTTGATCAGCTGCTCGTCGCTGGCATTGATCTTGCCCATGTAAAACAGATTGTTCGAGAACTCCTCAAAGCTCTGGGAGTTGAGGATGAGGGCAAGGATGTCCGAGTTGCCGGTCTTATAGCTGCTGGAGATGCGGCTGGCGAGCTGGTCCTGCTTGGCTTCGATCTCCGTCTGCTTGGCGTCGATCTCGGCCTGCTTTGCGTCGATCTGGGCCTGGACTTCCTCGATCTTGCCGACGGTCTCGTTGAGCTTCTGGTTGAGCTCCTGGTACTCCGCGGCGATGGCGTCGAGCTTGGCCTGGGCGGCGTCAAGCTCTGCCTGGGCGGAGCTGAGGGCGTTGGTCGTTTGTTGGGAGGCCTTTGCGGCAAAAGCCGAGGAAGGCGCACCGAGCATACCGGCGGTGATGACGGAAAGGCCAAACATGGCCTTGAGCGCCGTGCGGCGCGTCATGAGCTTCTGCGGACGAGAAAGAGTGTTGAGCTCGTCTTTTTCATATGAGGAAACGCCCTCGGTGGGGCGGAGGTTGCTTCGCGACATGTGTGCTCCAAGTGGTGTACGTTTGCGTGTCGGTGGCTCTGATTAGAAAAGGATAGACCAACCGAGTCTCCGTTGCCCGAATTACACGGCTTTGACGGATGAGACATCTGGCGAACAGTTCTAGTTACGACTCCACATGGCAGGTGGGACATCTGACGAACGGTTCTAGTTACGAGCCCACACGGCAGGTCTACGGCTGAGAGGGCGGACATCGCGCCTCGTGGGCAACAAGCCATGCAAAGTGCTTCCGTGGGGTCGTTGACATATCTACGGAGTCGAAGTTCGCTGATGCCAAGCCATGTAAACGCCTTCTGCTCGCCCCTCTAATGTCGCCAGAGGATTTTTCCGAGAGGATGGTCAAAAAACCCATCTTGGCGTACGCCTGAAGACAATTTGTGGTGTGAAGCGCGGTGCGTGCGACAGTTAATTGATCGATTTGGGCCCGTAAGGTGTGGCTGGGCTTGGGTAGAGGCTCCTTAAGTACTCAGTTGTTTGACTCCAGTCAAGCAACTGACGATGTGATCGACTTGGACCGTACGCCAAGAAGGTGTTTTTGACCATTGGCCGCGGAAAATGCTTGCGAGGGCTAGATTCCAAGAGCCGAAAGCGCGATGAGGCAGGCGCTCCAGAGGACGCAGGCGGCCGCGAACGCGATATCGCGCGGGCGGATGCGCTGCTCATGGTAGTGCGTACGACCCGCGCCGCCTTCATAGCAACGGGCGTCGAGCGCTCGGGAGAGATTGTCGGCGTGACGAATCGCTCCGGCGAACATCGGCACGAGGATGGCGCCAATGGCACGGACGCGGTTGGCGAGGCCACCCTCCTCGAAGGACGCGCCTCGTGCTGCTTGGGCATCCATGATCGACTGAGCTTCGTCCGCAAGCACCGGCACGAAGCGAAGGGCGAGTGAGAGCACCATCGAGATCTCATGGGCGGGAAGGCCCAAACGGCCGAGAGGCGAGAGCAGGGACTCGAATGCGTCCGTGAGGGCAGTGGGTGTGGTGGTGAGCAGCAGCAGGGCGCCCAGTGCCACTGCCATAAGCAGGCGGACCGCGTAGAGCGCGGCGATCCAGATGCCCTCAGTGGTGAGCGCGAGCGGCCCTAGTTGCGCGAGCGTTGTCCCGCCGTGCGCCATGAAGAGGTTAAAGACGGCGACGAAGGCTACGAAGGGCACGATGGGGCGAACGCTTGCCCAGATGATCTTGGGCGTAACGTGGCTTGCGGCGACGAGCGCGAGGATGCCGATCGCGGCGAGGGCGAGTCCCGTCGGGGTGGTCACCGTGACCATGAGAATGACGAGGGCCATGAGGCAGATCACCTTCACGCGCGCGTCGAGGCGGTGCACGAGCGAGGTGCCAGGCTGATAGCGGCCGATTGGGGAGGCTAGCAAGATCGATCCCCTCCTCTGAGCCGGGTGATGTTGGTGACGAGCGCGCTGGTTGTGAGCGGCTGGCCAAGCTCGCCCGGTGCGAAAACGCCGGCGTCCTCGAGGCTGTGGGCGAGCTCGAGGGGGGCGGGTACGCCGAGGCCAAGCTTGTGAAGGGCTTCCCCATGGGAGAAGACCTCCTCAGGCGTGCCGGCGAGGGCAATGCGTCCCTGGTCGAGCGCGATGACGCGATCAGCGAGCTCGGCGACGTCCTCCATCGAGTGGGAGATCATGAGCACGGTCACTCCGCGGGCGTGGAGCGCACGAACGTGCTCGCGCAGGCGGGCGGCTCCGCGCGGGTCGAGCCCGGCGACCGGCTCGTCGAGGACGAGGACCTCGGGCTCCATGGCGAGGACGCCGCCCAGGGCAACGAGTCGCTGCTGTCCGCCCGAGAGGTCGAAGGGGGAGGCGCTGGCCTTATCGGCGATGCCGAGGAATTCGAGCTGCTCGTTCACGCGGCGAGCGACTTCTTCCTCGGGAAGTCCGAGGTTGCGAGGGCCGTAGGCGACGTCTGCCGCGACGGTCTTGGCGAAGAGTTGGCGCTCGGGGCGCTGCATCACGAAGCCGATCTTGCCGCGAAGCTCGCGGCGGCGCTTACGGTCAGCGGCAGGAATGCCACATACGCTGACTTCGCCGGATTGTGGATTGCCGAGCGCGCATGCGAGGCGGGCGATCGTGGACTTGCCGGAACCCGTCTGGCCGATGAGGGCGACGAGCTCACCGCGCGCAAGCTCGAAGGAGAGGTCGTCAAGGGTGGGGGCAGCGCCGTACGAGAAGCTGACGTTTGAGAAGCGGAGGGCTGCCGGCGCGTTATCGCTGGTAGGGATGTTTGTCGCGTGCGGGGACGGTTCCTCGTCCGCAGACGCGATGACCCCCTGGTTCGCGCCCCTCTCGGCAAGGACATGCGCGAGCTCGCTTGCGCTTGCGCAGGGCTCCAGGCCAAGCTCGAGCGACACGCGCGTTGCGAGAGGAAGGTCAAGGCCGCATTCACGTAGCTCGCGGGCGTGCGCGAAGACCTCGGCGGGAGTTCCCTCGAGAGCGACGTGACCGGAGCGCATTACGATGACGCGGTCTGCGGCGAGCGCCTCGTCCATGAAGTGCGTGACGTGGACGAGGGTGGTGCCGGCCTCCTGAAGCAGGTCGAGCACGCGCATGATGCCGCGGCGCCCGCGGACGTCGAGCATGGCGCCGGGCTCGTCAAGCACGAGCATGTCTGGGTGCATGGCGAGGGCGCTCGCGATGGCGACGCGCTGCTGCTGGCCGCCGGAGAGGCGCGCCGGATCTGCCTGGGCATATGCGGACATCGCCACGCGTCCCAGTTCCTCGTTGACGCGTCGGGCGATGTCGATGCGCTCGATGCCGAGGTTCTCTGGCCCGAAGGCCACGTCATCGGCGACGACGCTCGTGACGATCTGGTCCTCGGGGTTCTGGAAGACGAGGCCCGTGACCCGGCGCGCGTGACGGTAGGCGTCCGGGTCAGGCGAGCCGTCGAAGCAGGTACGGCCTGCGAGCTCGACGGTTCCCTCGTCAGGCGCAACCAGGCCTGCGAGCACCTGAGCGAGTGACGACTTACCGGAGCCGTTGGGACCGAGCACGCAAATGCGCTCGCCGGGTTCAATGCGTAGCGAAACGCCATCGAGGGCCCAGGTGAGGCCGCCGTCATAGGAGAGACGGACGTCCTTGAGCTGGGCCCTCGACATGGGCGCGTTGTTAGGCGAGGCGGCCAATTACCTGCTCACGAGCTTGGAGACGGGCTTGAACACCACGGCGGTCACGGCACAGTTGAGCGCGACCTTGATGATGTTGAAAGGCAGCAGCACCGGCACGATCATGGCCATGACGTCGGCCGAGGTCATCGTGGGGGTGTAGATCGGGGTGATGACGATGTTGGCTCCGCAGGCGACGACGAGGGTGGCGACGGCGCCGAGCGCCATGCCGGTGGCAGCGCCAGCGACGGTCTGCTTGCGTTCGTACACGAGCGAGGCGGGAACGACGAGCGCGAGCGTGCAGAGGATGCCCATGAGGCCGCCCCACGGATTCATGAAGAGGTGGGGGAGCCAGGACAGGACGCTCACGATGGCGCCCGTGCCCGTGCCGAAGGCGAGGCCGGCGACGAGGCAGACGGCGCCGGACGGGTCGTACTTCAGCCACGCGACCGGCGGAACCGGGATCTCCATGTAGCTGACGATCATCGAGACGGCGACGAACAGCGCGCAGATGGCGATGCGCTGAGTCGACCAGCCGCCTGACGTGGTGCCGGTGGTTGCGTGGGAGTTTGCGTGCGTGGAAGTAGCCATAAGTGGCCTCCGTTTCTTCCATCCGGACTGTGACCGTTGGCTCCGGACTCTCACCGGATCGACCGCGTATTCGCGGGTCGCGGGCTCCTGGTTGGCTCTTTGCCACCAGTTACCGCCAGTGGGGAATTTCGCCCCGCCCTGAAACTGACACCGATAGGCTAGCACATTGCCCACGGCGCGCAAAGGGATTTATGCGCGAGGGCTCGAGACGCTGTGGGACGAACGGGGGAGCGGGCACGTGGCGCCGGGGCCGAGGTACGGCGGAGTATGCCCTGCGAGGCGGAGACGCCCCGGTCTGGCGGCCCCGAATGCGGAGTTTGCATTGACGCGCGAAAGGGCGGGTAAACTTCAGCGGAGAGAATCAGACGTTCGCCGCGCGGCAGCCTTGGGCTGCCTGGCCGGTCATCGCAGCTCATGATCATCGCCGCGCGGCCGCGCGCGTAGCCCGAGGAGGACCCATGTCCCAGGATTCCGAGAAGTTCGACGCCCTCGCCCACGCCCTCGAGAGCGTGGTGGGCGCGGATGCCGTCCGCCGCGACGAACCGATGAGCGCCCACACCACCTTCGGCGTCGGCGGTCCGGCGGACCTGTTCGTCACGCCCGCGACGGAGGACGAGCTCGTGCGCGTCACGCGCGCCTGCGTCGATACGGGTGTGCCGCACTTTCTGCTTGGCCTGGGCTCTGACCTACTCGTCGGCGACAAGGGCTATCGCGGTGTCATGATCGACTGCGCCGGCGCGCTCGACGACATCCTGTTGTTGGGTGATCCGCGCGAGGCCTGCGAGATCCTCTGTGAGGCAGGTGCTGCCATCGCGGATGTATCCGAGCTCGCGGCTTCCCTCGGCCTAACGGGCCTTGAGTTTGCCTGTGGCATCCCGGGCAGCGTGGGCGGCGCCGTCTTCATGAACGCCGGTGCCTATGACGGCTGCTGCGCCGATGTCCTCGAGAGCGTCCGCTGCCTCATGCCGAGTGGCTATGTCGAGGAGATTCCGGCCGATCAGCTCGAGATGGGCTACCGCACGAGCCGCGTGCGCACCGAGGGCCTTGTGGTGCTCTCCGCCACGTTCAAGCTCGAGGCGGGCGACCGCTCCCAGATTGCGGATCGCGTGGCCGAGCTTACGGAGGCGCGCCAGTCCAAGCAGCCGCTTGAGTATGGCAGCGCGGGCTCGACCTTCAAGCGCCCCGAGGGCCACTTTGCCGGCAAGCTCATCAGCGATGCCGGCCTCAAGGGCTACCAGGTGGGGGGAGCCGCGGTCTCGACTAAGCATGCGGGCTTCGTCGTGAACCTTGGCGATGCTACGGCGGCCGACGTGCGCGCCGTCATCTCCCATGTCCAGAACGAGGTCAAGCGTCAGTTCGACGTCGAGCTCGAGCCCGAGGTCAGGTTCGTGGGCGAGTTCTAGGTTCGTTAACCCGCCATATGCTCGTGGAGCTCGAGAAGCTCGAGCGCGATGCTGTCGATAACGGAGAAGTCCGAGCCTTTGTTGGTCATTACGACGAGAACCACATCGCCGGTCTCCTCGCGCACCACGCCGGCGTCGACCGTGGTCGAGAGGGAGCCGCCCTCGCCGGGGTACCATCCGGCCTTTGACCAGGTGCCGCCAAAGGCTCTGCCCACGTACTTGATTGCAGAGGTCTCCGGTATGGCGAACTCGCTTGCGAGATAGGCGGCTCCCGGCTCGTTGCTGGCAAGGTACTGCCCACAGAGCGCCCACATCGAAAGCAGCTGGTTAGGCGTCACAAACTCGTAGTTATTGTCCGCGATGCTCGCGACGCTGAGCGTCTGCATGGCAGAGTCGATGTCGCTGGTCGCCGCCGTTGCCGGCAGGTTCTCCGCGCCCGCTTCGTCAACGAGCTGTCGCATGACGTCGTCGCCGTTGCTCCCGCGCAAGATGGCGTAGGCGACGTTGTCAGACTGCTCGATCGTCGCGGAGATGAGGCCCGAGAGGGATTCGATGCCATCGCCCAGGCCATAGCGCGCGAGCGCGGCGACATAGGGCCCCTTGAGCGAGCTTGCGGAGTAGAAGGCGGTGTCTGCGTTGTAGCTGATGGTCGCGCCGGTGTTGACGTCTAGCAGGACATAGCCAACCTTGTAGCCCGCGTCTTCGATGGCGTCGGTCGCGTGACGAAGAGGGACGATTTTGTCGTTGGTGATGCTGGCATCTGAGACGACGATGCCCGCTGGGTCCTCGGGGACGGAAAACCCTGTCGAGATTAGGCTATCCGCGAAGGAGGCTCCGCTTGAGGGCGGTGCGGACACTCGAGCGCTGAGGACACCGACGGGTTCTCCCGGGCGAGCCGCCACAGAATCGTTCTTCGTGTGTGCGATACCAAAGACGAGGGCGATGATGATGACGACAGCGACCGCGCTGGCTATGACGGAGGCGCGGGCGTCCACGAGGAGGAGCCACCTAAGCACGCGCGGAAGCGCGGGCGTTTCCGCCTGCGCTTCCGTCTCGGTGTCTATCTCCGCCTCGACGAGCCTCTCGTTCGTCTCGGCGACGTTGTTCAACTCGGGCGCATCGGCTGACTCGAACGTTTCGTCCAGGTCGCTCTCGCGCTGATCGTCTGACATCTTGCCTTGCCTCGCTGCCGCCTAGTTCTTGAGGGAGTTGAGCGGGGCGGGGAAGCGGCCGCCGCGGTGCGCCAGGACGTGACCCGCGTTGGGGTTCACGTGCATGACGGGGGCGCGGCCAAAGAGGCCGCCGAACTCGACGCAGTCGCCCTCGGCCTTGCCGATGGCGGGGATGAGGCGAACGGCGGTGGTCTTGTTGTTGATGACGCCGATGGCCATCTCGTCGGCGATGATGCCGGCGATCGCCTCGACCGGCGTGTCGCCCGGAACGGCGATCATGTCGAGGCCGACGGAGCACACGCAGGTCATGGCCTCGAGCTTCTCGAGGGAGAGCGCGCCGGCCTCGGCGGCGTCGATCATGCCGGCGTCCTCGGAGACCGGGATGAAGGCGCCGGACAGGCCGCCCACGCTGGAGCTCGCCATGACGCCGCCCTTCTTGACGGCGTCGTTGAGCATGGCGAGGGCGCACGTGGTGCCCGGACCGCCGCACTGGCCGACGCCGATGATCTCGAGGATGCGTGCCACGGAGTCGCCGATGGCGGGGGTGGGGGCGAGCGAGAGGTCGACGATGCCCTTCTCGACACCGAGGCGGCTCGCGGCCTGGCGGCTCATGAGCTCGCCGGCACGGGTGATCTTGAAGGCGGTCTGCTTGATGCGCTCCGCAACCTCCATCATGTCGGCCGTCTTGGGGAGCTCGGCGAGGGCCGCCGCCATGACGCCGGGGCCGGAGACGCCGACGTTGATGACGGCGTCAGCCTCGCCAGAGCCATGGACGGCGCCCGCCATGAACGGCGAGTCCTCGACCATGTTGGCGAAGCAGACGAACTTGGAGGCGCCCACGGAATCACGATCCGCCGTGAGCTTGGCGGCGTCGATGATGGTCTGGGCAGCCATGAGGACGGCGTCCATGTTGATGCCGGCGCGCAGGCTCGCGACGTTTACGCTCGAGCACACGCGGCTCGTGGAGGCAAGCGCCTCGGGGATGCAGTTGATGAGACGGCGATCTGCGTCGCCGATGCCCTTGTGCACGAGGGCGGAATAGCCGCCAAGGTAATCGATGCCGAGGGTCTCCGCTGCGCGGTCAAGCGCGTGCGCGAGCGGCACGAGGTCGATGTCCGGGCAGGCGGCGGCAATCTGGGCGATGGGCGTTACGGAGACGCGCTTGTTGACGATGGGGATGCCATACTCGCGCTCGAGGTTCTCCGCGGTCTCAACGAGGTGCTCGGCCTTGGTGGTGATGCGGTCATATACCTTGGTGCACATGCGGTCGAGGTTCTCGTCCGCGCAGCCCATGAGCGAGATGCCCATGGTGATGGTGCGAATGTCGAGGTGCTGCTCGGTCACCATGTTGAGTGTCTCGGCGACCTCTTCTGCAGTAATAGACACGATGTCCCCTTCGTTTGGCATGGACGTGCGGCATGCGCTTGCGGACGCGCAGGCCCAGCGTGTGCGGGCTTATGCGCGCAAATGTGCGATTTACACATTATGCACGAGTGCTAGGGGAGACGATACCGAACGGTGCCGCTGTTCGTTGGATTGTTACAGGCAGCGGAGCGTTTTGCGGCGTCGAGGCTTTTGTGGCCAGTGCCCTCGCAATCCCTGCATGTGGAGGAGGCCGCTCGAGGCGGCCTCCGCATGGGTTCTGGGTGGTTTGGCTCTTGCCCGGGGGCGGACGCTAGAGTGCCGGGACGGGCTGGGCTGCCATGCCAATGAGGCTGGGACCCGCGTGCACGATCAGGTCCGGCGAGAGGCTGACCTTGACGATTTCGCAACAATTGGGAATCATCTCGTGAATCTTCTCGGAGAGCTCCTCCGTGCGAGGCTCCGCCTTGGTGCAGCACACGGCACAGATAACCTGCGCGTATTCCTTGGCCTTCTCGGCAATGATGGCAAGCTCGCTGGCGAGGGCCTTCTCCCAGCCACGACACTTCTTGACGGTGACGTACTTGCCCTCTTTATCGCAAGTGAAGACGGGCTTGAGGTTCAGGACGCTGCCGAGGCGGTAGGTGGCCTCGTTGATGCGGCCACCGTGGCGCAGGTAGGAGAGCTCGCGCACGGTGAAGTAGCCGTGGGTCTCCGCTGCGAGGGCCTCGAGCCTGCCCTGGAGCTCGTCGAAGGGGATGCCCGCCTCGACCATGCGGACGGCTGCCATGACGGTGAGACCCGCCGCGATGCCGATGCTCTTGGTGTCGACGACCGCCACCGGGAAATCGGGCATTTGGCCGGCGACAAGGTGGACGGTGTGGTTGGTGGCGGAGAGACCGGAGCTGATCGTCACGAAGACGGCTGCCTCGTAGCCATCGGCACGAGCGGTCTCGAGAGCCTCTCGGATGTCCTTGGGGGAGGGAAGGCTCGTTGTGGGAATCTCCTCGGCGAAGCGGTCGATCACCTCGTCGGCGGTAATCTCCGAGCCGGAGCGATAACTGTCGCCGTTGGAATAGTTGACTGCGAGCGACACGGTGCGCACGTCATGAGCCGCGGCGAAGTCCGCCGGGGTGTCAGTGCCCGAATCCGTGATGATGGCAATGCGCTGCTCGTTCATGCGGGGCTCCCTGTTAGGTGCGGTGCGACTGTTGCTCGTGCGATGCAAAGTCTCTCGGTCGAATCCTCGAGATTAGTGTATCTAGTTATGGATACTAGGATACGTCATTTTGATAATGCGTAAACTTGCGTCACAAGTTGGGTTGGACGTACATTTACCCACTGAACCCTGGGGAATTGGCTATTCAGACAAGGGGGCCGGCGATGACTTTGCACGAAGATGACGTTCGCGATCTGCGCGAGCGCATGACGCGCGTCCACATCGCGCGAGTCGAGGAGATGCCGCGCATAGAGCTCTATCTCGACCAGGTGCTCTCCTTTGTGTCCGAGAACCTCTCGTTCATGGCCCTCCCGGGCGAGGAGCTCATCACGAGCTCTATGGTCAACAACTACGTGAAGCAGCGCGTGATTCCGGCCCCTCAGCGCCGTCGCTACACTCGTCGCCATGTCGCTTCGCTCATCTTCGTGTGCACGCTGAAGCGCGTGCTTCCCATAAGCGAGGTCAAGACCTTGTATGATGCCTGCGTCGACCGCGGCGTGAACGTCGCCAGTACGTATGACGTGCTCGTCGCCACGCTTGAGGAGACCCTCGCCCGTCGCTTTGCCGTTGACGAGGACGAGCGTGCCATTCCCGCAACCCCGCACGTGCCGTTGACGGATGCTAACGGTGTCGAGGTCGCCCCCGACCTGTCGCGCCTCATGAGCGCCGCCGTCGAGGCTGTGGCGGATAAGGTCTACGTGGAGCAGACTCTTTCCCAGGTGAGGTAGGCGCTGCCGAGGCGCTGGGCGTGGCTTTCCCGGTCATGTCATGACGTGAGCGCGGTCCGGTTGCGCCTCCGTGCGGACGCGCTGCCGAGACGCTGGCTGTCCCCCAGGTGAGGGCAACATTTCAGCGTCTTTGTGGAACAGCGCCCCGCTCAGATGGGGCAGACAATTCGGTGGGTACAATTAAAAAGTTGCAAAAACGGTGGGCGCAGGGGCGCCTGCCTTGCCGGGTGCCGCCGCGGTGCCCGCTTAGATTTGGAGGTACGCGCAATGAGCACGGTCTACGTCTTTGGTCACCAGAACCCTGACAACGACGCCGTCATGTCCGCCGTCGTTCTCGCCCAGCTTCTTAACCAGGTTGGCTACGAGGGCAACGAGTACAAGGCCTGCGCCCTCGGTGCGCTTCCGGCCGAGTCCGCCAAGCTCCTCGCCGAGGCTGGCATTGCCGAGCCCGAGCAGATCAAGGGCGTCGAGGCTGGCCAGCTTGTCGTCCTGACTGACCACAACGAGTCCAGCCAGTCCGTCGAGGGCCTGAAGGACGCCACCGTCCTGGGCGTCGTCGACCACCACCGCATCGGTGACTTCGAGACTGCCGCTCCGCTCCACTACATCGCGCTTCCCTGGGGTTCCAGCTGCACCATCGTCGCCAAGCTGTTCGAGGTTCTCGACCAGGAGCTCACGGACGTCCAGGCGAAGCTCCTGCTCTCTGCCATGATGACCGACACGCTCATGCTCAAGAGCCCCACGACCACCGACGTCGACCGTGCCATCGCCGCCAAGCTTGGCGAGCAGCTTGGCGTTGATCCGGTCAAGTTCGGCATGGAGGTCTTCCTCTCCCGGCCGTCCGGCTCCTTCACCGCGGCCGAGATGGTCGGCAACGACATCAAGATGTTCGAGGTCGCCGGCCAGAAGCTCCTTATCGGCCAGTACGAGACGGTTGACAAGAGCCGCGCTCTCGGCATGATCGACGAGATCCGCGAGGCCATGCGCGCCTACCAGGCCGACAAGGGCGCCGAGGGCATCGTCCTTTGCCTGACCGACATCATGGAGGAGGGCTCCCAGGTCCTCTTCGAGGGCGAGACCGCCGTTGCCCAGAAGGGCCTCGGTATCGCCGACGAGCACGATGGCGTCTGGATGCCCGGCGTGCTCTCCCGTAAGAAGCAGGTTGCTGCCCCGATTCTCGCCGCCGCGGAGTAGAAGATATGACCCAGAGCCCGGAGCCCATCATCAACGAGGAGATCATTGCCGAGGAGGTGCAGGTTCGCCGCTTCGAGCGTAGGGATGCGCGTCAGGAGTTCACGTCTAACGGCATCATCGCCGCCGCCGTGATGGTGCTCGCCGCCATCCTCGCCGTCATCGTCGCGAACACGCCCGCCTATGAGGCGGTCCACCACTTCTTCGAGACGTCGATCGGCGTGTCCATCGGCGGCGTGAGCGCGAGCCTCACGCTCGAGGAGTTCGTGAACGACTTCCTGATGGCCATCTTCTTCCTTCTCGTGGGCATCGAACTCAAATATGAGATGACCGTGGGCCAGCTGCGCCGGCCGCGACAGGCGGCGCTTCCCATGCTCGCCGCTGTGGGCGGCGTGGCCGTGCCCTCGCTCATCTACCTCGCCCTGAACCTCGGAAAGGGTGGCGCGCCCCATGGCTGGGCCGTTCCGATGGCGACTGACATCGCCTTCGCTCTCGGCATCATGTCGCTGCTGGGCGACCGTGTGAAGCCAGCGACCAAGGTCTTCTTCTCGACCCTCGCGATCGCTGACGACATCCTCGCCATCATCGTAATCGCCGTCTTCTACGGGCAGACCCCGAGCATCCCGTGGCTTGCCGCGTCGCTTGGCTGCATCGTCGTGCTCGCGGCGCTGCACCGCATGCGTGCGTTCGCCGCTCGCTGGTACATTATCGTGGGCCTCGTCCTGTGGGTATGCATGTTCAACTCCGGTATCCACGCGACGCTCGCCGGTGTCATCCTGGCCCTGTTCCTGCCTGCCAAGTCCGATATTCGCCTCGACGCGCTGCGTGACTGGCTTGGCGACAAAGCAGACCTCCTCGAAGACGCCTATGACGAGGAGTCGCATGTCCTCGGCCAGCACGATTTCACGGAGAAGGCTCACAGCGTCGAGCGCGTGATGCATCGCGTTGCGCCGCCGCTGGTCCGCGTCGAGAGTGCCATCTCGACGTTCGTCAACTTCGGCATCCTCCCGCTGTTCGCCTTCGTGAACGCGCAGGTCTGCCTCGTGGGTGCCGATCCGGCGGCCATCCTCGCCGATCCTGTGACTCGCGGTGTCTTCCTGGGTGCGTTCCTGGGTAAGCCGATTGGCATCATCGGCGTTACCTTCCTGCTCGTGAAGATTGGCTTCGCCAAGCTGCCGAAGGGCGTCGACTGGAAGCAGATCATCGGCGTGGGCCTCATGGGTGGCCTTGGCTTCACGATGTCCATCCTTATCGCCGGCCTTGCGTTTGTGAGCGAGACCGAAGTGCTTGCGGCCAAGTGCGCCATTCTCGCGTGTTCTATCGCGAGCGCCGCCGTGGGCAGCGCCTTTATCCTTGCCGCGACCAAGAAGCCCGTCGAGCCTGAGGTCGACGAGGATTAAGTGGTACGAACATGTCGGACGGCTAAGCGCTTGATGACTTAGTTTGGTGTGCGGGCGGGTCTTCCAACCACGGAGGATCCGCCTTTTTTATGTGGCGTTCCTGTGTTGGCCGCGCTGACGGCCACCTTGCTTAAGGCGGGGCGAGCTGCCCTTGCCGGCGGCCACCTTGCTTATGGCGGGGCGAGTTGCCCTTGCCGGCGGCCGTGCCGTCCGTGACGTTGCCGCGTTGTCCGCGCCGGCGGCCATTCAGTTTGCGGAGGAGTCGCGTTGTCGCGCGACTTGAGACATTGGCGAAGTTTCGGCGTATATGGGCCGGCTAAGCATGTCGTCTGTTGCTTTCCGGTGATGCCCCCAAATTGTGGAGACAAATAAACACATATCGGGCGTCTATGTATGAGGAAGCGTGCTTCCACGGATTGCTGCAGTCTCCGTGACATTAAACAGTCGCATATTGACCGCCTATACGTGACGAAACGTGCCCCTTAGCCCGTTAGCAGAAACCGTGACGACTATTTGCGCAGTTAAAAAGGTAAACCTTCATAATTTATGTCAGAAAGTCGCCACGGATTAATCAGCGTGGGGTCGTTGCACCGTTTTGACATGCAAGCCGGTTTTAAGTGCGTAGAATCGCACAAGCAATCCTTCGTGAAGGCTGGCTGCGGTGCCGTCCTGAACGAAGCGCGCGTTTAGAGGCCTTAAACGTGCAGGATTGCGTGCCCGATCGCGTATGAAGGCTGGCGGGGAGGCAGCGGTGGCTAATCCTACATGCATAAAGCTCCCAAGCGTGCAAGATTGCGCGTCCGACCACTCGTGAACACTGGCTGTGTTGTCATGCCAGCTGACTCTGCACGCTTAGAGGCCTTAAGCGTGCAGAGTCGTAGTTGGCTATTCGCGGGCAGGCGGAGGTGGGCCGTAGCGATCAATATTACGCATGCTTAGAGACGCCGAGCGAACGGAATCGTGCCGCCTCAATCCATGGACTGCCTAAATACGGAAAGCGCTCGAACTTCAAGCGCCCGTATGGACTGCCTTAATTCGGCTAGCGCTCGAACTTCAGTCGCCCATTCCTGATGACTGCGCCGTTTGGCGCTGGAACCCCACCCATCATTGCCGAACTCTCACGCCTCATTGCGAGCCCTTCGGGGCTATTTGCTTTCGGCACGCCGTAGGCATCGAGCAGCTGACACAGCTTCTGACCGTCCCATGCGTCACTGAATGAGACGCGCATGACTTTTGCACCGACTGCTGTGAGCAACGCTTCTCGCTGGCGCTCTTTTGCAAAGACTCGTGCGAGGTCAAGACCTCCTGTCATCTCGGGATTTATGCGCTTTTCGATGCCGTCAACCTCGCAAATGATGATGGTCCCATCGAGGAGAATCCAAATTGCGTCAGCGCGGAAAGGATGTTTCTGGTCAAGCGGATTAGGTATCCAAATCTGAAGCCTAGGAAGAACATAGCCGTATCGGATGATTGTCGCGCGAGCGATTGACTCGCCGCCGCTTTCGCTCAGGGGATCGGCGCATTGTGCGATGCTGAGTGCCCGTTGGATTCCGGGTGTGCCCTTACCGAGATCGGACAGCTTGTCGCGCAGTTCGCTTCCCGACAGACCGAGGAGCCTGGCGGCTGAATCGGCGATTGAGAGGCCTTCGCGAAATCCGGAGTCGCAAAGGCACTCGAGGGTTGTCTCAAGAGGGGACGTTAGCGCTATTCCGCCAAACCATTCGATTTGACTGCGCCGGATTCGGTGGCGAACGACCTGCTTCGACTGTCTGCTGGATGATCCATTGAGATTTGCAACATGTATAGCGCCGTGCATGCGGTAGGGAACGTTGAGACCGTGGATGATAGCTGCGGAAACGTGGCAGAACACCCAGCTCGGATGAAGCATTGCGATGCCGAGTAAGATGGCGCGCTCCTGCTGCTCTGGTTTATAACTAAGGGAATTCCAGAAAGACGGGGATGCGTAGACTCCAGGATAAGGGGAGACGACCAGGCCTTTTTCGACTCTTCTAGAGAGGGCCGCTCGGTCATTTCGATTGCGAGGACCAAGGCACGAGCCCCGGCGTGATGCCTCGTCGAGTAGGGCGCCCAGGCGCGCGTCTGTTGCTTTATGTGTTCCCTTGCCCATAGGGCCTCCTTAAGACCGACTCATGCCTTTGCCATATGAAGAACTGTGCGTTGTGGTGAAAACGCGCCGTTCTGCCTTGCGGGGTGATGGCTGGATGTGCAAAGCGCACATTCAGACGCCGCGAAGGCGAATAGATACCAATACGAGGTGGACCTATTGTGCCTAGATTGAGGCGAATATTAAGTAAAAACACGTGAATGGTATCTATTCGTGGATAAGTGTATCTACCTGGAAAAACACAACATTCTTTGTTGTATTTCCGTTAGATTCTGTCAGAAATTGTCTGATTATTGTCATGTCATCTTAAATGGCTGGAGGCAGTAAAGAGCGGCGCGTCGCTGGCGCTTTGAAGGCTCGACGGCAGGATTGAAAACAGGTGTGAATCGAGGCTGTAAGCGTGTCGAGCTGAGATATGAGAGCCGTAGCGGTGTGAAGTGCCGGCAAACGAACACATATAGGGGCTGAATATGCGCCGATGTTTGGTATGCGTAATTGGGAGACAAACGTTGATGACAAATGAGCACATATGGCGAATGTATATGCGTCGGAATGCTGGTTAAGGGGGGCTCTGAGGAATCCGTGGCGGCTATTTACGCAGTTAAAAGCTGCCCTGGTCAATATAAGTGCTAAAAAGTCGCCAAGGATTTCGCGAACCTGGCCACAGTCGAAATAATGCATGCATAGACACGTTAACCGCGACGAATCGTGCTGCGTCCGGGTGGCGCGACGCTGGTTGGCTCGTGCGAGAGACAAGCGGGGGCTACGTTACTCCACGGTGCCGAAGCGCTGAGTCCAGCCGTGCGCGACGAGAGCGGAGTTGAGTTGGTCTGCGAGGCGGGGGCGCTCATAGACGCCGCTCGGTAGCATGCCGACGACCTCAAGCAGGTCATACGGGAGGTCAAATGTCTCCGCCATGACTTGAACGTCGAGGTTATCCACGAAGTGCTCGCTCATGAACAACGCATCAACGAAGCGTTGGAGCTCGCCGTACTCGTCAGAGTTTGGTATGTAGGGAGGCTTTTCCATGGGCACTATGGTAACAGCCGCGGATGCCATTCGCTCTCTCGTAACGCGCGCTTCACCACTTCGCGTTCCATAACGATTATTTCTCTCTATACTCGAATGAGCGTAAGCACAGCGCCAGCACGGATCATTTCAAGGGGGAATGCGCCGCTGCCTCCAGTGGTCGGATCGCGAGCGACTATCCCGCAAATGAGCGTCATGCGGATTGGGGTCGCATCCGGCGCATCGGCGTTGTGCGAGCTCAAGCGCTAGATCGGGCAGAACCAGGCGTCGACGAATGGAGACGAGCATGGCAAGTGTCTACGAGCAGATGACGAACGAAGAGCTTGACGAGCAAATCGCCCAACTCGAGGCGGAGGCGGAAAAGCTCCGCGCTCGCGGCCTCAAGCTCGATATGGCCCGCGGCAAGCCGAGCCCGGAGCAGGTCGACCTTTCTCGCCCCATGCTCGATGTGCTCAACTCGTCTACCGACCTCGTCGATGAGGGCGTAGATGCCGGTAACTATGGTTGTCCTGACGGCCTCCCCGCGGCTCGCCGTCTCATGGCGGATCTTCTTGGCGTCGACGCAGACAATCTCATCCTCGGGGGATCTTCGAGCCTGAACATCATGCACGACGTCATCGTCCATGGCTGGATCCACGGCGTTCGCGGCTGCGAGCCCCATGCGGTTCAGGCCGCCCGCGGCCCGCTCAAGTTCCTGTGCCCGTCGCCCGGCTATGATCGCCACTTCGCAGTCAGCGCTTCCGTGGGCTACACGAACGTGCCCATTCGCATGACGCCGGAGGGCCCCGACATGGACGAGGTCGTGCGCCTCGTCGAGAACGATCCGACGGTCAAGGGCATCTGGTGCGTCCCCAAGTACTCGAACCCCACGGGCATCACCTACTCGGATGAAGTCGTCCGCCGTTTCGCCGCCCTCAGGCCTGCCGCGCCGGACTTCCGCATCTTCTGGGACAACGCCTACGCGATCCACGATCTCAACGAGGAGCCGGACTACTTGCTCGATATCTTCGGCGCGGTCGCTGCGGAGGACCACGATAACCTCGTCTACGAGTTTGCCTCGACGAGTAAGGTAACCTTCCCGGGCAGCGGCATTGCCTGCGTCGTCGCCAGCCCCGCCGACATCGCCGACCTCCGCAAGACCTTCAACGTGGAGCGCGTCTGCTCTGACAAGCTCATGCAGCTTGCACACGTTCGTTGGTTTGGCGATGCGGATGGCGTCCGCGCTCATATGGTCGAGCACGCGAGGATTCTTGCCCCGCGCTTCGAGCTCGTGGACGAGAAGCTCGAGAGCGGTCTGGGCGACCTCGAGTGTGCCACCTGGTCTCACCCGCGTGGCGGCTACTTCGTTTCCTTCGATGGCCCCAAGGGCTCTGCGAAGAAGATTGTCGCCCTTGCCGAGGAGCTTGGCGTCAAGATGACGCCTGCAGGCGCTACCTGGCCTTATGGCAAGGACCCGGACGACACGAACATTCGTATTGCACCTTCGTATCCCAGCCTTGATGATCTCGGCGCCGCGCTTGACGTCTTCGTGACCTGTGTGCGACTCGTGTCGGCACGATTCGCTCGCGAGGCGCGCTAGACGGCTTCGGCGCGCGTGTGAGGTAGAATACGCAGAATGTGTGCGCCCAGGCCCCGGCCCGGGCGCACCTGCATCAAGGGGAATTGCCCGATAGTGGGCAGGAAGGACGCTCATCGATGGCATCGAAGCCAAAGAAGACAGACGAGGCTTCCACGCGCGTATCGACCGTCAAGGGCGAGGAAGCTGCGGGCAAGGGCCTAGGCACGACCGACCGCGGCCGTAGCCGCAGCGAGTCGCCCGCCGAGGATCAAGCTCCCGTGCGCACGGTGACGCCGTCGAACCGCCGTCCTGCCGTGATTGTTGGTGTCGTGCTCGTCTCCATCATTATGGTGGGTTCAATCCTGCTGCCGTCCCTTTCCGCCATCATCTCCGGCATCCAGAAGAGCAAGGCTTCTGCCGCGACTGCTACAACCGCGGCGGCCACCTCTGCCGCGACGACCGACGCCTCTACCTCTGACGCCGCGACGACCAACACTTATATGAATGACCTGGACGAGCACTACCAGTCCATCGTCTCCCCGCTCGAGGAGAAGCTCAAGGATTCTCCGGACGATAAGGCCGCCCTTATCAACCTTGCGAACAACTACCTGAACTGGGGTAGCACCGCCAGGAACTATGCCTCGACCGATGACGACCAAGCCCACATAAAGGAGCTGCTCACCACGGCTGAGGGCTACTACGATTCATACCTTAAGCTCGAGGACGCAAGCGCCGCGCGTGTGAACAGAGCGCTTTGCCAGTACTATCTTGGTGACCAGGCCGGTGCCATCAAGGCTCTTGAGGACTTCACCAAGAACGTGGGTGACTTTGCTCCGGCATGGACCAATCTGGGAATGATGTACCAGGAGACCGGAGAGACTGAAAAGGCCACGGACGCCTTCAACAAGGCGCTCGAGGTCGACCCTGACAACACCTATGGACTTCAGAGCTACGCAACGTCGCAGCTCCAGTCCCTTACCTCTGCCGCCACGACGTCGGCTGCGGAATAGGAAGGGGGAGGGCATGGACCTTTCCATCACAAGCGCCGAGAAGGTGGGCAAGACCCTCGTCACCGTTGTGGGCGAGGTTGACGTGTCGAACGCGGGCGAGCTCCGCGAGGCGGTGGATTCCGCGCTCGAGGCAGCTCCCGCGGAGGTCTCCGTCGATCTTGCGGAGGTCTCCTACATTGACTCGACCGGCATTGGCGTGCTCGTGGGCGCTGCCAATCGCGCGCAGGAGGCGGGAGTGGCCTTCTCCGTCGCTCATCCGCAGGCAAACGTCAAGCGTGTGCTCGGCCTTCTTGGCGTCGAGCGTCAGCTCAACGTGGAAGACTAATCACACCCATCGTTCTCGGGTCTAGACGCCCAAGGAGGCATTCGTGTTCGGCATCGGAGATCAAGAGCTCTTCCTCATCATCCTGTTCGCGTTCCTGTTGTTCGGGCCTGACAAGCTGCCCGGCATGGGGCGCACCATCGGCCGTGCCCTGCGCCAGTTCCGCACCGCGCAAGAGGGCGTGACCAAGGTCGTCCAGTCCGAGATCATCGACCCGATCCAGAACGTTGCCGAGACCTCGACTGGCAAGGCCGCCGCGAAGGCCAAGGCCGAGGACGAGGACATGACGGAGGAGGAGGTTGCAGCCGCCAAGCCGGCGGAGACCTTCGCCGAGCGCCGCGCCCGTCTCGCCGCCGAGAAGGCCGCTGCCGAGAAGGCCGCTACCTCTGCCGCTGACGCCGATGCTCCCGCCGAGGTCGCTCCCGAGACGCCTTCCGCCGAGGTCGAGCCTGCTCCCGAGCCCGAGCCTGCCCCCACCTCCGTCGAGGCCCTCTATGGCCTTGACGACGATGATGACGATGACCTTGACCTTGACCTTGATGACGGAAAGGACGCCTAAATGCCCGTCGGACCTGCAAGAATGCCGCTGCTCGACCACCTGAGCGAGCTGAGGCGGCGCCTCACCATCATCGTCGCGTGCGTGCTTGTGACCACCTGTGTCATCTACATGGCGTCCCCGACGCTCATCCAGCTGCTCATCGACCCGGTTCGCGAGTTCATGCCGGACGGGGGCAAGCTTTACGTGACCACCGCCCTTGGTGGCTTCACGCTGCGATTCAAGGTCGCGGCGTTCTTCGCCATCATCGCGTGCTGTCCGATCATCATCTTCCAGGTGCTCGGCTTCTTCATGCCGGCGCTTAAGCCGAGCGAGCAGAAGTGGGTCATGCCCACGGTCGCCGCTATGGTCTTCCTGTTCTTCTTCGGCATGGTGTTCTGCTACTTCATCATCCTGCAGGCGACCTTTGGCTGGATGCTCGACCAGACGGTCGACTTCGCGGCCATCTTCGCCAACGCCGAGGACTACATCAACATCATCATGCTCCTCGAGCTTGGCTTTGGTGCCGCCTTCGAGCTGCCACTGGTGATCTTCTACCTCTCGATCTTCCACCTTGTCCCGTATAAGGATCTGCGCGGCAACTGGCGTGCCATCTATGTCGGCCTGCTTATTGCCTCCGCCATGGTTACGCCCGACGCCAGCCCCGTCACGATGTTCCTTATGTTCGGAGCCGTCATCGTCCTGTACGAGGCCTCGCTCTTCGTCGCGCGTCGCGTCCTGATCGCGCGCGATGGCAAGGAGTCTCTCAAGTGGACGCGAGACGAGTACGCCGAGCACAAGTTCAACGAGGATTAACCCATGAAGCTCGTCATCACAGAGAAGAACGACGCCGCCGAGAAGATCGCCGCCCTGCTTTCTGAGGTCGGTAAGCCCAAGAAGGACAAGGTCTACGACACGCCTGTCTATCGCTTCCAGCGTGATGGCGAGGAGTGGGTGACGATTGGCCTGCGAGGCCACATCCTTGCTCCGGATTTCCCCGCTGAGCTCAAGTTCTCTGACGCCCAGGGCTGGTACGCCATCTCCCAGGAGGGAGAGGTGCTGCCGGCTGACGTTCCGGATGGCCTCGCGCGTCCGCCATTCAAGAAAAAGAAGCCCTTCCTCGAGGATGGCGTCGACATCAAGGGCTGGAAGGTCCCGAGCCTGCCCTATCTCGTCTGGGCCCCCGTCGAGAAGCTTCCGGCGGAGAAGGGCATCATTCGCGCCCTCAAAAACCTGGCCAAGAAGGCGGATTCCGTCGTCATCGGCACGGATTTTGACCGCGAGGGAGAGCTCATCGGGTCTGACGCCCTTTCGCAGGTGCTCGAGGTGAACCCTGACGTTCCCGTGACGCGCGCTCGCTATTCGGCCTATACGCGAGCGGAGATCGAGCACGCCTTCGCTAACCTTGTGGAGCTTGACCAGAACCTCGCTGACGCCGGCGAGTCCCGTCAGTACATCGACCTCATCTGGGGCGCCGCCCTCACGCGCTATCTCACGATGGCGCGCTTTGGCGGCTTTGGCAACGTCCGTAGCGCTGGTCGTGTGCAGACGCCTACGCTCGCCCTCGTGGTCGAGCGCGAGCGCGAGCGCCTCGCCTTCGTTCCGGAGGACTACTGGGTCATCAACGGCCAGGCTTCTGCTGTTGGTGCCTCGGAGGACGAGCGCTTCAAGATTTCCCATGCCAAGGGTCGCTTCTCGGTCGAGGCTGAGGCGACCGAGGCGTA
This sequence comes from uncultured Parolsenella sp., assembly GCF_934660935.1. GTDB lineage: Bacteria > Actinomycetota > Coriobacteriia > Coriobacteriales > Atopobiaceae > Parolsenella. The sequence goes on along the minus strand of NZ_CAKUIH010000004.1, from coordinate 120,324 downwards.
CGGTCACGTGCAGAACGCAACCACGGGTACCGTCACCTCGGTGACGAAGAAGAGCCGCACACAACGTCCGCCCGCGCCGTTCAACACGACGAGCCTTCAGGCTGCTGCCGCGTCCGAGGGCCTTTCTCCAGCGCGTACCATGCGCCTTGCCGAGAGCCTCTACATGGACGGCCTCATCTCGTATCCGCGCGTTGACAACACCGTCTATCCGCCGTCTCTCGACCTGAGGGCGACGGCAAAGATGCTCGCGGGCGTTCCGCAGTATGCGCCCTACGTGGCCAAGCTCACGGCGGCGCCTGAAATGCATGCAACGCGTGGCAAGCAGTTTGACACGGACCACCCACCCATCTATCCCACCGGCGTGGCTGACCCCGGCAAGCTCGAGCCTGCCGCGTGGAAGCTCTACAACCTCATCGCGCGCCGTTTCCTCGCGACGCTCTCTGATCCCGCGACCATCGAGGGAACCAAGCTTGCGATTGACGTTGCGGGCGAGCCCTTCCAGGCGAGCGGCGATGTCCTCAAGGACCCGGGCTTCCGCGCCATCTATCCCTTTGGTCTCAAGAAGGACGAGCAGCTTCCCGAGCTTTCGGAAGGTGACGCCGTCGATGTCTTCGGCATCAACCTCGAGGCCAAGCAGACGGAGCCTCCTGCGCGCTACAGCCAGGGCAAGCTCATCCAGGAGATGGAGAAGCGCGGCCTTGGCACCAAGTCGACGCGCGCGAGCATCATTGAGCGCCTCTATACGGTCAAGTACCTCAAGAACGATCCGGTTGAGCCGAGTCAGCTTGGCATGGCCATCATCGACGCCCTTCACGAGTTCGCTCCGCGCATCACGACACCGGACATGACGAGTGAGCTCGAGCAGGACATGACGAAGGTCGCCGAGGGCACCGACACCCAGAATCAGGTCGTCTACCACTCGCGCGCGCTGCTCGCCGGCATGCTCGACGCGCTTATCGAGCATAAGGATGACCTCGGCGAGGCGATTGCCGATGCCGTCACGGCGGATGCCCGCGTGGGCGCCTGCCCCAAGTGCGGCAAGGACCTCGTTATCAAGTCGAGCGCCAAGACCCGTGGCAGCTTCGTTGGCTGCATGGGCTGGCCGGACTGTGATGTCACCTACCCGCTGCCCTCCGGCGTGCGCTATGAGGCCATCGAGGGAGAGGGTGCCGTGTGTCCCGAGTGCGGCGCTCCGCGTATCAAGTGCAAGCCGTTCCGCGCCAAGGCGTATGAGATTTGCATCAACCCGAAGTGCCCCACCAACTACGAGCCTGACCTCAAGGTTGGCGAGTGCCGCGCCTGTGCCGAGGCCGGCCGCCATGGCGACCTCATCGCCCACAAGAGCGAGCGCACGGGCAAGCGCTTCATCCGTTGCACCAACTACGAGGAGTGCGGCACGAGCTATCCGCTCCCGGCTCGTGGCAAGCTCACCGCGACGGACGAAACGTGCCCCGAGTGCGGCGCGCCCATGATCATCGTCGAGACGGCGCGCGGTCCGTGGAAGAAGTGCGTGAACATGGACTGCCCCACGAACGAGCGCAAGACGCCCGCCCGTGGTCGCGGCGCGCGAGCCACGGAGACCAAGGCCGCGGCGAAGACCACGACCAAGGCTGCGAGTTCCAAGAAGGCGCCCGCAAAGAAGGCGACTGCCGAGAAGGCGTCTGCCAAGAAGGCATCCGCCAAAAAGACGACCAAGAGCGCGACTTCCTCGCGCAAGAAGACTAGTAAGGAATAACTGCATGTTCGAGGTGACACCGGTTCCTGAAGGCTTGGAGCGCGTTCGTTTCATCGCGTCTGACATGGACGGGTCCCTCCTCACGAACGCCTCCGTTCTCCCCGAAGGTTTCGAGGAGCGCGTTGACGCGCTCGCGAGCGTGGGGACGCTCTTCTCCGCCGCCAGCGGAAGGCCCCTCTATACTCTCGAGGACAATCTCGGCCACCTTGGTCACAAGATCATGCTGATTGGCGACAACGGTGGCGTTATCAGCCGAAATGGCAAGGTCATCTACCAGGCAGATCTTCCGGTGGAGGAGTACCGCCGCATGGCGCGCATCACGCATGAGAAGGGCGATGTGGGTCTCATCTGCGGCGTTGATGCCTGCTATGTCGAGCCTAACGCGAAGCCATACGAGGACTACTTTCGCACCTTCTACACGCGCGTGGTCTATGTGGACGACCTCACCCAGGTCGATGCTCCCGCCGATAAGTACACGGTCTACTTCCCGAACAACGATGCCTCCGAGCGCCAGGTGGAATATGCCGCGGCCATCGGCGGAGACTACACCTTCGCTTGCGGCGGCATCATGTGGCTCGATGTCATGCCCGAGGGCGTGAGCAAGGGTAACGCCATGCGCCGAATCTCCGAGCTCTGTGGCATCGGCCTTGACGAGATGCTCGCCTTTGGCGATGCCCCCAACGACGCGGACATGCTCGAGACCGTTGGCTTTGGCTACATGATGGCCAACGCCCAACCCTGCATGGCAAACCATGCGAGCCTCGTGGCGCCCAGCAACGAGGACTGCGGCGTGCTCCAGGTGATTGACCAGGTCGTTGCCGCAAAGCAGGCGATCTAGATGATGCGTGCGGAGACGGCGGCCGCCCGCCCTGGCGCGTTCGTGACCCTCGAAGGCGTTGATGGCGCGGGCAAGACCACGCAGGTGGTGCGCCTCGTCGAGCGCCTCGAGGCATGTGGCCGCGAGGTCGTCCGTCTACGCGAGCCGGGCGGTACCGCGATCTCCGAGAGGATCCGCGCCCTTCTGCTTGACCCCGGCAATTCCGAGATGGCCCCCGAGTGCGAGCTGCTGCTCTTCGAGGCTTCGCGTGCCCAGCTCGTGCGCGAGGTGATCGAGCCTGCGCTCGCGCGTGGTGCCGTCGTGGTGTGTGACCGCTTCTATGACTCGACCCATGCCTACCAGGCCGGCGGCCGCGGCTTCGATGATGCCCTCGTGCGCCGCGCGAACGAACTCGGCTGTTGTGGCGTCCATCCTGATGTGACGCTCGTCCTCGACATGGATCCAGGGCGAGCGTTCGAGCGCGCGGGTGCGCGGGGCGAGCATGATCGCATGGAGGCAGAGGGCCTCGCCTTACAGTGTCGCGTGCGCGAGGACTATCGCCAGCTTGCGGAAGCAGAGCCGGCACGTGTGCGACTCGTCGATGCGGATGGCGCGCCCGACGAGGTATATGCGCGCCTCGAGGAAACCCTGACGGCTGCCTTGCCAGGCCTATTTGAGGGCCTCGCGGCTCAGGAGAGCAATCATGACTAATGACGCTGGCAAGGACATCCCCGCCGCGTTCTCGCGCGTCGAGGGTCAGCCACGCGTGCGCGACTTCTTTGCCGCAGCCGTGCTCGAGCATCGCGTGGGCCATGCTTACCTCTTCCTGGGGGCCCCGGGCTCTGGCCAGCAGGAGGCGGCCATGGCGCTCGCGGAGTGCCTCGTCTGCCCCAAGGGCGGTTGCGACTCGTGCGACGAGTGCATTCGCGTGGCGCATCGCACGCACCCGGACGTCCACTGGCTCTCGCCTGAGGGCGCGAGCGGCTATGTGGTCGAGCAGGTGCGCCAGCTCATCGCAGACGTCTCGCTCGCCCCGGTGCGCGCCAACGCGAAGGTCTACATTCTCGACCGTGTCGACACGCTGCGCGAGGCTTCGGCGAATGCCCTGCTCAAGACTATCGAGGAGCCGCCAGAGGGAGTGGTCTTCATTCTCATGGCGCGTACGGCTGATGCCGTGCTGCCCACGATTTCGTCTCGCTGCCAGCTCGTGCCCTTCCGCGTGAGTGATCCCGCCGAGGCGGCTCGTCGCGTCGCCCTTACCTGCGGTGTGGCCGAGAACGACCCCGCCGCAAGGATTGCGCTTGCCGTGACGGGCACGCCCGAACGTGCCTGTGACTATCTACGCTCCCCGGCGCGTCGTGAGGCTCGTAGGCTCATGGTCCGCACGCTCGATGCCCTTGCCGCGGATGACTCGTGGGACGTGCTCTGTGCCGCTCGCGACCTTGCCGTCGCGGCCAAAGTCCCGCTCGATGATGTTCGCGCGGATCAGGAGCGTGCCGCTGAGGAGAGCGCAGACTACCTTTCCTCGAAAGCCCAGAAGCTTGTGGAGCAGCGTAACAAGCGCGAGCTTACCGCCCGCGAGCGTTCGGGTATCATTGAACTTCTAGCAGCAGCTGACTCGCTTTTGCGGGATGTCCTCATGCGCGTGAGCGGTGTGGACGCCCCCATCGTGAACGTCGACTGCGAGGACGTCGTCTCGCGTCTCTCCGCCCGCACCGATGTTGCGGGGGCCCTTCGCGCCCTCGATGCCGTGAGCCACGCGGAAAGTGACCTCGCCCACAACGTATCCCCCCAGCTGGCTCTTGAAGTCATGCTGTGCTCTTGCAAGGAGGCACTATGCCCACCGTCATTCCGGTGAAATTCGCTTATGCCACGCGCGACCTTTGGTTCGATCCCCGTGAGACCGGCGCGGTCGAGGGCGATCACGTCATCTGCTCGACCGAGCGCGGCACCGAGATGGGCCTCGCCACGGGCGATCCGATGGAGATAGACGAGGCGGAGCTCAACCGCAAGACCGACGGCGCGGCCCTGAAGCCCGTCGTTCGTATTGCGGGGGAGGAGGATTTCGTTCGCGCCGACGAACTTTCGGCGCGTGGCGACGCGGCTATGCCCACCTTCCGCAGGCTCGTCTCCAAGAGCGGTCTCGACATGAAGCCCGTCGGCGTCGAGTACATCTTTGGCGGAGAGAAGGTCGTCTGCTACTTCTCCGCGGATGAGCGAATCGACTTCCGCCAGCTCGTGCGCGATCTTTCGCGTGAGCTCCATGAGCGTGTTGACATGCGTCAGGTGGGCGTGCGTGAGGAGGCGGCGCTCGTCGGCGGCTTTGGCCACTGCGGCCAGGAGCTGTGCTGCGCGCGCTTTGGCTGCGGTTTCGAGCCCGTCTCGATTCGCATGGCCAAGGAGCAGGACCTTCCGCTGAACTCGAACAAGATCTCTGGTGCCTGCGGCCGCCTCATGTGCTGCCTGCGCTACGAGTTCGAGGCGTACCGTGACTTCAAGCAGCGCGCGCCCAAGAAGAACGCCGTCATCCAGACCCCGCTCGGTACCGCCAAGATCATTGAGTATGACACCCCGAAGGAACAGCTGGCGCTTCGCCTCGAGAACGGCAAGCAGATCCGCATCCCGCTCGCCGAGATGGAGACCTCGGACGCCGCGCGCAAGAAGAGCGAGGAGCTTGGCTGCCCCTGTCGTCCTGACACGGTTGTTCGTTCGACCATGGACCGCCTGGCGAGCCCCGAGGTTCGTGCCGCGCTTGAGGAGCTTGATCGCAAGAACGGCCTCCTGCCCGACCAGACCTTCTCCGAGGATGACCTCTTCGTGACGGAGGAGCGCGGTCGTCGCCGTCGCAACAAGGGTGGCAACAAGGGTGGCTCCGGCTCTGGTGCATCGCAGCAGGCGCCCGCCACGTCTGAGCAACCTGCCGAGACGAGCACGCGTAAGCGTCGTCGTCGCAAGACCGTCGAGATTTCCGGCGATGCCGCCGAGAAGCTTCCGGGTCAGGGCAACATGAACGAGGCCAAGCAGAGCGCCCCGGGTGAGGGCCGCAGGTCTCGTCGCCGTCGTCACCATGCCGAGGGCGAGGCTGCGGCTTCCAGCGAGGCACAACAGCAGCCGCGCGAGCAGAAGCCGCAACACCAGGATGCCACCGAGCAGGGTAATGCCGCCCCCAAGCGCCGTCGCCGCCGTCCCGGCGACAAGGGCGGTGCCGCCGCGGCCGATGCCGGCTCGCAGCAGCCGCGCCAGAAGCGCGTGCGCAAGCAGCAGCCCGGCCAGCCCGGGGACTCTCAGCAGCGTGAGGGCAAGCAGCGTAGCGGACAGGCTGGCGAGCCCCAGCAGTCCGGGGATGCTCCCAAGAAGCGTCGTCGCCGTCGTCACCGCAGTGGCGGCTCGTCCGAAGGCGGTGCCCCTACGGCCGAGTAGCTGGCGAATCTAACGTTATAGCGCGGCGGGCGTCGTACGGCCTCCAACTCGGTCGAGTAGCTAGCGGATTTACAGCGATAACGTCATCGCGGGTGGCGGGCGGCATGCCCGTCACCCGCGAGTTCTTTGCGCAGCAAAGCTGTCTGAGCGGGGGATGGGCATGCCGCCCGCACCCCCCCCACGCGATGCCCGGCGCGGTTGGACGCCTAAAGTTCGTTGGTGTCGAGCCAGATGGTGAAGGGGCCGTCGTTGACGAGGGAGACCTCCATCATCGCGCCAAAGATGCCGCGCCCGACGTGCTCGAGGCCAAGGTCTGCCTCTACGAGTTCGCAAAAGTGCTCGTAGAGGTTGTTGGCGAGCTCGGGCCCGGCGGCATCGGTGAAGGATGGCCTGCGTCCACGGCGGCAATTGGCATAGAGCGTGAACTGGCTCACGACGAGCGCCTCGCCCGCCACATCAGCTAGCGAGAGATTGGTCTTGCCGTCCTCGTCCTCGAAGATGCGCAGGCCAGAGATCTTGTCCCAGAGCTTTGCAGCCGTCGCCTCGTCATCATCATGACCAACGCCGAGGAGAATGAGCAAACCCTTGCCGCAACTCCCGACGCTCTCGCCGGAAACTGACACGTTCGCCTGTGTTACGCGCTGAATGAGAGCTCGCACTTCGTTGCCTTTCTCGGATGCCTGACAAGGGGATAGCTGTTCCTGACGGATATCTAACAAGTGGGCGGCTTCCCGACGGCCAGCCGACAGACGGGAAGCCGCCATCTGCAAATGCCTACAGGTTGTAGATGCCGGAGAACTTCTCCGTGAGGTAGCGAGTGTAGTGGGAGGCGTCGAATTTGCCGCCGCACGCAGCCTCGATAAGTGGCATGGGCTCGATGGCGCGTCCATGGCGCCAGATGCGCTCGCGCAGCCAATCGCGAATCGGGGCGAGGTCGCCGGCGCCAACGCTGCCTTCGAAATCGATGCCGCTCGTACGCATGGCGTCGAGTAGCTGAGCGCCATAGGCTCCTCCCAGCGCATAGGTGGGGAAGTAGCCGAAGTCTCCGCAGGACCAATGGACGTCCTGGAGGCAGCCGAGGGTGTCGGTGGGCACGTCTATGCCAAGATAGCTGCGGTAGCGCTCGTTCCAGAGGGTGGGGACATCCGCCGCGGTGGCTTCGCCGGCGATGAGGAGCTGTTCGATCTCATAGCGAATTACGATGTGGAGCGAGTAAGTGAGCTCGTCCGCCTCGGTGCGGACGAGGCTCGGCTCGGCGCGGTTGACGGCGAGATAGAGCTCGTGCGGCGTGACGTCGTCGAAGCGACCGGGGAAGCGCTTCCTTAGCGCCTCGAGCAATACGGGCGCGAAGGCCTCGCTCCTGCCCACGTAGTTCTCGAAGAAGCGGCTCTGGCTCTCATGGACGCCGCTCGAGATGCCTCCGTTGAGGATGCCGTGGTCATACGCGACGTCGACGTTCTGCTCATAGATGGCGTGACCGCCCTCGTGCAGCATCGAGAAGACGTTGCTCATGACGTCATTCTCGTAGACGTGCGTCGCGATGAAGGTGTGACGGCTGGAGACGGAGTCGCTAAAAGGGTGCTCGGTCTCGGCGAAGGTCATCGAATCGAGGTCGAGCCCCTCGATGCGGAGAAGGTCGCGAGAGAGCTCCATCTGCGTGTCGTGGTCGAAGTGCCCCTCGATGCAGGTGCGGCTGGGCTGCCACCCGCGTTCGCGAATCTCGGCGACGAGCGGAATGACGCAGCCCTTCACCTCGGTGAAGAAGGCATCGTAGAACTTGCGTGAGCTACCGTGCTCATATTCGTCGAGGAGGGTCTCGTAGGGATCCTGCTCGGGTGCGCGCATCAGGGCCATCTCGCGCCTGGCGGCAACGAGTCGGTCGAGGTAAGGGGCGAAGGAGCCCCAGTCATTCGCGACCTTGGCGCGGGTCCAGACCGCCTGGGCCTCGCTTGCGAGACGCGCGAAGTCTGCGGCGACATCCGCCGGCACGTCAACGGCGTCTGCGCGGTCGCGGGAGAGGACACGGACCTCGGCGGCGCGCGTCTCGTCGAGCTCGCCGGCGTCGGCGGCTTGCTGGAGGCGCTCGAGGAACTCGCCGGTCTTGGCGCAGCAGAGGTAGTCATGAGCCTCTTCCTCGAGCGTGGCCATGGCCTCCGCGCGGGCGGCGGTGGCGTTGGCGGGGTCGCTCGTCTCGCCGGCGAAGGCGATCGAGGTCTGAGCGTGGCGATGGGCGAAGAGGTGGCGCTGGAGCTTGTCGAGCGCGGCGAGATCCTGGGATATGGCGGGCATGCTTCCTCCTTGATTATGGTCCGGTATTTGAAGTGTAGCGCTGACATGGCTCCGCGGCCGGGCGCAGGGCGGTGAGCGCACGTAACGGACCTTGCGGCTCCTCCGGCGCACGATCCCGCACGCTTAAGGCCAGCATGTATGCCGAAGCGCCGCCGACCGCCCGGGCCCTGCCGGGCGCCCCCGGTGCGTTCGAGAAAGTCGATGGAGACGGGTAATTAAACGCTGCTCAAACCGTATGGCGCCTCCCTCCGCGTTGCATAATAAGAGGGCAATTCTCACGACGGCCGGGCTGCCAGCCGCAAGGGGCGCCCGCCAAGATCTTGGGAGAACAGACTATGAAGTACTTTGGTACTGACGGCTTCCGTGGCCGTGCTAACGAGGGCCTTACCGTCGACCACGCCTTTGCCATCGGCCGCTTCGTCGGTTGGTACTATGGCCTCCGCGAGGGTCGCAAGGCCAAGGTCGTTATCGGCAAGGACACGCGCCGTTCCAGCTACATGTTCGAGTATGCGCTTGGCGCTGGTCTTGTCGCCTCTGGCGCGGACGCCTACCTCCTCCACGTCACCACTACGCCTTCCGTGAGCTACGTTGTTCGCAGCGAGGACTTTGACTGCGGCATCATGATCACCGCCAGCCACAATCCCTATACGGACAACGGCATCAAGCTCATCAACTCCGGTGGCTACAAGATGGAGCCGGAGGTCCTCGAGATGGTCGAGGATTACATCGACGGCAAGACCGAGGTGCCCCTTGCCACCGGCGAGGACATCGGCCGCACGATCGACTACGTCGAGGGCCGTAACCGTTACATCGGCTTCCTCATCAGCTCCGCCAGCTTCTCCCTTCACGGTCTGCGCGTTGGCCTTGACTGCGCGAACGGTGCCTCCACGCCCATCGCCAAGGGCGTGTTCGACGCCCTGGGCGCCAAGACCTACGTCGTCTCCAACGAGCCCAACGGCTTTAACATCAACCGCGGCTGTGGCTCGACTCACATCGAGCAGCTTCAGAACCTCGTTGCCGAGAAGGGCCTCGACGTGGGCTTCGCCTATGACGGCGACGCGGACCGTTGCATCGCGGTCGACGAGCACGGCAACGTCGTCGACGGTGACCTCATCATGTACGCCTGCGGCACTTACATGGCAAAGAAGGGCCAGCTTGCGGATAACACCGTCGTCACCACGGTTATGAGCAACCTCGGCCTCTACAAGGCTTTCGAGCGCGCGGGCATTTCCTACGAGCAGACTGCCGTGGGCGACAAGTACGTTTCCGCCTGCATGAGCGAGCACGGCTACTCCCTCGGTGGCGAGCAGAGCGGCCACGTCATCTTCTCCAAGTACAGCGCCACGGGTGACGGCATCAACACGAGCCTGCGCATTCTCGAGGCCATGCTTGGTTCCAAGAAGACCCTCTCTGAGCTCACGGAGCCCGTCAAGATCTATCCGCAGCTGCTCAAGAACGTCGTCGTTGCGGATAAGAACGCCGTTATGGCGGACGAGCGCGTCAAGGCTGCCGTTGCCGGTGTCGAGACCGCCCTCGAGGGCGAGGGCCGCGCGCTGGTTCGTGCGAGTGGCACCGAGCCGATGGTGCGCGTCATGGTCGAAGCTGCGACGCCCGCCATCTGCGAGCAGTACGTCGACCAGGTGGTCAAGGTCATCGAGAGCCTCTAGGCTTGTGCGTCAGTAGGACCGTATGGCCGGTGCGTTCCAGGGGTGGAAAGCACCGGCCTTTTCTTTGAGAGGGTAGTTGAATGAGGCTCATTCTTGCAGATATCGACCGCACGATCATGCCTTTTGGCGATACCGTGGTGCCCGTCCGCGTACGCGAGGCGTTTAGGGCCGCTGTCGAGGCGGGCTGTGCCGTGGGCCCCTGCAGCGGGCGCGGCCGTGACTGGATCAGCATCTTGTTTGACGGGGACGAGCCCTGTTACCGCACGAACATCGCCACGAACGGCCTGCAGGTGAGCTATGGCGGCGAGCTCGTGCTCGAGCGCCATATCCCCGCCGAGCTGGTCGCGCACATGGCTGCCCTCACCGCTGAGGTGCCGCATGCGGGCCTCGTCTGGTTTGATGGTGCCGAGCCGAAGGTCGTCGCGGGTGATATGGAGGACCTTAAGGTCGCGTTCCCGCGCTATGGGGCGTGCGGCGTCTACGAGCCGCTGCCTGGTTATGACGTGGTCAAGGCGAACGCTTTCGTCGCGGGCGACGACGCGGCAACGCGCGAGCTCGCGGATCTTCTCACGAGGGAGATTCCGGAGCTTGACTTCGACGTGCCGCAGCGAGGCTTCGTCAACATCATGCCTGCGGGTTGGAACAAGGGAGCCGCGGTGCTTTGGCTCGCGGATTACCTGGGCGTGGCGCCGCAGGACGTCTTCGTCTTCGGTGACGCGGAGAATGACCTCTCGATGCTGCATGCGGTGGAGAACTCCGTTGCCGTGGCGAATGCCACGCCCGAGGCCGCCGCTGCCGCGCGGTGGCACATCGGCGCCTGCGAGGACTTCGCCGTCGCTGACGCCGTCGAGGCCCTCGCCTCCGGTGGCTTCCCCTTCACCGAGTAGCCGAAAGCTGACAAAGGGACTGTCCCTTTGTCAGCTCGACACCCACTGACCTGAAAAAGGGACTGTCCCTTTTTCAGGTTCTTTCTTACGTCCCCAGCTTGATATGTCAAGTGAGGCGCTATGGGGGAAGTTCGGGCGATCCGTTGGTGCCTGTACCCAAATAATGCGAGAGCATTTTCTGACAACAATAAAAGCGCAGGTAGACATATGCGCAAACGGTAACTCATGACCGAATGTCGGCTTAAAACGACTCGACCAAATGATTACCGCTCAGCGAACAAATAGATACCGTTCGGCAGCGGAAGCGGGCAATTTGGAACTTCTGTGATAGCTTAATATACGGAGTTGGAGGGAGAGAGGGACTCCCGCCGCTCTTGTTCGCTTCCGCTTTTGGTTGGCTCGCGGAGGGCCAACAGATGAATTGGCGTGGACGCGTACGTATTGTTTGGAAAGCAGTACAAATGAAAGGTAGGAGGGATACCGAATGATGAAGTATCTCCAGAAGCTCGGCAAAGCGCTGATGCTTCCCGTCGCGGCGCTACCCGTCGCTGGCATCCTCATGGGCGTTGGCTATCTGCTCGCCCCCGGCGTCATGGGCGTTCCTGGCGCTGAGACCGCTGGTGCGGCCTACACCGTTGGTTTCCTGCTCGTCAAGGCGGGCGGCGCTCTTATCGACAACATGGCTTGGCTCTTCGCCATCGGCGCAGCCGTGGGCCTGGCTGACGATCACGACGGCACCGCTGGCCTCGCTGGCCTCGTTGCCTTCCTGATGATCCAGCAGCTCCTCAACCCGGCTGTCGTCGGTACCGTTCGCGGCATGGACGCTGACGCTCAGGCTGCCTGGCTCCTTACCGCCGAGGGCATCGCCTTCTCCAAGATCGCTGGCAACTGCTTCATCGGCATCCTCTCCGCCGTCATCGGTGGCACCATGTACAACAAGTTCAAGGACACCCGTCTCCCGGATTGGCTGGCCTTCTTCTCCGGCAAGCGTTGCGTCGCCATCATGACCGCGCTCGTCTCCATCCTCACCTCTGTTGTCTTGCTCTTCGTGTGGCCCATCATCTTTGACGGCCTCGTCGCGCTTGGCAACGGCGTCGCCGCTATGGGTGGCATCGGCGCTGGCATCTACGCCTTCCTGAACCGCCTCCTCATCCCGACCGGCCTGCACCACGCCCTCAACAACGTCTTCTGGTTCGACACCATCGGCCTCGGCGATCTGTCCCACTTCTGGGCCGGCGACGTCATGGGCCAGAACGGTGCCAACTGGAGCGTCGGCATGTACATGTCCGGCTTCTTCCCCTGCATGATGTTCGGCATCCCGGGTGCTGCCCTCGCCATGGTCAAGACTGCCAAGGACAAGAAGGCCGCCATCGGTCTGGTTCTCTCTGCCGCCATCTGCGCCTTTGTCTGCGGCGTCACCGAGCCGTTCGAGTTCGGCTTCATGTTCCTCTGCTTCCCGCTCTACGTCGTGTACGCCGCCCTGTACGGCATCTTCACGATCGTCGTCTACTACGTGAACTTCCGCGCGGGCTTCTGCTTCTCCGCTGGTGCGACTGACCTGCTCTTCTCCGCGAGCCTGCCCGCCGCTTCCAACACCTGGATGATCATCCCGCTGGGCATCGCCGCCTTCGTGATCTTCTACGCGGTCTTCTACTTCGCCATCACGAAGTTCGACCTCAAGACCCCTGGCCGCGAGGATGTTTCCGAGGATGAGGTCAGCGTTGCTTCCGCCACCTCTGGCGACGACAAGTTCGCCGCTATCGCCGCTGGTGTCCTGGCTGCCGTGGGCGGCAAGGAGAACGTCAAGAACGTTGACTTCTGCGCCACGCGCCTCCGCTTCGAGGTCGTTGACTCCGCCAAGGTCGACGAGGCCGCCTGCAAGAAGGCCGGTGCCGTGGGCGTCATGATTCCTTCCAAGGAGTCCGCTCAGGTCATCATCGGCACGCAGGTCCAGGCCGTCTGCGACGAGCTCCAGAAGCTCATCTAAGACTGATGCCTGAGGCCGCAAGGCTGAAGTAACAGCACGAAGGGCCGTTCCCACTCCGCGGGGAACGGCCCTTTTCTTGTGCGCCATCACGATAAAGATGCTGGCAAGAGCACAAATCCGATGCGGCTCGCATTGGCGTACGAATCTAATCACACCCCGGCAAGCTGGAGTTCCTCGGCCCATGCCGCGTTACGCAGCCACAAGAAGAGGGCCCGCCGGCATTGAGTCGGCGGGCCCTCTGTACGAGTCAACGCGCTTTGCGCGGGCGTGCGCCCGCAGAATCGCGGAAGCTACTTCGTGACGTTCACCACGACATCGCCAACCTTGACGGTGCAGTTGGAGATGGGCGCGACCTCGGCGCACTCGGCGGTGTTGGTGATGATGACGAAGGTGGTGTCAGGGTGGCCCGCCTCGGCGATCTTCTCGCGCGAGAAGGTAAGGAGCTCCTGGCCGCAGGTGACGGTATCGCCCTGGGCAACCTTGAGATCGAAGCCGTCACCCTTCATCTCGACGGTGTCGATGCCCACGTGGACCATGACCTCAACGCCGTTATCGGCGATGATGCCCACGGCGTGCGGCATGACGACGGAGACCTTGCCGGAGATGGGGGAGATGACGGTCGAGCTCGTGGGGTTGATGGCACAGCCCTTGCCCATCATCTCGCTTCCAAAGACGGGCTCGTTGGTCTCAGAAAGCTGGACGAGCTCACCGTCGACGGGAGCGAGAATCTCAGTGATGTTGCCGGCCGGCTTGTCCTCGGTCTTCTTGAAGCGATCGAACAGTCCCATCGTGTCTCCGTTCGCTGGGGGGATAAAGATATACTTGATATTATAAGTTGGAAGCAGGAGATCATTGCGCTTGCGTCGGCATGCGGTATGATTCGTCGTTTAACTGAAACGGGAAGACAAGCAACTAGGCTTGTCTTCCCGTTCTGCGTCAAATCGTGTGTGAAAATGCGCCAGAGCCCTGCCAAGCTTGAATTCCGGTGTGGATGGCGAAGGCGCTATCTTAGCCGTCTACTTAACGACGCCCTTGCGGAGAAGGATGTTCGCGTAGGTGGCTTCCTCAGAGGTGGCCACGATGGCGTAGGTCTTGCGGGCGCGCTCGATGAAGGCGTCATGCTCCATGTGGGAGATCTTCACGTCGCCGGCGTGCTTCTTGATGATCTCGCGGTAGGTGGCCCAAATGGGAGGCTCCTCCGGAGTGGGCGATTCCATCATCGCGACGGGAGACTCGACGTAGTCATCGAGCGGCATGAGCGTGAGGATGGAGTCGAGCAGCTCGGGTACGCCGAGACCGATGCAGCGGACGAGCAGGTTGCCGCTCGAGGTGGCGGGATAGTTGCCGTCCGAGAGGACGATCTCGTCGCCGTGGCCCATCTCCATCAGGACCTTCAGCAGGTCGGGCGAGACGTTCTTGGGGATTCCGTTGAGCATGGGTTGTCCCTTCTGCCGCGCGAGCGGCATGTCCGTTGGTTGGCCGTCAATTGGCAGCTGGTTTAGTTGTAACCACTTTGGACGGGGCCTACGTCAACGCTTCGGTGGACGCGCGCGATGGTTCGCAGGCGCGGGGGCGAGACGGGGCGCCCTAGTCGAGCACACTGCGTGTGCCAGAGCGAGCGCGGGGGCGAGGCGGGACGCCTAGTCGAGTACGCTACGGGCACCAGAGCGATCGAGCGAGGAGAACTTCAGCTTGAAGTAATCCCAGCGCACATAGGAGAGCGCGTCCTCGACAACCTCGCCCGTGGCGAGCGTCGTGATCTTGTGCTCGCGAACGACGGGCGTGTCGCCCTCGAGCTTGAGCGCATCTGCCACCTCAATCGGCGCGGGGAAGATGATGTCATCCACCTCGACCGCGGCCTCGTCATTGAGCGAGATGCCGAAGTCCTCGCGGACCTTGCGGTAGATGGAGGAGTACTCCTGCGGCTCCGCGTCCTCCTTGATGAGGCGGCTCGCGATGTAGCTGCGCTGATAGACGATGGGAATGCCCTCGCAGCTACGGATGCGCATGATGCGCTGGTAGCCCTCCGTGGGACCGAGGTGCATAGAACGGCGGACCTCCGGGTCACCACCGCGCTCGAATGACAGGACCTCGACGGTCTCTCGTTCGGTGTAGCCCTTCCATGGCTCCATGTCCGTGAGCTCGACGAGGCGACGCTTGCGCGTGCGTGAGACGAACGTGCCCTTGCCCTGGCTGCGCACGAGGTAACCCATGTTCACGAGTTCGCGGATGGCGCGGACGATGGTGATGGAGCTCACGCCGTAGCGCTCGATGAGCTCTGACTCGCTGTAGAAGCGTTGGCCGTTCTCGAACTTCTTGCTCTCAATCTCCTTGCGGAGGTCTTCTTTGATGAGCTCGTACTTGGGCGTGCGCATGTCTCACCTGCCGTGGGGCTCAGCCTGTCGCAAAAGGCTGCCGTTTGCCGGGAAAATAGGATAAAAGCCGTGCTAGTGAATTACTATACTAAGTATATGACAGGCGTGAACAACAACTAAATCCCTCATCGTTGAACGGCTGCCAAATTCCGTTTATCCGTAGCTCTGCTCTACGCATTTTCGCGTGAGAAGGGATTGCAATGGCTTCGTATCTTATCAAAGCTGACAAGTTCTTCCTGCCCGGCGGAGTTGCCCTGGGCGGTTACCTCAAGGTCATCGACGGCAAGTTTGGCATGTGGACTCCTGCTGCGTCCGAGGGCGTCGAGATCCGTGACTTCACGGGCAGGTGGATCGCTCCCGGTATGGTAGACACGCACATCCACGGTTTCTTCGGCCACGCCACTATCGACGTCGATGCCGAGGGTATGGTCGAGGCGAGCGAGAACCTCGCGAAGTTTGGCACGACGAGCTGGTTACCCACCACCTTCACCGATGGCGTCGAGCATATCGGCGAGTGCTGCGCGGCGATTGCCGAGGCCGCCAAGTCTTGCCAACCTGGCTCTGGCCGTGCCCACATGCAGGGCATCTACCTCGAGGGGCCGTTCTTCACGATGAAACACGTGGGTGCCCAGAACCCGGCGTTTCTCGTCGATCCCAGCTATGAGGTCTTCGCCGCTTGGCAGGAGCGCGCCGGTGGCATGATCCGCAAGAGCGCGCTTGCTCCCGAGAGGGACGGTTCCGTCGACTACATTGCCGCGCTCGATGCCGAGGGCGTCGTGACCTGCATCGGGCACACGGATGCCACCTATGACGAGGCGCTCGCCGCCGTGAACGCTGGTGCGACCTGCTTCGTCCACACCTACAACGGCCAACGCGGCCTCCACCATCGCGACCCGGGCGTGGTGGGCTGCGCCATGTCGACGCCTGAGACCTATGCGGAGATCATCTGCGATGGCAAGCACGTGCGTACCGCCGCGATCGAGTCCCTGCTTCGCGCCAAGGGCTGGCAGCATACGGTGCTTATCACGGATTGCCTGGGCTGCGGTGGCCTTCCCGAGGGCAACTATATGAGCGGCGGCATGCCCGTCGTCCTCGCTGATGGCCTGTGCTACCTGCGCAATGAGGACGGCACGAGGGGCAACATTGCCGGTTCCGTGCTCACGCTCGCCAAGGGCGTGAAGAACATCGTGGATTGGGGCCTTGCGAGCGCTGACGAGGCGATTCGCATGGCGACGGAGGTCCCGGCTCGCTCCGCGCGCATCGACGACGTCTGCGGCTCGATCAAGCCTGGCCGCGACGCGGATTTCGTGGTCTTTGACCACGAGCTTAACCTTCGCGAGACGTTCCTCGCGGGCGAGTCCGTGGGAGCCCCGATCGAGTATTAGCGGCGATGCGGTAGCGCGGGCTGCAGCGCGGACGCGGGCGGCAGATTGAAGACTGTCTGCGGGATCAACGGCAGCACCCGTATTAAGCAGCTGCGATAACGCGCGTGTGCCGCTTCTGGAAACAGTGCGTAACGAAACCTCCTGCGGGGCGCGTTGCGTGCTTTGATGGGACGAACTAATCGCAGTCAAGCACGCGCCGCCCCGCAGGAGGTTCTTCATGGTTGGATTTGTCCTCACTGGTCACGGAGAGTTCGCGCCCGGTCTTGCGAGCGCCCTTGACCTCTTCGCCGGTCCCCAGGAGAACTTTGACGTCGTGCCGTTTGACGTGAGGCGTGCCGGCGAGTACCCGCACCTCATCAGCGGCGCCATCGCCACTATGCGCGAGCATACCGACGGCGTCCTCGTGATGTGCGATCTTATTGGCGGCACGCCGTACTACCAGTCGATGACGGCGTCCGCCACGATGCCGGACGTGCGTGTCGTTGCCGGCGCGAACCTCCCGATGGTCATCGAGACGGTCTTCACTCGCAACGCGGATACGGCTGCCACGCCAGATTTACTCGTGGCCGTAGCGCTCGACGCCGGAAAGAGCGGCGTGGAGAGTCGCTTGATCTCCTAGCCCAGCAGCTCAGATACCACACTCGCGACGAGCGTGCGGGGGAGCAGTACGTCGAGGCCGCTCGCACGGCGCGCCGCGTCGCGCATGGCGAGGGTGAATCCCATGCAGTCGAGGCAGAGAAATGCGTCGTCCGCGCCCTTGAGCGTAGCCGCGGCGCGCGTGACGCCGTCGATGCCCTGATAGGGGCTTGCGGAAACGATATCGACCTCGACGCCGCTCATGCTCCACCACTCACGCGCCTGCTCGATCTGCGACGGGTCGGGCACCATGACGGCGACGCGGCGACCGCCGGCGAGCGCGCGGGCGTTCGAGTGCAGGAGAGGCTGCGGGAAGATGAGGGGAACCGTGTGACGGAGCTCCGGGAAGGAACCGGTGCAGAGCACGATGATTGCGCGGCAGCCGTCCGCCTCGGCCTGATCGATCTTTGCCTGGACGAGGGGGACGACCTTGTCTCCCGAGAAGGTGGCCTGGCGGCCGTCGCTCATGCGCGAGACGAGGACCTCCTCGCCGGGCTCGGGCTTAAGCTCGCTCTCGACCTGCTCAAGCGTCATACCGTCAAGCGCGCCGTACTCGACGAGCTCGAGGTTGTCCGCAAGACGCTGGACGAGGTCACAGGTCATGTCCGTGCGGGGACTCTGGCCCACCGTGATGCCTGCGATACGCGTATGACGTGCCATGATGCCTCCAAGAGAGTGATTGCCGAGATAGATTCGGGCTCGGCACATAGAAAGGCCCGCCGACGCTGGGTCGACGGGCCAAGTGATGCGTATGCCTGACTACTCGGACTTGCCGGGGGTCTGGAAGTGGCTCATATCGCCGTAGAGCTTCTGGAGACGGTCGAACTGCTCCTCGTCATAGAACTTGCAGGCGCCGGGGCCAAAGACCTTGGCGACCTCGACGGCGAAGCGGGCGGCCTCCTCCACGTCGGTGCCATGGGTGGCGCCGGTGGCGCAGCCGGCGACCATCTGCTCGGTCGCGATCGCGACGCCGACGACGGGGGCGTCGGTGGAGGTGGTGGGCTGGAGGATCGAGTTGAGGTGGTAGAGGTTATTGCCGTAGGGCGTGATGTCCTGCTGCGAGAGGGCGAAGACCTGCGGCATCTTGCCGGTAACGCGGGTCATGACGTCCATGAGGTCATTGGAGACGGACAGGATGTAGCCCATCTTGGTGGTGGGGGAGATGGCGATGCCGTTCACGTTGATGATGCGGTTGCCCTTGGTGGTGTCGATGGAGACGATGGCGTCCATGCGCTCGTCGACCTCCATGCGGTTCATGGTCGCCATGTCGATCGGGGAGTCCATGAAGGGGACCGGCTCGTGCGGGAGCGTCGGGGCGTCCGGGCAGACGTGGGTGGCGATGATGACGTCGCCCTCGAGGACGTCGCCGTTCTCGTGCATCTCGGCGAGCTTGAGGGCGGCGGTGAGGGCGGCGAGGGCACCGTCACCGTCGGACACGGCGCCAATCATCTCGGGACGAGCGCCGAGGCCGCCGAGACGGCCGACGATGCCGAGCGTGGGGGCGGTGCCACCGCAGGACTTGCCGTTGGAGCCGGGGATGAGGACCTTGATGCAGTCAGTGCCACCGCGGTCACCGCTGACGCGCTCGACGGTCACCTCGGTGATGCCGTGGCTGCGGATGAGCGCGGCGCACTCCTCGCCGGAGGCCTGGGGCTTGTCGATGAGGTCATAGATGTCGAGCATCTGACGAAGAAGCATGGATGGTCGCCTTTCCTTAGAGGTTATTCGCAACGCTCACCATCATACGGCAATGAACGCCTTACGTGTGCAAGCGCTATGCTAGTCGACCGATAAAGGACAGGGGCGTTCGCGTCGTGCGGCGTCTTCATACAAGGGAGGATGCATGGGAACCGAGGAACTCGACTTCTCTACCGTCAACGAGCTCACGAATAACTTCGCGAGCGTGCGTGCCAACCGCGTGGCGCGCAACTCCGTCACCGCGCTCGGCGTGGTCGAGGCAAGCGTCGACCGCAGGCAGGCGCGTAACTACCAGGACACCTTTGGCGTGTCGCTCAAGGTCGCCAAGACCGTGACCGGCCAGCGCCACTCGGGTCGCTGCTGGATGTTCTCGACGCTCAACGTCCTGCGCTCCAAGGTCCTCGCCAATCTCGACATCGATGACTTTGAGTTCTCCCAGAACTACGTGCAGTTCTATGACAAGCTCGAGCGTTGCAACTCCCGCCTCGAGTACGTGATCGATACCGCGGATCAGCCTTGGAATGACCGCGAGGTCACCCAGCTCATGCTCACCCCGGTCGATGACGGCGGCCAGTTCGTCTTCTGCTGCAACATCGTGAAGAAGTGGGGCGCCATCCCCAAGGCCCTCATGCCGGACACCGCCTGCAACAAGGACACCGCGCAGATGAACGCCCTGCTCACGACCCTCCTTCGCAAGGACGCCACGATCCTGCGCAAGATGGCTGCGAAGGGTGCCACGCTCGAGGAACTTCGTGCCAAGAAGCAGGAGATGCTGCCCGAGTTCCACCAGATCCTTTGCTGCTGCCTGGGCGAGCCGCCCGTGACCTTCGATCTCGCGATTGAGGTGGGCGAGGGTGCCGACATCGACGCTTCCAAGGTCGAGGAGGTCGTCTGCGCCAACGGTGGCGAGCCGCGACGCGTCCTACGTGACGCGGGCATCACCCCGGTCGAGTTTGTTGAGCGCTACGTGAAGCTCGATCTCTCGCAGTACGTCGAGCTCGTCAACTTCCCGGGCGAGACCCGTCCCTACGAGCATGCCTATGGCATCCGCTACTTCGATCCGGTCATCGGCGGCCAGCGCCTCCGCTTCCTCAACATGCCGATGGAGGACCTCGAGAACGCCGCCGTCGAGTCGCTCAAGGCTGGCGTCCCCGCGTTTATGATGTGCGCCGTCAACAAGAACCTCATGCGCAAGGACGAGGACTTCTCCGGCGTGCTCGCGCTTGATGGTATGGACCTCGACGGCACCTTTGGCGTCGACCTCTCCCAGACCAAGGCCGAGATGATCGACGACCGCGAGTGCGGTATGACGCACTGCATGGCCTTCCAGGGCGTTGAGCTGGGCGAGGACGGCAAGCCCGTGGCCTGGCGCGTCGAGAACAGCTGGGGCGACGACTTCGGCTTTGACGGCTATCTCGTCATGGACGCGGACTGGTTCCGCCTCTACGGTGGCGACGTCGTGGTGGAGCGCCGCTTCCTGCCGCAGCGCATCCTCGACCTCTGGGACACCCTGCCGCTCGAGGACGTTGCTTATTGGGATAACATGCTCGCGATCGGCTAGGGGCTTTAGGGCGGGAATGTCCAATAGCCACGCCAAAAGAGCCTTATTCGCTTGTTTGCGATGAAATGCCCGCAGGCGGTGAAACAGCGGTTTGCCGTCTGCGGGCATTGTATAGCCGTTCACACGAAAATGTACAGTAATTAGAGACATCTATCAGGTAAAGTAGGAAGTTGCTGTTTTATCCAAAAGCAGTCCAGTATTTCGCCTGAGTAAACCATCGCGTATCACTAGCTCAACGTGATGCCGTTTCAGATATCTTTTATGAAGCGAATTGCATGGCTGGTAAGGAATTTGCAGTTTCCAGGCATATCCGCGTTTTTCAAGAGGGCGCTCGCGTCCTGACACCAAAATGGGAGGAACCATGTCTGACCTCAAGATCTCTCGTCGTTCGTTCGTCGGTGGTGTGTCCATCTTCGCAGCGGCAATGGCGGGCACCGCGCTCTCCGGCTGCAGCTCTGATGGCGGCTCGACTTCCACCGGCTCCGGTGCCGAGGGCGGCACGCTCGTTCTCAGCCTTCCCTCTTCGCCCAAGTACCTTGACCCTGTCAAGTACACGGGTGCCTATGAGGCCCAGATCATCTGGACCGTGTGCGACACCCTCGTCGACTACAACATCGACCTCACCCAGATCGTTCCTCAGCTCGCCACCGAGTGGAAGATCTCTGACGACGGCCTCACCTACACCTTCACCATCCGTGATGACGCCAAGTTCCAGGCTGGCCAGTACCAGGAGGGCCGTGCCGTTGTCGCCGAGGACGTCAAGTACTCCCTCGAGCGTTCCGCGACCGAGTCTTCGATGAACCGTCTGAGCATGCTCGACCACTGCAACGTCGTTGATGACCACACGGTCGAGTGCGTGCTCAAGGCCCCCAATGCCTCGTTCCTCACTGCACTTACGGATGCCGGCAACGTCATCGTCCCGAAGGAAGAGGTCGAGGGCTGGGGCGACGCTTTCGGCGATCACCTCGTCGGTTCCGGTCCGTTCAAGCTTGATCAGTTCGTGAAGGATCAGCAGAGCGACCTGTCTCGCTCTGAGAGCTACTGGGGCGAGAAGCCGCACCTCGACGGCGTCACCGTCAAGGTCGTCACCGATATGACCCAGGCTGCCAACGGCCTGTCCACGGGTGAGGTCGACATCGCCACTTCGCTCACGGGCGAGTCCATCCAGACCGTCAAGAACAACGACCAGCTCGTCATGGATCAGAAGCAGGCGCTCCACGTTGCCTACGTCTACATGAACCAGGTCAACGGCCCGACCGCCGACCAGAGGGTCCGCAAGGCCATCCTTATGGCCGTCAACCGTGATGACCTGGTCAAGGGCGTCTATCCCTACGGCGAGGCTGAGACCGCCGTCCTGCCCCTGCCCAAGGGTTCCTGGGGCTACGATGAGTCCGTCGAGGCTGACGTCCCGGCATATGACCCCGAGGGCGCCAAGAAGCTCCTCGCCGAGGCTGGCTATCCTGATGGCCTCTCCCTCAACATCTACATCTCCAACACCGAGGCTCGCGTGAAGATGGCCACCATCCTCCAGCAGTCCCTCAAGGAGAACCTGAACATCGACCTCACCATCAACCCGAGTGACTGGGGCACCTTCAGCGCCACCGCCTCCGCCGGCAATGCCGACCTGTATGGCATGAGCTGGACCTGGTACCCGGATCCCTACTTCTTCCTCAACAAGCTGTTCAGCTCCTCTGAGGTTGGCGCGCTTGGTAACGGTGCTGGCTTCAACCACCCCGAGGTTGACGAGCTGCTCGACAAGGCGCTCGAAGTTACGGATCAGGACGAGCGTGCCAAGTACTACAAGGAGGCCCTGAAGAAGATCGTCTCCTATGACCCGATCTTCGTCTATGGCTCCGAGTACGTGAACACCGGCCTCTCCAAGAAGGTCGAGGGCTTCCAGAGCCGCGCCGATAACAAGACGACTATCGTCTCCAGCGAGATCAACCTCTCGAAGACGGCGTAATTAGAGTTTCATTCAGTTAAGAATGATGGGGGCATGGCCCAGAGCCGTGCCCCCATCACATGGTTACGCGGGCACAAGTTCCCGCCCGACTCCGCTCAGGGGGTGTTGCAAAGGTGGCAAAGACTATCCTCAAGAGGATTCTCCAGACGATTCCGGTTCTATTCGTTGTCGTCACCATCACCTTCGTCCTCACGCGCATGATTCCGGGCGATCCAGCGGCGCAGATGCTGGGTCCGCAGGCGTCACCCGATGCGATTGCGACGATGAGAGTAAAGATGGGCCTCGATGAGCCCATGTTTACGCAGTACATCAACTACATTGTTGGTATCCTGCACGGCGATTTTGGCTACTCGTACTCCTACAGTGGCCCCGTCATGCCCATCATCCTGAGCAGGCTTCCCTCCACGCTTTCGATCACCCTCACAGGCCTCGTGCTCGCGCTTCTCGTTGGCGTGCCCATCGGCGTCGTGTCTGCTGTGAAGCAGAACACCGTTTTTGACTACGTCTTCATGGTGCTTGCCCTCGTCGGTGTTTCCATGCCTATTTTCTGGCTGGGCCTCATGCTCGTCCTCACCTTCTCGGTGAACCTCGGTTGGCTCCCCGCCATGGGCATGGGCGCAATGTCGAAGGGCGTCTGGGACGTCATCAGCCACATGATTCTGCCGTGCTTCTGCTTGGCAACGATTCCTGCAGCGACGTTTGCCCGCATCACGCGTTCCAGCATGCTCGAGACGATTAACGGTGAGTACATCAAGGCACTCCGCGCTCGCGGCATCAAGGAATCCAAGATCATCTGGAAGCACGCGTTCAAGAACGCGCTCCCGCCCATCGTGACCGTCTTGGGTCTTCAGCTCGCCAGCGCCTTCGCCGGCGCCATCCTGACGGAGACCATCTTCTCCTGGCCCGGCCTTGGCACGCTCATCGTCAATGCCGTTAACGGCCGTGATTACTCTCTCATTCAGGGCGTGGTCCTGTTCTCCGCCGTCGTCTTCGTCTTCGTTAACCTCGTTGTTGACATCGTCTACATGGTCATCAACCCCAAGGTCAATTATGAGGGGGGTAGCAACTAATGGCAGATAACGCTACTGGCGCTAGCCTTTCTGACGAGGCAACGCTCAAGATGCTCGAGCGTGAGCGCAAGGCGAACAACGCCTGGCACAAGCTCGCTCGTAACAAGATGGCGCTCGTGGGCCTTGCGATCGTCGTCGTGATGGTGATTCTCGCCATCTTTGCGCCTCTGCTTGCTCCATGTGATCCCAACGCCACGGATACTAGCAACATGTTTGCCGCTCCCGGTGTGGGGGGCCACCTGTTTGGCACCGACGCCTATGGCCGTGACCTTCTCTCCCGCGTGATCTATGGTGCGCGCATCTCGATCTTCATCGCCATCGGCGGCACCATCCTCGGTGCCATCGTCGGCATCCTGCTGGGCCTCATTGCCGGCTTCTTTGGCGGCATCGTTGACTCTGTGATCATGCGCATCATGGACGGCATGATGGCGTTCCCGTTTATCCTGCTGTCCCTCATTCTCATGACCATTCTTGGTCAGGGCACCATCAACGTGATCATCGCGATTGGCGTTGCGAACGTGCCCAACTTTGCTCGTGTCGTGCGTGGTCAGGTTCATGTCGTGAAGAACGAGGAGTACTGCAACGCCGAGCGCGTCATTGGCGCCAGCCCCGCTCGCATCCTCTTCAAGCACATCTTCGCCAATGCCATGAGCCCGGTCATTGTCTACTTCACGCTCAACATCGCCAGCGCGATCATCTCTGAGGCCGCACTCTCCTTCCTCGGTCTTGGCATCCAGCCGCCCACCGCTTCTTGGGGCTCGATTCTTTCCGAGGGCAAGAGCTGCCTGCAGGGCGCCCCTCACATCGCCACGATTTCTGGCATGTTCATCCTCGTCACCGTTCTTGGCTTCAACCTGTTTGGTGACGGTATTCGTGACGTTCTCGACCCGAAGCAGAAGAGGTAGGCCCTATGAGCGAGAACAACTCTCAGGCTACCGAGACCAACGCGGCTACCGAGCAGGTCTCGGAGCACCTTGTTGAGGTCCATGACCTTAAGACGTACTTCCACACGGCTGCCGGTATCGCCAAAGCCGTCGACGGTGTGAGCTTTACGCTCGATCGTGGCAAGACGCTTGCCATCGTGGGTGAGTCTGGTTCCGGCAAGTCCGTCACCTCGAGCTCTCTGATGCACCTTCTGCCCAAGACCGGCAAGATCGAGGGTGGCAGCGTCATGTTCGACGGCAAGGATATCGTGCATGCCACCGAGGCTGAGCTTCGCGAGCTTCGTGGCAAGGACATCTCAATGATCTTCCAGGACCCGATGACGGCCCTCGACCCGGTGTTCAAGGTCGGCACCCAGATGATCGAGAACATCCGCCTGCATGACGGTCTCGACAAGGAGGCCGCGCGCGAGCGTGCCATCGAGATGCTCAAGCTCGTGAGCATCCCCAACCCCGAGAAGCGTATGGACTCGTATCCGTACGAGCTCTCCGGTGGTATGTGCCAGCGCGTCATGATCGCCATGGCAATGAGCTGCCACCCCAAGTTCATCATCGCCGACGAGCCCACCACCGCCCTTGACGTGACGGTGCAGGCCCAGGTCCTGAGCCTACTCAAGGGCCTCCAGGACACGCTCAACACGGGCATTCTCCTCATCACGCACAACCTCGGCATCGTCTGGCAGATGGCTGACGACGTCATGGTCATGTATGCGGGCCGTACCTGCGAGTATGCCCCCATGGAGGAGCTCTACGCCAATCCGCTGCACCCCTATACCTGGGGCCTGCTGGACTCCATGCCCAAGCTCTCTGATAAGGCGAAGACCGATCTCAAGACCATTCCGGGTGTTCCGCCCGATCTGAGGCTCACCGGCACCTGCTGCAACTTCTACAACCGTTGCCCCTACGCCTGTGAGAAGTGCAAGCACGAGGTTCCGCCGCTGGTCGAGGTCAAGCCTGGCCACTTCGTGGCGTGCCACAGGCAGAACGGCGAAGAGAGCCTCGTTCGTGGGGAGGCGAACTAAATGGCCAACGATAATGTGATTCTTGGCATCAAGAACCTTAACAAGGAGTTCCGTCTTCGTGGCGATGGCCTCTTCGGCAAGCCTCAGACGCTCCATGCGCTTTCCGGCGTTTCGCTTGATGTCTATGAGGGCGAGACCCTCGGCATCATCGGCGAGTCCGGTTGTGGCAAGTCGACCCTCGGCCGCTGCATCGTTGGTCTCCATGAGCCCACGAGCGGCGAGATCATCTATAACGGCCAGGACATTTCCAAGCTTAAGGGCGCCGCGCGCAAGCCTGTGCACAAGGATCTCCAGATGATCTTCCAGGACTCCTATTCGAGTCTTGACCCTCGCTTTACCGCAGCGGCTTCCATCGAGGAGCCGATGGTCATCCATGGCATCGAGCCTGATGCCGCGAAGCGCCAGCAGAAGGTCCTCGACCTCATGAAGGAAGTCGGCCTCGACATCCAGCACCTGCAGCGCTACCCGCATGAGTTCTCCGGCGGCCAGCGTCAGCGCATCAACGTCGCTCGCGCCCTTTCGCTCGATCCGAAGATCATCGTGTGCGACGAGCCCGTCTCCGCGCTTGACGTGTCGATTCAGGCCCAGGTCCTGAACCTCTTCCGTCGCCTCCAGCGCGAGCGTGGCCTGACGTACATCTTCATCAGCCACGACCTCTCGGTGGTCAAGCACATCTCTGACCGCGTGGCCATCATGTACCTCGGTCGCGTCATGGAGATCTCGCCTGCCCACAGCATCTATGAGAACCCGCTGCACCCTTACACGAAGGCTCTGCTCTCGGCCATCCCGCCCGAGAATCCCTTCGAGCGTCACCCCGAGATGAAGCTCGAGGGTGAAATCCCCAGCCCGGTGGGCGAGCAGGTCGGCTGCCCGCTAGCTGGCCGTTGTCCCAACGCCACAGAGCGCTGCCACCACGAGCGTCCCGCGCTCATGGAGGTGGAGGACAATCACCGCGTCGCGTGCTTCCTCTACCACGATAAGGTCGCGGAGTAGATCTATTATTTTGGGGCCAGTCGTTTCCGGCTGGTCCCTTTCTGTTTGTTTGCAAGTCTTGCGTTTGTCTAATGGCTGGTGTGCCGGGAGCCGGCATGCCTTGAGGGAAGGCGGAACCGAAGTGTCGGTTACGAAGGAGCAGCTTCACGAGGCTGTACTTGCTCACCAGGACGATCTGCTCAAGCTTTGCCAGCAGCTCATCCAGATCAAGAACCAGAGCCCGATTGATGACCAGGAGCCCGCTATCAAGTTCGTTCGTGACTACCTTGCCGATCACGGCATCGAGTCCGAGCGCCTCGTTGCGGACAGCGGCGAGGACTACCCTGTCGTCTATGCTCACATTGGATCCGAGGACGGTTTTCGCGTCGTTCTGAACGGTCACGTTGACGTCGTGCCCGTTGGCAATCTTGATGGCTGGGACTTCGATCCGTTCGGCGGCGAGATTCGCGACGGCAAGATGCTCGGCCGCGGCACCTCTGACATGAAGTGCGGCCTTGCGGTCCTGCTCTTCTCGATGGCCATGCTGAACGAGGCTGACGTCGACCTCAAGGGCGACATTCGCCTGCACGTCGTCTGCGACGAGGAGATCGCCGGTTCTGGTACCAAGTGGTTCTGCGAGAACGGCTATGCCGACGGCGCCGATGCCGTCATGATTGGCGAGCCCACCGGCCACGACACGATTGAGATTGGCCAGAAGGGCATCCTCCACCTCACGTTCACCGCTCATGGCGTGCCCGGCCACGGCTCGACCGGCAACTACAAGGGCGATAACGCCATCAACAAGCTCGCGAAGGTCATCCCCTTCATCGACGAGATCACCGCTGTTCCCGGTCACTATGACGAGTCCCAGGCTCGCGCCGTCAAGAACTCGCGCACCATCGCCGAGCGCACGATCGGCACTCCTGGCGTCGGCAACGTCATCGACCACTGCTCCACCAACGTCGGCATCATCCAGGGTGGCGGCAAGATCAACCAGGTGCCGGACTTCGCCTCCTGCAGCGTCGACGTTCGCCTGCCGTATGGCTGCAAGCACGAGGAAGTCGTTGCTGCGGTTGATGCTCTGATCGCCAAGAGCGGTGTCGAGGGTGTCGAGGCCAGCTATAACTGGATTGCCGAGGGCAACTACACCGACGATGAGTCCAAGCTTGTCACGAGCCTCAAGAAGAACATCGAGGACGTCTGGAACGAGGAGTGCCTGCCGGCTTACCAGTGGGCGAGCTCTGACGCCGCGCACTACCGCGCGCTCGGTGCCCCGACGATTCAGTTTGGCCCGGCCAACAACGAGGGTATCCACGGCTACAACGAGGATGTCGACGTTATCGACATCGTTCACTCGGCGGAAATCTACATGCTGTCGCTCTGCGACATGCTGGGGGTGGAGTAAATGACTGACGAGAAGTGCTGCTGCGGCATGGACGCCACGACCGACGCCAACGCCGTCCCGGAGGGCAAGCGCACCGAGGGCCTGGTCTGGCAGTATGGCGATGAGCGCATCGAGTACGCCGCCGCCGCTGGTCACCTCGACATCTATGACCCCGCGCGCGTGCTCGAGGGCAAGATGTTCAACGTGAACTACGTTGCCTCCAGCGTTAACGGCGAGGCCGTGGACTCCTCCAAGCGCCCCGTGACGTTTGCCTACAACGGTGGCCCGGGCTCCGCGTCCGTGCCCATCAACTTTGGTGGCCTTGGCCCGAAGCGTGTCGTGAGCGAGGGCGAGAAGTTCGCGAGCGCCTCCTATGAGGTCGTCGACAACCCCGGCACGCTCCTGCGCGAGACGGACCTCGTGTTCCTGGACGCTCTGGGCACCGGCTGGTCTTTCGTCGCTGATGGCTATGACAAGAAGCGCGTCTACGGCCTTGAGGAGGATGCTCGCACGTTCTGCCGTGCCATCGTCCGTTGGCTTGACGAGAACAACCGCTGGGACAGTCCCCTCTACATCTATGGTGAGTCCTACGGCACCATGCGTTCCTCCGTCCTTATGCGCTATCTCGGCGAGGCCGGCGTGCCGCTGGCCGGCGTCGTGATGCTCTCTGCGTACTTTGACTGGTCGCAGAACCTGCCGGGCAATGACCTGTACTACCTCGGCATGCTTCCGAGCTTCGCCTCGACGGCCCAGCACTTTGGCGTCACGGGCCAGGGCATCGATGTCGACGAGTGGTTCGATGAGGCGAGCGAGTTCACCGCGAACGAGTATGCCCCGTCTCTCATGAAGGGCGATCGCATCGACCCAGAGGAGAAGCGTCGCGTCGCCGAGAAGATGGAACACTACATCGGCATCCCCGCGGACTTCCTGCTCGCTCACAACAACCGCATTGAGCTCGAGGACTTCCGCGCGAACATCGTGCGCGACCGTGGCCTGATGTGTGGCCGCCTCGACATGCGCTACACCGAGACCATGACGCTGCCCGTGCAGCGCAACACCTTCTACTTCGCTTGCGAGGACCCGGCGGCCCACGCTCTCGAGAAGGTCTGGTACGGCGCGTTCCGTAGCTTCCTCCGCAGCACGCTTGGTTACGTCAACCCCGCCGAGTACCGTCTGTCCGTCTGGAGCGAGATCGGTATCGGTTGGAACTGGGTCCACGACGAGCCCGGCATGGACGACACCAAGACCGCCGCTCCCAACCTCGCGTTCGACATCGCCACGGCGCTCCGTCGTAGCCCGACGACCAAGCTCGCCATCCTCGGTGGCCGCTATGACGCCGCGACTCCCTGGTGGAACATGGACCACACGATGTCGCAGCTGTTCCTCCCGGCAGAGCTCAAGAGCCGCATCACCTACCACCGCTATGGCTGCGGCCACATGGCATACACCGATGTCCCGACCCTCATGCAGATGGTCGACGACATGCGCGAGTTCTACGCTGCGGAGTAGGTTGCCCATATGGATGCGAGGACGCTAGGGATCGTTCTGGTTATCGTGGCCCTTCTCGGCAGCGTTGCGGGAAGGCTCGTCAGGGGTCGTGCTGTCTCAAAGGCACAAGACCAATTCATGGCGGGGGACTTCGAGGGAATGATTAAGACCCTCGATGGCGCTGCGGCGAAAACGGGCCTTCCGCCGTTCAACCTCCACTACATGCGTCTCAACGGCTTTGAGGCCATGCAGGATATCGAGGGCGAGAAGGCAGAGCTAAGCGTGCTGTTGCGTATGCGCTGCACCGACGTGCAACGTCGGTTGGTGCTTGCTCGCGCGATGAACTTCTACGAGATGCAGAAGGATCGCGAGGGTGCCGAGCACGTGCTTGAGCTCATGGAGAGCTTCGAGGACAAGGATTTGCTTCGCGACGCGCGCCAGACGTTCGCCATCGTGTTCAAGAACAGCTTCGCGTACATCGCCGAGATGGAGCACCAGCTTGCGGATGTGGAGCCGGACGAGAAGGCGAGGCTCAACTACTTCCTGTCTCTCCAGTACGAGAACAAGGGAGATGAGGCTCGAGCCAAGGAGCATCTCGACCGGGTCATGTCCGTCTTTGGGGCTGTTCCTGCGAACCCGGCGGATTCCAGTGACGAGGCTGACGAACCCGAGAACTCTGGGGATTCCGAGACGGTCTCCAACGAAGAGTAGACAACTTCGCAAAAAGCGAGGCGAGGAGGGGTGTATGGCTTTTGCCATGCACCCCTCCTTTGTTGCGAGCTGGGCGTAGAGCCGGTAGCTGTGCTAATATTCCTCTCTAGGCAATGACGGAGAGGTTTGGCTGTCGCGTCGCCAGCGGATAAGAGATGGGGCCCACCGGCTGAGAGGTCCCTCCAAGGTTGACGGCCAGAGTTCACTCCACCAGCCGCGAACTGAAAGCGCCATGCGTCAACGCGCGCGCGAGTAGGGGAGCCGTCCGCCCCACGAGACGGGGAGAAGAGCGGGTACGTCGGGCAAGACATCCGGCGGCCAAGCAAGGTGGTACCGCGGAGACTCATCCGCCCTTGCTCGCAAGAAGGCGAGCGAGGGCGGTTTTTTTGTCGCGCACTCTCGCCAAGGAAGGCGGGCGCGAGCCCGCGAACGAAAGGGGCATGAAAGGCATGACGATCATTGACGACCTCAAGGCCATCGAGGCCGAGGCGCACAAGGGCATCGGCAACGTCGCCGACCTCGCGGAGCTTGACCGCGTTCGCGTCGCGGTGACGGGCAAGAAGGGTTCTCTCACCGGTGTCCTCCGCCAGATGGGCCAGCTCTCTCCGGAGGACCGTCCGAAGGTGGGAAAGCTTGCCAACGAGGTGCGCTCCCGCATCGAGGCCGCCCTCGAGGAGCGCAGGCACGAACTCGAGCACGCGGCCCTCGAGGCGCGCATCGCCGCCGACTCGGTCGACGTGACGCTTCCCGGTCGTGTCCCGTCCGTGGGCACGCAACACCTCATCTCGCAGATTATCGAGGAGATTGAGCAGATCTTCTGCGGCATGGGCTACACCGTCGAGGACGGTCCCTACATCGAGACCAGCTATTACAACTTCACCGCGCTGAACGCGCCGCTCGACCACCCGAGCCGTAGCGCCCGCGACACCTTCTATGTCGAGGACAACAACCCTGGCAGCCTCGATCACTCCGAGGTTCACGCCAACGGCGAGTCCGATATCCTCCTGCGCACGCAGACCTCCGGCGTCCAGGCTCACACGATGGAGGCCCAGAAGCCGCCCATCTACATGATCTGCCCGGGCACCGTCTTCCGTCCCGACACGCCCGACGCGTGCCACCTCCCCCAGTTCAACCAGATCGAGGGCCTCGTCGTGGACGAGGGCATCACCTTCGGCGACCTCAAGGGAACCCTCGACTACTTCTGCCGCGAGATGTTCGGCAAGGACCGAGCCACGCGCTACCGTCCCCACTTCTTCCCGTTCACCGAGCCCTCCTGCGAGGTTGACGTGTCCTGCGGCGTTTGTGGTGGCAAGGGTTGCCGCTTCTGCAAGAACACCGGCTGGCTTGAGATTCTCGGCTGCGGCATGGTCGACCCGAACGTTCTCGACAACTGCGGCATCGACCACGAGAAGTACACCGGCTTCGCCTTCGGCATCGGCGCTGAGCGCGTTGCTGCTCTCCGCTACGACCTGCCTGACCTGCGCATGCTGATGACGGGAGATATGCGCTTCCTCTCCCAGTTCTAACCCCCAGGCTTTCCACAGCACCCAATCTGGCCGCTCAAGCCGTCGCTCGCGTGCCTTGGCACGCTTCGCTCCTCTTTCGCGACCATCTCGGGCACTGTGAAAACCCTGGTATGACCCCGTATTTTCTGCGCTATAGAAAGGTATTCACATGCGCATCTCATATGAGTGGCTCGGCTCCATGGTCGACCTCCCGGCCGATCCCAAGGTCCTGTACCGCGAGCTCATCCGCACCGGCACCGAGGTCGAGACGATCGAGCGCGTTGGCGCCGATCTCGACCATGTCGTCGTTGGCCAGGTTGTCTCGAAGCAGCCGCACCCGGATTCTGACCACATGTGGCTTTGCCAGGTCTCCGTTGGCGCCAGGAACGTCGACGCGGACGGCAATCCCGTTCCGCTGCAGATCGTCTGCGGCGCCCAGAACTTCGAGGAGGGCGACAAGATCGTCGTCGCGATGATCGGCGCGGTGCTCCCCGGTGACTTCAAGATCAAGAAGAGCAAGCTTCGCGGCGTGGAGTCCTGTGGCATGAACTGCTCTGCTCGCGAGCTCGGTCTCGGTGGCGACCACTCCGGCATCATGATCCTTCCCGAGGACGCCCCCGTGGGCATGGACTTCGCCGAGTACCGTGGCCTGTCCGACACCGTCCTTGACTGCGAGATCACGCCCAACCGCCCGGACTGCCTCTCCTATGTGGGCATGGCTACCGAGGTCGGCGCGGTTCTCGACGAGGACACGCACATCGAGCTTCCCGCGATTCAGCACGAGGAGGGCCCCAAGTCCTCTGACCTCGTCGACGTGCGCATCGACGCCCCCGAGCTCTGCTCTCGCTACGTCGCCCGCGTCGTCCGTGGCGTGAAGATCGGCCCGTCTCCGGACTGGCTCGCACGTCGTGTCATCGCTGCTGGCAGCCGTCCCATCAACAACGTCGTGGACGTCACCAACTACGTGATGTACCTTACCGGCCAGCCGCTGCACGCCTTCGACCTCGGAAAGCTCTCCGAGCGCGACGGCCGTCGTCACGTCGTCGTCCGCGCCGCTCGCGATGGCGAGGAGCTCACCACGCTCGACAGCGAGGAGCGTAAGCTCACGAGCGACATGGCCGTCATCACCGACGACGGCGAGCGCCCCATCGCCCTCGCCGGCGTCATGGGTGGCCTCAACTCCGAGATTGACGACACCACCGTTGACGTCCTTCTCGAGAGCGCCTGCTTTGACAAGAGCCACATCTCCCGCACGAGCCGCAATCTCAACCTCATGAGCGAGGCCTCCATTCGCTACGAGCGCCAGGTCGACGCCGCAAACTGCGAGGAAGTCTCTGACATCGCAGCCGCTCTCTTCGAGAGCTGCTGCGGCGCCACTGTCTGCCGTGGTCGCGTCGACGTCTATCCCGCTCCCGTCGAGGCCGTCTGCATCACCCTTCGTGGCGATCGCGTCCGCGCCGTGTGCGGAGCCCCCATCACCAACGAGGAGATCTCCCACCTGCTCGAGCGCCTTGGCTGCGCCGTCGTCCCGCAGAAGGGCGGCAATGACTTCGAGGTCGTGGCGCCCACCTCTCGCCCGGACCTCACCCGTGAGGCTGACCTCATCGAGGAGGTCATTCGCCTGTGGGGCATGGACCGCGTCGAGCCGACGCTCCCCGGCGCCAAGAACCACCACGGTGGCCTCACGGTCGATCAGCAGCGCACGCAGCTCATCGGTCGCACGCTGCGCTCCTGCGGCCTTTCGGAGACCTTCACCTACTGCTTCGCGGAAGACGGCGACCTCGAGCGCGCAAAGATCACCGAGACTGGCCGTGGCGTGCCCGTTCGCATCATGAACCCGCTGCTCGCCAACAACTCCGAGATGCGTCGCTCGATTCTCCCGGGCCTTCTCCGCTCCGTCGCCTACAACCTCGATCATGGCGTTGAGAACGTCGCCCTCTACGAGCAGGGCCGCGTGTTCTTCGGCCATGCGAAGCGCACGCTTCCCGACGAGCCCCGTTTCGTCTGCGGCGTGCTCTCTGGCGCTTGGGGCGAGGACGGCTGGAACCAGAAGCACGAGAAGCTCGACTTCTTCGATGCGAAGGGTATTGTCGAGCGCCTGCTCTCCGCGCTTCGCATCACGAAGGTTCGCTTCAAGCCGGTTGATGCCGAGGAGTACACCTGGCTGCAGCCTGGCCGTGCGGCCGAGGTCTATGCCGGCGGCGAGCTCATCGGCTGGGTGGGCAACGTCCACCCCGTGAGCCTCGATGCCTTTGGCATCGACGCGGACGTCATCGCTTTCGAGCTCTCCGAGCCGCACCTTCTGCGTCTTGCCCAGCGCGAGCTGCCGTATGTCGACGTGCCCACGCTTCCCGCCATCACGCACGACCTTGCGATCGTCGTTGACGAGAGCGTCACGTGCGAGACCCTCGTTCAGCGTCTGACCAGTGCCGGCGGCAAGCTGCTCGAGAGCGCCCGTCTCTTTGACGTCTATCGTGACCCGGTGCGTGTGGGACTTGGCAAGAAGTCGATGGCCTTCCAGCTCACCTATCGCTCGAACGACCACACACTCACGAGCGAGGAAGTCGAGCGCGCGCACGCGAAGGTCGTGAAGAAGGTCTGCGCCTCTACGGGCGGCGAGGTGCGCTCCTAGAGCGACGGGGCGAGACCCGAGATTCGATGACGTTTGGCTTGCGATAGGCGCGGACGTCGTTGCTCGTAAATTTTCCCGAAAGTTAGGGGGTCGTCACATTTGTGGCGGCCCCCTTCGCGTGCGTGCTACCATGGGCCTATGCCTAGCTGGAACGTACATACCGCCCATGTTCAGCGCTTGCTCAAGGAGGGTCCGGCCTCCTCCTTTGGCATCCGTGATGTCGACGCATTTCTGTTTGGCAACTATGTGCCAGACGTATACGTGGGCTATATGCTGCCGCATCCTTCCGGCATTCTGCCGTATGCGCTCACCCACTTCGCCGATCCCTGCGCCATTCCCATTCCTCGCGAACGCGAGTTCTGGGATCTCTACGTAGAGCCTACCCTCGAGATTCCTGCGGATGTGCCCATTGGCCCCGCTGCCATTACAGTGGAGGAGGGCGTGAGGATCTCCCGCGCGGGTGGTTCCTTCATCATTCCGGCTAGCCAGCCGGCGCACGATGAGGTGGCGAAGCGCCTGTCCCACCCTGGCTATCGTGCAAGCGACGTCGTGCTGGGTGCCTGGGCGCATCTGCTCTGTGACAGCGTCTATAACACGGCGACGCACGCTTGGCTCGAGCGTTACCACGTGCCAACGGGCGAGGCGACTCGCATTCGCAAGCAGGGAGATTTCGACAAGTTTGGGCGTACCCTGCCCATCACGCTGACCTGCGAGACGACCGCCGCTGTGCTTGCTCAGGCGGCGGAGTTTCCGCAGTATGCGCTCCGCGAGCGGGACGTGAGGCGTTCCGTGGACGTGGCGCGCGGCATTGTCGAGGATAACCAGCGCAACCATATTGATGGCACACCTGAGTACAGCCTGTTCACCGGCGATTTCTTCTTTGAGGTATTTGAACATGCGACTGAGCTGCTCGTCGAGCGCCTGAGTGACTATGCGAGGCGCGTCTCGGCGTAGGGCTATTGGCCCGGTCCCGCGCGTCTGCCACGGCGAAGTTGACTATCCCGTCCACGGCGAAGTTGACTATCCTGTCTGTTTGAAGACGTGCTTCTGGCGAGGTTGACCATTCGTTGATTGCTTGGGTATTGCGTCTCCTGTTGCGCAAACGATTACTTGCTCAATAAGAAATTACTACTAAAACCGCAGGTAGAGTTTGGTTGACTAGTCGTGTATTTTTAGGCTTAACGATTGCCTGGGAGTCAACTTCGGGGTTACACTTCAGCCAGAACTAGTCAAGTTGCTGGGAGCCGTAGAGCGCTCCTGACGCCGGGCACTTGGCGCTCATGGAAAGGCACGCAATGGCTGACTTCGAGAAGAAGGACACCTCGCTGCTCTACGTGCAGGTAGCAGACTATGTTCGTGAGAAGATTTATTCCAAGGAGTGGGGTGTTGATGAACGCATCCCGTCCGAGCACGAGCTAATGGCCATGCTCCACCTCTCTCGCGGTACCGTTCAGAAGGGCATTCGCTCGCTTGTCGAGGAGGGCCTGCTCGTTCAACAGCGCGGTCGCGGCACCTTCGTGATCCAGCCGGTCATGGCTCGCCCCTCGGGCAACAAGCTCCACTCGTTCGCGGAGTCTATGAACGAGCAGGGCATCGAGTACGTGACCCGTGTGGTTGAGAAGCGCATTGACCGTGCCAATCGCGTCTGCGCGCAGAACCTCGGCATTGCGGAGGGGTCAACTTTTCTCTACCTCATGCGCGTCCGCTTCGTTGCGGAGCAGCCCGTCATGCTCATCGAGAGCCGCATTAACCTTGAGCCGTGCCCTGGCCTCGAGAACGTCGACTTCGAGCGCGAGGGTCTGTTCGATGCCGTCGAGCGCACGAGCGGCCAGTCCGTTGGGGATGCGGAGATGACGTACAGCGCTCGCGCCGCGGGTAAGAGGCGTGGCCGCTGGCTCGAGTGCGGCGAGCGTTCCCCGGTGCTTGACCTCGACCAGCTCGTACGCCTCGAGGACGGTACACCCGTGGAATGGGGTAGCGTCTGGCTCCCCGCAAACCGCTGCGTGATCAGCTCCGTTCGTACGAGGTAATGGCCTTATAAACAGCGTGTTTGCCGCGCTCTCTTTTAATTCTCCTTTGATGTCGCCGCCGGGATTGTTAATCCTTGGCGGCGACATTTCTCATGCCCAACAACGCCATTCTCCAAGAGGGCTAGGCTTGCCTTGACTGTCATCATCGGGGGAAGGACATGCATGGAGCTTACGACTATCAACTACCTGCCCAGCTACACCGTGGGTGTTGATGCCTATAAGGCAGTGCCCGAGGTCACGCGCCGCTTCGGGCGCAAGGCCGTCGTGATTGGCGGAAAGACCGCTATGGAGAAGGCCGGCCCGCGCCTCTCGGCCGCTCTTGAGGGAGCGGACGTCGAGATACTCGACTTCATCTGGTATGGCGGCCAGTCCACGCACTCGTCGGCTGCTCGAATCGCCCTGGATCCGCGCGTCGTCGAGGCCGACATGGTCTTTGGCATGGGCGGTGGCCGCGCCATCGACGAGAGCAAGGAGATCGCGGAGCTCGCTGGCAAGCCCCTCTTCACGTTCCCCACCGTCGCCTCGAACTGCGCTCCCGTGACGGCGATCGGCGTCTTCTACAAGGAGGATGGCTCGGTCGATAACTACTTCCTGCCCAAGGAGCCGCCCATCCACTCCTTCATCGACACGAAGGTCATCTCGGAGAGTCCTGACGACTACTTCTGGGCGGGCATCGGAGACGCGCTCTCCAAGCAGCCCGAGGTCGAGCTTTCGAGCCGAGACCTCGACCTGCCCCACACGCCGCTTATGGGTCGTGCGCTCGCGGTGTCGTGCGAGCGCCCTCTGCTCGACTATTCCGAGAAGGCTCTCGCGGATAAGCGCGCGGGTGAGTCGAGCTATGAGTTCGAGCAGATTGTCCTCGACATCATCGTCTCCACGGGCCTCGTCTCGAACATGACGACGAACCTCGGTGCCGCCGAGGGCGCCTACTACTTCAATTCGAGCACGGCCCATGCCTTCTATAACGCCTATACGGGCATGGGGAAGGCCGCGGAGCGCCATCTTCACGGAGAGGTTGTTTCGTTTGGCGTGCTCGTTCTCAAGGCGTTTGATGACCAGACAGAGAGCCTCGCCGAGTACGCGGCGCTTAACCGCACCCTTGGCCTCCCGGTGACCCTGGGCGAGCTTGAGTGCGGCGAGGATGCGCTTGAGGGGATCGTCGAGCGCGCTCAGAAGACCAACGAGTGGGGCCGCGCTCCCTATGGCTTCACTCCCGAGCGATTCAAGAGAGCCATTCTCGACGCGGACGCGTATGGCACGGCCCTTCTTGCCGGGGACGCCGCAGGCCGGGCCAGGGCGCTTGAGGCGGTTCATGCGCATCGTTGCGTGGAGCCCACGTCCCGTAAGCTCTAGAGGCTTCGGCCCCGCTTGCATACGCGCGTTCGCGCAAACAGCTGGCTCGACACACGAAAGGCGCCCCGAACCTGATGGCTCGGGGCGCCTTGTTGTCACTTGGGAGCGACTGATTCGCGTTGCGACCTGCGTCGCGGCTTTTGGCCTAGTGGCTTTGCGCCAGCCGCCAATGGCTCTTTGGCGCGAGGCTTACAGCTCGTGCTTGTTGCCAGCGACAGCTGCGTCGCCAGAGGGAACCTGCGCTACGAGCAGCATGTTCGTCGAGGTGATGTAGTCACCCTGGGACGGCGCGGTGTGCGGGTCGCCGGCGGTGACGCAGACGAGGTCGCCCTCGTTCACGAGGTCCTTCTTGTGGATGAGGTCGAGGGCCTGGCGGACGGTCACGTCAATGGCACCCTGGGCGGTGCCGGGAAGGACGGTGACGCCCCAGTAGAAGCAGCACTTACGGACGGTCTCATCGTGCGGGGACACGGCATAGATCGGCAGCTTCGGGCGGAAGTTGGAGATGAGGCGGGCAGTGCGGCCGCTCTCGGTGGGGGCGACGATGCACTTGGCACCCACGCGGTTGGCGGTGGTCACAGCGGCGAAGCCGATGGAGCCGTTGACGTCACGGACGCCGCCGCGCTCGTGGTAGCTGTGGCGCTCGGGCAGGAACTGCTCGGTCTCGCGGCAGATGGAGGCCATCATCTTCACGGCCTCGACCGGATACTTGCCGGCAGCGGTCTCGCCGGAGAGCATGACGCAGTCCGTGCCGTCCATGACGGCGTTGGCGACGTCGTTGACCTCGGCGCGCGTCGGGCGCGGGTTGCGGATCATGGAGTCGAGCATCTGCGTGGCGGTGATGACCGGCTTGTAGGCGGCGTTGCACTTGCGGATCATTTCCTTCTGCGCGTGCGGCACCTTCTCGGGCGGGATCTCGATGCCGAGGTCGCCGCGGGCGACCATGCAGCCGGAGGCGTGGGCCAGGATGTCGTCGAAGTTCTCGATGCCGAGGGCACACTCGATCTTCGGGTAGATCGAGACGTTGTCGCGGCCGTGCTCGTGGCAGATCTGGCGGATCTCCTCGACGCCCTTGCCGTCGCGGATGAAGGAGGCGGCGATCGCGTCGATGCCGACCTCGCAGCCGAAGATGATGTCCTCGCGGTCGCGGTCAGTCACCGCGGGGAGGGAGATGTCGACGCCGGGGATGTTGACACCCTTGCGCTCGCCCAGGTCGCCAGAGTTGGCGAGGGTGCAGTGGATATCGGTGCCGTCGATGGAGTCGACGTCGAACTCAAGCAGGCCATCGTCGATCAGGATGCGGTCGCCCGGCTTGATCTCGTTGGGGAGGTTCTTGAAGTCGAGGGAGAAACGCTCATGGTTGCCGATGACGTCGTCATCAGTGGTGATGATGGTCTTGTCGCCGGTCTCGAAGTGGACCTTCTCGCCGTTCTCGAGCACGCCGGTGCGGACCTCGGGGCCCTTGGTGTCGAGCATGATGGCGACGGGGATGCCAAGCTCGGCAGAGACCTTGCGGACGCGCTCGACGCCGGCACGGTGGTAATCGTGGGAGCCGTGGGAGAAGTTGAAGCGGGCGACGTTCATGCCGGCCTTGATGAGCTCGGCGAGGACGGCCTCGTCTTCGGTGGCCGGACCCATGGTGCAGACGATCTTGGTCTTCTTGGACTGCATTTCTTTCCTTTCGTGTGACGAGTGCCGGACCCCATGCCTGACACCCGGGGGCGGAATGGGGGTTCCGCCTGCTCGACGCGGGCGACTTCTGCGCGCGCCTGGCTGCCCAAAGGGGCTAGATATCAAAAGCGCTGCCTCGTCGGGGAGGGCAGCGCGGGTTTGCTAGCAGACGACAGCGGGCTTGGGGAGCTCTTCGCCATTCATGAACGCGGTCGCGTTGTCGAGCGTGGTCTTGGCGATCGAGGCGAGGGCCTCCTTGGTGAAGAACGCCTGGTGGCTCGTCATGACGACGTTGGGGAAGGAGCACAGCGTCGAAGTGACGGACTCGATGATGGTGTTCGAGCGGTTGCGGAAGACGTTGTCGCCCTCCTCCTCGTACACGTCGAGGCCGGCCGCGCCGATCTTGCCGGAGCGGATGCCCTCGATGAGGGCCTTGGTGTCGACGAGGCCACCACGGGCGGTGTTGATGAAGATCACGCCGTCCTTCATCTTGTCGATGGCGTCGGCGTTGATCATGTGGCGGTTGCTGTCGAACAGCGGGCAGTGCAGGGAGATGAGGTCAGACCTGCGGAGGAGCTCGTCAAGCTCGACGTACTCGACCATGCCCTCGAGGGAGGGGTTCTGGTAGACGTCATAGCCGAGGACCTTCATGCCAAAGCCGTTGCAGATGCGGACCATGGCAGCGCCGATCTTGCCGGTGCCCACGATGCCGGCCGTCTTGCCGTGCAGGTTGACGCCGAGAAGGCCCTGGAGGGAGAAGTCATTCTCGCGGACGCGGGCGTAGCCCTTGTGGATGCGGCGGGCGGCGCAGAGGCCCAGGCCGATGGCCTGCTCTGCGATAGCCTCCGGCGAATAGGCCGGGACGCGCAGGACCGTCATGCCGAGGTCCTTGGCGACGGGCACGTTGACGGCGTCGAAGCCGGCGGAGCGCATGAGGACGAGCTTCACGTCAAAGCCGCGAAGGATCTCGAGCGCCATGGCGGAGGCGTCGGAGTTGACGAAGGCGCAGACCGCGTCATAGCCGCGAGCGAGCGAGGCGGTGACGGGCGAAAGGTCGGCCTCGATGTAGTCGATCTTGATGTTGGGATAGTTCTTGAGTTGGGCGTCGAAAGAATCTCGGTCGTAGTCACGGGCGTCGTAGAAGAGGATTTTCACGCTGCCTGACTCCCTCCTGGATCGTTGCTGGGCACATGGCCCTTCCATTCCATACTCCAAGAGGAATTGTAAAACATGAAGTGTGGTCGAATGTGCTAGCAACATGTAAAGACTGAATGAATAATCGCAGCTAGATACGGTTGACTTCGATGCGATGGGCATTTCCCGGGCCCTTGATGGGGCCTGGCTCCCCAGCTTTTGCGTGCAAGTTGACAAAGGGACAGTCTCTTTGTCAACTTGCGCCGGCGCGCAGGGGAGGCGAGCCGTGGAAGCTGAAAAAAGGGACAGTCCCTTTTTCAGCCGCGCGGAGTCCACGTGGTGGCAGCAGGTTCCCTGACGTCTGGTTGCGCGGTTTGAGAGCATGGCGTGCTTGATTGGTGAGAGCCCGTCGAGTTGGGTATCATTGAAAAGATTTGACAACGCGCGAACCACGGCAACCTTGATGAGCCCTTGCCCTTCCTGGGAATTATGATCGGGCATCAATCTGGCTCGCGCCTGAAAACCAGGAGGGCAATCTTGAGAGAATACCTGTCTACATCCGCCGAGGTTCTGAGCGCCCAGGAGACTGACGCCACCGCTGGTCTCACCAGCGCGGAGGCCGCGTCCCGTGCCGCTAAGTTCGGCCCCAACAAGCTGAAGGAAGAGGAGAAGACCCCGCTGTGGATCCGCTTCTTCCAGCAGATGGCCGATCCGATGGTCATCATGCTCATCGTCGCGGCGGCCATCAGCGCGGTGACGGGCGCTATTCAGGGCGAGGTCGACTTCGCGGACGTCATCATCATCATGACGGTCGTCATCATCAACTCCGCCCTCGGTGTCATCCAGGAGGCCAAGAGCGAAGAGGCCCTCGCGGCCCTGCAGGAGATGAGCGCCGCGCAGTCCAAGGTCATGCGCGATGGCAAGCTCGTCATGCTGCACTCCTCTGAGCTCGTGCCCGGCGACGTCATCCTACTCGAGGCCGGTGACTCCGTCCCGGCGGACTGCCGCGTGATCGAGAGCGCCTCCATGAAGATCGAGGAGGCGGCGCTTACCGGCGAGTCCGTCCCGGTCGAGAAGCACGTCGAGGCCATCGAGCTCGCCGCTGGTGCCGATGACGTGCCCCTGGGCGACCGCAAGAACATGTGCTACATGGGTTCCACCGTGGTCTACGGCCGCGGTCGCGCCGTCGTCGTCGCCACGGGCATGGACACCGAGATGGGCAAGATCGCAGGCGCCCTCTCGGACGCCAAGGAGGAGCTCACCCCGCTCCAGGTCAAGCTCGACGAGCTATCTCACATCCTCACCAAGCTCGTCATCGTGATCTGCGTCGTCATCTTTGCGGTCGACGTCCTCCGTCACGGCTTCGGCAACATGGCCGAGGAGCCCACGCTTCTGCTGAACACCTTCATGGTGGCCGTGTCGCTCGCCGTCGCCGCCATTCCCGAGGGCCTCGTCGCCGTCGTGACCATCGTCCTGTCGCTCGGCGTTACCAAGATGGCCCGTCGTCAGGCGATCATCCGCAACCTTTCCGCGGTCGAGACCCTCGGCTGCACCCAGGTCATCTGCTCGGATAAGACGGGCACCCTCACGCAGAACAAGATGACCGTCGTTGACCACCTGCTCGCCGCTCCCGAGGAGAAGCTCCTCTCCGGCATGGCCCTTTGCTCTGATGCCAAGTGGGATGCCGAGGCCGGCGAGGCCGTGGGCGAGCCCACCGAGTGCGCCCTCGTGAACGACGCGGGCAAGGCGGGCCTCACGGGCCTTGTCGAGGAGCACCCGCGCGTGGGCGAGGCTCCGTTCGACTCCGGCCGCA
The DNA here is from genome assembly GCF_934660935.1 of uncultured Parolsenella sp. Taxonomy (GTDB): domain Bacteria; phylum Actinomycetota; class Coriobacteriia; order Coriobacteriales; family Atopobiaceae; genus Parolsenella. The sequence continues at coordinate 78,178 of NZ_CAKUIH010000004.1, read as the reverse complement.
AGATGATGTCCGTTGTGGTGGAGACTCTCGACAATGAGTTCGAGCAGTACACCAAGGGTGGCCCGGACGTCGTGATTGGCCGCTGCACCTCGATCTTCGATGGCGACAAGATCGTGCCCCTCACTGACGAGAAGCGCGCTGAGCTCCTCTCGGCCAACAAGGCCATGGCAGACCAGGCCCTGCGCGTGCTCGCGCTTGCCTGCCGCCACTACGAGGCCAAGCCCACGGACTTCTCCGCTGACGCCCTTGAGCAGGACCTCACGTTCTGCGGCCTCTCCGGCATGATCGACCCCGAGCGCCCCGAGGTGGCAGCCGCCATCGACGAGGCCCACACCGCCGGCATCCGCACCGTCATGATCACGGGCGACCACATCGACACCGCCGTGGCCATCGCCAAGAACCTCGGCATCATCGAGGACCGCTCGCAGGCGATCACCGGCGCCGAGCTTGACCGCATGACGGACGAGGAACTTGACGCCCACATCGAGGACTACGGTGTCTACGCCCGCGTCCAGCCCGAGCACAAGACGCGCATCGTCGAGGCATGGAAGGGCCGCGACATGATCGTTGCCATGACCGGCGACGGCGTGAACGACGCTCCCTCCATCAAGCGCGCCAACATCGGCGTGGGCATGGGCATCACCGGTACCGACGTTACCAAGAACGTCGCCGACATGGTGCTTGCGGACGACAACTTCGCCACGATCATCTCCGCGTGCGAAGAGGGCCGTCGCATCTACGACAACATCCGCAAGGTCATCCAGTTCCTGCTCTCCGCGAACCTCGCCGAGGTCTTCTCGGTCTTCGTCGCCACGCTCGTTGGTTTCACGCTGTTCCAGCCGGTCCAGCTGCTATGGGTCAACCTCGTGACGGACTGCTTCCCGGCTCTGGCGCTGGGCATGGAGGACGCCGAGGGCGACATCATGCGCCGCAAGCCGCGCAAGGCCTCTGACGGCGTCTTCGCTGGTCACATGGGTCTCGACTGCGTGGTCCAGGGCATCATCATCACGGTGCTCGTTCTCGCGAGCTTCTTCGCGGGCGTGTACTTCGACATGGGCTACATCAACATCGCGGACATGATTGCCGGCACCGCGGATGAAGAGGGCGTCATGATGGCGTTCATCACGCTTAACATGGTCGAGATCTTCCACTGCTTCAACATGCGCAGCCGCCGTCAGTCGATCTTCACGATGAAGAAGCAAAACGGCTGGCTCTGGGCCGCCTCTGCCCTCGCACTCGTGCTGACCCTCATCGTGGTCGAGTTCGAGCCGCTCTCGATGATGTTCTTTGGCGTGCCGGGCCTCGAGCTCAAGGGCTCCCTCACCGCCCTGGGCATCGCCTTCCTGATCATCCCGTTCGTCGAGATCTACAAGGCCATCATGCGCTCTGTGGAGAAGGAAGACTAACGCATGGGAAAGAGACCGGCAAAGAGCAGGTCAACCAAGCAGCCGAGGCGTCGCTCCCACGGGGGCGGCGCCTCGCGCGCGTCTCGCGATGAAATCCTGGCGGGGCTGCCCGCCGTGGATGAGCTGGCGAACGTGCCCGGTTTTGGTGACGTGCGACCGAGCGACGAGCAGCTTGCCGCGTTCGAGGGCGCGCGGGAGCGTGTGGCCTCGCGCCTGGGCGATGGCGTCGCCTCAACCCTCGCGTTGGGTTGCGTGGTGCGCCTTGATAGGAGCTTCCCACTCGTGGCGTGCGAGGGCGTGACGCTTCGAGCGGAGCATGCCGTGGACTTCGCGAAGGGCGCCGCCGCCGAGGCGGGCATCATGCCGACCGTCGGCGATTGGGTGGCGGTTGCCGTTGACCCGACGCATGACATGGGCGTCATCCACGAGGTTCTTCCCCGCAGATGCGCGTTCGCGCGGTGGCGCGGAGGCAAGCGCGGAGAGTTCCAGACGCTCGCGGCGAATCTCGACGAGGTCATCATCGTGGCGGCCCTGGGCGAGGGAGAGCTCGCGCTTGCGCGCATCGCGCGTTCGCTCGTGCTCGTCCGTGATTGCGGCTGCCGCGCGTCCGTGGTGCTCACCAAGGCGGATCGAAAGGGAACGGCGGAGGAACTCGAGTGCGATGTCGAGCGAGTGCGTAGGCTCGCAGGCGAGGGCGTCGACGTCGTGGTGACCTCCTCTGCCGAGGGCGAGGGCCTGGATGGCGTGCGCGCCCTTGTGCCGGAGCGGACGATCGCCCTTATCCTGGGGGAGAGCGGCGCGGGCAAGTCGACGCTACTGAATGCCTTGCTCGGGCAGGACGCTCTTGCCACGGCTGCCGTTCGCGAGCGCGACGACATGGGTCGCCACACGACGGTTGCACGCATGATGGTGAAGCTTCCGGGTGCGGGAGTCATCTGCGACGCACCGGGCCTCAGGAGCCTGCCGCTTGTGGGCCACGAGCGCGGCCTTGCGCTTGCGTTCCCCGAGATTGCCGAGCTTGCGGGCGAGTGCAGGTTCCGCGACTGCACGCACGGCGAAGAACCGGGCTGTGTCGTGAGGGAGGCCGAGGCGGCGGGCGAGCTTGATGGGATACGGCTCGAAGCGTATCTCGCGCTTGCCGCGGAGATGCGCAGGAGCGCGGACACGCTCGATCCGGACGTGACGCTGTAGACGCTGGGCGCCTGGCGTGGTCCGTGCGAGCGCGCGGCGCGGTCCGGGCGAGTGGGCGGCGCGGTCCGGGCGAGTGGGCGGCGCGGTCCGGGCGAACGACGTTGTTCGAGCGGTCGGCAGGAGCAGCCCGGGCGAGCGGGCGGCGGAATCAAGACAATAAAGAATTTTGAGCCGGCGAGTGCCTTTTCGGGGCGCTTGCCGGCTTGCTTTTATAAGCGTTCTACCTGCGAAAACCGTAGTTATCAACAGTCTGTTTGACGCACTTTGGCACGTTTTGCGCAAAACGTGTTGGGAACGTGTCTGATTTGGGTTTGAGCGCGTGGGACTTTCTCGCGAGCGAGCCATTTTCGGGACCGTTTTCAGGCGATGATTCCGCCACGTTCAACGAGTGGCGGGAGGAACCATGAAGCGAAGGGTCAGGCTTGCGACGTCCGCGGCGTGCGGCGTGCTCGCGATGCTGCTTGCGGCAGCCGCGGCTGATGCTGCGCGTGCGGAGGTGAGGTCCGAGCGCGCGGAGGTACTCGAGCGCTATGGCGGCGAGGTCACCCAGCTCGTGGTCGCTCGCAGGGAGTTGCCAGCGGGAAGCGTGCTTGCCGAGTCAGACCTCGAGATGCGCGAGTGGCTCGCAGACCTCGCGCCCGCAAAGGCGGTGACGAGCTTTGATGACGTGGTGGGAGTCCGTCTCGCCGCGTCGGTGAGTGCCGGCGAGCCCTTGACGGAGCTGGATGTCGCTGCCACGGAGGGCGCCATCGAGGTGCCAGAGGGTCGAGTTGCCGTCAGCGTGAAGATCGGCGATAAGTCTGGTGTCGCGGCGGATACGCCAGCGGGATCGCGCGTGCTCGCCTACGTGTCTTCGGCCTCGGGCGTAAAGCTTGTTTCGGCGGATGTGATCGTGCTCGGGGCGTCCAGTGCATCCGCCTTTGGAGGGACGGACGGGCTTGTAACCCTCGCGGTCGATCCCGAGCATGTCACGACGATTCTCTCCGCCGGCGCCGATGGCAGCCTGCGTCTGGCGCTTCCTGCCGATGACGTGGAGTTTGAGGAGGATGGCGTGACTCCCGTTGCCCCGACCTCCGTCCCTCCCGTGACGGGGGATGAAGCGTGATGGCGAACTGGGCTATTTGTTCTGGCAAGCGAGAGGCTGCCGCTCTCGAGGCGTATGTGCGCGCTTGTGACGCCGATGCCACCATCGCGTGCGTTGGTGACGCCGCGGGCTTTAGGGAGCGGCTTCGTGGCGACTTGAGGGGTGCCACGGCCCTCGTAGCCGAGGGAGCGCGCGGACCTGCGGCGGTAAATGTCGCGGCGGCCGTCGCGGCGGACGGGGGTGCCTCACAGGTGGTGCTTGCCGTGCCGCACGCGTCTGGCTCGCTGCGTTCCCGCGCCAAGAGTGCCGGCATAGACCGCGTCATAACTGAGGAAGAGCTTGCCGCCGCCCGTTCGCGGGAGGCTGTGGAACGCAAGACGATGGGGATCGCGGGCGCTATGGCTGCGGGCCGGGCGACGGCAAGCGAGCGGCGGCAGGGCGTGCCCGTGGTCACGTTCGTCTCGGGTAGGGGAGGCGTGGGCAAGTCGACCATCGTCGCGACCTGTGCCCACGTGGCAGCGTCATGGGGGCTCGACGTGGCCTGCCTCGACCTCGACCTCGCCTTTGGCAACCTCTCCGCGCTTGCCGGTGCCGAGAGGCCCGCTGACTTGGCGCAGGTGGCGACGGGTGCGCTTGATGACGAGGCGTTCGAGTCTCTCGGAGCCGTGGCGGGCGACCGCGTGCGTGTCTGGGGTCCCTGCCGCGAGCCGGAGTATGCGGAGTGCGTGCAGCCGCTTGCCGCGGATATCATCGCGAGGCTAACCCAGAGTCATGACCTCGTGCTCGTTGACACTTCGGCAAGCTGGGGAGATGCGACAGCGTCTGCCGCGCAGGCGGCTGACAGGCTCGTGATCGTCTCTGATGACCGGCCGGGCGCGATCGCGGCGCTCGCTCGCTGCGGCGGGCTTGCCGTTCGTCTCGGTATCGCGCGTACGAGAATCGTGCGCCTGATGAATGGTTACGACCCAAAAATGCGAGACGAGTCGTTCGTCACGCGCGCCGCCGTCGGGCTTGAATGCGCCCGCGAGGTGCGCGTGCCAGATGGTGGCCTTGAGGTCGTTGAGTTGCTCGCAACTGGTGGATCATCCGAGCTGGCGATGCTTGATGGCGCGATGCCTCGCGCCGTGGCCCATGGCCTTGCGGCGGTCTTGAAGGAGCTTGGGCGTCTTCCTGAGGGCGACGCGCCGGCGCGCGCCCTTGCGGGCGGGAAGCGCCAGCGTAGGCTCTTCGGCCGCGTGCGGGAGGCGAGCTAGGGATGGGCGTCCTCGAGCGTGTCCGCGAGTTCGCGACGGATGCCGAAGCCGTCGCTTCGCCTATCGGAAGTGAGCCCCTGGCTACCACGGCGGCCCCGGTCGAGGTTCGTGCTGCGCTCAAACGTGCCCTCGTGGACAGGCTCGGTTTGCGGGAGATGGCCTCGCTTGTCTCCTCGGGAGACGTGGTGCGAGCGCGCGACGAGCTCTCCGTGGCATGCGTGGCGGCGATCAACGCCGGCGAGGTTGCCGGCGCGGAGGCGCTTGATGTCGAGGCACTCGTCCGCGAAGTGATTGACGAGGTCCTCGGTCTCGGGCCGCTTCAACCTCTGCTTGATGACGACTCGATCACGGAGGTCATGGTGAACGGATGCCGCTCGCTCTACTTCGAGCGCGATGGCAAGCTTGAGCAGGCGGAACGGGTCTTCGATTCGCCCGAGCAAATCATGCTCGCCATCGATCGCATCCTGGCGCCGCTTGGCAGGCGCCTCGATGACGCGAATCCCATCGTGAACGCGCGCCTCTCGAATGGCTTTCGCGTAAACGCCGTGATCTCGCCTGTGGCGATGGAGGGTCCCGCGCTCACGATTCGCAAGTTCTCGGGTGCGATTCGCTCCCTGCCGAGTCTTGTGGGGCTTGGGTCTCTTCCCGCCTGGTACGCACGTCTTCTCGGGTGGGCCGTGCGCCTCAGGTGCGATATCGCCGTGGCGGGAGGCACGGGCTCGGGGAAAACGACGCTCCTGAATGCTCTATCTGCCGAGATTGACCCACGCGAACGCATCGTGACGATTGAGGACTCCGCCGAGCTCCACTTCGAGGAGGGACTTCACGTGGTGAGGCTCGAGGCGAGGGATGCCTCTATCGAGGGGACGGGTGCCGTGAGCATCCGAACGCTCGTCACGAATGCCCTGCGAATGAGACCGGATCGCATCGTCGTGGGAGAGGTGCGCGGCGAGGAGTGCATCGACATGCTCCAGGCCATGAACACGGGCCATGACGGAAGCCTTACCACGCTACACGCCGGCACGGCGCGGGAGGCGGTGAGCAGGCTCGTCCTTATGGCGCGCTTTGGAATGGACCTCCCGGCGGCGCTGATCGAGGAACAGGTTGCCACGGCGCTCGACCTGATTGTGATGTCGAGGCGCATGCCGGATGGCTCGCGCGTGGTGTCCTCGACATGTGAGGTCGGGCGCGACGAGACGGGAGGGGTGGCCCTCCGCGAGCTTGTGTCCTTCGATTCGGCGACGCGTTCGTGGCGGCTTGTCGAGGTGCCTCACTTTGTTGAGAGAGCCGTGCGTGAGGGCCTGTTGGGTGAGGGAGAGGTGGTCGAATGGCGTGGGCAGGTGCCGTAGGGTGCGGCATGCTCGCAGCCCTGGCTGCGTGGTTGCTATGCGGTGCGAGAGGCGTTGCCAGGCGTCCGGGCGGAGAAGAGGGCTGCGTGCGGGCTGTCGCGGCGTCTGCGCTTGGCTCGTTGGGCGCCACGCGGCCGGTGACGCTCCTCTCTCGAATCGAGAGCTGGCGTATCGCGGCGGACGAACTCGCGCTTGAGGATGCGCTCGCGGGAATCGTGCGCGGACGCGAGGCGGGCCTCGCGCTCCTCGTCTGCATCGTCGCTTCGTCCGCCCTTGCCGGGCTTGTTTGCGCTCGCTCTGTCGTTGGCCTTGTCGTGGGGCTTGGCTGCGCACTTGCGGGCGTGCCCGCTTGGGCGCGCTCGCGGACGGGCCTGCGCGAGCGCGAGCTTGCCCGCCAGGTGCCGGAGACGTTTCGCTCCCTCGCTGGTGCGATGGCGGCGGGAAGGACCCTATCGCAGGCCATCGCCTACGTGGGGTCACGAGGTGACGGCCCGCTTTATCGGGAGTTCTCCCGAGCCTCGCTTGCGGTTTCGTGTGGGGTGGGTGCAGCGGAGGCGGTCGAGGAGATCGCCCAACGCACACAGGCGCCGGGCGTGTCGCTTATGGTCTGTGCCCTCGTGGTCTCCTCGCGCACCGGGGCTCCGCTCCAGGGGCTTTTCGCGCGCTCGGCTCGGCTCGTGGAGGAGCGCTTCGAGCTCGAGCGGGAGCTCATCGCCAAGACCGCTCAGGTGAGGCTCTCTGCAAGGGTGGTGAGCGCGCTGCCGGCCTGCATGGTTGGTGCCCTGGCACTGATTTCGCCGGACTTTAGGCTCGGTCTCGCGACACCGGTGGGTTGTGGTTGCGTGTGCGCGGCGGTGCTTCTCGACGTCGTTGCCCTCCTCGTTATCCGGCGGCTCATGAGGAGCGTGATGTGATGGCTGGCGGGTTTGCGGTGGGAGCCGCAGCTTGTCTGGCGGCATGGCTCGCGCTTGGCGGAAAGAGGGGCGAAGGTGCTCCGAAGTTTGATGTCAAGGCACTGCTGCGACACATGCCCAAGGTCCGGAAGGCTCTCGAGCGTGAGGGGTCGGCGCGAGTGACGCGTGCCTGCGAGAGGCAGATGCCGGAGTTCCTCGACATCCTTGGCCTGGGATTGTCCGCGGGTCTTTCCTTCGATGCATCGCTCGTGCTGTTCTGTGATCGCAGGGACTGCGAGCTCTCGAGGGAGGTCCGAGCGGCGATGCTCTCGTGGCAGATGGGCATGGAAGGGCGCTCTGAGGCGCTCTCCTCCCTCTCCGCTCGCTTGGGGTCGCCCTCTTTCGAGGGGTTCTGCTCGGCCGCGACGGAGGCGCTTTCGTTTGGCGCCCCGCTTGCGCAGGCGCTCGAGCGTCAGGCCGCCTCGATCAGGCAGGAGCAGAGGTCGCGGGTGCAGGAACGCATCGAGAAGGTTCCGGTGAAGATGCTCGTCCCCCTGGGGACGCTCGTGGTCCCGGCGATGTTGCTGGCGATATTGGGGCCGTTGCTGTCGGCGGCCCTGACAGGTTGAGCGGCGATGCCGCTCGGATTGGAGGCTGAGATGGCTATTGGGGTTGCTGGTCTGGCTGTTGGGCGGATTCGAGATGCGGTTTGCCGCGTGAAGACGGGCTTGTTCTTGAGGGTGCGCCTGCCCATGCGCTCGCGCGAGCTCGCTGGGGAGGAGCTGGGTCAGGGGACGACGGAGTACGCGATTCTCGTTGGCGTGCTGGTCCTGATGGCGATAGTTGCCGTCGTAGCGTTCAGAGGCAGGCTCCAAGAGCTCTGGACCGAGATCACTGATGGCATCAACTCGCTTTAGGCGCTCGCTGCGACGCCGGATGAAGGTGGTGTTGCTCAGCCTCTTTGGCGTTCTGTTGGCGGTCTTGGTCTGTGGGTACCTCGCCCTGGGTGCGAGAGGGGGCGTTGCCGGGTCAGGCCCGGCTGAAAGCGCGGGCGGAGGGGGCGGCCTGGCCTCGCCGATCGAGGCGCTGCCCTGGACGGGCGGGGCGTCCTCTCCGCCTCTGCCAGATGGGGGCGACGCCAATTTGGGTGTCCTCTCTGGTGCCGGGAACCTCGGCGGTCTCGCCCTCTCCGCACCTTCCTCTACCTCTGTGCGCGAGGTCGACCTTGGCGTGGTTGAAGCGGCGAGGGAGGTCCTAGGCGAGTACCGTTCTCAGGGCGAGGTGGTGCTTGCCCATGCCGGTTGGATTGACCTGCTTGGTCGGACGTGGGGTTGCGTGGTGCGTGGGCCGAGCTGGTCTGAGCTGTGCCTCGTCTGTGAGGCGGGCGAGGGGAGCCGGGTGACGACGGTGCGGATGGAGGTCACGGAATGGAGGGATTCCCATGCGGAAGCGGCGACGGAGGGGGAGCCAGAGACGGAGGAGGCTCCTCGCGAGGGCGAGGAGTCTGGCTCGGAAACTGGCGGGGCCGCCCAAGAGCGGTCCTGAGCGGGTGTCTCTCGTACGTGAGTGCCGGGGACAGTCGACGGTCGAGTACGTGCTCGTGCTCTCGGCCTTCCTTGCGATGCTGCTCGCTCTTGGCGCCATCTGGAAGGCTGTGGGCGCGGGAGCCCTCGCGCGCCTTGGGGAGTCTGCCTCGTCGCATTCTCTTTCGGGCGAGGGGGCGCTCGGGGGCATGCGGGACATCGTTCTGTTCTGAGGCGCTAGGGCAGGCAAGTGTCGAGGCCGCGGCGTTCATTCCGGTGATCATGCTGCTCCTCGCGCTATTGCTACAACCGGCGTTCTTGCTCTATACGCGATCGGTCATGCAGCAGGCGGCGGCTGAGGGGGTGCGTGTGCTGGCCACGAGAGAAGTGGGAGGTGCTGGCGATGATGCCGCGTGCGAGGCCTATGTCAAAAGACGCCTTCGCGCGGTACCTGACGTCGCGGCGTTCCATACCGGCGAATGGGAGGTCGAGCTCTCGGGAGATTCGACGTCGCGTGAGGTGCGCGTGGGCATTGAGGGCCGTTTGCGCCCGCTGCCGTTGCTTGGCGTGCTGGCCCAGATGCTCGGCGAGCCTGATGGCGACGAGGTGGTGCTGCGCGTCGAGGTGACGGGAGGGGCTCGTCCGGATTGGTTGGAGGGAGGTTACGGTGAGTGGGTCACGATGTGGGACTGATGGGCGGAGCGAGCGTGGAGGCGCCCTGGCGAGGGAAGGCTCCCGCGCGTCCTGTTGCGAGCCAAAGAGAGACGTTGCGAGCTTTGAGCTGGGCATCGGTGCTTTTGTCGACGACGAGGGCGGCTACACCTCCGTCGCGGTGGCGCTCGCCCTTCTCGTGAGCCTGTCTCTCGTGTGCTCGCTTGTCTCGGTCGCATGGGTGCAGAACCGTTCTGCGGATGTTCAGTCTACAGCGGATGCCGCCGCGCTTGCCGGCGCGAACGTGGTGGCGGCGTATTCGACCGTGGCGACGACGCTTGATGCGTGCGTGCTTACCCTGGGCCTTGCGGGCATGGTCACGTTGGGCGCCGGCCTCGTGGTCTCCGCCGTTCCCGGTCTCTCCGCGGTGGGCGCCGAGACCATTGCGGCGGGCGTGAAAATGCTCGACGCGCGCAGGGAGTTCGCCACGTCGGCGGCACGCGGCCTCGAGGCAGTCGAGAAGACGCTTCCCTTGGCAATCGCCGCTCGCTCTGCCGCCGTCGTGGAGGCGAACGAGGGTGAGGGCTCTTCTTACATCGGCTGCGCGATTCCCTTTCCCCAAGAATCCCAGAGCGACTTCTCCGCGCTCGAAGCTGATGTCACGGGAGACGAGATAGCCGAGGTGGCGGATCATCTGCAGGATGCGTCAGACCGAGCCAAGGATGCCCAGGACCGTCTTGACGAGGCCCTGCGTGAGGGTTGGCTTGCCGATTGTGGCGGAGAGCCCATGAACATGCGCGAGCGGGCGGATGGTCTTGCCGGCCTCTTGGTGACGGAGAACCCGCACTATCCCTCGCCGGAGAGCTGGACGTTTGGCGTTCCGCTCTTGCGTTCGCGCAACTACTACGCGAGGCGTGCCGCCATCGAAGCTCCCACTGGACAGGGAATCAGATACCTCACTGACTCCGAGTGTAGGCTGGCGTTCTATGAATACGCGCTGTCTGAGATGGAGGCTGGCTACTATCTGGAGCTTCCAGACGGATCAGTCGATATCGATCTCCCGAGCCTCCCCAAGAACACCGGCGAGATGCAGGGCACGCGTCTTTACACGGATGTCCGCTGGCCCTGCACGCAGGAGGGAGGGCGTGCCACGCTTCACTCAACTCTTCGGTGTCCCGGGGCTCAGGGCGCGTCTGCCGGCGAGGCGTCTCTGTCGCAGCTTGATGCGGGTGCCGTCGCGCGGTGTCCCACCTGCCAGATGAGCTCGGCGGATATGGGCAAGGTTGCCGCCGCGTCAACGAGTATCGACAACGGCTACGAGTACTACTGGGCTCGTGTGGTCGCGGCTTCGCTCGATTACGAGGCCGCCGCCGACGATCTTGCGGCCGCCGAGGCTGAGATGAGGGACTATGCGGATGAGGGCGCGTCAGCCTTCGAGGAAGCGCTCGAGACCCTCGCGTCGCCGCGTCTCAAGATCTGCCCGCCGGGAGCGTGGGGCTGCGTCGCCGTGGTAGGAAGGGGCGAGGGAAACCTGCCGGATTCCTTCGAGAACGACTTCGCCGCTCCCCTCGCCGTTTCGCCTGGCGCTGCCATATCCGCAGCCACGCTCGCGCCGGATTCTGACGCTGCCGGCAATGATGTCCTTACGCGGTTCCTCGAGGCTTTGGGCAATGACATCGGCTGGGGGTGTGCTGGCGTACTCGGTGGGATTGGCGAGTTGTGGGCGGGGCTCTTACGAGGCTATGGTTCGAGTGCGGATGGCTTGTCAGACGCGGCGAGCGAGGCTCTCTCAGGCTTGAGCGGCACGCTGCTTGGACCGGTCGCCTCCTGGTTGAACGATAAGTTGTCGGAAATCGTGAGGGCCGTGGGCTTTGAGCCAGCTGACCTGCGACTTCGGAAGCCGGTTCTCACCAACTCCCAGAACGTGTTTGACCGAGCGGGCTTCGGGCAGGCGGCGAACGCGCGAGAGCTCATCGAGCGTCTGCCGGATGCCGGGGATCCTGCCTCGATTGCGAGAGCGCTCGGTCAGGTAGTCGTCAACGAGCTTGGTGGTGGTCCCTATGCGATTGCCGAGCTGCCAATACCCGGGACGGATATCACGGTGCCGCTCACGATCGATGTCGGCGCCCTTCTGGGAGCTGGTTCGTCATGAGGGGACATGGGGGTGCCGAGGGACACGCGGCCTTTGGTAAGCGTGCGAGTTCTGGTAGGCACGTGAGTCAGGCGCGGCGCGCCGGCTTCGGTAAGCGGGCGGACGTGGCGTTGCACATGGGCGCTGGACGGCATGGAAGCGCCGTGTTTCGCGAGTCGAGCGGGCAGATGGCCGTCGAGCTAGCCGTGCTCATCCCCGTCATTGTCGTCTGCGCTCTCGTGGTGGTGAACGTCATGCGCTATGCCGAGCTCTGCGCTCGCTTCGATAGGGTTGCGCCGGATGCGGTGCTCGCCCATGGCGTGTCGCCTTCGGGGGCTACGAGCTCGCTTGCGGGCGTTGACGAGGTGAGGAGCGCCATCGAGCACGGCATGAGTCCCATGGCTTGCGAGGTTGAGGTCTCCGTCGAGGACCTGATGGAAGGCGCTTCTGGCGCGCTTCTCGACCTTTCCGCGGGAACGACGCGTTTTACCTGCACGCTCGTGTTCCGGCCGTGGCCCTCGTCCGTCTCCATTGCGGGCGTGGGATATCAAGCACCTGCTTCGATCAGGCACGAACGGGAGATTGTCATCGATAGATATCGTGCGGCGGTCATCACGTGAGGAGGGCGGATGTGAAGGGCGAGCTAGTCGAGGTGACTCTCGAGGAGAGCGGACGCGAGGTCGTGGTCGCTCGGGCGGAGGTGCTCCGGAGCTGGTGGAGACGTGCTCGGGGTCTGTTGGGGACGCGCTTGGACTCGGGCGCCAGGTGCGTGCTGCTCACCCCGTGCGCGTCTGTCCATACCCTTGGGATGCGTTATGCGATTGACGTGGCGTTGGTGGGTGAATCTGGCGAGGTCCTTGGCTCATGGCGAGGACTCCGGCCAGGGAGGCTCGTGCGAGCCCGTGACGCGTGCCATGCGCTCGAGAGGCCAAGCATGCCGGGACCCTGGCCCTGCGTGGGACAGCAACTGGGGATTCGAATCGTTGATGAGGAGACTTGAGGGGAGAATCGATGTCTGGGATGCAGATGACAGGGATGAACGAGGGGAGAGGGCGTGGGAGTACGGTCGGGCGTTCTGGCGCGAACGATGGGGCGGGTGCCACGAAGACGTGTCCACGATGCGGGGCCGTGCTCTTCTCGGACATGAACAGGTGCTACGGATGTCTCTATGACTTCCCGGAGCAGGATCCCGAGGTTGGCCTTATGACGCCTGACGAGCCATGGGGGGACGTTGACGAGCCTTGGGGGTCGCTTGACGGGCTTTGGGCTGAGGATGAGGCCGCCGTTGGAGGGGCGTCGCCAAGTGCTGACAAACGCGATGCGGCGCTCGAGGAATCCGTGAGTATGCCGGGCGTCGCGCCGGGCGTCGAGGAGGGTGCCGAGGGTGAGCCACGAGTTGGGGCTTCCGAATCCCTGGGGGCTCAATCGCCGTCTGGTGCCGTGGCCGCGACCCCCTTTGCTCGCCCGGTTTCGCCTCGTACCGCGTCGCCTGCGGGTGCCACCTCCCCAGCGTCCGAGGCCCCCGCCTCTCCGGCATTTTCGGCATCCGTCACTCCCGCCTCCCCGGCTCCTTCGCACGTTGTGGTGCCATCGGTTTCCGACGCCGCGCAGAAGCCTGTTGCGTTTGTCCGCGGGGTGCCTTGCGTGAGGATCCAGACCCCGGTGTCGACGGTCGTCGTAGAGGTTGACGGAAGCAACGTCACTATCAGGCAAGAACCTCTTGGGGACGGCGAAAGGCAATCGAAGGCGTGCGGCTGAGACGAGGCGTTTGCCAGCGGCCTGACCAATTTCAAACTTTTCCAAAAAAGTCGCTTGACCGAGGTTTGCTATTTGATATAGTTAACGAGCTCGAAGCGCGAGTGGAGAGCAACATATTCGGCTGGGTAGCTCAGTTGGTAGAGCAGGGGACTGAAAATCCCCGTGTCAGGGGTTCGATTCCCTTCCCCGCCACCAGAAAAGATACAGGTCGGAGGCTATAAGCTTCCGGCCTGTTTTCTTTTGCTTCGTAGCGTCTTTCGCCGCCGGGAAACAGCTTGTCCCGAGAGCCTGCTGTCCTGGGTTGCACCTTCTTTTGCTCACCAAACCCACCTTCGCCAAACCCACCTTCGCCAAACACGCCTTCGCCAAACACGCCTCTTGTAAGGAATTGGGCCCATTTCTGCCGCCAATCCCTTACAAGAGGTGGGTTCCGGCGGGCAAGGGGTGGGTTCCGGCGGGCGACGCCGCTCGTTTCTGCCGCTGAACCCTTACGAGAGGTGGGCTCCGGCGAGCGACGCCGCTCCTACGCCTTCAGGTATGCGATTGCGATCTGCGTGCGGTTACGAAGACCCAACTTGGCGAGAATCGAGCTGATGTGATTGCGCACCGTGCCTTCGCCCATGTAGGCGGTGGCGGCGATCTCCTTGTTGTCGAGGCCCTCGGCAATCAGGCGAACCACCTCGAACTCGCGGTCAGTGAGCGCGGCGAAGGCGCCGGTCCGTTCGTGCGACTCCGCCTCTTCGGTACTGGCAGAGAAATTCACGCTGTTTGCGGGTTTTCCCTCGAGCACACGCTTGCCCTCCATGACCTGGGCGAGCGCCGGCGGGATGGCCTGTACGTCCGTCTTGATGAGGTACCCACGCGCGCCAAGCTTCAATGCCGCGACGATATACTCGTCATCCGAGAAGGTCGTGAGGAACACGACGCGTGCCGCCGGGTCCTCGGCAAGGATCTTGCGAGCGGCGGAGAGCCCGTCACGTCCTGGCATCTGGATGTCGAGAAGCGCCACATCGGGTGCAAGCTCGCAGAACAGCCTTACGGCGTCATTGCCGGATGATCCGAGGCCCACCACTTCGATGCCGGGCTGCGCGCCCAGGATGATCTTGAGCGAATCGCAGACCAGCTTGTCGTCGTCGACGATGATGATCCTCATGCTGCGCCAGTCCTCTCCTTGGGAATCGATGCGAACACGCGCCAGCCGGCTGAGTCACGCCTCGGTCCTGCCGAGAAGGACCCGCTGAGCGCCTCAACGCGCTCGCGCATGGATGCGAGGCCCATGCCGTCGCTCGTGTGGAATTGGCCTGAAGCCGCCGTCGGATCTGACGATGCGCCATGCCCGTCACCTGCCGACGCGCCTGTCCCGGCGGCGCCCGCTACCATGTCGGCCGCTGCCATACTGTCCGCCGTTCCTCCGTCGTCAAGCACGGACAGCTGCCACAGCGCTGGGTGCTCGAGGCAACGCACCTCAATTCTTCCCGCGTGCCCGTGGCGCAGTGCGTTCGACATGGCCTCGCGCATCACGGCGAGAAGGCAAGCCCCCACGTTTGCGGGCACGTGCTCGCAGGAGACCTCGACCGCCACTCTCACGCTCGAGCCGCGCATGATGGCGTCGGCTGCCTTATGGGCTTGAAGCCCGAGGTCAAACGAGTCGTCGTGGAGGTCATGCACACTCGCGCGGACAAGCGAGAGGGCTTCGTCCACGGCACGGCCGACGCTCTGGAAGTCTGCTGCCGCGGCGGGGTCCGCCTCGTGGACGATGGCCAGCGCATCCGTCTGGAGCTTGACGCGCGTGAGCTGGTGGCCAACGTTGTCGTGGATCTCGCGAGCGATGCGGGCACGCTCGGCGAGGGTCGCCACCTGCACCTCGTAGTCCTGTCGCTCGAGGAGGTCGCGGTTTTTCGCCTCCAGCAGCAGCGTGCGCTCCTGAAGGTCGTCACGAACGGTGGCGTTGCGAGCGTACTCGCGCTCGACTTGCGTGGTGCGAACGGAGAGCAACGTCGCGGCGAACGCGAACACGGTGGAGAGCGCGATCGTCTCTGCCGATAGGTTGCCCGAGCAAAGGTGCGCGGCAACCGCGACCATGAAGAGCATCGCACGTCCAAGCAACGGCGAGGGACTCTCGCGGTCGAACCCCCGCGCGGCATCGTAGAGCGCGAGCGGGGCGAAGGGGACGAGCGCGGGCACGAAAATCGAGGCGGCGATGAACGCGAGCGATGCAATCCCGCTTCCGCGCCGCTGGGCGCTATCGTGTAGCGTTTCGACACACGCGCTCAAGGCGACGGAGAGGCAAAGCGCCGCCACCAGCGCCGCGTCGACCGGTAGCCGCGAGGCGCCGACGAGGCAGCAGGTGAGCACGATGAGCTTGTCGAATAGCCTGTTCATGGGGCCATTGTATGCGTGTGCGTAGAGCGCGCGTCTCTCCAAGCGCCTCTCGTGACAAAACTCCCGCGAGAGGAAGGCTGCAAAACCTGAAAAAGGGACTGTCCCTTTTTCAGGTCCTTTTGCAGGTCGGATAGTTGACAAAGGGACTGTCCCTTTGTCAACTCTTGCGGGTGGTGACAATTATCACTGTTGCGCGGGCGGGGCTGGCCGTACGATGCAGGCAATGGAAAACCGTCCGAAGGGTGAACTGATGAGCGACATCGTTCGCGTCGAGAACCTCGTCAAGCGCTATGGCGACCTTCTCGCGCTCGACCACTTCAACCTCCGCATTGCCAAAGGCGAGATATTTGGTCTCCTTGGCCCCAATGGCAGCGGCAAGACCACATCGATCAACTGCATCCTGCAGCTGCTGACCTACGACAAGGGCCATATCGAGCTCTTTGGCGAGCCCATGGAACCCACGCGTTATGACCTCAAGCGCAGGATCGGCGTGGTACCGCAGCAGGTTGCCGTCTTTGACGAGCTTACGGTGCGAGAGAACATCGACTACTTCTGCAGCCTCTACGTGGCAGACCGCGCCCGTCGTCGTTCCCTCGTGGACGAGGCGATCGAGTTCGTCGGCCTTGGCGACTACGTCAAGTTCCGCCCCGGCAAGCTCTCCGGCGGCCTTGCCAGGCGCCTGAACATCGCCTGCGGTATCGCCCACAAGCCCGAGCTCATCTTCTTCGACGAGCCCACGGTCGCCGTGGATCCCCAGAGCAGGAACTCGATCCTCGACGGTATCTGCCGCCTGCGCGACGAGGGCGCCACGGTGGTCTATACGAGCCACTATATGGAGGAGGTCGAGCAGATCTGCTCCCGCATCATGATCATGGACGGGGGCCGCACCCTCGCCGAGGGCACGAACGACGAGCTCAAGCGCATGATCTCGATGGGGGAGAAGGTCGTGATCGAGGCGGCCGAGCTCGCCGATGACGCCCTTGCCAGCGTTCGCGCGCTGCCGCACGTGCTTTCCGCGAGCTACGCTGCCGGCGCGCTCACCTGCTCCTGCGAGGCGTACCCCCACAATCTTACGGATATCCTCGATGCGCTCCGGGCGCGGGGCGTCGCGCTTGGCCGCATCTACTCCGAACCCCCGACGCTCAACGACGTCTTCCTCGAAATCACCGGCCGCGAGCTGCGCGATTAGGAGGTCGTGATGCTATCGACGATAAAGGCGACCATCCTGGCGAACGCCCGCAAACCAAGCATGTGGATTTGGACCTTGCTCTTTCCCATCATCCTCTCGACGATGTTCATCTTCATGTTCTCGAGCCTCAAGAACTCCCAGAGCGTGGACCCCGTGCCGGTCGCCGTGGTCGAGGACGATGCATGGGAGACCTCGGGCTTCTCGCAGGTCGTGGACGCGCTGAATGCCGAGGGAGATGACCGCCTGCTCGACGTCCGTCCCGTCTCCACCATCGAGGAGGGCGAGCGCCTTCTCGACTCGGGCGAGGTGTTTGGCGTCTACTCGGCCGACCCGGACCTCGAGGCCTATGGAAGCCCCAAGGTCATCCTGGGCGCTAGGTCCTCGAACACCGACGGTACCGCCGAGAAGAGCGTCAACCGCTCAATTCTGGAGACGGTCGCGAGCTCATACACCCAGACCTCGGCGCTCGTGGAGGCCGCCTTCGAGAACGATCCGGGCCTGGTTGCCAATCCAAGCGTCATTCAGGACGTCCTTGGCATATCGGGTGAGGTCAAGCGCATCTCCCTCACGCGCTCAACACCCGATGACACGGTGCGCTTCTACTATGCCCTCTTGGGTATGGCGGCTCTGTTTACAGCGCAGGTCGCGATGGGGGCGACAGTCGACGCCGCAGGCGACCTCTCGCCATTGGGTGCGAGACGCTGCGTGGGAGGCCAGAGCCGCCTCGCCACCCTCGCATCGACGCTCGCTGCCTGTTGGGCCATGGCTCTTGTCAACCTGACGCTGGTCTTCGCCTTCGTGCGCTTCGTCGCGGGCGTCGACTTTGCCGGGCGAGAGGGACTTGCTCTTCTCGGCATCGCCGCGGCTTCGTTCCTCTCGATAGGCCTTGGCATGTTTGTGGCGGTACTGCCCCTGCGCGGAGGAAAGGGTCCGCGAGACGGGCTCCTCACCTTGCTGACATGCTTGGGCGCCCTGTTTGCGGGCCTCTACGGCATGCCTGCCATGGCCCTCGCGGACGAGGTGGCGCGCGCGTTCCCCGCCGAGGCATGGCTCAATCCCTCCAAGCTCATATCGGACATGTTCACGAGCCTCTATTTCTACGAGGACCTGACGCCATTCTTTGCGCGCGCCGCCGCGTGCGTCGCGTTTGCCCTCGCGCTTCTCCTCGTCGCTACCCTTGTCTTTAGGAGGCAGCGTTATGAGCACCTTTAAGGCCGCGCTGCGCGTAGTTGCCGCTCACCCGCTCTACCTCACGATATATGCCCTCGTCATCTCGCTCATGGGTGCCTTTATCGTGCTCGCGAGCTCGGCGTCCGTCTCTTCGGAGCCTGCGGAGTACGAGCCCTATGCGGCCGAAGTCGCCATTGTGGACCGCGATGGCTCTCCACTCTCGCAGGCGTTCGCCCGGCACATGGGTGATCTGTATACGCTTATCGACGTTGCGGACGAGCCCCGCGAGCTCCAGGATGCCATTGCGACCGGCCGGGCGGATTGTGTCTTCGTCGTGCCCGAGGGCTTTGGGGACGAGTTCGTCCGTGCCGCTCGCGCCGGGGATGAACTCCCCCAAATTGAGGAGGCCTATGGCGTGAGCACACAGGCCTCTGCGCTCTCTGGCGTCGAGGCGGCGCGCTTCTCAACGCTGGCGGGGTCTGCTGCGGCACTTGATGGGGGAGCTGGGCTCGAGGAAGTGGCTGCCATGGCGCTCTCCGCGGCTGCCGAGCGAGCCGACGTCGAGGTTCACGCTGCCCCGTCCTCAGGCGGTCTTGCGGCGGATAGCGTCAAGCTCTACCTGCAGTTTGGCTCGTATGCGATCACATCCTCCGTCATCGTGTGCGTAGGGCTCGTGTTCTCGGCGATGTCGCGGCCCGAGCTCGAGCGACGCCTGGGGGCGGGCCCTCAGAGTTCCGCCGCACGTGATGCCGCCGTGTTTGCAAGCTGCCTTGTCTTGACGCTCGCGGTGTGCGCCCTGAGCAGCCTCGTGGGCGTCGTTGCCCTGCGTGACTACGTCGCCGCTTTGCCCGCGTTGCACGTGGCCCTTGCGTTTGTCGCCAACTTCGCGTTTGGCCTCGTGCCCCTGTCCATTGCGTACCTCTGCACGAGCTTTGGCGCGCGCGAGGAGGTGCTCAATGCCGTTGGCAACATCTTTGGCATGGTGATGAGCTTCTTGGGCGGCGCTTGGATCCCGTTATCGTTCATGGGCTCGGGCGTTGCCGCGGCAGCCCATTTCGCCCCGACGTTCTGGACCAACCAGGCGATTGCCGCCGTGCTCGACGCCGAGGCGCTCACGCCTGCCGTTATGGGCTCCTATTTCACGAGTGTGGGGATTACGCTGCTGTTCGCGGTAGCCATTGCTGCCGTGGGCCTCTCCGTCGCTCGCGGGCGTCGCGCGTAGACCGCGCGCCATCGGCCGCCTCGGGCGTCCCGCCGACCGCGCCTCCGGCCGCCTTGGGCGTCCCACAACTACGTAAACCCACCTCTTGTAAGGAATCGAGGCCGTTTTTCGGGCGAAACCCTTACAAGAGGTGGGTTACGTCGTCTGCGGTGGCCGTCGCTCGCGGACGCCGTGCGGTTGCCGCAGCTCGCGGGCGTCGCGCCGTCTGCGGTGGTTGTCGCTCGCGGACGTCGCGCATAGACCGCGCGCCTGTCGAGAGCGTACCCAACGCTTACCGAAGGCCTGTCTTTTCCTGTCGGTATCTCCTGTAAAGTTAGTAGGGTTTTGTGAGCACAACCAAAGGGGGATACATGTCCAAGATCTTCAATAGTCCCAGCAAGTACATCCAGGGTCCGAACGAGCTCGCGAAGCTCGGCACGTATGTGGCGCCGCTTGGCAAGAAGGCTCTCGTCATCAACACGCCCTCCGGCGTCAAGCGCGTGGGCGACAAGGTCGCCGGCAGCTTCGAGGGCGTCGACGCCGAGGCCGTCTACGAGGACTTCAACGGCGAGTGCTCTGAGGGCGAGGTCAACCGCCTCGTCGAGGTCGCCCGCGCCAATGGCTGCGACGTCGTGGTGGGCATCGGCGGTGGCAAGACGCTCGACACCGCTAAGGCCACGGCCTACTACCTCGGCGCTCCTGTGGTGATCTGCCCCACGATCGCCAGCTCGGACGCCCCGTGCAGCGCCCTCTCCGTCCTCTACACGGATGACGGCCAGTTCGACCGCTACCTGTTCCTCCCGGCCAACCCCAACATCGTCCTCATGGACGCCACGGTCATCGCCGCGAGCCCCGTGCGCCTCACGGTCTCCGGCATGGGCGACGCGCTGGCCACCTACTTCGAGGCCCAGGCCACGCACGACGCCGATGGCGACACCTGCGCCGGCGGCAAGGGTGGCCTCGCCGCCCTTTCCCTCGCGCGCCTTTGCTATGACACCCTCATGGAGGACGGTGTGAAAGCCAAGGTCGCTCTCGAGGCCGGTGCCCTCACGCCCGCCGTCGAGCACATCATCGAGGCGAACACGCTGCTCTCCGGCATCGGCTTCGAGAGCTCGGGTCTTGCTGCCGCGCATGCCATCCACAACGGCCTCACGCTCCTGCCGGAGTGTCACGGCATGTACCACGGCGAGAAGGTCGCCTTTGGCACGCTCGCGCAGCTCGTCCTCGCCGACGCCGACATGGACCAGCTCGAGGAGGTCCTCGGCTTCTGCATCGAGGTTGGCCTGCCGGTGACGCTTGAGGAGCTGGGCGTCGAGGAGGTCACGCGTGAGAAGATCATGCCCGTTGCCGAGGCCGCGTGCGCGCCGGGCGACACCATGGGCAACATGCCGTTCGACGTGACGCCTGACATGGTCGCCGATGCCATCCTCGGCGCCGACGCGCTAGGCCACTATTATCTTGACTAGGCGTCAGGACGCATAGGAAAGATTGGGCGCGCTGGCCATATGGCTAGCGCGCCTTTTTTCAGGGAGGATGCCATGGAGATCAAGTCGATCATGTGTTGCTGCGGCGGAGGCGTGGGCAGCTCCTTCATGGTGCAGCTCAACGTGCAGAGCCTGCTCAAGAAGCACGGCATCGAGGGCGTGAGTGTCGACCACGTCTCCGTGTCCGAGATCTCCATGGTGCCGGTCGACCTCTATGTGGTGGGGAGCGACCTCGCGCCGTTCTTGAAGGACAAGCCCCGTGTCATCGAGCTGGACAACATCGTGTCCATGCCGGAGCTCGAGGAGAAGCTCCTCGCCGCCTTCGAGAAGGCACGGAACGAGTAGGGTGTCGAAACGCGAGAGAACGCGGAACGAATAGCGCGACGAGGCGCGAGGCAGCGCGTTAAAACATGAGGAGGGCCGACGTGGCGTCCGCGTCGGCCCTCCCTTTTATGTGGCGCTCTGTGTCGTTGCTGGCGCTGCCGTCGTCATCGTGCGTCGGCGGCGGTTCCGTCCACTAGTTCCCGCTTGAGACCATCGGAGCGATTGCCGCGGCGAGGCTTGAGATGGGCATCGTCTGGAGCCAGATGCGGCCTGGGCCGGTGAGCACGGTGTTGAACATGCCCTCGCCGCCGAGCAGGATGTTCTTGGCGCCCTTGACCATCTGGGCCTCGATGGAGACGCTCTCCTCGAAGCCAGCGACGTTGCCGGTGTCGACGACCATCTGCTGGCCTGCCGCGAGCTGGTACTCGACCAGGTCGCCGTCAATCTCCGCAAAGGCGATGCCGTTGCCGGTGAGCCTCTGCATGACGAAGCCTTCGCCGCCGAAGATGCCGGTCTTGGCGCTCTTGTTGAAGTGAACGCTGAGCTCGACGCCGCGCTCAGCGGCCAGGAACGCCCGCTTCTGGAGGATCCAACTCTGACCGGGGGC
Organism: uncultured Parolsenella sp.; assembly: GCF_934660935.1. Lineage (GTDB taxonomy): Bacteria > Actinomycetota > Coriobacteriia > Coriobacteriales > Atopobiaceae > Parolsenella. The sequence goes on along the minus strand of NZ_CAKUIH010000004.1, from coordinate 56,582 downwards.
AATCTGGATCGGCATGATGCGGCCGGGGAAGCTCGAGCCAAAGGCAATCATTGCGTTGCCACGAGCAGTCCAGATGTTCTGGAACAAGCTCTCGCCGGAAACGGCCTTCGAGAACATCTTGCCGATGCCGCCGCCCGTGGTGCTCATCTCCATGTTGGGCGTCATCCATACCATGGAACCGCCCTCGGTGATCATGGACTCGCCGTCCGCGAGGGTGCACGTGACGACCGGGAAGGTCCCTCCGATGATGTTGTACTGCATAGCGAGCTCCTCTCTTCCCCTGGGGGAGTCGACCTGGATGTTAGGGTGTACGAGCGCCCTACCAGCTCTTTTATCGAGTCTTAGCAGTCGCGCCCGGAATCTGACTCAAGCATACGCGAGGGGTTCGAATTCGATGGACGGAATGTCGGCGCCATCGGCGGACGGTTGGCTCGTTCTGCGGGCGCCGGCTTCCTAGCGCGGGCGTCGGCCTCACGTTGGCGGACGGTTGGCTCGCCGCTCGGGTGCCGACCTCCTATTGGCGGGCACGTGACCTGTCGCGCAGGCGTTGCCTCGCTACAAGAAAAGGGCCCGCCGCCGGATGGCGACGAGCCCAAGTGTGCTCAGAATCTGCGAGTGGCCACTAGGCGCTCGGGCAGATCTTCTTGAAGAGGGCGACGACGTCGTCGTGGTTGGCCTCACGCGGGTTGCCCGGGAAGCAGGCGTCGGCCATGGCGTCGGTGGCGAGCTGGTCGATCTCGTCGGCCTTCATAGCCTCGCAGACGTGCGGGATGTTGACGTCGGCGGAGAGCTGCTTGACGGCGGCGATGGCGGCGTCGGCGGCCTCGTCATCGCTCATGCCCGTGGTGTCGACGCCCATGGCGACGGCGACCTCGGCCAGGCGCTTGGTCACGACGGGCTTGTTGAACTCCATCGCGATCGGGAGGAGCATGGCGCAGGCGACGCCGTGCGGGGTGTCATAGTGAGCGGAGAGGGTGTGCGCCATGGAGTGGTCGATGCCCAGGCCCACGTTGGAGAAGCCCATGCCGGCGACGTACTGGCCAAGGGCCATGCCCTCGCGGCCGCTGCCGGGCTTGCCGCTCTTGGCCTCGGCGACGGCGTCGCGGAGGTTCTGGGAGATGAGCTGGATGGCCTTGAAGTGGAACATGTCGGAGAGCTCCCAGGCACCCTTGGTGGTGTAGCCCTCGATGGCGTGGGTGAGGGCGTCCATGCCGGTGGCGGCGGTGAGGCCGGCGGGCATGGTGGCCATCATCTCAGGGTCGACGACGGCGACGTCGGGGATGTCGTTGACGTCGACGCAGACGAACTTGCGGACCTTCTCCGGGTCAGTGATGACGTAGTTGATTGTGACCTCGGCAGCGGTGCCGGCGGTGGTGGGAACGGCGATGGTGAAGGTGGCGTGCTTCTTGGTGTCAGCGACGCCCTCGAGGGAGACGACGTCGGCGAACTCGGGGTTCTCGACGATGATGCCGATGCCCTTGCAGGTGTCCATGGAGGAGCCGCCGCCGATGGCGATCATCATGTCAGCACCGGAAGCCTTGAAGGCCTCGACGCCGTTCTTGACGTTCTGGATGGTGGGGTTGGGCTTGATCTCGCTGTAGAGGGTCCAGGGGATGCCGGCGGCATCGAGCTCGTCGGTGACCTTGGCGGTGACGCCGAACTTCACGAGGTCGGGGTCGGAGCAAACGAAGGCCTTCTTGTAGCCGCGACGCTGAATCTCGCCGGGAATCTCCTTGATGGCGCCGGCGCCGTGATAGGAGATGTTGTTGAGGACGAAGCGATTGACTGCCATATTTACCCTCCTAGGGTGTTGGTGATCCGGAGCAAGCCCCCTTGCCGCGGATCAGCGCGCCCGGCCGTATGCCGTGCTTTTCAAGCAAAAAGGATACCCAGCGTCAAGCGCTTTTAGCGCATCAATTGGGTGAGCGGTAGAAAAATGGAACATCGTTCGTATTGACGAACACTCGTCTCGTGCGGCCGTGGCCGTCTTGTGCGAGAAGCGCGGCGAGCGGCGCTGGCTACCGCGTCCGATCGCCTAAAACGGTGCCTTCGTGACGCGATGGAGGCGGATCTCGTCGCAGACGGCGTCCGTGCGGTGGCAGAGCAGGTACTCGACCGCGTCCGCCATGTCGTCCGGCACGATCATCGGCGTGCCGACGAGGTCCGGGCGCGTGATGGCGACCATGTCCGTGAGGACTCCGCCAGGCGCGATGACGTGGACGCGGACACCGTCGTCGTACACCTCGTTCGCGAAGGACTTGGAGAGGCCGTACAGCGCGTGCTTGCTGGCGACGTAGGCACTCTGGTTGGGGTAGCCCTCATGGGCGACGACCGAGCAGATGTTCACGATCTCCGCCGCCTTCGAGGCGCGGAGGAGCGGGAGCGTTTCGCGCATGAGGATGAACGGCGCGCGGACGTTCGTCGCCATGACGGCGTCAAACTCGTCCGTGGCGACGCCCTCGAGCGGGCCTGCCTGGACGATGGCCGCGTTGTTCACGAGGATGTCGAGACCACCCTGTTCCTTGAGCGCTTCGACGAGGGCGAGGATGGAGGCCTCGTCCTTGAGGTCGCAGGCGCGGACGACGGCGTGGGTGTCGAAGCCTGCCTCAGCCGCGGCCTCGTCGCAGGCCTTCGCCGTCTCGACCAAGCGCGCCTCGGTGCGGCCCACGACCGTGACGATGCAGCCGAGCGCCGCCAGCCTCTTGGCAATCGCGGCGCCAATGCCCGTGCCCGCCCCCGTGACCAGCGCCCTCTCGCCCTCGATGCTCGTCCTCATACGATCCCCTTTCGCTTGAGTCCTGCGTGCTGTCGCGCGTGCTACCGCCCAAGATACAACTGTCTGGTCCTCGTCACGGCGCCGAGGCGGAACTCGCTGAGCCCGGACCCGTCTGTGCCCGTCGCGTCACTGCGACGGTCCCGTCTGAGCTCACCTCGTCGCTGAGCCCGGACCCGTCTGTGCTCAGCGCGCCGGGGCTCGCCCGCACGCGCTTCGCAATTGTGAAAAATCCGTTTCCCATCTGTCTTGAAAACGAGAAGTGCGAGTATCATATGCTCGTTAGTTAAGTTGTTAAGTAAGCGGGTATGACCGCTTTCGCAACGACAACGGACGCGACAGAGAGGTGTTTCGCATGGTCAAGGCATTGGTTGTCTGCCGTGCTGGCGTTGGCTCCAGCATGCTGCTCCAGACCAAGATCGAGCAGATCTGTGCCAAGCGCGGCTACAAGATTGAGGTCAACCACGGTAAGCTCGACGATCTCGTCGGCTTCGACGGTGACGTCATCGTTACGATGAGCGACCTCGCCTCGGAGATCGAGGGCAAGTTCCCGCACATCGTGAGCATCTTTGATATCACCAACGAAGAGGAGATTGGTCAGAAGATGGGTGAGTTCATCAACGCCTATGACGGCATGCCTTCCGCTGCCGACGACAAGGCCCGTGTCGATGTCTTCCTGGGCATCATGCAGGAGCAGGTCAAGGCCTTCATTGACAGCATTGACTACGACTCCATCACCGCTGCCAAGCGCCTGATCCAGGATGCCGAGGCCAAGGGTGGCCGTCTGCATGTCACCGGCATCGGCAAGCCCGGCCACGTCTCCGGCTATGCCGCCTCGCTCTTCTCCTCCACTGGCACCCCCACCTACGAGCTTCACGGCACCGAGTGCGTCCATGGCTCCGCTGGCCAGGTCATGCCGGGCGACGTCGTCATCGCCATCTCCAACTCGGGCAACACCTCCGAGCTCAAGGCCACCGTCACCTGCCTCAAGGGCAACGGCGTGAAGATCATCTCCCTCACCGGCAACCCCGACAGCTGGCTGGCCAAGGAGGGCGACGTCACCCTCATCGCCGGCGTGAAGGAGGAGGGCGACCCGATGAACAAGCCGCCCCGTGCCTCCATCATCGTCGAGATCCTCATGCTCCAGAGCCTGTCCATCCTGCTCCAGGAGGACTTCGGCCTCGACCCGAAGCAGTATGTGAAGTGGCACCCGGGCGGATCCCTCGGCGCTTCCATCCGCGAGGGCAAGTAGCTCGACATTTGGCTTTCGTGCCCGGTTGCGTAAGACGCGGCTCCGCGTGAGGGCCGGCGTTCGCTTCGTGACGGCACGGCGCAGTCGAAGAACGTAAGACGAGAGACCCGTGGCGCTAGGGCGGCGCTACGGGTCTCTTTTTCGCCCATCCGCCGACAGGTGTGGTTGTGCGGAGTTCGCCGGGATACACTTGAACATATGAGTAACGAGCGCCCGACAGTTTCGCTGTCGTGTGCCGAGAAAAAGGGGGAGCACGCAATGGACGACAAGATCGCTGTCACCGCGCAGCTTTGGAAGGACAACGTCACCGAGCCTGATCTCGCGGCCGAGCTCGACGAACTCATGGCAGATCCCGATCCCGAGAAGCTCTCGGATGCGTTCTATCGGAGCCTCGCCTTTGGCACCGCGGGCCTGCGCGGCACGCTGGGCGTTGGCACGAACCGCATGAACGTCTACACGGTGTCGCAGGCCAGCCAGGGCCTCGCCACGTACCTCAACGCCCACTATGAGAACCCCACCGTCGCCATCGCGCGCGATTCCCGCAACAAGGGCGAGGACTTCGTGAAGGCCGCCGCCGGCGTTCTCGCCGCCAACGGCATCAAGTCCTACGTCTATCCGCGCATCGAGCCGGTGCCGACGCTCTCCTTCGCCACGCGCGACCTCAAGTGCTCCGCGGGCATCTGCGTTACCGCCAGCCACAACCCGGCGCCGTACAACGGTTACAAGGTCTACGGCGAGGATGGTTGCCAGATCGCGAACGAGGCTGCTGACGAGATCCAGAACACCATCAACGAGACCGACATCTTCACCGGCGTGAAGCACATGGACTTCGACGAGGCCGTGGCCAAGGGCCTCGTGGAGTGGACTCCGGACGAGGTCCTCGACCGCTTCATCGACGCCGTCGCGTCCCAGTCCATCGGCGCCAAGCCCAATCCGGACTTCTCCGTTGTCTACACGCCGCTCAACGGCACGGGCATCGAGTGCATGAACAAGATCCTCGCGCGCGTTGGCATCACCAACGTCACTGTGGTTCCCGAGCAGGCCGAGCCGGATGGCAACTTCCCGACCTGCCCCTATCCCAACCCCGAGTTCCGCGAAGCGCTCGAGAAGGGTCTTGAGCTCTGCGATAAGGTCCACCCTGACCTCATGCTCGCGACTGACCCCGACGCGGACCGCATGGGCGTCGCCGTGCCGCACGACGGCGACTACAAGCTGCTCACGGGCAACGAGATGGGCATCCTTCTCATCGACTGGCTCGCACGCATGAAGGCCGAGGCGGGCGAGGACGTGAGCCGCAAGGTCGTCGTCACCACGATCGTCTCCACCGCCATGCCGGACGCCTTGGCCAAGCACTATGGCTTCGAGGTCCGTCGCGTGCTGACCGGCTTCAAGAACATCGGCGGCCAGATGGACCAGCTCGTCGAGGCCGGCGAGCCCGAGCGCTTCCTCATGGGCTTCGAGGAGAGCTATGGCTACCTCGTTGGCCTTCACGCTCGCGACAAGGACGCCATCGTGGCGAGCATGCTCACCTGCGAGATGGCCGCTTGGTACGCCGAGCGCGGTATGGACCTGTACGAGGCCATGGAGGCCCTCTACCAGGAGTATGGCTACTACCTGAACGGCGTCGTGAACGTGAGCTTCCCGGGTGCCGCAGGTGCGGATAAGATGGCCGCCATCATGAGCGGTCTGCGCGAGAACCCGCCCGCCGAGATTGCCGGCATGCCCGTCGAGGGCTTCGTTGACTACAAGGCCGACGTCGAGATGGCTGTTGCCGGTGGCGATGGTAGCTGCCCCAAGCAGCTGCTTCCCAAGAGCAACGTGCTCGAGTTCCAGCTGGGCGAGGGCGTCAAGGTTATCGTTCGCCCGTCTGGCACCGAGCCGAAGATTAAGGCCTACCTGTTCAGCAACGGTGCTACGCGCGAGGAGTCGCAGGCGCTTAACGACAAGCTCGCCGAGGTCGCGAAGACGCAGCTCCTGGCCTAGCCTGCGCAGACGCTGCCTTTCGTTCGCTCATTGAGCTAACTGTCAAGAAGGTGCGGGACGTCAACATGGCGTCCCGCGCCTTTTCGTTGTTTGGGCGCTTGAGGTCAGGTATTGGCGGCTCGAATGCTCCCGTTAGCGCTTCAATTGCTGCCTAGAAATAGGGGATAGCGACAGTGAGCAGCCAAACCAATCTCGCCGAAGTAGTCCCCCTATTACGCACATTGCTGACCTGTGGTTTTGCAAATCCGAAGGCGGGGTCTACTCGGACGAAGGCCAATTGGCTGCTCACAGTCGCTATCCCTAAATAAAATGACCGGTTTGAGAGGCCGAAAGAGAGCTATTTGAAGCGAGATTTGCCAATCGAGAGCCTCGGACGCCCAGAATGGAATGCCGTCGGGAGCCTTGGGCACTCGGATTCGCGTACTGGCGAGAGCCTCGGATACCCAGAATGGCGGGCGCTGGGTGCAAAGACCAGGTGCTTTTCTCCAGATTATGTGAACCGGCAAGCTACGGGTCTATCCTCTTGGATGAAAAACCGAGTGATGCGCATATTTGGGAGTGTGGCATGAAGGGTCTTATCGAGCAGTTCCTTAAGTTCGGCGTGGTGGGAGCCATCGCGTTCCTCATCGATTACGGCGTGCTCATGCTGCTCTCCCAGGTCATCGGCATGGATCCGGTCATTTCGGCGAGCATCTCGTTCGTCGTGTCCGTGGTGTTCAACTACGCGGCGAGCATGCACTATGTCTTCACACGCCGCGACGACATCAGCCGTCGCCGCGAGTTCACGATCTTCGTGATCCTCTCCGCGATTGGCCTTGTCATCAACGAGGTCATCATGGTGATCGGCGTGAACGTGCTGGGTAACTCCGCGCTGATGGTTACCGTCACCAAGCTCGTCGCGACGGCGATCGTCATGGTCTGGAACTTCGTCTCGCGCAAGAAGTGGCTCGACGCCGGCGACTCCGCGGAGTAGGGGCTGCCTGAGCCGGTCTTGGCCGAGCGTAAAGCGCAAGAAACAACGCGCCCGCCGAACATGTCTCTCATGGGAGAGCTGAGTTCGGCGGGCGCGCTTTTGTGTGTCGTGGCTGCTATTGGATTGCTTGGCGAGTGATACCTGGCGTGGCGGCTGCTGAGTGGCCCGGCGTCCGCCCTACTCCTCCTCGCCCTTCTCCCAGGTGCGCTCGGAGATGACGTAGCGGGGCCTGTGCTTGCTCTCGAGGTAGATCTTGCCGACGTACTCGCCGATCACGCCGAGCGACAGCATCTGGACGCCGCCCATGAAGCACACCGCGGCGGTGGTGGAGGCCCAGCCGGCGACGGTCGCGCCGGCGGCGTGGGCGACGAGCACCCACACGATGGCCACCAGGCTCGCGAGCGCCACGGCGAGGCCCGTCCACGTGATCAGGCGGATCGGCTTGACCGACAGGCTCGTGATGCCGTTGACGGCGAGCGCCAGCATCTTGGAGAGCGGGTAGTGCGACTCGCCCGCCATGCGCTCGTGGCGCTCGTAGTAGACGCTCGTGCTCCTGAAGCCCACGAGCGGCACCATGCCGCGCAGGAACAGGTTGACCTCGCGGAACTCGGCGAGCGCGTCGAGGGCGCGGGCGCCCAGGAGGCGGTAGTCGGCGTGGTTGTAGACGCACTCCACGCCCATCGAGGAGAGCAGGCGGTAGAAGGACTGCGCGGTGAAGCGCTTGAAGAACGTGTCCGTCTCGCGGCTCGAGCGCACGCCGTAGACGACGTCGCAGCCGTCGAGGTAGGCGTCGACCATGGCCTCCATCGTCGCGATGTCGTCCTGGCCGTCGCAGTCGATCGAGATGGTGGCGTCGCAGCGGCCGCGCGCCTCCATGAGGCCGCCGAGCAGGGCGTTCTGGTGGCCGCGGTTGCGGGAGAGCGAGCAGCCGCGGAACGCCGGGTCCGAGGCCGCAAGGCCCTCGATGAGCTCCCAGGTGCGGTCCCTCGAGCCGTCGTTGACGAGCAGGACGTGGCTCGCCGGGTCGACCTTGCCCTTGGCGACGAGGTCCTCGAGCTCGGCCTTGAACAGGCCGCTCGTGATCGGCAGGACCTCCTCCTCGTTGTAGCAGGGGATGACGATGGCTAGGACAGGCGGCTTGCGCATGGGTGCTCCATTGGTTGCGTGTTGTTGTGGGCGCGGGGTTCGTGCGTCCGACGGCTAATTGTACCCGTCGACGTCAATGTTCCATCTGCGGCCGGTAAGTCTCCAGTCAGAGAAGTCATTGGCGTCGCCGTCAACCTCGTACTCGAGGAAGCTCAGGTCATGTTTGCCGTCGTGGTTGTTCCAGAAGAAGTAGCGGGGGCGCGGGTCGTCGGAGACCATGAAGACGGGCGTGCTGCCCGCGAGGACAGATGAGTTTCCGCAGGCACCGTCCGTGTCGGTTTCGTCCCAGGCACCCACGGCCCACTCGAGCGTGGCCGGCAGGTCGACGTGACCGGTGGGGACCTCGCTGATGGCGAGCGGCTGCGAGGCGTCCGCGCCGGCGGGCTTCACGAGTAGGATCGGCGAGGTGGTCTTCGTGAGCTCTTCGTGTCCCCAGGGCCAGACGCCGTGGTCCGCAGTGATGACGATGGTGGTCTGGTCATACACGCCGAGCTCCTTGAGCTGCTCGATGTACTCCTCGACGATGTCGAGCGAGCCGCGACCCTGCGCGATCATGGACGCGTGGTCCTGCGTGGTCGTGACGGTGTTGCCGTTCTCGTCCATGGTGTAGGGCCAGTGGGTGCCCTGGCAGTGAATGACGCGGTAAGCGCCGCCGGCGGAGTCGTCGGTGGCGGTGAGGCAGGGCTCGGAGAGGAGCGCGTGCATGCCCTTGTCATCGAAGACGTAGGGCGTCTTATCTGCGGATTCGGTGTCAGAGGGTGCGATGGCCTCGTTGAGCTGGTCCGTCGTGAACCAGAGGAACGGCTTCAGAGCGTAGGGGAGATCGCGGTAGAGGCCGCATCCGCCAAGGGCCTTGGCGCAGCTCAGGAAGTTGGCGATGTAGGGCTCGACGGTGTGCACGTTCATCGTCTTGCTCGCGAGGGCGTTCGCGCCGTAGGACACGGAGTCCGAGTAGACGCCCACGGAATAGCCCTGCTCGGCTGCGACGTCGAGGAGATTGCGGTCCGAGAACCAGGACTCGAGGTCCGCCGTGGTGAACTCGTCCAGCGAGGGGTCGAAGTCATGGCCGGTGACGATGAAGGGAACGCCATAGCGCGTGGGGGTGACGGAACCGAGGGAGTTGCGGTACCAGGTGAATCCACCGAGGTCATCCGCGGCGTCCGGGTACTGCTCCATGACGTCGTCCATGTCCTTGGTGTCGAACATGTCGAGGACGAACACCACGACGTTGCTCTTGGTCGAGACGGTGGTGAGGCCCTCCTTGGTCACCGTTGGGCGAGTTAAGGCCTCGGCGTTCTGGAAGCCGAGGGCGCAGAGGGCGACGCTCTGGGTGATGACGATGACGAGGCAGCACGTCACGGCGGTGACGCGGCTTGCGAGGGGTCGCTTCCAGGCGAGGAGCGCCGCCGCCGCGAGAATGACGATCCAGGCGATGCTCGAGATCGTTGTCCTGCGGTGATAGGAGGCCCAGTCGACGGGCGAGCCGTCAGCCGTGGGAAGCGACTTATTGAGCACGAGTTCCTGGAGCAGGGCACAGAGGCAGATGGCTGCGACGATGGTGAGGACGACGTCGAATGCGCGGCCGCGGGTAAGCGAGGTGGCGAGCGCAAGCGCCGTGCCCGTCAGCGCCACGAGCGCGATGAGCGGCAGCCAGACGTTGGCCAGGGTGAACGAGAGAGACTGGAAGCCGGGGATGACCACCTCGAGGGGCGACACGAAGAAGAGGCAGTACGTAAGCGAGAGCGAAACGATGAGCGCGAGCATGAGGCGAGCGCGCCAGGAGAGGGTGGGCGCGGGGTGCTCGACGCGTGCGGAGAGCATGGCGCGGGCGCGTTCGTCAGCGGAGACGAGGGATGCCTGGTCCGAGCAGGCGTGCGCCTCGGCCTCGACGCACTTGCCCGTGTTCTCGTCGACGTGGAGGGCGCGCAGCAGCGCGCGGCGGGCGCGACGCCACACCACGCCGAGAACGGCGGAGAGTGCGACGGCGACGCCGGCGAGCGCCTGGATGGTGTAGGTCATGACACTCGGGTCGACATAGGCGAGCGCGGGGGTTGCGAGCGCGAGCCAGACGAGGGCGCATGCGGCGAACGCGAAGCAGGCGTCGAACACGGCGACGGTGGCGCGTCTCGAGGCGGGCATGCAGCGGGCGGGGGAGTGGCTCATGCGGGCTGCGTGAGAGGGGCTGAACTCCAAGTGAGGTCCAATCGGCGGAACGGCGACAAACAAACCTTAATGATAGCCATTGCCGCTACGTGGACCGCTTGGGATGGGTCCCGCGCCCCGTCTCGCCATCCCGGCTACGCAAAACCCATCGGGCGCTTGATCGGGTTTGCCAAGGCGTCCTCGGCGAGGGCCGCCTCGAGCGCCGCGTCGGTGAGCGTGTCTCCCGCGCCGAGGGTCGCCTGCTTGATGAGCCAGCGCTCGAACAGAGTCCTGGCGCTGCGAGCGTTGGCGTAGTCGTCTGAGCGGGTGAGGGCGCGGCAGGCGCCGGCGAGGCGCGGCAGCGCATCCGGCGCGACCTGCACGCCGCGCTGACGGGCGAAGACGTCGACGAGTATGTGCCCGAGGGCCTCGGCGTCGTAGTCATCGAAGTCGAGACGAAGGGAGAAGCGCGAGGTGAGGCCGGGGTTGATATCGAGGAAGCGAGACATCTGGGTGGGGTATCCCGCTGCCACCACCATGACATCGCCTCGCCCCGCCTCCATGAGCTCTACCAGGGCGTTGATGGCCTCAAGGCCAAACTCGGCAGTGTCTGCCAGCTTGTAGGCCTCGTCGATGAAGAGCGTGCCGCCGCGAGCGCGCTGCCATGCCGCGCGGACGAGGTTGGCCGTGTGGCCCACGTAGCGGGCCACGAGATCGTCGGCGCGCGCCTCGACGAACTCGCCGTCGAGCACCTTCTCGGCACGGCCGAACTCGTGCAGCTCGCGGGCGAAGGTGGTCTTGCCGGATCCGGGGTTGCCGAGCAGCATCGTGTGGAGGCAGATGGCGTCGCGGCCGTATGCCTTGGCGGCGCACATGCGCTCGACGACGCGGTGGACTTGGCTGTCCATGCCCGCAAGGCGCGAGAAGGGCTTGGAGAACGCCTCGTTTTCCGGCGTAATCTCTGACATCGAGATGGCACGGCATTCCTTTGCAAGCTCGAGCTCGCGCGCGATCTCGAGGGATGCCTTGTCCTTGACGTTGGGGTTAATGGGGCGCGCCTCGAGCGTGGCGCCCTTGAAGACCTCCTCCACCTCCTCGATGGTGGGGCAATCGCTGCCAAGGACGAGGCCCTTCTTCTTGCCCTGGCACTTGAAGGCGAGCGGGAGGGCGGCCTGTCCGCCCTCCACCTTCGCGTGGCCCACCACGAGCGGGCAGTTCTTCGAGGCGAGCAGGTTGAGGGCGTCGAGGACTGCCTCGAACTGCTCCTCCGTGAAGTTGAGCCTGCCGCCGTAGTAGGCCGCCATGCTAGTCCTCCTTTTCCATGAGGTTGTCGATGCTGTAGGGGTTGTTGACGTTCTCGCCGCGCTCGGCCGCCACGGCGACGTACTGGTTGATGACGGGGAGGAGGCGGCGCGCGGCCGCGATGTGGCGCTCTATGACGGACTTGAGCTCTTCGGCGCTGTCGTATTCGAGAGCGCTGGTGAGGAGGGTCTCGCCGTCGACCGGATCGGCGGAGAAGTCGAAGTTCTCTGGCATCTCCTGCACGGCGAAGAGCAGGTCGATGGCGCTGGTGCCGGGAACTACCTGTGGGAGGTTCATGACTACGTGGAGCTGGCCCTTCTTGTCGCCGTCGTCATAGGCGTTGACGGTGACGGGATAGGTCTCGCCATCGATCTCGATCAGGGTGCCCATGCTGTCGCCGTCGTAGGGGACGAAGGCATAGTCGCTGGAATTGAAGGCGAAGCCGAGGCGGTCGAAGTTGGGGTTCTCGCAGAGCATGGTGGTCCTTTCGTTTGGATGCTTGTGGGTGTTGCGCCGAGCTCGTGGCGTCGTGGCAGGTCTCGCGAACGATCTCGCGACTGGCTAGTCGCTTTCGCCGGAGAAGAGCTCCGACATGAAGGCGAACTTCATGCGGCGCTTCGTGTTCTCGAGCCAGACGTCGTGGACGCTCTTCTCGCCGTTGCGGATGTCGAGGGCGTCGCGCAGGGACGAGCACAGGGTGTGGTTCGTGACGGTGATGAGGCGATCCAGGTCGAGGTTGTCAGTGACGGCGTGATGGATGACGGAGGCGAAGGGCTCGCCGGGCATGGCGCGCCTGAAGCCGCGAATCTTGTAGTTTGCCTGGCGGAGCATCTGGAAGACGCGAAGAGCGGCGACGTTCTCCTCGTTGACGCCGATGGGCACGCTCGCCTCGACCTCGACCATACCGTCCACGAGGGAGACGGTCGTGGTCACGGGCTTGCCGAGGTGGTTCTCGTGGGCGGCCCAACGGTTCTCTCCTACCGGGTAGAAGGTGAACTCCTCGTTCTCAGAGAGGACGTTGCGAATCCAGGCCACGGGGTCTTCCGTGGGGCTGATGCCAGGGTTGGATGCCGGACGCTCGTCGTTGTCGTTGCTGGTGCCAAAGAGCTCGTCGATCTTGCCGAAGTCCATGTGTTGTCCCTTCTCTCGGGTGGGCGGCCATCTGTTGGGCTGGCTGCCCGGTTGGATGGGCTTGTCAGCCCGCTGGGCTGGCTGCCCGCTTGGATGGGCCTCCGTCCTGCTGGGCCGGCTGCCCGCTTGCTGACAAACACAATGACCGAGACGACAGCGGCCCCCGGGGGTATGCCGGGGGCCGCTTCAGGGATTGATTGGGGATTCGGTTTGTCGCGTTACTCGAGCGTGCGATTCTTCAGATGCGCCCTGCTGCAGGCGACGTCGAAACGCTGGCGAATGAGCTCGCGCGTCTCCTCGTCGTCAGCCTGTCGGTAGGCGATCTCATAGGCGTCGAGCAGCTGTGTCACCTTGGTCTCGTTGCCAAAGCCGTCGGCGTATTCGCGCTGGTTCGATATCTCGGAGTCGAGCGCGAAGGCCTCGTAGAGGAGAAACGCGCTGGCGCTTGCGCTCTGATGGTTCTGCGCGAGGCTGGCGTATCCGCGCCTGGCAACGTCGCCGATCTTCCTCGCGGCAACCGTAGAGCCAAATAGCTGCAGGTAGGTCATGCAGCACTGGGAGGCGGGCATGAGGGTCATGCTCTTGTCGATGGGCGTGCGCTGGGGCGAGAAGATCGCGTCCTCGAGCTCCTCGGCCGCCTCGGCCATGTGGTTGGCGGCAGCGAGGACCTCCGCCTTCTGGTTGCGCACGCGTTCGTCGAAGGCGTGGCATGCCTCGTAGGAGTTGAGGATGTCGACGGCCTTCGAGACGAGCGCCTCGCACTCGTCGTCGGGGAGGGAGTCGAGCGCGTACTTGAAGAAGGACGCAACCCAAACGACGAGGTACCAGTCCCAGCGATCCATGCGAATCTCGAGCGCCTGGTTGACGAACGCCATACCCTCCTCGACGTGGCCGAGTCTGGCGCAGGCCTGGACGGCGTCCGCCAGATGGGTGACGGACCTCGGGAAACGGTCAAGGCCGAGCTTCGCGAGGTTAAGGGCGTACTCGAAGTCATGGCTCGTGAGGAAGACGTTCGTGAGGTTGTGGAGGCTGACGCTGTCAATCGAGATGTCGTCGAAGTTGAGGACGAGATCGGCGATGGAGCGCCTCAGCCCGCCGGAGCTTGCCCCCTCGACGAGGGCGAGCGCCTCCGTGGTCGACACGATGGGGAGCCCTCCGTACCAGCTGCCGTCTTCTTCCTCGGGCTCGCAGTCCTGATCGGCGGCGTTCTGGCCGTCAGCGTCGGTCTCGTCGTAGGACATCTTGTCTTCTTCGAGCATGTGGTTCCCTTCTTCGCGGGTGGGAGGAGCGTAGCCGTGAACTTGCGGTGCGGGTTGCGTCTGTGGCGCGGGTCGTGCGGGCGCGTGATCGTGCGGGCGTGAGGCCTGCGGAGCAAAGCGCCCGCTTGCTAGAGGTTGGTCTGGGCGATCTTCGGGAGACCCTCGAACGATGCCGTGCCGAGAAGCGCGAGGGCGAGCAGAAGCACGAGCGCGAGCGGAGCGTCGTCTGTCGATGCGCGCGAGATGGCAAAAATAGCTCGTTTGAGCTCGCCATTCGTTGATGACTTAAGACCTGCGATCATAGCCCACGTCGCGTCGGGATCAATCCCCGGAAGCGTCGCGAGCTGCTCGCGCCATCGGCCGAGGGCGAGGCCATTCGATGCCGTGAGTGCGTTGCGTGCCGCCTGGCGCTCGATGGGCGAGAGGGCTCCGGAGAGCACGCGCTCGCGGCCATCCTCATCGGCGGGCAGCGCCTTGATCAGCGCTGCCGGGAAGAGGGCGTCGAGCGCCTCCGTCTCGCTCCAGGCGCGGACGCCGAGAGGGGAGGAGGGACCGCCCGCAAGCAGGGCAAGCAACGTGCGAAGCGAGGGCGCATCTGACGGCGTGGCATCGGCACCTGCCGGCGCGTTGGCGTCTGCGTTTTTGATAGGGCTCGCTGTGGGGGCGCCCTTCGCCTGCGGCTCCAGCTCCTCGGAGGGCTTGCGCTCTGCGCGCGCGAAGAGGAGCCTGCCCAGGGCGAGCGTCGTCAGGCCTGCAGTCTTCTCGTCAGCGTTCTTGCAGCGGCGGATGGCTTCGTCGATGTCGTCGCGTGCGATGCCGCGCTCCGCCAGCGTGGCGGCGATCTTGTCGAGGCGGCTCGCGCGGTTGCGTTGATCGGCAAAGCTGCCCAGCACCGTCTGAAAAGCGGTCGCGTAGGCGTTCTCGTTGAACCAGGCGTCTTGCTCGGCGAGGACGTCGTCATAGCTCAGACGGGGCGTTTTCGTGCGCGGCAGGTACTGGGTCTTCGTGCGCTTCACGTATTTGAAGGGGTCCTCGTTGACGACGAGGCACATATAGTCACGCTCGGTGTTGCGGTCGAGATTGACGGAATCATCCTTGCTGCGGACGGGATCTCCGTAGGCGTCGAGCAGGGGTCGGCCCTTGTTCTCGAAGAGGTGGCGCAGCATCGCGTCGTTGTTGTATGGAGTGCCCGCGGCAGCGATGGCGAGGAGCTTGAGAAGGATGTCTGCCGAATAGGCCGTGCCTGCCATGCGCCCTCCTGACGTCTGCCGCCGCGATAGCGAGGGCGTGGTTTTGAGCCAGCGGCCGGCACTTAGCCGCCGCGATTTCCCGCACGAGAGCCATCGCGCTGTGCCTTGGGCGGCTTTGGCCGCGAGTGGTCTCTAGAGTCAAATGTAACACGCGTGTCAAGGGTGACGGAGTGCCGCCCAGAGAGCTGAGTAGCGCTATCTACCTGGGATTGCGTGAGGTGGTGAACGCGGTGCCCGCACCATCGCAATCGGTGGCCGGCGATGCCTCCCTGCCGCTTTGGGCGGATCCGGGTGCCGCTTCCATCAAACCCTAAACAATCCCCGCCGCTGCCCCGAGCGACCCCTCGAGGCGGCGATGCCCCCGCGGTTGAATGTGTGACAACGAGCGGGGACAAGCCCGCTCGCCCAAGGTTTTGCCGGATTTGGCGAAACGTAAGGATGCGACGAAAGGAACTGCCATGATGTGCTGGGGATGGGCCTCTTACGATGTCGACGCGAGCGACGAGAACGGCAACTCCTACGAGGGCCACGAGAACGACTCCGACTACACGAGCTATACCGAGGTCTACGACAACGGTCGCATGAGCCACTACGACGCCGAGGACGGCAACTGGGACAACGGTCACTCCCACTACGGCTATGGCTCCATGGATGACTACATGAGCGGCGACGCTCGCGACTGGAGCCGCGAGGCGGGAGACCCCGACAACTCCAACCATGACTGGACGAGCCCGTTCTAGGGTCGAGGGCTCCGGGGCATTGTCTGCGTGCCAGCCCCGTGGTCCCGGCGAGGCTTCTCGACGAAGCTCTCAGATTGTCGTTGTCGGGTGCCGGCTCCGCCCGCCTGGCTTCGATGGCAGAAGGCCGTCTGCCCTCACGCGGGGCGAGGCGGCCTCCTGCTATGCTCCGAGTGCCTTGTCGGCCGGATAGGGGCTGCGGTCTCCCAGGCCTTTGCCCTTACAAGTGCAGCCAAACACGACGTCGCCGGGGCGTTCGACCGCCTGACGGCCGCAGGCGTTGCAGCGGACGACCATGAGGTCGTCGCCCTCGCGGGTGCCGTGGATGAGGCCAACGAGCTTGTAGCCGTGCTCGCTCGCGAGCTTGTCGGCGGCCGCCCAATCGAGGCTATGTCTGGGGGAGGCGAAGCCGGAGTCGAGAAGGAAGTCGAGCTCGTAGCCCTCGTCGAGATGCTTCTGGATGATCTTTGCCTGGAGGTCATGGCAGTCGTCGTACCAGCCCGGCCAGTAGCAGGCGCGGCAGACGGGTTCTCCGACCTCGCCCTTCTCGATGATGTAGCTGAGACGGTAGTGAGCCACGACGCCGCAGCGCTTGCAGCGCGTGAGGAGCCAGTCGCCCTTGCGGTAGCTGCAGCGCGGGTTGTGAGGCTGGGCGAGCTCGAGGTCTCTGCTTGCGAGAAGTTCGTCGAGCTCTTCGTCTGTGAGTTTCATCGGTTTCCTCCAAATGACGATGTGACGCTAACGATGTGGCGCTTGCGACGTGGTGCCTGGCACAGGGCCTGCGGCCTAGGCACCGCATTTCTTACAGCGTGGCGCTGGGTAGCTTGGCACCGCAGTAACAGCAGAACTTGGTGCCTGGGGAGAACGCGTTGCCGCAGTTGGGACAGAACCGCGGCGTCATCTTGACCGCGGCCGGCCGAACCGCGCTATCCGCGCGGACGCCGACGCTCGCCGCGGATAACGTATCTACCGAGGGCTTCGGGCGCGATGCGGGCCTCGTGCTCGCCTGGCGCGTCGTGCCCGTCACGCGCCTGGGCCTTGCGGCGGGCACATGCGCGACGCCTTCCGCGCGGGTGCTGGCACGAGCCACGCCCTCGTCATCGATGTCGAGTCCCGACTCGCGAGCCTCTGCCATCTCGCGCTCGACCTGGGCTGCGAGCTCGGGGTTCTCCGCCTTGATGCGCTCGATCTCCTCCTCGATGATCTTGCCCATACCCTTGTCGTCCACGGCGATGTCCTGCTCCGCGGCAGCGGCTGCCGCGGAGGACTTGTCCGCGAAGGCGTCGAAGATCTTCTGCTTGTCACGGATGATCTGGAGGATGCGCTCGTCGACCGTGTTCTCGCACAGCAGACGGAAGGCAAGGACGCTGCGCGTCTGGCCCATGCGATACGCACGCGAGACCGCCTGGTTCTCGATCGAGGGTTTGTACTGCGGCTCGCAGAAGACGACGACGCTCGCGCACTGGATGTTCATGCCGGTTCCGCCCGACTGGATCTGCGCCACCAGCACCGATCCGGGCTCCGCGGCGTCAAACTCCTCGACGATCTCCTGCCTTCTCGCGGGAGGGATGGAGCCGTTGATCATGCCGACGCACTTGTCGCCCAGTAGGTTTGCGATGCCGTAGGCGGTGTTGAGGAAGAATGTGAAGACGAGGACCTTCCTGCTGTCGTCCGCGGCGCTGTCGATGATCTCGAGCAGTCTCTTCGCCTTGGAGGAGTCCTCCTCGAGGTTGGCGACGTTCCACGAGACCTGGCGCGACGCCATGATTGACCTCCTGAGGACGGCGCGCTCGTATGCTTCCTTCTCGACCTCGCCGAGAGTGCACCACTCCTCGCTCTCGATGAGCTCCGGGAGCTCCGTGAGCACGTCCTCCCTCTTGCGGCGGTAGTAGACGGGGGCGACCTCGTCCCTGAAACGCTGGGCGCCCGACATGAAGGCGAGGGGTCTGGCGCGCCTCGCGATGTCCGGGCGAAGATAGCCGATTAAGGTCAGCATCTCGTCGACCTTGTTCTCGAGCGCGGTGCCCGTCATGAGGAGGACCCTGTTGGCGTTCCTGAGGAGCCTCAGGGTGTTCTTCGAGCGCGCTGCCTCGGGGTTCTTAATGTAGTGCGCCTCGTCGACCACGGCGAGGCCATAGGTGGAGCCTTCGGCGAGTTTCAGCTTTCCGGTGGTCTCGTAGGTGGTGACGGCGACGCCGCCGGTCCTGGTCCAGTCTTCGAAGGCCGTGCGGCAGTTGCGTCCGTGCACCTTCGTCACGCGGAGCTTGCTGTGCTTCTTGACCTCCCTGCACCAGTTCTCGAGCACGCTCGCGGGGCAAACCACAAGGAACTTCGCCTCTCCAACGTTCTTGAGCGATACCATCGCCGCGATGGCCTGGACGGTCTTTCCCAGGCCCATCTCGTCGCCGAGTAGGGTCTTGCCCTGGTGGAGGATGTACTTCACGCCCCACTCCTGGTAGCGGCGCAGGGTGCAGAGGAGACCGTCCGGGAAGAAGGCCTCGTCTTGGATCTCGCGGGCGAGTTCCTCGGGGAGGCCGAAGAGCGTGTCGTCGTTGCCAAGGGCCTCCGGTACGACGTCTTCCAGGACGTTGATGATCGCGACGGGGTTTGCGGTGAACTCCGCCCAGGCCTGGTCGGCGGGCACGGTGTTTTGCTCGAGCTTGTACATACGCTTGAGCGTGGCGTTGGCCTTCAGGGCGGTTTCGCTCACGAGGAAGGCGTTGAGGCTGTTATACGCGCCCGTTGCCTTCTCGCGCTCCTCCGAGGTGGAGAAGAGCCAGGCCATCGGCTTCCTCGCGACGCTGAGCTCGGCGAGTGGCGCGCTGGTCTTCTCGGTGGCCATGCTTAGGAGGGTGCCACACTCACGGGAGAGCTCCCCCCACTCTTTAAGCGCGGAGGCGGCGCAGAGGATGCGGGTCGCCTCGGGCGTCTTGTTGTCTGCCGAGAGACGGAGTTTGAGGCCCTTCTCAACCTCGCCCGCAAACTCCGTCGCCGCCTTCTTGATGTCACAAGCGCCGGAGTAGGAGATGCCATGTACGCTCTCTAGCTCGGTCTTTGTTGCAGTGTAGACGTCCGCGATGGTCTCGAAGCCCGCGTCCCTGAGCGACTTGACTCGAATGCCACGCCCGGTGCGGGCGAGCTCCTCGATGGGGACGGTCTTGAGGGTGCTGAGCACGTCTCCCGCGAAGCTCTTGCTGACGGCCCTGCGAATCTGGCTCTCCAGGGAGGCCGGGCTGGCATCAGACTTCTCCGAGAGCCGCGCTCCGTAGTCTGAGACCTCGCCCGAAAGCTTCTTCGCATCTGAGGAGAGGAACTGCCAGTCGTCAGTCCCGACCACTGACGGGGAGACCGTGCCGACCTCGCGAAGCGCGTCTTCCCGGTTCGAGGAGAACCACGCCCACGCGGCGTCTTGCGAGATGTTGGGAAGCGAGTTGAGCGTGTCGAGGGCGGTTGATGCGGCGGGGTCGAGACGCTGGTCTATCAGGGCTTTTAGCTCGAGGTAGGACCTCTCTGCCTCGTCCTTCTTGTCGCGGGAAGCGAACAGCCTCTTGAACGTGCCGCTGCCCGCCTCGACCTTCTCGACGAGGGCCTGAACATGCGGTCCGTAGGCATCTGCAGCGTGCTTGCAGATCACTGCGGGCTCATGAGAATTTGCGGAGACAAAGGCGGCATGGAGCACCGCGTTTGCAGCGGCGTCATGGCGGCCGTCGAGGTTGATGCGCGTTCCCTCGAACGCTCGCTGCTGACACTCCGCGAGGGTGTGCGTCTCAAGCCCGTCAGTAATTTGTACGAGGGAAGGGTTTTCGATGCCGTTCAGCTGGTCGAGGGTAATGGCCCCCAAGGGGTTGATGTCGAGTACTTCGAAGGTGTTCTCTCCCGCTTGTCGAATCACGACATCCGAAAAACGGGCATCGACCTTCCTGCTGCGTGTCTCCCGCACGACTTGGGCAAGTTCCGCGTGACGCGTTTCTGACAGCTGAGCGGCAGCGTTGAACTCCTCCAGCAGGGCGTTGGAGCGCTCGATCAAGTCTCTTGCTTCGCTGTTGGTGAATCCTCTAGCCATCAAAAGCCCTATCTCAAGACATTAATTGCGGACCATTCATTCTCCTACACGCCCGCCGAGGTGGCGGGTCTATTCGTTGAACGGCCGCGCGCCGCCGAGAGCCGAGGCGCGGGCATGGATGGCCGAGCCGCTGCCCGCCGAGCCCGCCCATGACGTCCGCGCCTTCGCTACTGTGCCCGCCGAGCCAGCCCATAGCGCCCGCGCCTGTCACTGCTCGCCTTCGCCATCTCCCATGAGCTGCATGGCGAGCTGCTTCACGTCCTCGTCGCCGGTGAGCTCGTAGAGGTCTATGGCTGCCCGCGTTGCCGTCTGCGCGTCATCGTGCTTAAGGGCGATGCCGATGATCGATGACAACGCGGCGAGCGTGCCCTCGTCAGGGAGATAGGCCTCTTCGGATCTCTCGAGGATTGTCGCCGCCTCGTCTACGGTCATGTCCGTGAAGTCCGCGCCGCACTCCCTCTTGAGGTACATGAGTTCGCTGCCAACGAGGTTGCTGTTCTCGAATACCGTGCTGAAGACCAGGTACGCGGCGGCAAGCTCGTAGTTGCCCGTCTCGACGAGGTAGAAGGCCTTTTCCCTGTGGAACTTGGCCATGCCGGCAGCGTCGCGAACGTACGGATGGGCCGCGTCGAGGGCCTCGTCCAGGGCTTTCATGTCCCCGAGCTTCTTGTAGTTCTCGCCAACCTCGAAGCGAAGATTTGCGTCCGAGGGATTCCACCTGATGGCCTTTTCCTCGGCGGCGATGGCGGCCTCATGCTGGCCGGTCTCATAGAGGCAGGCGCTGTAGAGAGCGTAGACGTGGCTGAAGGGCTCCGGACAGACGCGTACGATCCGCGACTCGTCAGTGTGCACCCTCCAGACGATCTCCTCGATGGGCGAGGTGAAGTCGAAATAGACGCTCTCCTTGTCGTCGCGGTAGCACCCTGCGGTAATCATTTCGTCAAAGCTCTGAACGAGGGGCTCGATAAGACGGAGGGCCTTCTCTGGCTCGCCGGTCTTCAGGCAGAAGACGACCTCCTTGAGGACTGATTCTGTTCCGTCCGCATGGTTGTCGACGAGCTTCTGGAACTCATCCTTCTTGTCATCAGGCAGGGCATCGAAGACCATCCTGCCGATCGCGCGAAGGATTTCCCTGCTCTGAGGGTGCTCTCGGTACTCTTCTGCCTTGCTCGTGAGGTAGGGGATGTCATGCTCGGCGTCGCGCTCGAGCCCCATTGCGATTTCCGCCATTACTTGATCGAAGGTGCGCTCATTCATGGTGTCGCCTTTCAGGCCTATCTTGTGCTAGTAGCTGTGGGTGATCTCTGCCGGCATGGTGACGTTGCCGATGAAGAGGGGAGTGCCGTTGCGGGATACGAGGGCAACGTAGAAGGGCCTGTCGAGGATGATCCTGCGCGGTTCGGGGAGGTCAAACGGGGCCGCTCCCGCGAGCGCGATCATCATCGTGTAGGCGCCCGCCTCAATTCCCTGCTCGTCGAGGGAGAGCTTCGCGCCATGGACGATTTGGGTGGAGGCAGCCGCCTCGCCAACCATGGGACGAGCTCCATCGCATGTGCGGTGCTAACGCCCGCGGCCGTCAGGAGCGAATCCAGGCTTGAAACGGTTGTCTCGCATTCGAATCGCGGAATGCTGAGGTCGATGTCCTCCTGGTTGCCTTCCCCTCGAGAGAGCTGCTCAAGGAAGGGAAGCGCGTCTTCAAACCTGCTGGAGTCGCCGTTTGGGAGGGCGAAGAGCATGGAGGCGCCCTGGCTGAGCCTGAGCTCGAACGCGGTGAAACCGTTCTTCTCGATCACCTTGCTGGAGCAGATTCCGTTCATGTATGCAACCTGGGTGTCGCCGTCCGGCGCGTGGAATGCGCCCGTCTCGGTCTCGTCTTCATAGAACGGATCTTCCCAGGCGTCCTTTAAGTAGAGCGCGCTTACGAGGCAGGCGAGCGCTTGCGGCGAGAGGTCGACGCTGGGGGATAAGAGGCCGCGTGTCTGCTCCGAGATCCAGCCGCTTATCTCGCGCCCTGCCTGCGGATTACCCAGGTCTGCGATCGAGACGTGGACGTCGCAATCAGCGCATCTACGGAGGAAGGCATCCGAGGGGTTCGCTGCGTTAGAGGTCCACGCGGCGACTGCCATGCTTGCGGCATAGTCCTTGTATCCCCAACTGCCAAGGGGTTTGAGCTCGAACGGATCATCCTTCTCCAGGAAGTTGCCGGTGCCGAGACAGCTGTCAGCGCCGAGCAGCGCGTCAAGCTCGCGCCTCGTGGTGCCGGAGGCACCTTCCCACGCGACCGCGAGAAGGCTCGCGACGCAGGCGGGAGACCAGACAGCGTTGGCGTTCTGGCTAATGAGTTCCTGCCCCAGGGCCCGCGCGACCCTCCATGACTGCTGGCTTGCCATGCTTGACGTGTTGGTCATGCTCAGCTCCCATCTCTTGTCGATGGAACCATTGTCACAGACCTTCTGGACACTAATTACAGTACGTCTGAGCTGGTGTTTAGTGGGGTTGCTTTGGAGAAGTGAGGGTACGACTCGTGCCTTCTGTTTCTATCGTTCTGCTCCCGTCTTCTCTGCGTAGAGCTTGAACAGGTGGGCAACGATTTGTGGTCGCCATCGCCTTCGGGCTCGGAAGTAAGGGGATGTTTCGCTGTCTCATAGATGCCTGCGCGTGAGGGCGATGCCGACTAATGAACCGCAGGAAAGTGTCATAACCTCTCGCGGGCAAGAAGGAGGACGTTTGGGGAAATACCGGCGGCACCCATCCTGTCTGCCATGGCCTCAGCCGGGCTTTCCCACGGTCACCCCTCGCGCGCCAGGAACACTTTGCTACACGAGACGAGGAACTACTCGCGCAACAATAAGCCTATACCAAGGGTGCAACCCTCTCACCTCTTCTTGCGGAGAACGAACAAGTACTTGCTGTCATCTTCCATTCCCGTGCGTGAAACTAGGATTACACCCGTCAAAATACGGATTATTTAATTTCTGTCCCGTCCTATCATTAAAGGACAATTCAAACCACAGACTCGCTTCGAAGGCCACCGCCAATGACTGACCTGGAAAATGGGATCTTAAAGATGCTCAAGGCCGAGGGCACAGCCTGCCCGCCGGCCCTGTTGGCCTTCAGGATGCCGACGTACAGCTTCAACAAAATCGTTGCCTCCATCAGACGCCTTGAGTCGCAAGGCGTGCTTCGTGTCGGATCTACCGGTGTCGAACTCGTGGTCGACTCAAATGCTGCGGATGAATGTCGTAGTGCAGGCGAGGTAAAGCCGGATACCGTCAAGAACGATATTGAAACTCGGGATGCAAAAGCCGCCTCCAACGAAGATGAGATTATCGCTGAGTCCGAACTCCAAGAGGATAAAGACATTTTCGAGGCTTCGGAGGCAATGGAGCCTGCTAAGTCCAATGAGGCTCTTGATCTAAACGACAGGATTGTCGACCTGCTTAAAAAATCGGGGAGTCCGACCCCGCCGAGTTTCATTGCTTTCCAGCTTCCAGGGGTTCAGTTCCAGGAGGTTGCCCAAGCCGTCAGTGAGCTCAAAGCTCAAGGTGTCGTCGAGGTCATATCCGAAGGCGTACAACTGGCCAAAGCAACAGGACGAAACGGTGTAAACGGCAGTACCGGAATCGAGGGAGCTATCACCGCGGAGCCACCATCGGTCAAAATTCAGCCTCATGTTAACCGCTCTGCCACCATCAGCTCGGAGCCGAAGCCCAAACAAATGCAAGTGCCGTCGCCCATACTGGGGACGACGGAAGAAGAACACCATCAGTGTTCCTTCGTTAACATGTCAAATAGCGAAATCGATTCTATCTTCGAGACGCTACAGTCAAATATGACTGCGCATTCAACTACATACAGTGATACAACGGAGGTCCTGCTAGGCAACCGTTACGTCGAGCAGGAGCCGAGCACAAGCGAACCAGCTGAAGAAGAATCCGACGGGCCGCAGAGCTTCCGCCCGCTGCGTTACAGCGATAGCATCAATCTTCTCGGTCTTTCCACTAGAACGGTCAACGTACTCGGCAACAACGAATTCTTGACCATTCTGGACCTCGCCCTCTGTGAATCGCCGGGCACCGTCAAGGGTCTCGGCCGGCTTGGCATTGAGGAAATCCGTTCGAGCCTCAAGAAGCATGCCGTGATCCTTAGCGAGGCGGAGCATGATCGCTTGGCATCTTGGTACCAAGAGAGCATCCCTACAGATGGCCTCATCTTTGATCAGTTTGGAACTCTTCGCTCGATTGCAAGAGGCGCTAATCAACTAGAGAGTGACCGCCAAGGCGGCGAATGCTCGTCTGACGCACGAGAGCAGTCGACCAAATCACTTGGCCTGTCGGATTCCACCCTCGCATCATTGAGAAGGGCCGGAGTCCTGACCGCCGGTAAGCTTTGCACGTACTCAGAGAACGACCTCGTGCACTTGTTTAAGCTGTCGCGCCGGCAAACGGCAGAGGTTGTCGAGGTTCTATTACGCTATGGAGCGCACCTGGCCCCAAAGCACAGATGCGGTGACGAAGAACCTGATGTCTTCATCAATACCCCCAGACAAATTGCAACGCTCGGCTCAAGCGCCTGGACGGCGGCAAAGTCGCTCGAAGAACAACAGGTGCCGCTTTACGAACCCATGTCATCGCTCTGGCTTAACTGCGAGTTCGATGGTATTGAAGCCAGTTCCGAGAGTATCGAGAAACACCTTGATACTCTGCTAAATGTCCTCTCGTCAAGTATCCAGGTTGCTTGCGAGTCAGTGATTTCATGCTGGGTAGCGGAGTGTCGCACCAAGATGGAGGACGGACATGCCGAATCCCAGACGCGCATCATCCCCTCTACCGGCTGGTGGCAAAACGCTGCAACTACGGCTGGGCGCGAAACGTCTGAGCTCCAGTACCTTCCCGGCGAGAACAGGCTGCTGTTCAGTCCGTCGACCCTACACGACTGGATTGAGTCCCTGCCCGACGACAATGCGGCCAACGCCTTGAAGAAGCGTCTCGACGGCCTCACTCTCGAGGAGGCAGGAAGCGAGCTTGGTGTCACTCGTGAGGGAGTGCGTCAGCTGCAAGAGAGACTCCTGAATAAGGCTCCTGTCCTCCGCGAGGACATATATGCTCCGCTTTTTGAGAAATACAAGGTTGACCAGGCTCTCTTCTGTAAAATCGCAAACTGTGGGCCCGAGGTTTACCGCTACTTGGAGCTCAGGCACCATGGCAGGCGCCGCCAAACTTCACATATCGCCGCGGCCCAGCAAGACACTTCGGTCCCGGAAAGCGCGCGTGAGGCTATCAGTGCCTATCTCGTCACAAAGAGCCACAAGGGAATGGTACAGATAGACGGCGTCTACGTCAGAGCTGATCGCAGGTCAGCCGTTCTCTACGCGATGAAGCGCCTAACCTCCTTAGGGTCCGAGGTCCTGGACACCGAAACCCTCTACTCTGAACTAGAGGGCTTCGTCAAAGAATACGACTTCCCGAAGAGCATGTTGCCGGCAAGCAGCCGCAACCTGTTCGCGTGGATACAACGCACCGGCTTCATCATGGCGCCGATGCAAAAGCACCTGCGCCTGCACGACTTTAGTGACTACGAATACGACGACCTCCGCGACTGCCTTGAGGTCATGGCTGAGCTGAACATTGAATGCTCCGCGCAGCTCATCTTCGAGACGTGGCCTGACGTCATGTTCGATCTTGATATCCGCGACTGCAACGAGCTCCATTACACCATCAAGACCCAGCTCGGCGACAAGTGCCAAGGCGTCTACTCCCTGGGTCGAAACCCAATGGTGACGCTCGGCGAGGCAGACAGATCGGAGCAAATCAAAGAACTTATCGAAGAGATGGCACCTGTCTCGCGCAACGACTTGGCCGAGGAGTATAACCGACGCTACAAGGTCTCGCAGGCGAGCTTCCTTGCTTCGTTCCTTGGCGACTTCCAACAGTACCGCTCGGGCAACATCTATTCGATCAAGTCCATGGGTTTCACCAACGACGAACGAGACTACGTGCTCAGTATCCTCGATTGCTGTGACTATTTTTCGCTCAGCCTTGCACGCCAACAGTTCAGGGGCACCTTCCCTGCTTCGAAGGCGGCCATATGCGACGAGTCGCTCCAGCCTCTGGGCTACTCAATTACGCAGAGCCTGGTGGTAAAGGACGGCGTCAACATCCGACAGGCGTTTGTCAAGATGATTGAGGGTCTTGACAAGTTCAAGGAGGGCGACGATGGATTCTCTCCGGACGTGTTCGCCCACTCCCAGCTCGCCTCCGAGCTGAACATGAGGCTCCGGAGCCTTTCTCTCGTCGAATGTGGACCGCGGCAATACGTTAAAACCGAGTATCTCACGAAGATGTACGACGTCACGAAGGCCGACATCGAGCAGTTCATCCATGTAGTGTCTAGCTCTATCCCTGCGGGCGAACCCTTCACCGTCCAGCGGTTGCGCGGGATGGGCCTCTCTCACAAGGTGGACAACGCCCTCGTCACCGGCGAGTTCGACGACGGTCTTCTTCAAGGAATGCTCTCCGCTGGACCGACGATCACGGGCTTCCGTACGAGCTCCATCGGTAACGTGACCCTATTCTGCTCGGGCGTGAACTCCATCGACGCTCCGCGCTACATCGAGAGCGTGATCCAGCGGGAGGGTGCACTCGAGCTGGAAGACCTGCTCGACATTCTGGATCGAGAGGACGGCATCGCGACCACGGCGCCAATCCTGAGGCAGCTCATCCAAAGGTCAACCCTCTTTTGCGTCCCCTCACTCGACGAGATGGTCTTCTCGTCCGAGAATGATTACAACGACTACATAAATGACCTGCTTAACGGATAACCAGCAAATTGGAGGACAATATGCCCAGACTCTTGGACCAAACCGAGAACACCGTCAAGATGACTATGCTTTCCAAGAAACTCAACGTGGACGGCAAGACCAGCGCCTACCCCATCTACCAGATTCGCCTCGATCAACTGCGCTACAACACCCAGAACGATCGCGTGGCCACCTGGGTTAGCGAGTATCAGGAGGAGCACGGTGAGGGTTCGCTCGACGCTCTGAGCACCGAGGAACTCAACGAGATTATCGAGGGTTACATCGTCTCCAGCGATCCGGAAAAGCTCAACGCCACCAAGAAGAGCATTCGAGAGGACGAGCAGCAGGAGCCCGGCGTCGTCCTGAGCAACGGCATCGTAATCGACGGTAACCGCCGCTTCACATGTCTACGCCAGCTCGCTAAAGAGAACGACAAGTTCAACTGGTTTGAGGCGGCCATTCTCCCCGACGACATCGGCCAGGACAAGTGTGCCATCAAGTGCCTTGAGCTTGCGCAACAGTTCGGACGCGAGGAGAGAGTCGGCTACGACCCGGTGGATCGTCTCGTCGGTGTCTATCGCAGCCTCATCGACCCCGAGACCCGCATCGAAGGCCTCAGTCCCGAGCGCTACGCCCGCAGCGCAGGCATGGACATTAGCCGTCTTAATAGCATGATGGCGCGCGCCAATCTCATGGTTGAATATCTTGACTTTATCCGCTCGCCCAAGCATTTCTCGCTCGCTCGCTCCCTCAAGGTTGACGGCCCACTCGGTGACCTTGAGAAGGCTCTCAAGCGTTGCGACAACGCTGATGCCAGGGAGATCTTGAAGCGCGCTGCCTTCGCCAACATGCTTGTCGAGCCAAAAAAGGACATGACCCGCTTCGTGAGAGACCTCGGCCGTGCCGTTAACTCGGCAGGTAGCGAGGAGCTCCTCGATAGGGAGCTCGATCTCGCTGAGGAGGTCGTCGAGAAGATTAATGCTTGCCCCGAGGTTACCGTCGAAACCATCCGCGACGACATCAGGTCCGATCTTGACCTGAAGGAACGCATGAGTGATGTCGTAGACGCTGGAAAGCGCCGCGCGCAGCAGAGCAGCCTCACGCAGCTTCCCGCCAAGGCGCTTAAGGATGCAAAAAAGGATGCCGCCCAAGCGACCAACCCAACGCTGCTCGCGAGCCTCGATGATGCACAGAGGGAAGAAGTTCTTTGCCTCGTCCAGGAGCTGCGCCAGTTGCTCGACGACGTCGAGTCCGCGCTAGACTAACCCGTTCAGAGGACAGGTAGAATAGATGGCCATCAGCACCGCCAACTTATCTTTCCGGGTCGACCACGGCGAGCGTCTTGTCGTCACCATCATGGGTATGGACATGGATGACTTCCTTGTCAGCGCGGTCTGGAAGGCCCGTCTCTACGGCGCTAACCGCGAGGGATTTCGCCCTCAGGTCGAGGGACAAGATCTCGTGTACAGCTCCGAACTCGCCGCTTCCCAGTGCCGGCACATCGTCGAGTGCTTCCAGAAACTCGAGAGGCGTGGCATCCAAACCATCTGTCTCCCGGGCTACTTATCCTTCATCGCCGAAGCCGACACTCACGTGGCCGAGCGTGCCAGTGCCGGCATGGCCATAAAGACCGAGGACCCATCAGTTTTGGACGAGTTCCGGGCCTTCCGCTCCGTTATCGACGGTGCAATGGAGCGACGTCTGAGGGACAAGCAGGCATGGGATGCCTTCTACATGGCAAGCATGCAGAAATCGGCCAACTTCTCGGTCCCGGGATCCGGCAAGACGGCCGCCGTTCTCGGTGCCTTTGCCTTCCTCAGGGACCGCGGACTCGCTCACCGCGTCCTTGTCATATCGCCCAAAAACGCTTTCAAATCATGGGAGGACGAGTGGACGGCAAGCTTTGGCGGGCTCCTTTCCTGCCGTCCGCTCTCGTTTCACGAGGGCGCCTTCAGGCAGATGACATCCGTCCAAAAGCGTCATGAGCTCGAACTCAACGCGGGCCGCTACAACCTCATCATGGTCAACTACGAGGCCTGCAGTAACTTTGAGAAGCAACTTGCGGACATTGCCGACTCGGACACCCTGCTTGTCTTCGACGAGGTCCACAAGGTCAAGAGAATTGGCGGCATTCGTGCCTCTAGCGCCCTGGCCATCGCGCGCGATGCCAAGTTCGTGGCTGCGCTCACCGGTACCCCGATTCCCAACTCGTACAGCGACATCTACAACCTGCTGCACATTCTCTACCCCCACGACTACGACGACTTCTTCGGCTTCAGCAAGGCGACCCTCGCCTCTCCCAACCCCATGGATGTCGAGAGAATCAATCGGGTCGTGCAACCATTCTTCTGCCGAACCAATAAGAACATGCTCGACGTACCTCGGGCAAACGGCGACTCCATCATCCGGGTCGAGGCCACGTCTGAGGAAAACGAGCTCCTCGAGCTGCTGCTCGCTGCGCTTAGGAGTAACAGTCTCGCCCTCATCGTACGCATTATGCAGGTTGAATCGGATCCGCGTGCCCTCTACGGCATACCGGCGCTCGATGAGATCGGGGGTCTCTATGACGGCGATCTTCCCCCCGGACTTAATCTCGGCGAAGCGCTCGCGGAAACGAGTTCCGCCGGAGCTCTCATATCAAACGCCATCCCCACATCCAAGATGAGCGCCTGCGTGGAACTCGTCGATGACCTCGTCGCCGAGGGCAAGTCGGTCATCGTCTGGTGCGTCTTCATCCGCTCCATCGAGGGCGTCGCTGAGCAACTCGGGCAGCGTGGCCTCAGCGTCGGCGTCATCACAGGCGCCACGGACTTCGAGGAGCGTGCCGCCATCCTCGATGATTTCCGGGCAAAGAATATAGGCGTCCTCATCACCAATCCGCACACTCTGGCGGAATCCGTATCGTTGCACTCCGTGTGTCACGATGCCGTGTACTTCGAGTACAGCTACAACCTTATCCATCTCCTGCAGTCCAAGGACAGGATTCATCGTCTGGGTCTGCCCGAGGGCCAGTACACGCAGTATCACTTCCTGCAGACGGGGTTTATCGTGGACGGCCGTCCTTGGTCGCTTGACGAGAATATCTACAACCGTCTGATGGAAAAGGAGCAAACCATGCTCGAGGCTATCGACCGCGGCGTCCTGGAACCCGGGTCTGTCGACGAGGATGATTTGGAAATCGTCTTTAGGGGTCTGTTCTCGCCAACGTATGATGGAAAGGTCGCCTCTCCAGACAACGCAGTCGACTGCCAGCGCAACGCGTAGATAAAGGACCGGCTTGGATGAGATGCACCGCGAATATCTTAATGACAATTTGCCTCACAAACGAACGAGGCTACCTGTGTCCCCGTAACGTTCTAAATGTGTTCATGACTCAATCTGTAGCATCCCGGACAAAAAGCAGGGACTCTCATGGGTCCCTACAGGGAGTTTTATTGACGCGGGGGCGGGATTAAAACCTGCGACCTTCTGGTAACTCCAGACATGCCTTGGCTATCGGCTGCCTCCAGCGAGTTGTGCCTCTAGGTGTCCCACTTTTAGTCGTTGCCGGGCGAAAATATATGGGCCGACAACAACCGGAATGCAGGCTAGGAAGACGGCTTTCCGTTCAGCATACTTTATTCATAGAGCTTCGTTATCAAGTTGCATTCTCGTCTCTCCTCCCGTCCGAGTACGGGTTCATTGCCCTTTTGCGCCGTTATGGCCCTACTTTTGGACATTAATATGCGGCGTACAGTGTTTGCGCTGCGAACTGCATTTCTAGCGGGGTTTTCCTGTACTGTAGGCGGTCCACGCCGTAGTTATCAGACAAATCGAGGGGCGATCTACGAGACTCTTCGATGGGATTTAGCTGGTTCGGATGCCTTCAAGACGGGATCTCACCTTCGGGAAACCCGAGGCAATAAAAATAGGGTCTCACATGGCGTAGATAGAAAAAGGGTCGGAAGTAATGCTTCCGACTTGAGTGGATGGACGGCGCTTCGGTGGATGGCCGTTCGCGGAGACTTCCTATTTTTGTCCGGTCGGGATGGGATAATCGTTTCGTCTATCGAAGGGAGTCCCTAATGCTTTCAGTCACTCAGCGTGTCAACGGCGTATCTCATGCCGGCATTTCGCCGGTCAAGCAGCCTCGAGGCGGTTATATCAACCCGAAGCGTCTTGCTGTCGTTGAACTCGAAGGGCCGAAGCCCGCTCTCGAACAGAAGAAGGAGAGCGTTTCGGCGAATCTTGTCGGCAGTGCTGTCGATTACCTTACGCGCTTCATGGAGGGCGCTTCGGTCAAAGAGGCGTTTAAGATCAGCTTTCTCGGTGCCTCCATCGTTGGCGAATCAGCGAACGCGATTCACCTTGCTGAGGGCATTGCAGGGCTTGATGACGCTTCCATCGCGAATGCCTGTAAGCTTGTTGGGTATGATTCGGTACGCCGCGCCGGAGCCATGGCGTTCCGTCCCGTGGAAGACATCGAGGCTGATGGGCCGACGTGCGAGAACATTCGCACAATGGTCAACTTGAGCCTGGAGTTCTTTCGGGAGTACGGCCCTGTCACACGCGACGGCATTACGTTCGAGGGCGGCTATACCGATCTCGTGAATACCGGCGATGGTGATTTTATGTCCGCCGATACTGTATGGGACTTCAAGGTCAGTGTGAAACCGCCGACCAACAAGCATACGTTGCAAATCGTAATGTATTGGCTGCTTGGCATGCACTCGGTTTACGCAGAGGACTACAAGGCCGTAAGGCGACTCGGCTTCTTTAACCCACGCCTTGGCATGGTCTATACCATCGATGTGGCCGACCTTGACCGCGAGATGCTTCGCGAAATCGAAGTCAAGGTTATCGGTTATGACTCGGAGAAAGCCATCTTCTAGAATTAATAGCCTGTGATGCTTGTTTGAAGCTGAGCTGAGGGCTGAATATCTTACGTGCATATGCGGCTTCCATCTGTTGGGGGCCGCATGTCTATTCCCGTCCGAAGAACGATATGAGCACGTTTCTGCCTGTGATTTCGGCGATGCTTGTGCTACAGGCTAATATCAAAAAAAGGTCGGAAGCGATGCTTCCGACCCTGAACGTTTGGTCGCGGGGGGCAGGATTTGAACCTACGACCTTCGGGTTATGAGCCCGACGAGCTGCCAGACTGCTCCTACCGACGCAGACGGTAGCGCCGCTTGGGGCTATTGGCCGTCCCAATCCCCTCGACAATTCCCTCTTCCATAAGCGCAGACAAATATCTGCGCACGGTTTTCACCGACATCCCCGACGCTTTCGCAAGTTCCGACGTGCTTACGCTCTCGCGATCAGTGATGTAACCCAGAATGGCAGTCTTCACGTTTTCCTTTGTGTATGAGCGGTCTTCCTGATCCGTCATACGCCGATGCCTCATGATCAAAACAAACTCATCGAGAGTGCTTTTGGCAATCGGTGCAGGCATCAAGGCTTGTTCGAGCTCCCTATTAATTGTCGGATAACCTGAGCCTCGATTCTCGACAACACGACCGACCCTGCCATCAATATCGGAATACGGCACATCTTCGAGAATTCGAGCTAGAAACTGGTTCCTCGAAGCCGTTGCGCCTCGTTGCCCCAAGCGCTCGACCGTCAACGAGCCAAACAAGCCACCGGGGTTGGACAACTCCATGCGATCGGGATAAAGGTCGACCATTACGGGGGTGCCCAACGCGTCGGGAGAATAATCCCTATGCATCAATGCGTTGGCAACAGCCTCACGGACTGCAGCCAACGGGTAGTCCGGCACGTTTTCCCTCAATGCGCCTCTTACGATTGCGCCATGCTTCATGTTTCGCGATGCAGCCCGCACCGCATCAACCACCATGATGGGTATTGGCCCGTCGATATCGACCGAATCAGAGAAGCGTTCCCCGACTCTCCCCACCTCGCCCTTCTTCGATGTCGGATACGCTGTGAATACAACATTGGCTCGAGGGAAAAACTGCTGCGGACAAAAACCCAACGCCATAATGCCGGCGACGGTCGGTCTCAAGACCCCTTCAGTATCAGGAGATACCACGCGTCGATTCGCCATAAGCTCCTCGTCGCTTAAGGCGGCGGACCTGCCCAGCGTTGTTGCTCTCACACGCGAGAGCCATCCCGCAAGCAAATCTTGGTCAAAGTCATCCATCGTTGCACCCTCAACGACAATGGCATCGTTGCGCGCGCTCCGGTATTGATTCTCAATGTATCGATCGATTTCGTAAGATGACATCTTGTGATCGCCATCGCCCGTTCTTATGTATGAGCCAAGGCGTTGACCGAGCTTTTTGACATAGCACGGCTTCTCTCGCGGCGAAGCCTCGGGGACATTGACCACAACGACAGGCTTTGACTCAAACTCCAAAACCATGATGTCTACCATCTGAGGAGGCTCAATGAGCTCCCTCGCCGCCTGAGCGCTATGTGCCTGAATCACCTTCACATCGATGTCCACCGAATGGAAGCCGTCCCTTTCACTGATACCGAAAACGATCGTTCCGCCAGCTCCATTAGCAAAAGCGGAAATTGAATCCGGCATCGTCTTGGGAAAACCGCCTGCCGCCGTTTTGAGTTCGTATTCGGCAAGATCCGTCCCCGCGGCCCTCATATGCTCAACCGCAGCGGCCAACTCGATATCATTCGTAATGAACATAGCTGCCCTTCGATTGAATCATTAGTCAATCCCCACTATACCTCAGTCATTCCTTAGTTCCTCAGTAAAGTTCCCTAGTACCAAAGTAAAGTTCCTTAGTACCAAAGTAAAGTTCCCTAGTTCCCCAGTAGAGTTCCCCAGTTTGCACTCTGCTGGTTTGTGTCAGATTGGGTATGCAGTGCCGCCCTGTCCAAACGTCTCGTCCTGTAACACCTGGTCGACCAAATCGGGTCTACCTGTTACAGATCGAGATTTTGTTTGGGAAGTTGAGGGCCGAGTCGACAACACAGTCCCGGAATAACAAAAAGCTCGCAGGCTAGGCCGACGAGCTACAAGTTCTTGGTCGCGGAGGACAGGATTTGAACCTGCGACCTTCGGTTATTTGAGACAGCTCTATGGTTCGATGCGTATGATTGTCGACATTATTCAGTGAAAAGAGAGGCTCCCATAGTCTCGATCAAGACAGGCCCAGATCGATTTGCTTGCGCGGTTAATCCATCTTTCCTAGCGTGGGCATTCGCATCCAAGTGCTGTCATCATTCACCTTGATTCCCCAATGCCTCTCGTAGGTATCAACAAACTTGAGCACGACAGCCTTGAATACCTCGGTGTTTACGCGCGTATCTCCGGACCCGCAGTCGAATGTGCAAAGGGGAGGGTCGCAGCCGCGGTTGTCCCACGAGAGCTCAATCAGTCCATCTTTGAGCTCGAAATAGATGTTGGAGAGGACGGCTCCGCCGCTTTCATGGCTCCAGGTGTGTTCCCATGTCCATGGGTCAAGCAAGTCGTAGTAGGAGTAGGCGTCGAATTCCTGCATGTCATCGGTATCGAATTCGCGGGCATTGCTGTCTTTTTGCGCCGCGAACCCCCTTCGATTTGGAGCGGGTATGGATCTTCCCGCATAGTGAGGGCAAAAGTTTTAATCCAGGCTATGAGGTCTTCGAGATGAGGTCAGCGGGTTGTGTAATGCTTGCCGTTCTCCGTGAGGCCCAGCAGGTTTATGTTCTTCGCGAATGGCGCGAGGACGGCGAACCCGTCGTTGCCAAGGAGCTTATAGCAATGCCGAGCTCAGACGGATTGCCCATAATGCGATCGATGCCATTGCGGACCATCTCGACGTTTTGCTCGTTTGCAGGCTTAATCGTCGATATCTGCTATTCCTTCCTCTTTCCTTTTTCCTTGCGTTGCTTCTGCTACTCGGCATCGGTAATCTTATTGTCGTCACGCATCTTTCGCAGAATTCTTGCGGGGATATCGGGAAACCCGTCTATCTGATACACAAAAAGGGCCGGAAGCGATGCTTCCGACCCTGAACGTTTGGTCGCGGGGGCAGGATTTGAACCTACGACCTTCGGGTTATGAGCCCGACGAGCTACCAGACTGCTCCACCCCGCAATATGTGATGCGCCTTAAGCGCAAGAAAGAACTATACGCAGCTTCCCTAGGCCCGTCAAGAATGTGGAGAAAGCTCCACAATTGGGTCCTGACGGGGGGCGGACGAGGGGGCTCGAACGCGGTCCTAGTGAGGACTCGGACGCCGCCCTGGACGCTGCCCCGAGCCCTCTGCGTCCTACCCCAGCAGCGGGCTGAGCTCGCCCTGGGACAGCAGCGTCACCTTGTGCATCGCGCGCGAGATCGCGGTGTAGAGACGCCGGCGCGCGAGGGGCGTGTCGGGGTAGGTCTCGACGCTCGCGTCCGGGATGATCACGTGGTCGAACTCGAGGCCCTTCGCCAAGCGCAGCGACATGATGACCACGCCCGTCGCCGGGAGCTCGCGGTCGCGGCTGATGACCTCGGCCGCATCCCCCAGCTGCTTGGAGAGCCAGCTCACGGCACCGTTGTCGGCGGCGACGATGGCGGTGAGGCCCTCGTCCTCGCTCGCGCCGGCAACGACCTCCCTGAGGGCGGCGAGGAACTCGTCGCGCCCGGGTAGGGCCTCGATGCGCGGAGCCACGCCGGCGCGGTGGACGCTCGCGAGCTTGACGGGGGAGTCATGCTCGACAAGGCCGCTGAACAGCGACGTGATCTCGGGGCTCGAGCGGTAGCTCGTGAGGAGGCGGCACTCGTCGACGCTGCCGTGGCTCTGCGCGAACAGCTCGCGGATCTCGTCGAAGCTCGCGGTGCCCTCGCGGATTGCCTGGTGCTCGTCGCCCAGCATGAGGAAGTGTGCGCGGCTGAAGAAGCGCGCGAGCACCATGAGCTGGGCGAGCGAGTAGTCCTGGACCTCGTCGATCATGACGTAGCGCGCGTTGGTGTCGCCGCGGCCGGTCACGAGCAGGCGCAGGTACAGCCACTCGCTCGAGCTCACGCTCTGGGTCCCCAGCAGGCGCATGGCGATGCGGTCGAGGCGCAGCCACGAGAGGCGCTCGATCTCGTCCTCCACGCCGGCGTAGCGCTGCTCGAGCCAGCGGCGCGTGAGCTCGAAGGTCTCATCCTCGGTGTCGGGGCTCACGGTCTCGCCGAAGAAGCGCACCTGGTCGTCGACGTCGAGACCGAGCATCTCCTCCTGGTACTCCATGTTGCGGGCCATGCTGGCAATGCGGCGGCTCACGCCCTTGAGCAGCTCGTCCTTGACGAGGGCACAGAGGCGCGGGCCCACGCCGAACTTCGCGAACTTGGCGACGGCCGCCTCGACCTGGTTCGCCTTGAGCATGACCGTATCTCCACAGCGCACCTCGCGCAGGTCCGCCACGGTGAGCTCGAGGCCGGGTAGGCCCTTCTCGAGACGCCTGAGGTTCTCCGGGTCCGTGTCGACGCCCAGGCCTCGGCCACCCGTGCCCTGTGCCTCGCAGAAGTCGCGCCAGGTGTAGACCTGCGGGTTCGCCTCGCCCATGGAGGGCAGGACGTTGTCGATGTAGTGCTCGAACACGGCATTGGGCCCGAAGAGGTGGACCTGGCTCGGGCTCAGCGTCTCGCGCTCGCGGTAGAGGAGAAACGCGATGCGCTGGAGCATGACGGAGGTCTTGCCCGATCCCGCGATGCCGTTGACGAGCAACACGGGGACGTCCTCGTGGCGCACGACCTTGTTCTGCTCGCGCTGGATGGTCGCCGTGATGTCGCGGAGCTTCTCGGAGTGGTGGCTGCGAAGCGCGCCGAGCAGAAGCGAGTCCTCGATGGCGACCGTGGTGTCGAAGTACATGTTGAGGTGGTCGCGCGTGATGTCGAACTGGCGGCGCAGCTCGAGCTCGACGGTCTTGGTGCGCCCGTTGACGGTATAGGAGGTCTGGCCGTTGTCCTGGTTGTAGTAGGTCTCGGCGACGGGGTTTCGCCAGTCGACGATGAGGGGACGGCTGCGGTTGTCGGTCATGCCGGCGGCGCCGATGTAGACGTCGCGCGCGGGGCGGTCCGGCGCCATCTTGAGGCGAACCTTCGCGAAGTAGGGCTGGCGCAGCAGGAGCAGGAGCCTGCGGAGCTTGTCGACGGAGAAGTCGTGGTACTGGTTGTAGGCGTCGATGACGGCGTTGAGCGTCTCGATGGCGGCGAGCGTCTCCATCGTCTCGTCCGCGCCTCCGAAGTCCGGGCGGATCTCGTCGGAGAGCTCGCGCAGGTCTGCCGCGGCGCCCTCGTGGCCGTGCTCGAGCTCCTCCGCGAGCTCGTCGCGCATGGCGAGGAGCTTTGCGTAGATCTCGGTCAGGTGCGCCTGCTCCTCGGCGAGGATCGGGTCGTCCGACGCGGCGGTCTCGATGTCTGTGGGTTCGACGCTCATGCTGCTCCCTGTGGTCGCGGAGTGGCGACGCCGCCGATGCGCCGGCGCCGTCGCGTGCGGAATTTCGAATGATTAACTCTACCGCAAGGGGCGGGTGCGGGGGAGCGTCGTCGGAGCGCGGCTACCCGCGCGGCTTGGCGACCTTGGGGCCGCGGACATACCAGAGCACGTCGCCCTCGGGGACTTGCGCACGCGGGGAGCCCGGTAGCGTGACGGCGGCGACGGACCCGGGGGTGAACGAGATGCACTCGCCCGTGAGGCGTTCGAGGACGTCCTCCATGAAGGGGATGTGGCCGACGGCGACTATCACCGAGTCTTCCGGCGTGTCCTCGATGTCGTCAAAGAAGGCCTCCTGGTCCTGGTAGAAGAGGTAGTCGCGCTCCTCCGTGGCATACGAGACGCCGTTCGCGTCGAGCGCCGCCGCGACCTCCTCCGCCGTCTGGCACGCGCGGAGCGCCGGGCTCACCCAGACACGCGCGGTCTCATCGCCGGCGTCGAGAAGGGCGAACGCGCGCGGCAATGCCTCCGCCAGGGCCTCGGCGGCGCCCGGCGCGAGGGGCCGCTCGGAGTCCGAGAGGCCCGGCCTCGCCCCCTGCGCCTTGCCGTGCCTGACAAGAACGATCGTGCGTGCCATGCTGCCTCCAGTCTCCGTGTCCACCTATCCATTATTACGCGAATCGCGTGCTCGGGATGGGTGAAATCGCAAGTGGAGCGGGGCGTGGGGCCGTCCGGCGCGTGTCCCTCTCGCCTGTTTGCTACCCCGGGATGTCCCTTTCGCGACGGTGGCTTGGGGCCTCGGATAGTGTCCGGAAGAGCCTGTATACTCGGAGGGCAACGACGAAGGGGGAGACCATGGCGGCGGAGGAAAAGCAGAATCGGGCGCCCGAGCCTGAGGCAGCCGTGCGCACGGACGAGACGCGTTCGCGCGTGCTCCAGGCGGCGGAGGTGAGCGAGGCTCGTGCCGCGAGCTCGGTGGCGGTGTCGGCGGCAACCGGTGGCCAGCAGATGCGCGCCCGCGAGCTTGCCGCGCGCGTTCCGGACGTCGTGGTCATCACGGGCATGTCCGGCTCTGGCCGCACGCAGGCCATGCACGTCTTCGAGGACATGGGCTACTTCTGCATCGACAACCTGCCTCCGCGCCTCATCCTGCAGCTCGCGCAGCTCGTGGGCATTAATACCGGCGTCGGCCGCCACCTTGCCGTCACGTGTGACCTGCGCAGCCAGGGCCTCTTCGATGAGATCTCTGATTCTCTCGTCCAGCTTCGCGAGCATGAGATCTCCTGCAAGGTGCTCTTCCTCGACGCGGCGGACAGCGTCCTCATCCGCCGCTATGACGAGAACCGCCGTCGCCACCCGCTGGCGCAGCCCGGCGAGTCGCTCACCAGCGCCATCGCGCGCGAGCGTCGCCAACTTGCCTCGGTCCGCGACGCGAGCGACCTCGTGATTGACAC
Source organism: uncultured Parolsenella sp. (assembly GCF_934660935.1). Taxonomy (GTDB): domain Bacteria; phylum Actinomycetota; class Coriobacteriia; order Coriobacteriales; family Atopobiaceae; genus Parolsenella. The sequence continues at coordinate 17,969 of NZ_CAKUIH010000004.1, read as the reverse complement.
GAGCTACCTCAAGGTCCGCGACCTGCGCGTCCGCCTGCGCCGCGCCTTCTCGGAGTTGACGGATCAGCAGCTCATGGAGGTGTCCGTCTTCTCCTTTGGCTTCAAGCACGGCATGCCCGTCGAGGCAGACCTCATGATCGACGTCCGCTTCCTGCCCAACCCCTTCTATGACCCGAAGATGCGCTCGCTCACCGGCAACGACAAGCTCGTGAGCGACTTTGTCCTCGGCAACCCCGTGACGGAGAACTTCCTCGACGCCTGGTACAACCTGCTCGACGTCGCCATGCCGGGTTACGTAGCGGAGGGCAAGAGCCACCTCTCCATTGCCGTCGGCTGCACAGGTGGTCAGCACAGGAGCGTCGCGATCGCCAATGCCACCGCTGCTTACCTCGAGCGGGGCGGCTACCACGTGAGCCTCTCCCACAGAGACCTCGCCCTAGCCAACGTCAGGAATAGCTAAATGTCATTCACCGCCGAGGTAAAAGACGAGCTCGCTCGCGTGGGCGGCTCGTGCCCGGAGTGCGACGTCGCGGAACTCGCGGCGCTTGTCCGCGTCTGCGGCGCGCTGTCGTTCCATGGCTCGGGCGCCTACTCTATCCGCGTCTCAACGGAGACGGGCGCTGTGGCGCGCACCGTCATCCGCCTCGCGCACGAGGTGTTCGATCTCGACACATCTCTTACCGTGCGTCGCTCGAACCTCCATAGGTCGCGCAACTACCTGATTGAGATCCCGGAGCAGGAGGGCCTCGAGCAGGCGCTCATTCGCATGGGCGTCCTCATTCTAGGTCGCGGCCTCTCGAGCGGCATCGCGGCGCGCGTCGTCGCCCGCCCGTGCTGCCGCGCGGCGTACTTGCGCGGCGCCTTCATGGCCGGCGGCTTCATCGCTGACCCGCGCGGAGACTTCCACCTCGAGATAGCGGTCACAGGTGACGAGTTCGCCGATGACCTCCTGGAGCTCCTCGATGACGAGGGCATCACCGCGCGCGTGAACCGTCGCCGCGGCTCCTATGCCATCTACCTCAAGAGCTTCGATGACATCGCCGCCCTCCTCGGCGTCGTGGGGGCGGAGCGCACGGCACGCGCCGTCAAGAACATCCGCGTCATGAAGTCCGTCAAGAATGACGTCAACCGGCGTGTCAACGCGGAGCTTGCCAACCAGGCTCGTTCGACCGGTGCCTCGGCAGACCAGCTCGCCCTCATCGACCGCGTCGAGCGCGAGATCGGCTTCGACGCCCTGCCGCCCGCGCTCTTGCAGTTCTGCGTGGCGAGACGCGAGCATCCGGAGCTCTCGCTCCGTGACCTTGGGGCCCAGATGATGCCGCCACTCTCCAAGAGCGCGCTCTATCACCGCGTCCTTCGCCTGGAGAAGCTCCTCGAGTAGGCGACGGGGATCCTCGCTTTCTCGTCATGTGGCCCGGGCTGCGCGTCGGCGTGCCCCAATTGCATGAGCGATCTCCAATGCGGGGCACGTAACAAAATGGAAACATGATGACCACACGAGTATCACCTCTGGCGGCCATCGTCCATAACCTAATGACTACCTGCGGCAAGGACTCCGGGCATGCGCTCGTTTGGTGGTGTGGTTGTACATAGAACTATAGACAACTCGCAGGTAAACGGCACAATTTAGGAAATCTAATCATCTGTTAACCGTATAGCCGCAGCGATTTAGCGGTATTATCACCAATGGTGTTTCCAACGTGGCCCGCACGGCGCAAGGGGCGCCCGTGGGGTCTTCGAAAGGAGAAAGCATGGCAGTTAAGGTTGCTATCAATGGCTTTGGTCGCATCGGTCGTCTGGCCTTCCGTCAGATGTTCGGCCACGAGGGCTCCGAGATCGTCGCCATCAACGACCTCACCTCTCCGGATATGCTCGCCTACCTTCTGAAGTACGACTCCACGCAGGGCAACTACAGCCGCGACCACAAGGTTGAGTCCACCGAGGACTCCATCATCGTCGATGGCAAGGAGATCAAGATCTACAAGGAGGCCGACGCCAACAACCTGCCTTGGGGCGAGCTCGACGTCGACGTCGTCCTCGAGTGCACCGGCTTCTACACCAGCAAGGAGAAGGCTCAGGCCCACATCAACGCTGGCGCCAAGAAGGTCGTCATCTCCGCTCCGGCCGGCAAGGACCTCCCGACCATCGTCTACAACGTGAACCACGAGCAGCTCACCGCTGATGACAACATCATCTCCGCTGCTTCCTGCACCACCAACTGCCTCGCCCCGATGGCCAAGGGTCTCAACGACTTCGCTCCCATCGTCTCCGGCATCATGACGACCATCCACGCTTACACCGGCGACCAGATGCCGCTCGACGGCCCGCAGCGCAAGGGCAACAAGCGTCGTTCCCGCGCTTGCGGCGAGAACATCGTCCCGAACTCCACGGGTGCCGCCAAGGCCATCGGCCTGGTTCTCCCGGAGCTCAACGGCAAGCTGATCGGTGCCGCCCAGCGCGTCCCGACGCCCACCGGCTCCCTCACCAACCTCTACGCCGTCGTTGATAAGGTCGTCACCGTCGAGGAGGTCAACGCTGCCATGAAGGCCTACGCCGAGACCATCCCCGAGACCTTCGGCTACAACGAGGACGAGATCGTCTCCCGCGACATCGTCGGCGAGACCCACGGCTCCATCTTCGACGCCACCCAGACCATGGTCCAGGACCTCGGCAACGGCCAGTCCCTCGTCCAGGTCACCTCTTGGTACGACAACGAGAACTCCTACACCTCCCAGATGGTCCGCACCATCAAGTACTTCGAGAAGTTCGTCGCCTAAGCGTCAGCTTCCGTAGGTAGCTCCGAGGGGCGCGGTCGCAGCTTTCGGGCCGCGCCGCGCCCCTTTCGTTCTTCACGTAGGCGGGACGGTCACACCGCCCGCCGCAACCCTGAAAGGAACGACATGGCTTTCACCAAGAAGACCGTCCGTGACATCGATGTCGACGGCAAGCGCGTCCTTTGCCGCGTCGACTTCAACGTCCCCATCAAGGACGGCGTCGTGGGCGACACCACGCGCATCTCCGCCGCGCTCCCCACGATCAAGTACCTCGTTGAGCACAACGCTCGCGTCATCCTCATGAGCCACCTCGGCCGTCCCGAGGGCACCGGCTTCCAGCCCGAGCTCTCCCTCAAGCCGGTCGCCGAGAAGCTCGCCGAGATGAGCGGCCTCGACGTCGCCTTCGTCGCCGACACCTACGGTGACGAGGCCAAGGCCGCTGTCGACGCCCTCGAGCCGGGCCACGTCCTCGTTCTCGAGAACGTCCGCTTCGACAAGCGCGAGAAGAAGAACGATCCGGAGATCGCCCAGCGCCTCGCCTCCTACGGCGACGTCTTCGTCCTCGACGCCTTCGGCACCGCCCATCGCGCCCAGGGCTCCGTCGTCGGCCCGGCCGCCTACATCCCGGCCGTCGCTGGCTTCCTCCTCGAGAAGGAGGTCGACACCCTGACCGGCATCTTCGCCGAGCCCGAGCGTCCGTTCGTCGCCATCGTCGGTGGCTCCAAGGTCTCCAGCAAGATCGGCGTCCTCGATCACCTCATCGACTCCGCTGACACCCTCATCATCGGTGGCGGCATGGCCTACACCTTCTTCCTCGCTCAGGGCATGACCGTCGGTCAGTCCCTCAAGGAGGAGGACTGGGTCGAGCGCGCTGCCGAGATGCTCAAGAAGGCCGAGGACAAGGGTGTCAAGATCCTGCTCCCCGTCGACAACCGCGTTGCCGATCACTTCGGCGAGGACGCCGTGCCGGAGGTCGTCGCCTCTGACGCCATCCCCGATGACCGCGAGGGCATGGACATCGGTCCCAAGACCGAGGAGCTCTACGCCGAGGCCATCAAGGGCGCCAAGACCGTCTTCTGGAACGGCCCCATGGGCGTCTTCGAGTTCGACAACTTCGCCCACGGCACCGAGGCCGTCTGCCGCGCCGTGGCTGACGCCGACTGCACGTCCATCATCGGTGGCGGCGACTCCGTCGCGGCCGTCAACAAGTTTGGCCTGGCCGACAAGATGAGCTGGATCTCCACCGGTGGTGGCGCTTCCATGGAGCTCGTCGAGGGCAAGGCTCTTCCGGGAGTGGAGGCTCTTCTCGATGCGTAACCTCATGATTGCTGGCAACTGGAAGATGAACAAGAACTACACCGAGGGCGTCGAGCTCGCCCAGGGTCTCGCCGACGCTCTCGCCGGCAAGGATCTCAACGGTGTGGAGGTCGTCGTTTGCCCGCCGACCGTCGACCTCAAGGGCGTCTCCGAGGTCATCGACCAGACCAACGCCCAGTTCGCTCTGGGTGCCCAGAACGTCTACTTCGAGGAGTCCGGCGCCTTCACTGGCGAGACCGCTCCCTCCATGCTCGAGGCCGTGAACGCCACCTACTGCATCATCGGCCACTCCGAGCGTCGTGGCTACTTCGGCGAGACCGACGAGGACATCAACAAGAAGGCCAAGGCCCTTATGGCCCATGGCATCGTGCCCATCAGCTGCTGTGGTGAGCCCCTCGAGGTCCGCGAGGCTGGCAAGCACGTCGAGTTCGTCGTCGATCAGATCAAGGCCGACACCGAGGGCCTCGAGATCACCGACCCGTCGAAGTACGTCATCGCCTACGAGCCCATCTGGGCCATCGGCACCGGCAAGACCGCCACTGCCGACGACGCTCAGGAGGTCTGCGGCGCCATCCGCGAGACCCTCGCCGAGATCTTCGGCCAGGAGACCGCTGACGGCATCCGCGTCCTCTACGGCGGCTCCGCCAAGCCCGGCAACATCGCTGAGCTCGTCGCTAAGCCCGACGTCGACGGCGCCCTCGTGGGCGGCGCTTCGCTCAAGGCCGAGGACTTCTCCCAGATGGTCATCAAGGCGGGGGAGTAATAGCAATGTCTGAGCGTCACCTTCCTGCCCTTCTCGTCATTATGGACGGCTGTGGCCTGGCTCCCGCTAACGACGAGAACGCCGTCACGAGCGCCAGCCACCCGTTCCTCGACAGCCTCTATGCCAAGTACCCGCACACCACGCTGGGTGCCTCCGGCGAGGACGTCGGCCTTCCCGACGGCCAGATGGGCAACTCCGAGGTGGGCCACCTGAACATCGGTGCCGGCCGCATCGTGTTCCAGGAGCTCTCGCGCATCAACAACGCCATCAAGGACGGCTCCATCGCCGAGAACGAGGTCTTCGTTCGCGCTATGGACGACGTCAAGGCCGAAGGCAAGACCCTCCACCTCATGGGCCTCATGAGCCCCGGCGGCGTCCACTCCCACATGAACCACGTCGAGGCCCTCGCCAAGATGGCCGCCGAGCGTGGCGTCAAGACGATCCGCGTGCACGCCTTCATGGACGGCCGCGACGTCGATCCGCAGTCCGGTGCCGGCTACATGGCCGAGTTCTGCGACTACCTCAAGGAGCTCTCCGAGCGCTGCGGCGTTGACGCCCGCGTTGCCACGGTCTCCGGCCGCTACTGGGCCATGGACCGCGACAACCGCTGGGAGCGCATCCAGCGTGCGTATGACGTCATCGTCAATGCCTCCGATGCCGAGACCTGCCCGGTCGAGGGCATCAAGGCCTACTACGAGAAGGACCCGCGCGGCGACGAGTTCGTCGAGCCGTTCGCTTGCCACAACGAGGGCGTCAACGCCGGCGACGCGGTCATCTTCTTCAACTTCCGCCCTGATCGCGCTCGTCAGATGACCCGCGTGTTCACGGACAAGGAGTTCGACGGTTTCGAGCGCGAGCAGATCAAGCTCTCGCACTTCGTCACGATGACCGAGTACGACCCGAACTTCGACGTCGAGGTCGCGTTCCCCAAGTCCTTCCCGCAGGAGGTCCTGGCCGACGTCATCGCCGAGAACGGCCTGAAGCAACTCCACACCGCCGAGACCGAGAAGTACGCCCACGTGACGTTCTTCCTGAACGGCGGCATCGAAGACCCGAAGCCGGGCGAGGAGCGCGTGCTCGTCCCGTCGCCGAAGGTCGCCACGTATGACCTCAAGCCCGAGATGAGCGCCCCCGAGGTCACAGAGAAGCTTGTCGAGGCCATCAACGAGGACCGCGCCGACTTCTATATCGTGAACTTCGCCAACTGCGACATGGTTGGTCACACGGGCGTCTTCGAGGCCGCGGTCAAGGCCGTCGAGGCTGTTGACACCGCGCTTTCCAAGGTCATCCCGGCCATCGAGGCCAAGGGCGGCTTCGCTCTCATCACGGCTGACCACGGCAACGCGGACCACATGTTTGACGTTGACGGCGAGGGCCACAAGCACCCGTTCACGGCTCACACCACGAACCGCGTGCCCCTCATCGTCGCCGACGACAAGGCCAAGCTCGTGGGCATCGAGGACGGTCGCCTGTCCGACATTGCCCCGACGATGCTCACCCTTGCTGGCCTCGAGCCCTCCAAGGAGATGACGGGCCGCGTGCTCGCCGTCGAGGAGTAGCTTGGGCCTGCCGCCTGCCTTGCGCCGTGCGTGAGACTGGGCCGCGATTGGACAGCGCGCGAGAAAGCGCGCCGCGCGCGGGAATGCGCCATTCGCGAGCTTGTGCGTACGCGCGGATAAGCGCGCCAAACGTCCCTGAGAGGGGCGCCCGTCAGCCATCCGGCCGGCGGGCGCCCTTGTTCGTGCGGAGCTCGTGCGGGGGAGGGACGGCGCTTTGCTACGGCTCCGGGCCGCCGTTTTGCTACGGCTCCGGGCCGCCGCGCTACCTGCCCTTGCGTTGCCTACCCTCGCGGCCCGCCCTTCGCCGAAACATGCACGTATTCGAGATGTGCGCCCAAAAACGTCCCGATAGCTCGAATAACTGCATGTCTCGAGAGAGCTCCTCCTCCCAAAACCTACCTCTTGTAAGGTTTCGGGGCCAATTTCGGGATCGAAACGTTACAAGAGGTAGGTTTTGCCGCCCGCGCCGCCCGCGCTGCCCGCGCCGCCCGCTGCGCGCGGCCTGCGTCCGAGCGCGTGGCGAGAGTGTGCCGCGGGAAGAGTCCCTAGCAGCAGCGAGGTTGCGGCACAGAGTTGTGGTATCCTCTTCTGCTGTATGTTTGCATCTGCTTAAGGAGCATCACGTGGGTCCTCTAAATACGATTCTGCTGGTGGCTTGGGCCATCTCCGCTGTCGCCCTCATCATTCTCGTGCTCATGCACTCCGGTAAGGGTACCGGCGTCTCTGACATGATCGCCTCCTCTATGTACAACGCCAACGCTGGCAGCGGCGTCTGGGAGAAGAACCTCGACCGTCTTACCGTGATTGCCGCCGTGGTTTTCTTTGCGACCATCGTCATCTTCATGCTCACCTACCCGCTGGGCACCATCGGCGCCTAACTGCGAGCTAAATCGTACTGACCAAACGGCCGCCTGCGTCTTCTGGCGCGGTGGCCGTTTTGCTATGAGTGGCGAGCGCTTCGTGAGACGTCCGCATGTTGCGCGGCGTGAGCTATGCGGTGTCATATGCCACGCGAAACGCGGTCCGCAACAGGGGCGGCGCGCAGAATATGGCGCGCAACAGGGGCGGCGCGCAGAATATGGCGCGCAACAGGGTTGGCGCGCAACGAGCGTGTCAGGCTGTGCGCTGCGCGACGCATCTCGTCCTACGCATCACTTTTGAATAACGCGCTAGCCCGCCCCTCCGGAGCTCTCTGCATTCAACACCGCGCAATGTTCGATTTGATACGAATCCGCATGCTATTCATGCATTTTTGCCCGAAACAGCAAACGCTTTGTTAATACATTGTTACGCAGGGCGGCTTTATCTTGGTAAAGAGGGTTTTGAGGTTGCCGCCCTGCGAAATAAAACGGATAATCCTACTTTAAGTTTGCAAGCAGTCTACTTGTTTGTGACCGCAGGACGGTCGTCCTGCGGCATCCGCCTTATGGCAACAGGTTACGCAAGCAAAACTGAGACGTCACGTTACGGGAGGCATTGGGCCTCCTGGCCTGGCGTCGCAAACAAGGGAGGGATTCATGACCACGTCCATGAACCGTCGCACGTTTGTCAAGGGCAGCCTCGCCGCTAGCGCTATGGCAGCTCTTGCCGCCTGCGGCAAGAAGGGCAGCACCGGCGCCGCCGCTTCCGGCGAGGCCACTGGTGGCACGCTCAACTACTACATCAACAACCCCGTCGCCATCGATCCGTATGACCTCGAGGAAGACCAGGGCATGCAGGTCGGCTATCAGCTCTTCGACGCTCTTACCACCTATGACTTTGACAAGGGCGAGCTCATCGGTCTTGCCGCTGAGTCCTGGGATGTTAACGACGCCGCTGATGAGTTCACCTTCCACCTCGTGAAGGGCGCCAAGTTCCACGACGGCACCACCGTTACCTCCAAGTCCTTCAAGCAGGGCTGGGAGCGCATCGTTAGCCCGAAGACCTCCGAGACCCACGCCTCCGGCATCGGCTACCACCTCGCCATGGTCCAGGGCTACTCCGAGCTCTCCGTCGGCGACGCCACCGAACTCACCGGAGTCACCTGCCCGGACGACGACACCCTCGTCGTGAAGCTCGTCCAGTCCTACGCTGACTTCCCGTTCGTCTGCATGCACCCGGCCCTTTCGCCCGTGCCTGACTGCGCTATGGATGACTTCGACACCTTCTTCTTCGCTCCCGTGGGCAACGGCCCCTTCAAGATGGACGGCAAGTGGGAGGACGGCCAGCAGATCAACATCGTCCGCTTCGACGATTACTCCTACGGTGACCCTGCGATCATCGATGGCGTCCACTTCAACATCCAGAAGGACGTCCAGACCGCTTACACCGAGTTCCAGGCTGGCAACCTCGACATGGCTTCCGTTCCCACCACGCAGCTCAAGGATGCCATCTCCCAGTACGGCGAGTCCGAGGACGGCTCCACCGTCACCCCGGGCCATCAGGTCCTGACCGGCGCCGAGCTCTCCGTCTACTACCTCATGCTCAACGTCGCTGACGAGACCCTGAAGGACGTCGACGTCCGCAAGGCCATCTCCCTGGCCATCAACCGCCAGGCCATCTGCGACACCGTCTTCGAGGGCACCCGCGAGCCTGCTGGCGGCATCGTTCCCCCGGGAATCGCCGGCTACGTCGAGAACAGCTGGGAGTTCTCCAAGTACGATCCGGACGCCGCCAAGGCCCTGCTTGACGCCAAGTATCCTGCCAACGCTGACGGCATGCGTGGCATCAACGTCGCTCTGACCTACAACCTCGATGGCGACCACAAGGCCGTCATGGAGATGGTCATGGCTGACCTCAAGGCCATCGGCATCAACGCCACCTCTAACACCGCCGAGTGGAGCTCCATCGTCACCAACACCTACCCGAACGCTGACTTCCAGATCGGCCGCCTCGGCTGGATCGCCGATTACCCGATCATGGACAACTTCCTGTATCCGCTGTTCGCCACTGGTGCTGACAACAACTACGGCAAGTACTCCAACCCTGCCGTCGACAACGCCATCAACGAGGCCCGCGCCATCGCTGACGACAAGGAGCGCGAGGCCAAGTACCAGGAGATCGACAAGACCATCGCTGCCGACATGCCCGTCGTGCCGCTGTTCTACTACAAGCACCAGATGGTCGGTTCCTCTCGCGTTAAGTACCTCCACATCGATCCGCAGAAGCTGATCATGATGGATAAGGTTGAACTCGAGGCCTAGTCCCTTTATTCTTAGGTACCCGCGATCATAGAGATCGTTTGGGCGACGGGGCACCCGTGGCGGTGCCCCGTCGCTGGTAGGGGGCCTTGCAAGTGGCAGCCTCAAGCCGCCTCTTGCAAGGCCCGTCATTACGACAGGAGTTGTACGCATGGGAAAGTACATACTCAAGCGCGTCCTGCAGTTCATCCCGGTCTTCATCGGCGTGACCATGATTCTTTTCGCCATGAAGACCATCGTCCCCGGTGATCCGGTCAAGATCATCACCGGTGGCAAGCAGGTAACGCCTGAGACGGAGCTTCAGATCCGCATCACCAACGGCCTCATCGAGACAGACGAGAACGGCCGCGCCCTCTATGACGAGGACGGCAACACCATCCCCACGCCGATCTGGAAGCAGTACCTCACTTACATGAATGGCCTGCTGCACGGTGACCTCGGCACGTCCTACACCCGCAACATGAAGGTGTCGGACATCTTGGCGAACAAGTACCCATACACCGTGAAGCTCGCCATCGTCGCCATCATCCTTGAGGCGATAGTCGGTATCGGCGCCGGAATGGTCTCCGCGATCAAGCGCTATTCGTTCTGGGACGTCCTTGTCACGCTCATCACCTCGATCCTCGTGGCGATGCCTGCCTTCTGGCTCGGCATGATGCTCCAGCTTTTCTTTGGCGTCTTCATGAAGAAGGCCACCGGCGGTGCCTTCTACCTGCCTATCTCTGGTGCCGGTGGATCGAACTCCGAGTTCGAGAGCTGGGTTCACTACATCCTTCCGGCCGTGACCCTCGCTTCCGTCTCCACCGCCTATGCCGCGCGCATCATGCGCTCGCAGCTGCTTGAGGTTATGAACCAGGACTACATCCGCACCGCGAAGGCCAAGGGTCTCTCGAGGCGCGACATCATTTGGCACCATGCCCTGAAGAATGCCCTCATTCCTGTCGTGACCTACATCGGCATCGACTTCGGCGGCATGCTTGCCGGCGCCATCCTGACCGAGACGGTCTTCAACTGGCCTGGCGTTGGCTACGAGATCTACCGTGCGGTCACCCAACGTGACTGGCCCATCGTTCTGGGCGGCGTCACGGTGGTCGTCGTCGTGGTGATGGTAATCAACCTGTTGGTTGACGTCAGCTATGCGTTCCTGGATCCCAGGATTCGCTTTGGCTCGTCAAAGTCTGAGAACTAGGGAGGTGCGCTGAATGTCTATCGAAGAGCAGAAGAACGCAGCTGACGAGACCATCGAGTCCGCGGCTCAGGCTCCCGAGAAGAGCCGCACCCTCTGGAGCGACGCCTGGAAGCGCCTCAAGAAGAACAAGCTCGCCCTCATCGGCGCCGTCTGGATCCTTTTCGTCATCGTCGTGGCGCTCACGGCCGACCTCTGGGCTCCCCAGTGGCTTGGCTCGCCCACGCAGATCGACTCGACGACCGTTGCGCAGACCTCCAAGCTGCCGCCCTCGGCCGAGCACCCCTTCGGCACCGACGCCACTGGCCGCGACCAGCTTTGCCGCGTCATCTATGGCGCTCGCGTGTCTCTGACCGTCGGCGTTATCGCCACGCTCATCTCCACGGCCATCGGCCTCGTCATGGGTGCGCTTGCTGCGTTCTATGGCGGGATTTGGGACACGATAATCATGCGTCTCGCCGATATGTTCCTGGCGATTCCGTACACGCTGTTCGTCATCACGATGCTCGCCGTCATCGGCCAGGGCATCCAGAACGTGTTCATCGCCATCGGCATCCTCGGCTGGCCGTCCATCGCCCGCGTCTTCCGTTCGGCGATCCTCTCCGTCAAGGAGAACGACTACGTCGACGCCGCGCGTGCCATGGGCGCCTCTGACCTGCGCATCGTCGCGCGTCACATCTTCCCCAACTCCGTTGCCTCCATCGTGGTTTACGCCACGATGAACGTGGGCGGCGCCATCCTCACCGAGAGCGCGCTGTCCTACCTTGGCATGGGCGTCACCCCGCCGACCCCTTCCTGGGGCATCATGATTCAGGACGGTCAGACGTTCCTCCAGACCCAGCCCTGGCTCATGATCATGCCCGGCCTGGCGATTCTCTCCACCGTGCTTGCCTTCACCCTTCTCGGTGACGGCCTGCGCGATGCGCTCGACGTCAAGATGAAGGACGCGTGATAGTAATGGCATTCGGTAAGAAGAAGGCTGCCGAGCCCGCGCTCGACCTCAAGAACCAGCCCGTTCCTGAGGGTTGCCACCTTCTCGAGGTCGATGACCTCAAGATGTACTTCCACACTGCCGACGGCGTAGTTAAGGCCGTCGACGGCGTGAGCTATACCCTCGACCGTGGTGAGACCCTCGGCGTCGTCGGCGAGTCCGGCTCGGGCAAGTCCGTCACCGCCATGACCATCATGGGCCTCATCGAGATGCCTCCGGGCAAGATCGAGGGGGGAGACGTCCGTTATCGCGGCCACTCTCTGCTCGAGATGTCCGAGGCCGAGATGCAGCAGATTCGTGGCAATGACATCGCCATGGTCTTCCAGGACCCGATGACCTCGCTGAACCCGGTCTACACCATCGGTCGTCAGCTTGGGGAGGGCCTCCGCCTCCACCGCGGCTATACCAAGGAGCAGGCCACTCAGCGTGCGATTGAGCTCCTCGACATGGTTGGCATTCCCAACCCGGAGCAGCGCGTCAAGGACTATCCGCACCAGTTCTCCGGCGGCATGCGCCAGCGCGTCATGATCGCCATGGCACTCGCCTGCGACCCGGACATCCTCATTGCCGACGAGCCGACCACGGCCCTCGACGTGACGATCCAGGCGCAGATCATCGAGCTCATGCAGGAGATGCAGGAGAAGAACGGCAACGCGATCATCATGATCACGCACGACCTCGGCGTCGTGGCTGACGTGGCAGATAAGATCATGGTCATGTACGCCGGCCGCCCGGTCGAGTTCGGCACTGCCGAGGAGATCTTCTATCACCCGACGCATCCGTACACCTGGGGCCTCATGCGCTCGATTCCCGAGCAGGTCATTGACGAGAAGAAGCCGCTCACCCCGATCAAGGGCAACCCGCCCTCTCTCGTGAACCTGCCGAAGGGCTGCAGCTTTGCGCCGCGCTGCCCGTATGCGACCGATCGCTGCCGCAACGAGCGCCCGGAGACCTACACCTCCGAGACCGGACACTACTCTCGCTGCCACTTTGCCAGCGACCCCGAGTTCATCGCGAAGAACGCGCCCGTTAACTCCCGCACGAAGGGAGGCGAGGCTTAGGATGACCGAGCCCCTGCTTCACGTCGAGCACCTCTCCAAGGAGTTCCCCGTCGACTCCAGCGTCTTCTCCAAGGAGAAGAAGAGCGTCAAGGCGGTCGACGACATTAGCTTCGACATCTTCCCCGGCGAGACCTTCGGCCTCGTTGGCGAGTCCGGCTGTGGCAAGTCCACGACTGGCCGCTGCATCATGCGCCTCACGCACCCCACGGGTGGCAAGGTCCTCTTCAATGGCGAGGACGTCTCCGCCATGCACAAGAAGGACCTGAAGCGCATGCGTCACGACATGCAGTTCATCTTCCAGGACCCCTATGCGAGCCTGAACCCTCGTATGACCATCGGCGAGATCATCTCCGAGCCGCTTGTCATTCACGGCGAGATGCCCGATAAGACCGAGCGCATGAACTATGTGCGTGAGCTGCTCGATGTCGTCGGTCTCAATCCGGAGCACATCAACCGCTATCCGCACGAGTTCTCGGGCGGTCAGCGTCAGCGCGTTGGCATCGCCCGCGCATTCGCGCTCAAGCCGAAGCTGATCATCTGCGACGAGCCCGTCTCCGCGCTTGACGTCTCGATTCAGGCCCAGGTCCTCAACCTCCTCAAGGACCTTCAGAATCAGTACGGAACCGCGTACCTGTTCATCGCTCACGACCTCTCCGTCGTTCAGCACATCTCCGATCGCGTCGCCGTTATGTACCTTGGCAACATGATGGAGGTCTCGGACTGGAAGACCCTCTACGCCGAGCCATACCACCCCTATACGCAGTCGCTGCTTTCGGCCGTGCCTGTTCCTGACCCGGATATGCAGCGTTCGCGTAAGCGCATCATCCTGAAGGGCGATCCGCCTTCTCCGATCGACCCGCCGAGCGGCTGCCGTTTCCACACGCGCTGCCCGATCGCTTGCGAGAAGTGCGCCCAGGAGCGCCCCGAGCTTCGCGAAGTCGCGCCTGGTCACTATTGCGCCTGCCACTTTGCGCAGCCGCACCCCATCAAGGGCTCCTCGATCGAGCTCTAGGGGAGAGTAAAGAGCGTTACTTGGATCCCGCCATCCGTTTGGGTGGCGGGACCTTTTCTTTTCGAGGCGCTTGGGACGCTTTGCTGTCGGTTCCGCAGCGCCCGAGACGGGTATGCGCGTCGACGTCTGGCCTGGCGGCTCCGCAGCGCCCGAGACAGGCATGCGAGGCGTTATCTCGCGAGAATCGTCTGGCACCAGAGTTAATTCCTCAGCATTCATTGTCATCTACCTGCGCTAACGCAAATTAGCCAACTTTTTTTAGAAAAAAGTTTAAATTCACGCTTGCGTCCGCTGGGTCATCGAGGTATATTCTTTCTCGCGCGAAACGCGCACTTGAAAAGTCGGAGTGGCGGAATTGGCAGACGCGCTAGCTTGAGGTGCTAGTGACTGACTAAAAGGTCGTGCGGGTTCAAGTCCCGCCTCCGACACCAGCAAATCTACGGGCCTTCGGGCCCGTTTTTGCTATCTAGGGGCGGCGCGCCCGCGCGCCCGGACGGGAGGCGTCATGCCGGCTAAGCGCGCGCTTGCCAAGGTCGATCACGTCGGTCGTGCCGCCATGCCCGGTGTCCTTGCGGCTCTTATGGCACTTTCGACCGATGCCATTCTGGTGGTCGACGGCGTCGGTCGTATCCTCTCCGCCAATCCCCAGCTAGCCTCTCTTTCTGGCTTGGATGCCAATGAGCTTGTAGGTACCCCTGTGTCGGATATCCTCGAGGACCCGTCGCGTCCTCACGCTCAGGATGCGCCAGCACCCGTTCTCCCGCTTGTCGCCGATGGCTCGCTTGTGAGTCTCTCCCTAAGGCTTGCTGGCGGCGGGGCGGCAATCGTGGGTGCCAGGGCTGACCGCGTGAGTGGCGGCGGCGAGACCTATGTCATCGTCATGCGTCCTGCGGATTCTGCTCTTGCGGCGGAGCGAGAGCACGATCGCCTGCTCGACGAGCTCTCCCTTGCCAATCGACGTCTTTCGGGCACGCTCAAGATCGTGCTCGACACGATTGACTCCCAAGACGTCGAGACCCTCTTCAGCGAGGTGATCGAGCAGATGTGCGACACCCTTGAGGCCTCGGGTGCCCTGCTCTTCCTCGCGGATGACACTGGGTATCGGCTGCGCGCCCGTTCTCACTCGCTTGAAGGCAAGAGGGTTCCGAAGTTCATGACCTATGGCGAGGGCCTCGAGACCGTCGTCTCTCGATCTGGCGGCGCCATGCGGCTGCGTTTGCTCCCTCCCAGCGAGAGGAGCCTTCGCGGGGGCGCACTCACGTCCCGTGAGCTTATGGACGAGGACACCGGCGCTCGTTGTCGCATCCCTGCGCGGCAGACGCCGCCCTTCTCGAGCTTCATCTGCGTTCCCATGTGGTTTAGCGAGCGCGTGATCGCCATCATCGAGCTTGGCTGGACCGAGGTGCACCCAACGCGCCGCGATGACGCGCGCCTTCTCGACACGGTGGCCCAGTACCTCTCGGTCGAGTTCGCCGCCGCCATCTCGACCATGCGAGCCCAGAGGGCTCAGGAACTCGACGCCGTCGCCACTCGAATTCATGCGATGCTCGAAGGCTTCGACGCCCCGACCGACGAGAACCTCCAGAGCTTCTCTCGGGCCCTGACGGAGGAGCTCAATGTCCAAATCGTCCACATTCATGCGTCCGGCCTTTCGGAGGGCTCTCACGTCTCGTTGCCAGGCGTGGGGGAGGTGGAGCTCCCGTATTCGATAGACGACCTCGTCCGTGGGCGCGTCGATGCAGACATAGCCGTCGTTGCGGCATCGAAGGGGTCGAGGCTTGCAAGATGGCTCGAAGAGCAGGGCTTCATGGGCTCTGCGGTCCTTATCGACCTCGGAATGCTCGCGGGCAAGCGTTGGGCCGCGCTGCTTATGCGCGCCCCGGACAAGGAGCCCATAGATGACGCGGAGCTCGACTTGCTCCGTCGCATTGCCATCGACGTTCGCCAAGAGGTTGAGGCGGGCGAGCGTAGGAACAAGGACACGCGCATCGCACAGGCGCTTCAGAGCGGAATGAAGAGCGAGCTCCAGGAGGTCGAGGGCATCACGGCCCATGCGCTCTACTCGTCCGCAACTGCTGCCGCGCTTGTCGGGGGCGATTTCTATGACCTCATTCGTCTGCCCAACCGTCGCGCCTGCGTGATTCTGGGTGATGTCTCGGGTAAGGGAGTCGAGGCGGCGAGCGTCTCCGCCGCCGTGCGCACGGCCCTTGGAGCCTATGCCTGGGAGGGTCAGCCGCCCGCGCGCATGGTGCGCCTGCTTAACGACTTTCTCCTCGGCTTCTCTCGCCTGGAGACTTTCGCCACCCTCTTCGTGGGCGTTGCGGACCTCAAGCATGGCATGCTGACCTATTGCTCTGCCGGGCATCCCCCAGCGCTGCTCCTGCGTGCGGAGACTGGCGAGATGGAGACGCTCGACGAGCAGTCTGGCGTGGTGGGCGCCTTCCGCGGCATGACGTACCACGACGGCCACGTCTCCCTCTCTGAGGGGGATCGCATCTTGCTCTACACGGACGGCGCAACGGAGGCTCGTAACCCGAGTGGCGCCTTCTTCGGAGAGCAGGGACTGCGTGACGCCGTGATGGAGGAGGCCGCGGGCGACTTCGACGGCATGCTTGACCGCCTGCTCGAGCGAATCGATGTCTTTACCGAGCGCAGCCTTGACGACGACGTGGCTATGGTCGTATTGAGGTTCGATCAGCTTGGTGGCTCACGCCAGCGGAAGGCCTAGGCTTGCGGCGACATGGTCCTTACGTTTGCGGAAACCTTGCCGCACGTAGGTATCAACCCCTGCGCGTCTGGGCAAAATTGGGGCATGACATCGACTGGCGACATACTCTTGCTCCCCGTGCGCGGCGACCTGGACGTCGCGAGCGTTCCGCGCGTGCGCGCCTACCTTGATCGTGCGATTGACGGCGGCTGCCGTCGTGTCATCCTCAGCCTTGCGGATACAGACTATGTCGACAGCCTTGGGATGGCGTTGATCCTCGCCTACGCGCGGCGCCTTGCGGAGAAGGGCGGCCTGCTCTCGCTCGTGAACGTGGGCGATAACGTGTACCGGTCGCTTGCGATATGCCGCCTCGTTGACTTCATTCCCGTGATGGGTAGGGCTCCCAAGCCGCCAGTTCCGGCGCTCGACCCCTCCGTGAGGCCCCTTTGGCATGGCACTATGCGGGTGGATGAGGCCCACCTGAGTGCCGCACGCCGCCGCCTCGAGCAACTTCTCTCTCGCACGGACCTCACGAATGACGAGGTGTTCGATCTCACGCTTGCCGGTGGTGAGGCGTTGGGCAATGCGGTTGATCACACCTGTGCGGAAGGCGTCCTGCTCACCGTGTGGGTCTATCCTGATCGCGCCGTGGTCGAAGTGACGGATTGCGGCTCCGGCTTTGAGCTGGATGAAGACGGGGAGGTTCCGCAGGGGGAGGGTGGCGACTGCCTCGAACGCGGTCGCGGCATCAAGCTCATGCGCATGCTCTCCGACTCCGTTGAGATCTGCCGCAAGCCTAGCGGCACGGGAACCGTGGTACGCCTCGTGAAGCTATTCACTCCAATGGCCGCCACCGTATAGGGCGGACGCGGCGTCGTTTTGGGAATCGGGGTGCCGTGGTGGTCCGATTGACTTACTGTCGTTCCTGGGTTCCCGCTTCTTTGGTCGGGTTGCCGGCTTAAAGGCGGGCGATTGAAGCGTGCAGAGCACAAAGCGTTGGGTTGTAACGTCGTCTCTGCTAAAGTTGCAGGTAGCAAGCGAATTCGAAAAAAAGTTGAAATTCACGCTTGCATGAATGCGCAGTCTTGCGTATAGTACTTTCTCGCACGCGGACATGGCTCAGTTGGTAGAGCACCACCTTGCCAAGGTGGGGGTCGCGGGTTCGAACCCCGTTGTCCGCTCCATGAGATTGAGGGGCCGGCCGCCCGGCCGGCCCTTTTTTCTTCGGCGACGTGGCCAAGTGGTAAGGCATGGGCCTGCAAAGCCCCTACCCCCAGTTCGAATCTGGGCGTCGCCTCCAAAGAAATGAGCGGCCTGCTCGTCAGGCCGCAATCATTTCACGTGCGGACATGGCTCAGTTGGTAGAGCACCACCTTGCCAAGGTGGGGGTCGCGGGTTCGAACCCCGTTGTCCGCTCCAT
>NZ_CAKUIH010000003.1 GCF_934660935.1 uncultured Parolsenella sp. | reverse complement strand
GCGCGGCGGGCGCGGGGCGCGTGCGGGCGGCCGGCGATGCGCGTGGGGCGTGCGGGCGACGCGCGGGTGGCCGGCGGGCACATTGCTAGGGCGTTATTGCACGCCGGCTCCATTGCCGCGGCGTTTCTGAGTGCCGGATTCATTGGCGGGGCGAAAATGCACGCTGGGGAGCCGTTGAGCGTGCAATAACGCCGCGCGAGTGATGATGACGTGCATAAACCGCCATGCCATTCTCGGGATGCTACGCGACATGCGGGATGCCGAAGCGCTCTAGCAGCGCCACGAGGCGTGCCTCGTTGGCCACGTCCGAGAACGTGAAGCGCATGACGCGGTCGACGGCGAGCGTCATGCGAGACTCGCGAAGCCGCTCGTCGCGCATTATCTGCAGCGCATCTCGGCCATGCGTCATGGCTGGGTTGACGTACTTCTCGCCACCGTCCAGCTCGCCGACGACGATCGTGCCGTCTGGCAGCTCCCAGAAGAAATCGCAGCGCCAGGGATGACCGGGGTTGTCGGGGTTCTCGATGGGGACCTGCAGCTCGGGAAGCATGAAACCATGCTCGATCATGATGGCGCGGGCCATGGACTCACCGCCGCTCTCGCTACGTGCGTCTGCGTGGCGCGCGGTTTCGAGCGCTTGTCGTATGCCGGGGCGATGGCGTCCTCGTTCGCTGATCAGAGTGTCAAGTTCGGCAGCGTCGATTCCCAGGCGCGCGAGGCCCGCGTCTGCGATTGCGAGGTCCTCTCGAAAGTCCAACTCGAGGAGGCAATCGACTATGGTGTCCTCAAGCGAGGTGACGAGGATGCCGTCGAGTCGCTCCACCATTGGTCTGGTTGCCTCGGTGCGCCTGTGACGCGTGACGCGGCCCGTGCTACGCGTCGACGGCCAGCGTTCGCCCGACAGTACGTGGACGCTCGCAAGGCGGCGAAACGATACGGGCAGCCCGTGCAACAGCGCCGCGCTTGCGTGGCAGAGGACGAGCTCGGGGCGAAGCGCGGCCTCTGCTCGTAGGATGTGTTCCTCACGCTGCCGGCGACCAAGGCCGTCCCAGTAGCCCTTTCGCGCATAGAGGTGGCTGCGCGGGCTCACGAGCTGATTGGGCGTTCGACGGTCGAGCGCGGCCTTGAGCTTGCGATCATGTGTCGCGAGGCATCGATGTGCTCTCTGGGCCTCGTCAAGCAAGATGCCTATCTCGACGTCCCGTTTTGTGCCCATGTCTCCTCCGTTCGTCTCGTGCAGGGTAACAGGGGTGACGCCGAGAAAACCTGACGGGAATCTAACGGAGACCTAACAGCCCAGTTCAGGGCGCAATTCTTGTGACGTTCGTTTCGCCAGCGGCTCATATGCGTCGGCAGGTGGCCCGTGGTGACGTTGCCGCGGCGATATTGCACGCTGGCTCCGTTGCTGCGGCGTTTCTGCACGCCGGTTCCATTGACGCGGCGGTATTGCACACTACGCAGGCCCTGAGCGTGCATAAACGCTATGCCAACGAGCGGGACGTGCAAAAGCGCCACGGCAACGAGCGGCGTGGCCCAGCGGCGGAGCGGTACGGCGAGCGGGGTGGCACAGCGAGCGTGACGGCGCGGCACGACGCGACGGCGTGGCGAGACGCGGTGCGCATCGGCAGCGAAAAGCGCCCGCGTGCGGGGACACGCGGGCGCCTGGGGAGCGCGTGCGGGGACACGACGCTCCGGGTTGAGACTCGCGCGCGGGGACGCACGGCCTCGTGGACGACGTGCTGGGACACGACCGCCCGGAGGTTTTAGTTCGCGGGGGAGAGGGCCCGCGAACATCGGGTAAAGCAACTCGCGGAGCTGTTTGGCCCCTTGGGAGACGAGTCGGAGCCGAGTTCGCCCGACCGAGTCTATGCGGGAGAGACGCGACATCTCTGCTTTCGACTCGGCTCCCAAGGGGCCTCTGCGGCGGCGAGCGCGCCGCAGAGGCGAAAAGCCGTTACTTCAGGAATCGGAACGGGCTCATGCCGGCGTAGGTCGCGGCGTCGCCCAACTCGTCCTCGATGCGGAGCAGCTGGTTGTACTTGGCGACGCGGTCGGTGCGGCAGGGGGCGCCGGTCTTGATTTGGCCGGCGTTCGTGGCAACCGCGATGTCGGCGATCGTGGTGTCCTCGGTCTCGCCGGAACGGTGAGAGACGACCTGCGCATAGCCGTAGCGCTCGGCCGTTGCCATGGCTTCGAGGCTCTCGGTGAGAGACCCGATTTGGTTCACCTTCATGAGCAGCGCGTTGGCGGCGCCCAGCTTGATGCCCTTCTCGAGGCGCGACTTGTTCGTCACGAACAGGTCATCGCCCACGAGCTGCACCTTGTTGCCGATGGCACGCGTGAGGTTGGTCCAGCCGTCCCAGTCCTCTTCGGCCAGACCGTCCTCGATCGAGATGATGGGGAAGCGGCCGATGAGCTCGCTCCAGTAGTCGATCATCTCGTCGCTCGTGAGCGTGCGGCCCTCGCCCCTGAGCTCGTAGAGGCCCGTCTCCTTGTTGAAGCACTCCGAGGTGGCGGGGTCCATGGCGTACATGAAGTCCTCGCCGGGCTTGTAGCCGGCCTTCTCGACGGCGCGCTCGATCCACTCGAAGGGCTCGGCGTTCGTCTTGAGGTCGGGTGCGAAACCGCCCTCGTCGCCTACGCCCGTGGCGTGCCCGCTCTCGGAGAGGACGCCCTTGAGCGTGTGGTAGACCTCGGTGCACCAGCGCAGCGCCTCAGAGAAGGTGGGGGCGCCCACCGGCATGATCATGAACTCCTGGAAGTCGACGTTGTTGTCCGCGTGGACGCCGCCGTTCAGGATGTTCATCATCGGCGTGGGCAGGGTGTGGGCGTTCGGGCCGCCCAGGTAGCGGTAGAGCGGCAGACCCACGGACTCGGCCGCGGCGCGGGCGCAGGCGAGTGACACGCCGAGGATGGCGTTGGCGCCGAGGTTGCCCTTGTTGGACGTGCCGTCCGCGGCGATGAGGGCCGCGTCTACACCGCGCTGGTCCGTGGCATCCATGCCGAGAACCGCGTCGGCGCACTCGTCGTTGACGTGGGCGACGGCCTTGAGCGTGCCCTTGCCGCCGTAGACGGACTTGTCACCGTCGCGCAGCTCGACCGCCTCGAACTCGCCGGTTGATGCGCCGGACGGCACGATGGCGCGGCCGTGCGAGTCGTCGCCGAGGGTGATCTCGACCTCGACGGTGGGGTTGCCGCGCGAATCGAGTACCTGGCGGCCGTAGACGTCGATGATTTCACTCATACGTGTTACCTCCTGACTGGGGCCGGGCGGCCTCGTTGTTTCCCTTGTAGATATATACCACTAGTTAACCGGAATTAACTCTAGAATTAAGAAATACTTGGCTGAGGTTGTCGATTATGTGATTTGTCGAGGTAGACGGGGCGGTTGGTGTGGCGTTTCGGCACGACGACACGGATGCTGCGGCGATTTTGCACGCTGGAGAGTCGCTGAGCGTGCATAAACGCTACAACAATGGCGGTATCGCTGCGAATGGCGGTGTCGTTGCGGCATGGTCGGCAACGGCCTCGCGCTACAATGCGTCGAGAAATGAACGCTCAAGTGGAGGGCTGCTCGTGGACGCGACGTTTAGGCGGCTTGTCGCAGCGTGTTTTCTCAACCAGTTGGGGTTCCAGGCGACCTACTTTGTGGGCATCATCGGCTGCGCCACCTACGTGCTGGATGCGGGCGCGGCAGAGGTCTCGGCGCTCGTGTTCGTGATGAATGTCGTGATGCTTGTGGGGTACTCGGCTGCCGGCGCCCTCATTGACGCTGCGGGGCCGAGGATCGTGCTCGTGGCGTCTTTGGCGCTGCCGCTCGCCGCGTTCGCCGTTGTGTTCGCCATGCCCGTCTGCATGGCGTCGCTGCTGGTCGTGGCAATCGTGACGGGACTTGCCGGCGCCGCGGCATCGACAGCCGTCGAGACATTTCCTCGCTATCTCACGAACGACGAGGCCTTGCTCGCGCGCGTGAACTCGCTCAACAGCGTGGTGACGTTCGTTGCCGTCATCGCAGGACCGCTGTTTGCCGGCGCCATCGCCGACGTGACCGACAACCGCCTCGTGTTCGCCGTGCTGCCCGTGACGTCCGTCCTTGGCGTGCTCGTTGCGCTGCGCCTTCGCGAACGCGTTCGTCTCGAGCGCCCACAGGACAGCGGGCAGACCGTGCCCTCCCTGCTTGCGCGCGTGGCGAATGGCGTGCGCACCACGGTGGCGAGCCCGGCGCTCATCGTGCTGTTTGCCGTGTGCTTCCTGGGGAACCTCGGCTTTGGCGCGTTCGACTCGCTCGAGAGCCTCTTCTATCGAGACGTGCTGCGCGTGGGCGCCGAGTGGATGGGATGGCTCACGGCGATCGTGGGCGTGGGCGCCACGGTAGGCTCGCTGCTTGCCGCCCGCGTGCCCGCACGCCGCGTGACGCTGCCGGCGCTGTGCGGCCTGCTTGTGGCGGAAGGGTTGGGTGCCGTGCTCTACACGGCGACGCCATTCGTGTGGTGCGCCGCCGCCGGCCAGCTCGTCCTCGGGGCAGCGAACGGCCTGATCATGCCCCTGCGTGTGACGCTCACGCAGCGCAACTGCGAGCTGGGCCACCTCGGCAGCGTGAGCGCGCTCATGCGCGTGGGCATCAGCGTGTCGGGCACGCTGCCGTTGCTCGCGGCGCCGATGCTTGCGGATGCGTTTGGCGTGCAGGCGGTGCTCGTCTCGGCGGCAGCTCTCGTCGCGCTGACGGGCTCTGCGCTGGTGGCCGTAGCCAGGCGCGTGCGCGAGGGCTAGGGCTTCCCGGTGGCTGCCGCCCTCGGTCGTACTTACGGGCGCTGCGCTGGTGGCCGCGGCCGGGCGCGTGCACGCGAGCTAGGACGTGCCGCCCTCGCCCCGAACTGTTACCGTACTGACACAATCGCGCCCGCTCGCACTTGACGTCCGCAACCTGCCATAGAATGACAGGGTTAACCAAATTGGCATGGGAGGCCACATGGCACTAAGCGAACGCGACGTGTGCGGCATCGCGGACTACGCCCGCATCGCCCTCACGGACGAAGAGCTCACCGAGATGACGGCGTACATGAACGGCGCCATCACGGGCGTGCTCGAGCCCGTCCTTCAGTATGGCGAGGCTGACGTCCCGCCCACGTTCCACCCCATCGGAGACCTCTCCAACGTCATGGGCGCGGACGTCGTGGCGCCGGGCCTCTCGATCGAGGACGCCCTGCTCGACGCCCCCAGTGCGCGCGACCGCTACTTCCGCGTGCCGTCCATCCTCGGAGGTGATCAGTAATGGCTACCCTCGACACCCTCTCCGCGGCGCAGATCGCCGCGGGCGTTTCCGCCGGTGACTTCACCGCGACCGAGGTCGCCCGCGCCGCGCTTGACGCCGTCGAGGCCCGCGACGGAGCCGTTCAGGCGTTCCTCCAGGTCTCGGCCGAGCTCGCCCTCGACGCCGCCGCCCGCATCGACGCGGACCGCGCGGCAGGCAAGCCCCTGCCGCCGCTCGCCGGCGTGCCGCTGGTCATCAAGGACAACATGATGCTCGTGGGCACGCGCACCACCTGCGCCTCCCGCATGCTCGAGAACTACGAGAGCGTCTACACCGCCACTTGCGTCCAGCGCATGCTCGACGCGGGCTGTCTGCCCATCGGCAAGGCCAACATGGACGAGTTCGCCTTCGGCTCCTCCACGGAGTCCTCGGCGTTCCACCGCACCAACAACCCGTGGGACACGGAGCGCGTGCCGGGCGGCTCCTCGGGCGGCTCGGCCGCGGCCGTCGCTGCTGGCGAGGTCACGCTCGCGCTGGGCTCTGACACCGGCGGCTCGATCCGCCAGCCGGCGAGCCTGTGCGGCGTCGTGGGCATGAAGCCCACGTACGGCGCCGTGAGCCGCTATGGCGTCGTGGCGTTCGGCTCCTCGCTCGACCAGGTTGGCCCCTTCGGTCGCAGCGTCGCGGACGTGGCCCTCGCCATGAACGCGCTTGTCGGCCCCGGCCGCGACCCCAAGGACTCTACGAGCCAGGACTGCCCGGTCGACTTCACGGAGCACCTCGAGGACGGCGTCGCCGGCAAGCGTGTCGGCATCATCCCCGCCCTCATGGAGGCAGACGGCCTCACCGCCGAGGTCAAGGCCGCCGTCACCGCCGCCGCAGAGTCCCTGCGCGAGCAGGGCGCCGAGCTCGTCGAGGTGGAACTTCCCAACCTCGACGCCGCCATCGCCGCCTACTACGTCCTCGGCCCCTGCGAGGCCTTCTCCAACCTCGCCCGCTTCGACGGCGTGCGCTACGGCTACCAGGAGCCTAACTGCGCCACCCTGGCCGAGCAGAGCTCGCTCTCTCGCGCCCACGGCTTCGGTGCGGAGGCCAAGCGTCGCCAGATGCTTGGCGCCTGGCTGCTCTCGAGCGGCGTGTACGAGAAGTACTACCTCGCCGCTCAGAAGGCGCGCACCCTCATCACGCGCGACTACGCCGCCGCCTACGAGAAGGTTGACGTCATCCTGATGCCGGCCAGCCCGCGCACGGCGTTCAAGTTCGGCGAGATCTCCGATCCCACGCAGATGTACCTGTCGGACCTCTACACCATCAGCATCAACATCGCCGGCAACGGCGGCGTCTCGGTGCCGCTGGGCCTGGGCGCGGACTCCGGCCTGCCCACGTCTGCCCAACTCGTGGGCCCGGCGTTCCAGGACCGCCGCCTGCTCACGTTCGCGCGTGCGGTGGAGAAGGGCGCTGCCACCGCCGCGGGCCGCGCGGACGGCTCGCCCGCGCTCGCCGTCGCTCCTGACTTCGCTGGGAAGGGGGGTGAGCTCGCATGAAAAAGCTCGCCGACGTTCTCCAGGATTGGGAGGCCGTGATCGGCCTCGAGATCCACACCGAGCTCACCACGCTCGACACGAAGATGTTCTGTAACTGCCACCTGTCCCATGACGACGAGCCCAACACTAACGTGTGCCCCGTCTGCCTGGGTCTTCCGGGTGCGCTGCCTGTGCCCAACCGCCGCGCCATCCAGTCGATCGTGAAGGCGGGCCTGGCCACGAACTGCGAGATCATGCGTCACAGCATGTTCTACCGCAAGCACTACTTCTATCCCGACATGGCCAAGAACTTCCAGACCACGCAGGGTCCCGTCGCCTTCTGCATGCACGGCCACCTCAACCTCGAGGTCACCGGTCGTGGTGCCGCGGAGCGCCCGGAGTGCGCCTTCGGCGAGGCCGAGGCCCAGAGCCTCGCCAGCGCCAGCGCCAACGCCGTGGGCCTCTCGACCGCCATGAGCGACCACCTGCCCGAGGGCGGCGCCGCCCGCCCCAAGGCCTCGAGCCAGGGCACCTACGACACCGCCAACCTCGTGCTTCCCGAGCGCGCGGAGGACGGCTCCTACACCGTGCCCATCCGCATCCTGCGCATCCACATGGAGGAGGACGCCGCCAAGATGGTCCACGTGGGCGGCGAGGAGGGTCGCATTGGCGGCGCGACGGAGAGCCTCGTCGACTACAACCGCTGCGGCACGCCCCTCATCGAGCTCGTGACCGAGCCAGACCTCCGCACGCCCGAGGAGGCGCGCCTGTTCATGGAGAAGCTCCGCCGCGTGTTCCTGACGCTGGGCATCTCTGACTGCTCGATGGAGAAGGGCTCCATGCGCTGCGACGGCAACGTCAGCCTGCGCCGCCGCGGCGAGACTAAGCTCGGCACGAAGACCGAGCTCAAGAACCTCAACTCCTTCAAGGCCCTGCACGACGGCCTCGAGTACGAGATCTGCCGCCAGGCCGAGGTCCTCGAGGAGGGCGGCGTCATCTACCAGGAGACGCGCCACTGGGAGCCCAGCCGCAAGCGCACCGTCGTCATGCGTGTGAAGGAGACGGCGGATGACTACCGTCTCTTCCCGGACCCGGACCTCGCCCCGTTCGACCTCACGGACGAGTTCATCGACGAGTGCCGCGCGGAGATCCCGGAGCTGCCGGATGCCAAGCGCGACCGCTTCTGCGAGCAGTACGGCCTCAAGCGCGCGGACGCCGAGCAGATTGCCGGCGACCCCGTGACGGCGGAGTTCTTCGAGGAGGCCTGCAAGCTCGTGCCGGAGAAGGCCATACTCACCGTGGGTAACGTCATGGTGAACCTTGTGCCCGGCTATGACGCGCTCACGCCTGCCCAGGTCGCGAGCCTGAGCGCCCTGCTCGCGGGCGATGCTATCTCGTTCGCCCAGGCGCGCGAAGTGCTCGACGCGGTCAACGGCACCGACCTTGACCCCGAGAAGGTCGTCGACGAGCGCGGCATGCGCCAGGTGAGCGACACCGGCGCGCTCGAGCCCGTGGTTGACGCCGTGCTCGCGCGTTGTGGCGAGCAGGTAGAGCAGTATCGCGGCGGCAACACCAAGGTCGTCGGCTTCCTCGTGGGCCAGTGCATGAAGGAGAGCCGCGGCAAGGGTAACCCCAAGCTCTTCAACCAGCTGCTGAGCGAGAAGCTCTCCCAGATGTAGCGCTTCGGGCGCCCGTCCCCAGGCGGGCGCCTTCCTTTTGCGGCACCCGTCCCCGTGGCGGGCTCCCTCGTAAGGAGACGATCGAATGAAGGTATCCCTGCTCGAGCCGCTCGGCATCCCCGAGGCGCGCGTCCGCGAGCTCGCGCATCCCATCGAGGAGGCCGGCCACGAGTTTGCCTACTGGCCCGAGAAGACGACGGACGCCTCCGAGCTCGCCCGTCGCTCTGCCGGCGCCGATGTGGTCATGATCGCCAACAATCCCTATCCGTCCGAGGTCGTGCGCGGCGCTGACGCGCTCAAGATGATCGCCGTGGCGTTCACGGGCATCGACCACGTGGGCCTCGACGCGGCCCGCGAGCGGGGCGTCACCGTGTGCAACTGCGCCGGCTACTCTGACGTGAGCGTGGCGGAGCTCGCGGTGGGCCTCGCGATCGATGTGCTGCGCCACGTCGTGCTGGCGGATGCAGCGACGCGTGCGGGCGGCACGTCGGCCGGCCTCATGGGACGCGAGATCTCTGGCAAGACCGTGGGCATCGTGGGTACGGGCCACATCGGGTGCGCCACGGCGAGGCTGTTTGGCGCGTTTGGCGCCTGCGTGCTGGGCTATGCGCGCCACGAGAGCGAGGCGGCCAGGGCGGCGGGCATCGAGTTCGCGAGCCTCGAGGAGCTTCTCGCCGAGTCCGACATCGTGAGCCTCCATCTGCCGCTCACGCCCGAGACACGCGGCTTCTTTGATGCCGATAAGATCGCGCGCATGAAGGACGGCGCCGTGCTCGTGAACTGCGCGCGCGGCCCGATCGTGGACAACGATGCGCTTGCCGAGGCACTGAACTCTGGCAAGCTCGCTGGTGCCGGTATCGACGTCTTCGACATGGAGCCGCCGCTGCCTCAAAGCTATGTGCTCGCCTCCGCCAAGAACTGCGTGCTCACGCCTCATGTGGCGTATCTCACCGAGGAGGCCATGGAGCGCCGCGCCGTCATCGAGTTCGGCAACGTCCTCGCCTGGCTCGAGGGCGCTCCCAAGAACGTCTGCGCGCTGTAGACGAGTGGGCCACCTGCGTGGGGTGCTCCCAGTGGTCGCCCTCGTTTGCGAGGATGGCGAGTGTGGTATAGGTGTCGCCCTCGGTAAGTCGCTCGTTGAGGGCGTCGGTGAAGAGGCGGAGGTCGTTCTCGTTAAAACCATCGCTGCACGTGTACCTGAGGGCGAACGAGCAGCTACGCTCTTGCGCGTGAACGCTGCACAGTGTAACAAACCGGAAACAATAGGAGGACGACATCAAATGAGGCTCCCAAAGGAGCCCCGTGATGTCCTAGCGATTCGAGTAATGGTCGCGGCACGAGTAGGTGGTGACCGTTGCATTGCGGTCTTGGCATCGCACTGGGCTCGCTCCGGTGCGCTGGCTTGTGAGCCAAACGACGCGTTAAGCCTCACTCGTCGCAAAAAAAGGCGCCCGGGGACTGGAGCCGGGCGCCCTTGCGTGCGGTCTGCGGAGAGGGAAGGGAGGAAGGGTAAAACCCCTCTGCACACCGCGCATGCTCGTATAATCGCGCGGGTTGGTTACAGAAATATTTCGGGAGTCCGTCGTTTACAGACTTGAAAGAAACGGCTTACGCTGGCTTTACGCCGTCGTTCCCAATTTGATGGATGCTTTACGAGAACGCCTCTGCGATGATGGAGGTCTTGAATGGACGGTGCGTGCGGAGGTGTACTGCGTCGCCGCGCGGGTGGACTCGCGGATGCCGGCGGGGCGCGCGGTGACGCGCAACGTGGCACAGCGGGTAACGCGCGCGCTCGACTCGCATGAACGTTCCGGCGCCGACGGGGGAGGGCTGACATGATTGACATCGAGCACATCGCGCAGGAGACCGGCCGCGTGCCGTTGGCGCTTCACGCCTGCTGCGGCCCCTGCTCGCTCGAGCCCGTCGCGAGCCTCCGCGATGAGGGCTTCGAGCCCGTCATCCTCTGGGACAATCCCAACATCCAACCCGTCGCCGAGCACGACTTGCGTCTCGCCACGCTTCTGACGTGGGCCGACATCGCGGGCATCGCCGTGGTTCGCTGCGAGCGCGGTGCTGGATCTGGCGTCAACTCCGCGCTCACCCCGGCCGAGGGCCGCGAACGTTGGGAGCGCGTCGTTGCTCCCCATGGCTTCGACCGCGTGCCGCGCTGCCGCGCCTGCTACACGATCCGCCTGGATGCCGCATGCCGCGTGGCCCGCGAGCTGGGCTTCTCGCACGTCTCCACCACGCTGGCCGTGTCGCCTTACCAGCTCTTCGAGGACTGCACCGAGATCCTCGAGCGACTCGCCGCGGCGAACGGGCTCACGCCCATCGTGCGCGACTGGCGTCCGCTCTATCCCAAGGCCACGACCGAGAGCCGCGAGCTGGGCATGTATCGTCAGAACTACTGCGGCTGCCGCTTCTCCGCCGCCGAGGCCACGATTGAGCGCCACGAGCGCCGCGACGAGCGCAAGGCGGCCCGCCGGGCGCGCTAGCTCGCGTGGCGCCGCCTCGGCGCGCCGGTTCTTCTCGGCAAGATGTGCCTGTTGGCTCGAAAAATCCCTTCTATCGGGCATCGCGTCTCCCTCGCCGAAACCTCGGCCATAACGGACTATCCCTCTGTTACGTTGGCGCAATCGGTGACCCGAGCGGCAGACGCTCGGGGCCGACTAATAAGGGAGACCAACATGGGTATGTTTGACGGCAAGGTCGTTATCGTCACTGGCGGCGGTAAGGCCACGCTCAAGGACGGCAGCGCTGGTTCCATCGGTTATGGCATCGACATCGCCTTCGCCAAGGAGGGCGCCAACCTCGTCATCACCGGCCGCAACGTTGCCAAGCTCGAGGCCGCCAAGGAGAGCCTGGAGGCCGAGTACGGCATCAAGGTCCTCGCCGTTCAGGCTGACGTTTCCGCTGGTCAGGACAACGAGGCCGTCGTGCAGAACGTCATCGACAAGACGATCGAGGAGTTCGGCCGCATCGACGCCGTCGTCAACAACGCCCAGGCTTCCGCTTCCGGCGTGACGATCGAACAGCACACGATGGACCAGTTCAACCTCGCCATTTACTCGGGCCTCTACGCCACGTTCCTCTACATGCAGAAGGCGTACCCGCACCTGAAGGAGACCAAGGGTTCCGTGGTCAACTTCGCTTCCGGTGCCGGCCTGTTTGGCAACTACGGCCAGTGCTCCTACGCTGCGGCTAAGGAGGGCATTCGCGGCCTGACGCGTGTCGCTGCCAACGAGTGGGGTAAGGATGGCGTGAACGTCAACATTGTCTGCCCGCTTGCCTGGACCGCTCAGCTCGAGAACTTCGAGGCTGCGTATCCCGAGGCCTTCAAGGCTAACGTTCACATGCCGCCGGCAGGCCACTACGGCGACGTCGAAACCGAGATCGGCCGCGTTGTCGTTCAGCTCTGTGGCCCTGACTTCAAGTACATGAACGGCGAGACGATTACCCTCGAGGGTGGCATGGGCCAGAGGCCGTAAGGTTTCGCTGCTGTTTGTCGTGGCATCGTTGCCGTGGGGCTCTGCTTTGTGCGGAGCCCTTTCTTTTTGGCGGGTGACGTGGGAATGCCGGCGACGCGCCCGAGCGTAGGGGTCGCTATTTGGCGGTTGGTCATGGAGCGGAGGGTGGCGTGCGCGCGCATAACGTGGCGCCGGATGGCGACGCACGGCGCCGTGCGCGTAAATCACGGCTGCGGCCAACGAATGCGTGATGTCATGCGCGCAGAACGTGGCCGAGAACGCCAGTCGTACCCGTCATGCCGCAATTGCAAGCGACCCCTCGTCCAATACCTGACATTAACGGACGCGATTGCCGCATAGGGTCAGCCAACTGCCATCTGCCGAGAAGGAAACGGCGGCTCGTCTCGTCTGTGCCAGACTATTGCTAGTCGTGTTACCTAACAATAGAAGGGATTTGCCATGCGTTTTGAAGGAAAGAGCGTTGTTGTCACTGGCGCAAGCTCGGGTATGGGCCGCCAGATTGCCTACGACTTTGCCAAGGAAGGTGCCACGGTCGTTGCCGTTGCTCGCCGCGAAGAGCGCCTTGCTGAGCTCGCCTCTCAGGTCGAGGCCGATGGCCTGCCTGGCAAGATCCTGCCTTACGTGGGCGACGTCTCCGCGCGCGAGACGAATGACGGCATGATTGATTTCGCAGTCGAGAAGTGTGGCAAGCTCGACATTCTCGTGAACAATGCGGGCATCATGGATGGCTTCGAGCCCATCGGTGACATCTCGGACGAACGCTGGGACAAGGTCTTCGCCGTTAATGTCAAGGGTCCCATGTATGCCATGCGCAAGGCCGTTCAGGTGATGCTTGGCCAGGAGACGAAGGGCAACATCGTTAATGTTGCTTCCATCGGCGGCACGAATGGTGCTCGAGCTGGCGCGGCCTACACGGCTTCCAAGCACGCGCTTGTTGGCATGACCGAGAACACCGGCTACATGTATGCGCATGAGGGGATTCGCTGCAACGCCATCTGCCCCGGTGGCGTCGAGACTGAGATTAGCGGCTCGATGATGGCCGATTCCGGCATCGATCAGTTTGGCATGGGCCGCGCCATGGCGGGTCTCGACAAGGAGATTCGTACGGGCAAGCCCGAGGAGCTTTCTGCCGCGGTGCTGTTCGTCGCCAGCGACGACGCGTCGTTCATGACGGGCGCCTGTGTCAAGGTCGACGGCGGTGTGAGCGTTAACTAGCGGCTGTCTTTCACAACGTGCGTGCGAGCGCGCGGCGGGCATCTGCCTGTCGCGCGCTATTTGCTGGCGGCGCTCGGAACGCGCATGCTTCGCCCCTGTTGACGCTTGTTCGGCTTTGCGTTCCCCTTCCGTGCTGGCTGGCGGGCTTGAATGCTGTCCTTCCACGTTGGCTGCTGGGCTTGAATGCCGTCCTTCGGCGCTGGCTGGTGGGGTTGAATACCGTCCTTCGGCCCCCGATCCTGTAAAAGTGCGCCAAGTAGGGGGCTAAATTGAGGTTGCCAAAGTAGACGCCATGTTTAGCATGACAAAACCGCAGCTAAACTGATTGCGTGATTCGGCTCTACTCGGCTGGAGTCCAAATAGCCCCCTACTTGGCGTGTTTTCTTGGCTGGAGACATCGGTGTGTCATCCAGACGTGTCCTCGCGCCTGGGCAGGTACAATCCGGTCGTTGAACATCGAAAGGGTTTTATGTCCGGACAACTGACCAAGCGTGCCCTCGAGGAGTCGCTCAGGCACCTTCTCGTATGAGCCGTTTTGCTAGAAGCCATAACAGCATGTGCGGGGACTGGGGTTTCGTGTGATTTTGAGCTCATAAAGCGCCTGTGACTGACTCTAAATATTAGTGGAGTCGAAAATGTTAGGCATTTTTCTGTCAGTCTGAGTAGAACAATTGCGTGCAAATCAATTACCTGCGGTTTCGTGAATTGCGCAAGGGGATCTACTTGGTAGATGCAGTTTTAGCCTAACAATATCGGCTCCATTAATTATTTTGGGGCACGCTTATGGGTGCCGGGCACGCTTATGGGTGGCGCTCGGCCGGTCGGCCTGTGGTTGATCAGCTCCTTGACCGGATATACTCTTCCAATAACACGTCAAGGAGGTTTGCCATGTTCAAGAACGTTTTTGGCTCGGACGGCAAGTTTCACCTCGAGAATCAGGTCGGGAATATCCGCTACGACCTCACCACGGGCGAGAGCAAGACCGTCTATCCCGTCGGGTCCAACACGAACATGACCTTCGATAACAGCGGCGTGCACACCGAGGTTCAGACGGACAATATGCGTTATCGACTCGGCGAGTCGGGCTTCGACTGGATTCTGTAGTCCGCTGGTGCCCGCCGCCGCTGCGATGCGAACGATGTAAGCGGGCGCGAGCGACTGGCGCTGGCGCAGTGCGAGCTCGAGCGAATACCGCACGAGAGAAGCAGAGCAGGGGATCGAGCGAATTCGTCGCGTCCGCAGAGTGGGCGAGACTAGTGCGGCGACGTGCCGCCATGACGACAAGGAGGCCCATCCCATGGACGAGTTCTTTGCCATCAAATGCCAAAACTGCGGCGGTCCCATGTACTCGCATCAGGCGAAGCGCAGCTTCGAGTGTGCCTATTGCGGCACGGTCCTGCCGTGGGCGCCCGGCGCCGGTGACCCCACGAGCGCGCTGGGCATTCGCCATCAGCCGCTCCAGGCTGTCGATGGTCTGCTCAAGCTCACGCATGTCTCGCAGCTCGAGCCGCCGGTGGATCCAGGCTGGTACTTCTTCAAGCCACATTGGCGCAACCAGTCGGTGCTCGAACACCTGTTGTGGGAGGACCGTGGCACGGCGTCCGAGTACCAGGAGGCCGAGCATGTGAGCATCCCGTGCCCGTTCTGCGGTGCGTCCTTCGAGGGCGCGTCGACCCAGCGCGTGTTCGAGTGCCCGTCGTGCGGAAACAAGATCGGCGCCGCGGACCTGCTCAAGCCGGGCGCCTTCAGCAAACGCCTGACCATGGGCTTTGGTGCGGAATACGTGCCTGAGCAGGGAATTCCGTGTGCGGTCAGCGAGCAGCAGGCGCGCGCCGCCGCGCTCCAGCTCGTTCGCCAGCACCCGGATGCCTTCGCGGGACATGACGTGGAGAGCGCCATCCAGAACGACATGATGCTCTTCTATTTCCCCATGGCGCTCGCGGACCTGCGCATGATGGCGTCCTTCACGAGCAGGGGCCTGGGCAAGGAGGCCCTGGTCTACTACGAGGTGCTCGACTGGGCTTATCCCAGGGCAAACTACCTCGATGTTTCCCTTATGGGCATCCTCGAGCCATGGGATTTCTCGAGGGTGGCGTCGTTCGATCCCACCATGCAGGAGGGTGACTTCCGCGTGATCGCCGTCGACGCGTCGACTAAGGACGACGTCGTTGTCGACAAGCTGGCGCTCTATATCGCGGGCAACGACGCAGAATCCGCGCTGGGCTTCAACAAGAAGAACCTTCGCGCGTGGTCCCGAAAAGTTCGCAAGCACAAGGACGGTCTCGTGATGGTGCCGGTGTACTACGTCGACCGTCCGGCGGCGGATGGGTGCGACGGCGAGCAGGTGCGCATCGCCGTCAACGGGCAGACCGGGCGCGCGGCAGCCGTTGTGTTCAGCGAGGAGCGGGAGACGCATATTGTGGCTCCGCTTGCGTCGAGTCTGGCCCTTTCGAGTGAAAGCACCGTCCATGCGACACCCATCGAGGTCAAGTACGTCAAGTCGCCATTTTTGTACGAGATTGTCCGCAGGGGCGGCGAGGGCGCGGCACCGCAGGTAGCGGCGGCGCGCGAGGGCTCACGTCGCGAGGAGAAGACCAAGCGCGGCGGCCTATTTGGGGTGATCTTCGGGAAGTAGGGCGCTTCTGCTAATCCGGGACTTGCGTTGACGCGGTGCCGGGGCGCGGACGGCAAGCGTGTCGATGACGCGCCGAACGAGGCGCCACTGCGAATACCGATGGCATGACGGAGACGGGGACGTGCGCCGCCTCCGCGCCCGCGGCCAGTCCGCTCTTGTCGACGGTCCGCGCCCGCCGTTGCCGGCGTCGCCACGTCAGCCACCTATGGCATAGTTGTCACCAGCAAATACGAGAGAAGCCTCCAGAACGGCGTGACGGAATAGAGCTCGGCATGAGAAAGATCCTCAATCGCATTTTGATCGTCATTCCCGCGATTGTCCTGCAAGTGATCTGGCTGCTGCTGCTCACGAAGTGGCTCGCGCCATACTCCGCGCTTATCGCGTCGCTTCTCTCCATCGTGGCGGTCTTTCTCGTTCTCTTTATTGTCATCAAACGCGATGAGAGCACCTACAAGCTGCTTTGGCTGCTGGTCATCCTAACGATCCCCTTGGTTGGCACGCTGCTCTACCTCTGCTTCGGCAACAAGCGTACGGCCAAGCCGCTCAGGCGTCGGCTCGAGAGCGTCAGCAAGAGCAATGACCCCCAGCCTCTTCCAATTGGCGAGACGCCCTTCGACGGCGAGAGGCGCATGGAGCAGACGCTTCGCTGGCTGGAGGAGAAGACACAGTATCCCCTCTATAGGGTCGAGGACGTGCGCTACTATCCGCTGGGCGATGACATGTTCCCCGATATGCTGGCAGACCTGAGGGACGCCAAGCACACGATCTTTGTCGAGTATTTCATCGTCGAGCCGGGCCACATGTGGAACTCCATAGTGGAGGTTCTCGAGGCCAAGCTGAAGCAGGGCGTGGACGTTCGCGTGATGTATGACGACCTCGGTTGCTTCTCGACCTTCGATTTTGGCAACGCGTGCGAGTTACAGGAGAGGGGCATTCCCTGCGTGCCGTTCAATCCGCTCCTCGCCCTGAAGGGCACTGCCAACTATCGCGACCATCGCAAGATGCTGATCGTTGACAACGAGATTGCCTATAGCGGCGGCGTTAACCTCGCAGATTGCTACATCAACCTCGAGCGACGCTACGGACACTGGAAGGATATCGGCTTCCGGCTGACCGGCGAGCCGGTGCGCGCCTTTACGCACATGTTCCTGACGTTCTGGAATGCCTTCGGGCGCGTGCAGGGCTATGAGGGACTCCCGATGTCCGAGGTGCTGGCTGGCGAGGCGGTTGATGCCGTGGGTCGTTTGGGGACGGCAACCGCGGTTCGACCGGGGACGGCGACGGTAGCTCGACCGGGGACGGCGGGCTGCCAGGTAGCGGTGCCTGCGGATCCCTTAGCGGGCACGGAGGTCGCGGCGCGGCCGGCTTCGGCTGCCGCGGACCACACGCCGGCGGCCGTGCCCTCGCGCGAGACCGACGGCTATGTCCTCAGCTACTATGACTCGCCCCTCAACCACGAGGCCACGAGCAACCGGCTCTATGTCGACCTCCTCTCGCAGAGCACGGAATACGCCTGGTTCTTCACGCCATACCTCATGCTTGCCGACGACCTCATGGATGCGATGCTCGCGGCGGCAAGCCGTGGCGTTGACGTGCGAATCATCATGCCAGGCATTCCGGACAAAAAACTGGTCTTCCGTATGTCTCGCAGCTTCTACCAGGTGCTGTTGAACGGCGGTGTCAAGATTTACGAATACACGCCCGGTTTCGTCCACGCGAAGGGCTCTATGTTCGATAACCGCGTCGCCACGATCGGCACGGTCAACCTCGACTATCGAAGCCTGTTCCTTCATTTCGAGAACAACTCGCTGTTCTATCGCTCGAGCGTCATCTCGGAGATCAAGGCGGACTTCCTCGCCACGCAGGAGAAGTGCGTCGAGATCAAGCCTTACGACGCGAGGCAGTACTCCTATCGCTGGGCAATCGACGGCCTTCTCCGCATCTTCGCACCCCTGTGCTAGGGCGGAGCGCTAGTGGTTGGGTACTTGATGGCCGGGATGGCACTGAATGCCGGGAGATGCCTTGCCGGGTGACGTTAGGCCAGGTGCTGGCTGGTAGGTCATGCCGGATATCTGCGTGAGTCCCGGTTTGGGCGTCTGCCGTAATTGACTGGGGGAGGGTGGGCCGCTCCAATTGAGTTCCTGGTGTCAGTGCCCACACTGTCAAATAGCAAAGACGGACTCTGCCATTCGTGCCGTCAAAACGTAAACAAAAAGGGCGACGACCTAAGTCGCCGCCCCATCATTTATGGTGGAGAATAGGGGGTTCGAACCCCTGACCTCATGACTGCCAGTCATGCGCTCTCCCAACTGAGCTAATTCCCCGAATTGGTGCAGGGGTTATATTACCAGACTTTTGGTTCGGGAGAATCGACAATTTCAAATAAATGTTGAGGTAGCGTTTGGTAGGGCTGAAGATAGCCAGGATGAGGACGTGCTAGGGATTGTAAATTCGAGCTTAAGCGCGAAGACCCGCATGGTCTGTATCAACGGGCTCTTGATTTGAATTGGCGGAGTAATCTGACGCTGACCTTTAGGGATGGGCCCTCGCGGCAGGTCTTGAGGCGCACGGCTATGGGATGCTCTTGGTTTCTGGAAGGCTAGGGACGCTTGGCTGTATCTGCCGGTGACCTTGCCGCTCGTAAAACCGGCTGGTCACGTTGTCCCTTGCAACGAATTTGAGATTCTGCGGCTCAAAATGAGGTTTTGAAGCCCTGCTTGGCATGTGGTATCCCGGAGGTGCCAAATAAACCCCAGTTGGCTCAAATGAGAACCGTTATATATCGGTGATATGGGCCGCAGAATCTCGAATTCGTTGCAGCTGCCCTTGTTTGCGGGCGTGCGATCGGCCTGAATTGTTATTTGAACGAATCAACTACCCTGCATGGGTGAATTGAGAACCCGCTGTCGGCGCTGTCTGGGCGAATGGCGCTGCCTGGACGAATTTACAACCCACTGCTGGCATCAATTATGGGCGGCTACCACTGGACCCAGCCTTGAGCGGAGCCCGCTGCCGGCGTGACGGCGATGACAGGCATGATTTAGCATGTCGATAACCGACGCATCAGGACGTATATCGATTGCTCAGTTTACGCGCGCCCGCTCTGGGTACGGTCTGCTTGCATGCAACCGAAAAAGCGCCCACCCGCGCCCGCGGGCGGAC
The DNA here is from genome assembly GCF_934660935.1 of uncultured Parolsenella sp. Taxonomy (GTDB): domain Bacteria; phylum Actinomycetota; class Coriobacteriia; order Coriobacteriales; family Atopobiaceae; genus Parolsenella. Next base: position 175,846 of record NZ_CAKUIH010000003.1, on the reverse strand, counting down.
CAAGGGAATGGAGCGCGCAATGGCCGTTGACGCCAAGCAGTACGCACTTGACAAGCACAGGGAGTGGGAGGGCAAGATCGAGGTCGTGAGCCGGGCTTCCATCTCCACCCCCGAGGAGCTCGCCGTGGCATACACGCCCGGCGTCGCCGAGCCTTGCCTGAAGATTCACGAGGACGTGGATGACTCCTACACCTACACCCGTCGCGGCAACCTCGTTGCCGTTGTGACGGATGGCACGGCCGTGCTTGGTCTGGGCGACATCGGACCCGAGGCAGGCATGCCCGTCATGGAGGGCAAGTGCGCCCTGTTCAAGACCTTCGCGAACGTCGACGCCTTCCCGCTGTGCGTCCGCTCGAAGGACGTCGACGAGATCGTCCGCACCGTCGAGCTCCTCGCGGGCAGCTTCGGCGGCGTGAACCTCGAGGATATCAGCGCGCCGCGCTGCTTCGAGATTGAGCGCCGTCTCAAGGAGGTCTGCGACATCCCCATCTTCCACGATGACCAGCACGGCACCGCTGTCGTCACCTGCGCGGCGCTCATCAACGCGTGCCGCCTTACCGGCCGCGACCTGGCTGACGTGCGCGTGGTCATTTCCGGCGCGGGAGCCGCGGGTATCTCCAACGCTCGCCTGATGAGGCGCATGGGCGTCAAGAACATCATCATCTGCGATTCTCGTGGGGCCATCTACCAGGGGCGCGAGGGCCTGAACCCCGTCAAGGAGGAGGTTGCCACCTGGACCAACCTCGATGGGGTGCGTGGCACGCTGGCTGATGCCGTCAAGGGTGCTGACGTCTTCGTGGGCGTCTCCGCGCCCGGCGTCCTCACGCAGGATATGGTTCGCACCATGGCGCCTGACGCGATCGTTTTTGCTTGCGCCAACCCCGTGCCCGAGATCATGCCGGACGAGGCCCTCGCCGCCGGTGCCGCCGTTGCCGCCACGGGCCGCTCGGACTTTCCGAACCAGATCAACAACGTGCTTGCCTTCCCGGGCATCTTCCGCGGCGCCCTCGACGTGCGCGCTTCTGACATCAATGACGAGATGATGGAAGCCGCCGCCTACGCCATCGCCGGTCTGGTGGATGACGACAAGCGCAGCGCGGAGTACATCATCCCGGGTGCCTTCGACGAGCGCGTGGCTACCGCCGTCGCCTCTGCCGTGTCCGAGGCGGCGCGCAAGTCTGGCGTGGCGAGAATCTAGCGTTTGCGCGAAAGGTAGAGTGCGTCGACGCGCCGGAGGGCTCGGGGTGGTCTGCCCCTTGTAGGGCCTTCCGGCACGCGCTCGCTTGGCGGGCTTTGTCTGCTTGCGGCACGCGCGCTGGCGATGGCGGGCGTGTCGACGTGCGTCTGGCCGCCTGGCGTGCGGCTGATTTGCGTCAGGACCCACCTCTTGTAAGGGATTGGAGCCGTTTTGGCGGCCAAATCCTTACAAGAGGTGGGTCCTGTCATTAATTGGTGAGGTAGTGGGAGCGCCCGCTGCTCAACCTGATATAAAACTGCCGTTACGCTGCGAAAACGGGGCCAGCTAATTGACGGCGAATGAACGAGAATCGAACTAATCTGTTTATACTCTGGGGTACAAGAATTGCGGCTTGGGAGCGGGAGGTTTCCCTGCAGGGCAGTCCGGCCGCGGGTCGGCAGCAGCGAGTCTCGCCTGTGGGGGGTGCACCGTTCGCTGGGCTCTCCACTTGTAGGGCTGCCAAGCCACCTGCCATCGCAAGATCTATTGACACCGCTGTAAGAACAGCACTGAGAACAGGAGAGGTATTCGTGAGAAGAAACGCAGCAGCTGGGAGGCACAAGGTTCGCGCCATCTGCCTCTCGGCACTTCTCGCCGTGGGGCTCGTGGTCAGTGGCGTTTTCGCCACTGCGGCCCATGCGGCATCGTATGACGCGGAGGGTATTGACGTCACTCTGGACGGCGTGACCTACACCTGTGATTTACTTAGCGACGGCACCGCCCATCTCAAGACCCCCATCGCTGATGACGGCGTCACGGTTATCAATGTGCCCACCGCCGTCGAGAACGCCGGCAAGGCCTATACGGTCACCGAGCTCTACTTTGGCTGGAGCACCAAGGGCGCGAATGTCGAGCAACTCAACCTCCCTGATACTCTCACGAGGATGTCGGGTTGGCGCATCAACAACTTCACCAGCCTTAAGCAGCTGGAGATTCCCGGTTCCATCAAGAAGTTCGAGCTCTCTCTCCAGAACATGGACTCCCTCGAGAAGCTTACCTTCGATGAGGGTGTCGAAGAGCTCGCCTCGAACACGATGGTTTCGGTTGCAACAAGCTCAAGGAGATTAACCTTCCAAGCAGCCTGAAGCTCATCTCCCAGTCCGGTGCCTTCAGCGGTGCCAGCGCGCTCGAGAGCATCGAACTTCCCGAGGATGTCGTCTTCGGTGACTCGACCACGGGCATGTTCTCGGACTGCACCTCGCTGACGAGCATCGTCCTGCCGAAGTCCCTTACGAAGATCCCGACCGACTACTTCTCGGGCTGCACCTCGCTCACATCTGTCACTGCCACGAGCGAAATCACGGCGATTGGGTCCAGCGCCTTCAATGGGTGCACTGCGCTGCCTGAGGTCTCTTTTTCCGGTACGTTGACCTCCATCGGGTATTCAGCTTTTAAGGGCTGCGAGAACCTGACGGCCATTCCCGACCTGAGCCATGTGACCGAAATGGGGACGAGCGCCTTCGAGGGCTGCAAGCGACTCTTCGCGGATGTCGACCTCTCGTCCCTCGAGGAGATTCCGAGCAACGCGTTTTGCTATTCGCAGGTCAGGATAGTGAAGTTGAGCGACACGCTTAGGAGCATTGGCAAGTGGGCCTTCATCTGGGGCAACCTCGCGACCGACCTCCCCGACACGCTCGAGTCGATCGGCGCGTATGCTTTCTACGCCGGTTCGCTCCCCGAGACCTTCGTCATTCCTGATTCCGTAACTTCTATCGGTTCGAACGCGTTTGACTCGACCGAAGGCGTGAAGGAGGTCAGGATAGGCAACGGCCTTACGTCGATTAGCGATGGACTGTTTGATGACAGCACCGTCGAGAAGATCGTCATCGATAACAGCGAGGATGACATCACCGGCACGGATAATCTCCCGGCGGTTGAGATCGTTTACCTCTATGAGTCAATCGACGATGGCACGGGCGACACCGTCTCGAGCGAGCCTGGTGCCATGACGCTCCAGGAGGCGGTCAACGCTGCCCCCGATGGCATCGAGACTACTATCGAGATTCGCAAGCACGTGAAGCTCGCTACCACGCTGAACATTCCCGCTGGCAAGAAGATCAAGCTTACGAGCGCGGATCCGTTCACCGTCCTGGCGGTAAAGGACACCTCGGGCGACCTCGTCAATGTCGCCGAGGGTGCCTCCCTTGAGATTGCCGGTAACGTTACCCTGCGCGGTCGTTACAACAGCGGCTCTATCGTTGGCGTCAAGGGAGAGCTCGTTCTCTCCGAGGGCGCGACCATCCTCGATGGCACGGCTCGCTCTGCTGCCTCCGGTGTCGTGAGTGTCGATGGCGCTAATGCCTCCTTCACCCTGAACGGTGGCGTCATCGAGGGCTGCGTGATTGAGGATGCCTACTGCGGTACCGTCCGTGCTTCCAATGGCGCCAAGGTTATTGTGCGTTCGGGCTCCATCAGCGGCAATCGCGTTGCTGCGGCGGAGGGTGACGGCAACTACTGCTCCAGTGCGGGCATTCACCTGACCACTGGTGCCAGCCTCGAGATGTCCGGCGGTTCCATCGCCAGTAACAACGGCTATCAAGGTACCGCCGTTGTGATGTATGGCGATGCTAGCGGTGCGGACAAGAGGGTCTCCTTCCTCATGACCGGTGGCTCGATCGAGAACAACAGGAGCAACAAGATCGGGAACCGCACTCCTTCCGGCGCGGTTCACGTCGAGGGCAATGCGGAGTTCACCATGATCGGCGGCGAGATCTGTGGCAACAGCGCCGCGGCTGACGGCAAGGGAGGCGGCGTCTGCGTCGTCGACCCGGGCGTTCAGGGTATCGGGACAGAGATGAATACCGTGTTTGCGATGAAGGCGTCAGGTGACTCAACGGGTCGCGGTGCGTCTCATGGCGGCACAATCTCTGGAAACAGTGCTTATGCAGGTGGCGGTATCTACTCCTACTCCAACGGAGTGACTCTCAGCGCCGGTGTCATCAGGGATAACACCGCTTGGAACATGGGTGGCGGCGTCTATAGCGAGGGCAACAACGATTACTACAGCACCCTTCATGTCGCCAACGCTCAGATTACGGAGAATAATGCCAGCGAGCAGGGCGGCGGCATGTGGTTCTGCCCGACGGGCGACTCCAAGGTCTTTATCCAGGATGGTGGCCTGATCTCCCGGAACACCTCGGACGGCGTGGGCGACGACTTCGTCTTCACGGGCTTCGAGGGCGACTCCCACACCCTGACGCTCGCTAACCACGCTCCGGGTGGCGGGAAGGTCTCCTGGTACAGGGATGGCGGCCTATTTCAGCCAAACGGCATACTCGCTTCGATCGATGCCAGCGTGCCCCGCTTCGTCGAGGGTGGCGACAACGGCGACGCGATGACCTTCGTGGATGCCGCGCCGAACGTCGCGCTCAAGTCCGTGCTGACAGACGAGGCGTTCGAGCTCGGCGCCGGCCAGACGACGCTGCTCATTTCCGGCAACAAGGCCGCTCGTGGCGGCGGCATCGGTGCGAACGGCGGCGTTGTAGTTGGCAGGGACGAGTGTGTCAGCGTTTCGGTGAAGAAGGTCTGGGCTGACTCCGCTGCCGCCCATCCCGAGAAGGTTACCGTCAATCTGCTCAACGGCGGAACGGTGATCGATTCGATAGAGCTCAGCGAGGGAAACGGCTGGGCTGGCTCCTTCGATGATCTTCCCAAGCTCGCGATCGATGGCTCTGAGATTGAGTACACCGTGGCCGAGGTCGCGGTGGATGGCTTCACTTCTGAAGTCACGGGTAACATGGCGAGCGGCTTTACGATAACTAATACTGCCGAGTCCACGACTCCTGACCCGGAGAATCCCCTACCGGGAACTTCCACGCCGGGGAGTTCCGCGCCGGGGAATTCGGGGTCGGGAGCTGAACTGCCCCAGACTGGCGATGAGAGCGCTGTTCCGGTCGTTTCACTGCTTGTTGGGGGCCTCCTGAGCTTTGTCGGTGCCGCCCTCGCTCGTCGCAGGTGTAGGTCGTAGGCTGGTTGGGCAAGCCAGGCTCAGACGTATTGGCCTTGTAGATTGCGCGTGCCGCCTGGGAAGCTGGGCGGCACGCGCGCTGGCGATGGTGTGCGGCTGCTTCGCGTCTGGCTGTCTGGCGTGCGGCTGCTTCGCGTCTGTCTGGCGGCCGCCCGGCGTGCGGCTGATTCGCGCGACCTCTGGCTATCTGGCGTGCGGCTGCTTCGCGTCAGGACCCACCTCTTGTAAGGGATTGGAGCCGTTTTGGCGGCCAAATCCTTACAAGAGGTGGGTCCTGTCAGCAATTGGGGCTCGAGCGCGAAAGGCGCTCGCCACGCTCGGGCGCGGAGCTTGTCGCCCGGGCATCTCGCCAGAGTGTTTGCGGCAGCTGGCCGTGTTTTCGCCAGCCGGCCTACTTGGCGACGCGGACGCCCTTGACCTTGGTCACGGCTTTGTCGTTGCGGCGGTCGCTGCCCCAGAAGACGAGGGAGAGCATGCCGGGACCGACGTGGGAGCCGATGGTCGGGCCGATGGTGGGGCGGAGGACCTCGAGCGAGTCGTCGAGCGCGCGCAGCTCGGAGGCGATGCCGAAGCCCTCGTCCGCCACGTCAGCATCACCGACGCCGCACACGTTGGCCTCGTCCTCGATCTTGACGTTCTTCGCATAGTAGTCAACGAGCTTGCGCATGCCCTTCTTGCGGCCGCGCGCGACGGAGCGAATGCCGAGCGAACCGTCGAGGTTGAAGTGCAGCAGCGCCTTGACGTCGAGGGCGTCGCCGATGACCGCCACGCCCTTGGGAAGACGCCCGCCTCGGTGGAGGGCGTCGAGGTTATCCACCATAAAGAGGGTATGGACGCGATAGCGCGCCTCCTCGGCCCATATGACGAGACGCTCGGCATTCATGCCCTCGTCGCGCTTGTTGCACGCCTCGTTGAGGAGGAGCGTGAGCGCGGTCGAGGCGAGGAGCGAGTCCACGACGTAGATGCGGATCTCCTCGTCAGGGTGGGCCTCCTTGAGGCGGTCGAGGCTCATGACGGCACCGTTGTAGCCGCCGGAAAGAGCGCTTGAGATGCAGAAGAGCACGGTGGGCACGCCCGACTCGTAAGCGGCCTGGAACGCCTCGTCATATTCGAGCTGGGAGGGCTGCGAGGTCATGGGCGTGGCTCCGTGACGGATGGCGTCATAGAACTCGTGGGCGCTGCGAGACTGGAAGAGGTCATCGTCGCCACAGAGGCCGCCGTTGGGCTTGTCAGCCTCGACGTAGTGGAAGGGGAGGATGGTGACGTTACGCTCCGTCGCCTGCTCGGCGGTGAAGTCGCAGGTGGAGTCACACATGATATTGCACTTTACGGACATGGGTTTCCTCTCGCCCGTGGTTGGTGTTTGAAGTGTTGTATTTTACGCTAGACAGGTGAACAGAGTATTTCGGCTCTTTGTACCTGCTTGCGCGTGAGCGGGTCGCCTGCGGGCGAGGTGGACGTGCGCGTGGGCGACGTGCCCGCGCGCGAGCGCGGTGCCCGTGCGCGGGTGGGTCGGGGTCTTGTTCGCGACTTTTGTCCGGGACCTATGAGAGGATGATTTTCGTGGTGCTCGAAACGGAGCGCTTGATCCTTCGCCCGTGGGAGGATTCTGATGCCGAGGCCCTCTACAAGTACGCTTCGGATCCCGAGATTGGCCCTGCGGCTGGCTGGCCCGTGCATACGTCGGTCCAGATGAGCCGCGAGGTCATTCGCGACGTTTTCGGCGCTCCGGAAACCTACGCCATCGTGTTGCGCGAGACCGCCGAGCCCGTTGGCTCGATTGGGTTGATGAAGCCTCGGCTCCAGGATGTCGCCACGACTGACCATGCGCTTGAGCTGGGGTATTGGATTGGCAAGCCCTATTGGGGCCGCGGGCTTGTTCCCGAGGCGGCCCGGGCCGTGATCGCGCGAGCGTTTGGCGACCTTGGGTGCGACCAGCTCTGGTGCGCACACTATGCCGGCAACCGGAAGTCGGCTCGCGTGCAGGAGAAGCTCGGCTTTGCCCCTCATCACGTCGAGGACCATGGTCGTGTCGAGCACTGGCAGGTCTATCGTGGCTGACCGCGGCATGCGTGAGCGTGCCGGCGAACTACGCCGTTTCGCGCGCGTCGCCTTACCGCGCTCGCCGCGCTGGCCGTCCCTCGCGTTCTGACTGCCCCTGCGCTTCGTTGCGCTCGCCGAGACATGCGTTAATTCGAGTTGCGACGGTGGATTGAGGCGGATAACTCGAAGAAACGCATGTCTCGGCGGCTGGGTTGCTCGGCGGTTTGATTGGCTTGAGTTTCGAGGCGCGCTTGCGGCGCGTTTCGATCGTTGGCATCTACCTGCGCTATCAACAATTTCCACACATGTAGAAATAAGCTCTAGACAATGCGGCAACTCTTCCTGTACTATAACCCTCGCACCTGACACGGGGTATTAGCTCAGCTGGTTAGAGCGCCGGCCTGTCACGTCGGAGGTCGCGGGTTCGAGCCCCGCATATCCCGCCATTGGATGTTCGAAGGGTCCTGGTTCACGCCGGGGCCCTTTTTGTTTTGGGAAGCGCCTGGGCAAACGCTCTGCCGATCGTGCCACCGCGCCATGCGGCCGGATCTGATTACCGGCCACTGGCGGAACCCATTGTCCGAGCTGCTGAAAATAGGGTAGCGTTAAGACTAGGGGCTATCAAAACTGGGGGCAATCGGGAGTCCCGGGCGTTTAACGCGCCCGGGCCAGGCGGGTGGTGAGACGGAGGCTGACTGTATGTTTGAGCTGATCATGGGCGCGCTCGACTTCTACATGGAGAACATCGTCGAGGTCGCCATCCTGCTGTTTGAATTCATCGGCGTCGGAATCATCATTTTCTCGGGCATTCGCGGCTTCTACCTGTACCTGACTCGCTCGCCAGAGACTAAGCTCACGCTCGCGAAGGGCCTCGCCATGGGCCTCGAGTTCAAGTTGGGCAGCGAGATCTTGCGCACGGTCATCGTGCGCGATTGGCACGAGATCGGCACCGTCGCGGGCATCATCGCCCTGAGGGCCGCGCTCACCTTCCTCATCCACTGGGAGATCAAGGAAGAGGAGAAGGAGGAGAAGGGCGAGGCCCGGCGGGCGCTCGAGGAATAGCGGGCGTCGAAGGCGCCCCGGGTGGCGTGGTATTCCGTCGCCCGGGGCGCTAAACTCTCTTGCGGACAAAACAACGAGAGGAACCAAGACCATGCGCACCGATGACTTTGACTACCCGCTGCCGGACGAGTTGATCGCCCAGGCTCCCGCCGAGCCTCGTGACTCGTGCCGTCTGCTCGTCCTTCACCGCGACGGGGGAGATGGAGTCACCGGAACTGCCGAGGCGATCGCGGACGGAGGTTCCGTCGAGCACCGTCACTTCTATGACATCGTCGACTACCTTGAGCCGGGCGACCTGCTCGTCGCCAACAAGACGCGTGTCATGCCCGCCCGTCTCGTGGGCCACAAGGCCAAGACGGGTGGCGTCGCCGAGACCCTCCTGCTCAAGCGCCGCGAGGACCTCGATGCCCTCGGCGGCATCTGGGAGTGCCTCGTCAACCCCGGCAAGCGCTTGAAGCCCGGCGCCGTCATCGAGTACCGCGCCGGTGGCCTCCACGCGCCGGAGAGCTCGCCGGTGGTTCTCACTGGCGAGGTTCTCGACTTCGTGGAGGATTCCAAGGGTGGGCGCCTCGTGCGCTTCGAGGCTCAGGGCGTCGACCCCGCCACGGGCGAGCCCCGCACGCTCGATGCCGCCATCCATGCCGCCGGCCATGTGCCCCTGCCGCCGTATATCACCAGCTACGAGGGTGATCCCGAGAAGTACCAGACCGTATACGCCATGAGCGAGGAGCACTCCGCAGCGGCTCCCACGGCTGGTCTCCACTTCACCCCCGAGCTTATCGAGCGACTCAAGGAGAAGGGCGTCGGTTGGGCGACGGTCGAGCTTGAGGTGGGTATCGACACCTTCCGCCTGGTGGAGGAGGATGACCCGACCCAGCACGTCATGCACACCGAGCGCTACCACGTTGGCCAGGACGTCATCGATGCCGTTCATGCCACGAAGGCCGCCGGTCATCGCGTCGTCGCGGTGGGCACCACGGCCGTTCGCTCGCTCGAGAGCGCGTTCGATGCCGAGGCTCCCGTCTCGACGCCCGCCGTCGTGGCGAGGCATTTCGAGGGCTGCGCGGACGGCGCGGACACCCTTGGCCGCGGTGACGTTGTGGCTCGCGCGAATGCGACCACCCAGCTCTACCTCATGCCTGGCAGCACCTATCACGTGGTCGATGCGCTCATCACGAACTTCCACGTGCCGCGCTCCACGCTTATGATGCTCGTCTCCGCGCTTGCCACGCGCGAGCAGATCATGGATGCGTACGCCGCTGCGATCAGGGAGCGCTATCGCTTCCTGTCCTTCGGCGATGCGATGCTTATCGAGTAACCGTGGGGTCGCGCGCCGTGAGCGCGCTCGTGGAACGGCTTCGGTCGCCATTCCTCGCACTCCGGCGAGTGGTGCGGTGTCGTACCGCCACGATGTGAGCGGTACGACACCGCTTGCCGTCACGACGCGAGCAGCACGGCGTCAAGGGTCGTCACGACGATGCCGATAACCACGAGCAGCGCCGTGAGCGGTCGCGAGTTGACGTACTCGCCCATGACCTTTCGCGAGCTTGTGAGTCGTATCAGCAGAAACACCGTGATCGGCAGTTGAAGCGAGAGCAGGGCCTGGCTCCAGACGAGACCTGCAAAGGCGTCGCCCACCGCCAGGCACGCCACCACCGCTGCCAGAAGGCACGCCACCACGCCGATCGAGGAATGCCTGTCGTGGATGTCGTACTCCTCGCCATACATGCCTGCGGTGATGGTGCCTGCTGCCATGGCCGCGGTCACGCTGCTGGAGAGTCCGGCGAACAGCAACGCCACGGCGAAGATCGTCGAGCTCGCGGGTCCAAGGATGGGGGAGAGCGTCGCCGCGGCCGCTGCGAGGTCGTCGATGACGATGCCGTGCGAGAAGAACGTCGTCGCTGCGAGGATTACCATCGCCGAGTTTATCGCCCAGCCGACGCCCATCGAGAAGAGCGTGTCGAAGAGCTCATAACGAAGCCTCTCCTCGATGACCTCCCTTCCCTTGCCCTCGAAGTGCACGGATTGGATGACCTCGGAGTGCAAGAAGAGGTTGTGCGGCATGACCACCGCCCCGAGCACGCTCACCACGATGGCTGCCGAGCCATTGGGTAGGCTTGGGGTTACCCAGGACATGGTTGCGCTCGGCCAGTCAACCTCGACCAGGGCGAGCTCTGCCAGAAACGAGAGGCCCACTATGCTCACAAAGGCAATGATCCAGCGCTCGGAACGCTTGTAGGAGCTTGTGAGCAGCATCGCAGCCGAGGCCGTCGCCATGATGACGCAGCCAAGGTGCAGCGGCAGGCCAAACAGCATCTCGAGCGCAATCCCGCCACCGAGCACCTCGGCCATGGCCGTGGCGACGGTGGCGAGGTAGGCGCTGCCAAGAATGACGCGGCTTGCGAAACGTGGCAGGTGGCGCGTCGTCGCCTCGGCCAAGCACGTGCCGGTGGCGATGCCCAGGTGCGCCGCGTTGTGCTGCAGCGCGATCAGCATGAGCGTCGAGAGCGTGACGATCCACAGCAGCGAGTAGCCAAACTGCGAGCCCGCCGCCATGTTCGAGGCCCAATTGCCCGGGTCGATGAATCCAACGGTCACGAGGAGGCCGGGGCCTATGTGGCGCAGGATCTCCAGGCCTCCGTGCGTGCCGGTCCTCTCGGCGCCGAAGTGTCGTTTGAGGTAGTTGAGCATGGCCGTTACTTGTGCGCCTTGCCCTGGTTGGCGACGGCGTCGATCTTGGCGGCGATGGTCTCCGGGTCGCCGATGTAATGCTTGTCGAGCACGTTGAAGTTCTCGTCGAAGGTGTAGACGAGGGGCACTCCGGTGGGGATGTTGACCTTGATGATTTCCTCGGGGGTGAGGTTCTCGAACTTCATGATGAGTGAGCGCAGCGAGTTGCCGTGGGCGGCGATGAGTACGCGCTTGCCAGCAAGCATCTGCGGACGGATCTCATCCTCGAAGTAAGGCCAGGCGCGCGCGATGGTGTCCTTGAGACACTCGGTGTAGGGGAGCTGGTCGGGCGCAACGTCGCGGTACTGCTCCTGGACGTGCGGGTCGCGCTCGTCGCCGGGCGCGAGCGCGGGTGGGCGCACGTCGAAGGAGCGGCGCCAGATGAGCACCTGCTCGTCGCCATGCTCGGCTGCGGCGTCCGCCTTGTTGAGGCCCTGCAGAGCGCCGTAGTGGCGCTCGTTGAGCTTCCAGGACTTGATGACGGGCAGCCACTCGCGCCCCATCTCGGCGAGGACGAGGTTGAGGGTGTGGATGGCACGCTTGAGCCGCGAGGTGTAGCAGACGTCGAAGTCGAAACCGACCTCCTTGAGTGCGCGACCGCCAGCGGCGGCCTCCTTCCTGCCCGTCTCGGTGAGTTCAACGTCGGTCCAGCCGGTGAACAGGTTGAGTTTGTTCCACTCGGACTCGCCATGGCGGATGAGGACGAGCTGCATCGTTTTGTCGGCCATCCTTGCGTTGGCCGCTTGATCCCGGTCTTCTGCCTCCGGGGCGTGCTGAGCGATTTGTGCCATATGAGCCTCCTTGGTTTTTGCGGCCGAGCTTTGCCCGGATCGCTTGCTATCACCGCAAGAGTACCCTTTTTCGAGCAGAAGTTAACTATGGCTAACAAGTTTATTCAAATTATTACGCGGCATGCGGAAGCGGGACGTAGCCTGCCCGGGCTATTGCATGACGAAGAACAGGATGGCAATGATGACGATCGCAACCGCGGCGACGATCACGGCGTAGAACATGCGACGTGAGTGCTGCGTGCGCTCGCGGACGATCCGCTCCTCCTCGGCCAGGCTCGCGACGACACGCTTGTGCTCCTCGGTTTTCGCCGTGGCGGCGTTGACCTTCTCTGCGAGGGCCGCCGTGACTTCGGGGTGGGCGTGGATGTCCTCGGCCTCCTCGATGGTGGCGGTTGCGGCGTCGATGCGCCCCTGGGAGACCGTCGCGAGCTCCTCCTGCTCTTCGATCTTCGAGGCGAGGTCGCTCACCTTGTCCGACGCCTCGCGCTCGCGCTCATCCGCGGAGGCCTTGAGCTCGTTGTACTTCTCGCGCTTGGCCTTCTCGTCTGCCTGGGCGCTGGCGAGGTCATCCTCGAGGACCTCGAGAGACTTGCGTTGCGTGTAGAGGTGTGTCTGGGCAATCTCCGCCGCCTGCGAGGTCTCCGCGGTGACGCGGGTGACGTCCGCGCGGGCGTTCTCGAGCTGGGCGAGGGCCGCCGCGACGCCGCCGCTCATCTCGGAGAGCTCCTTGGCGCCGGTCGAGAGGTCGCGCTTGAGCTCGGCAAGCTTGTCTTGGAGACGCTGGAGGCGGCTCGCGGCGTTGTCCGCGGCTCGCATGGCGGCCTGGACGCGCGAGTCGCGCGTGTTGATAGCGTTGTCTGCGGCGGCTTGGGCGGTCTTGACCGAGCGGCGCGCCTCGCGAGCGGCGCGCTCGGCGTCTTCGAGGGAGCCCTTTGCGGAGCTGGCGAGCTCGCGATAGGGAGTGAGGTCGCGCTCGTTGGCGGCTTTGAGCGAGGCGAGGGCATCCTTGGCCGCGAGGTGCTGGGCCTCGAGGGCGGATTTCTCCGTGGAGGCTTGCGTCAGGTTCGCGTTGGCCTCTGCGAGCTCGGCGTTCTGGACCTCCAAGATGGTGTGGTAGTTCTGCTCGACCTCATAGCGGTGGTCGAGTTCCTCCTCGAGGGAGCGCTGCTCGTCCTCGGCCTTGGCGAGCTCGTCGCGGGCGGCGGCGTGCGCGCGCTTGGCCGCGGAGACCTCGCGTACGGCGGCAAAGCCCTCCGTGACTGATGCCGCGCCGGAAGCGGCGAGGTCGCGGGCTATGTCGAGCGGAGCGGGGGAGTCGGGCGCCATGTCGGGCTCCGGCTCGGTGGACTCGAGCTTGGCGGTGGGCTCCGGAGTTTCGGGCGTGGCGGGCTCCGGCGTGTCGGGCACTAGTGTGGCGGGCTCCGACGTGGCGGGAGCCGATGCCTCGGGCTCCGCGGCCGTTGTGGCTTCGTCCGCGCTCTCGACCTCGAGCGCGGGTGCGGGCTCGACGGGCTCCTCGAGCGGCTCCTGCTCTGCCGCCTCGGCCCTCGTGGCCTCCTCTGCCATCTCCGCCTCGATCACCGTGGCCTCCTCAGGCATATCCGCGGCCCGCTCCGGAATTCCCGTCTTCTCGTCAGCCATGAAATACCTCCCTCTCGCGTCATCCTCCACATTGTCTCGCATGGGCAGGACATGATGTGCGCGGCAATGTGAGACAATCGCCTATTGCATAGGATGACAACGCGAGCGCGCGGGCTCCGGCGGCGATGCCGTCCGGCTTGGATGGCGCGAGCGAGCACGCACCGGCAAGTCCGGTGCCGCCCCGCCCAGTCGCGCCCCGCCCAGCCGCGCGCCCGCGCCAAACGAGAAGGAACGTATGGACCTGCCTGAGAACCTCTTTAAGTTCGACATCATCGCGAACGACCCGAACACCCACGCACGCTGCGGCGTCTTCCACACCGCCCACGGCGACATCCCCACCCCCATCTTCATGCCTGTGGGCACCAAGGCCACGGTGAAGGGGCTCATGCCCTTCCAGATTTGCGACCTCGGGGCGAAGATCATCCTCAACAACACCTACCACCTCGCGATGCGCCCCGGCGCGGACCTGGTGGAGGAGATGGGCGGCGTGCACGAGTTCATGCGCTGGGACGGCCCCATCCTCACGGATTCCGGCGGATTCCAGGTCTTCTCCCACAACGAGTTCATGAAGCTCACGAACGACGGCGTGCGCTTCCGCGCCGTCGACTACGACGGCCGCTGGGTCAGCTGGACGCCCAAGGACAACATGGCCATCGCCGAGAAGCTCGGCAGCGACATCTGCATGCAGCTCGACCAGTGTCCGGGCTATCCGGCCACGAAGGACTACGTTGCCCGCGCCGTCGAGCTCTCGAGCATGTGGGGGGAGCGTTGTTGGAACGCCCACACGCGCCCTGACCAGGCGCTCTTTGGCATCGTCCAGGGCGGCATGCACATGGATCTGCGCCTGAGGAGCCTCGCTCACCTCGAGGAGTGCGGCGACTTCCCGGGCTATGGCATCGGCGGCTACTCCGTGGGTGAGGACCACGAGACGATGTACGAGACGCTCGAGCCGCTCGTGGCGGAGCACATGCCTAAGAACAAGCCCCGTTACCTGATGGGCGTGGGCAACCCCACCACGCTCGTGCGTGCCGTCGCCTCGGGCGTCGACATGTTCGACTGCGTGCTGCCCACGCGCACCGCGCGCATGGGCACGGCTTTCTCCAGCGAGGGGCGCCTCAACCTCAAGAACGCGCGCTTCGCCCATGACCACGGGGTGCTGGACGAGCACTGCGATTGCCCGGCGTGCCGTGGCGGTTTCACGCGCGCCTACATCCACCACCTCGTGCGCCAGAAGGAGATGCTGGGCGGCATCCTGCTCTCGCAGCACAACATTCGCTATCTCCTTGCCCTCATGGAGCGCGTGCGCGCCGCCATCGCCGAGGGCCGCTATGCCGAGTTCTATCGCGACTGGATGAACTCGCCCGCCGCGAACGACTTCTAGGGCGTTTCGCTTGGCGGCTTGCTTGGGCCAGACCTGCCGTAAGTGACTGCGGGGGCGACGTGGAAGCGATTCCGCGTCGCCCCTTTGCGTGATTGGCGATGCCGCCGGCACATACCCTTCCCCGAAGGCCGAGAGGTAACCCTCCTGCAACTGTGCGGCCCTCCTATTAGGTACAATCGAGGGGTTAAACAGACTACGGCCGGGTTTGGCGACGCGTTTTGCCGCTCGGCCACACAAGGGGGACCTATGAAGCGTGACGCCGACGAGGCTCGCGACGATGCCGCGGTATCGAGCGACGAGATTTCCAATTCCGAGAAGGACATGAAGGCGGAGGAACCCGCGAAGGCCGCCGAGCCCGGCGAGGCCGAGAAGGCCGCCGAGCCCGAGGGTGACGCCGAGGCTGACGAGCCCGCCGACGCCGAGAAGGACGCCGAGGCTGGCACCTCCGACGAGCCGGACGCCGGGCCCGAGGAGCCCACGGCCAAGGCGGACACTCCGGCGAGTCGCACCGCCCAGGAGCGCAGTCGCCACTCGGGCGTGCTGTTTGCGACCCTCGCGCTCGTGATCCTGGCGCTCGTGGGCCTGCTCCTTCCCGCGTGGGGCATTCCGCTGGGCTGCGACCTCGGCGGCGCTTCCGTCGTGACCCTCACGGCGAGCGACTACGAGGACGGCACCACCGCGGCGGATGCCCTCGCCGTCCTCAAGAACCGCGCCGCGCTCCTCAGCGAGCGTGACATCCAGGTCACCCAGACCGGCGACGACACCTTCGAGCTGCGCGTGCCCGCGGGCTATGATGCGAGCTCCGTCGCCTCCGCCCTCACGCGCAAGGGACACCTCGAGTTCGCCCGCCTCGACTCCGTGTCTGACGCGGACGCCCTCCAGCAGCTCCAGGCCGGCGCCTCGGGCGTCACCCTCGACGAGGGCACCTACGAGCCCTTCCTGACCTCTGACGAGGTGAAGGGCGCCACCGTGGTCTCCCAGAGCTACTACGGCATGACCTACTACGCGCTTTCCGTCTCGCTCAACTCTGATGGCGCCTCCGCGCTCGCCTCCACGACCGAGGACCTCGCCTCCTCCTCTGGCCAGATCGCCGTGCTGCTCGACGGTGCGGTCATCGCCGAACCCTCCGTGAAGAACAAGATCGAGGGCAGCAAGATCAGCATCTCCGGTGGCTATACCGAGGACCAGGCCACGGCGTATGCCGCCGCGCTCTCGGGCGGCGAGCTGCCCTGCTCCCTCTCCCAGACCGAGCCCGTCTCCGTCGGCGCTCGCGCTCGTGGCCACGCACGCGAGCTCGCGGCCGTGGCGGCGCTCGCGCTCGCGATCGTTGCCGGTGCCGTCGCCTCCGCCAAGCTTGGCCGCGCGGGCTTCCTCGCGGCGAAGCTCTCCGTCGCGGTTGTTGCCATCACGCTTGGCGTGCTGACCATCCTCTATCGCTTCGAGCTCGTCATCCTCGGCCGTGCCGAGCTTCTCGGCCTGGCCACCACCGAGGTCATCTCCATCATCTGCGGCGTGCGCATGGCCGCCCGCTATCGCGCGGCTCGCAACGAGGGCTCCTCGGTGCGGAAGAGCCAGCAGCAGGCGACGGGCCCTGAGCTCGCCCTTCTCGTCAAGGCGGCTGTTGTCGTGCTCGCGTTTTCCGTCGCGACTGCCTTCTTCGCGCAAGGCTTTGCCCGCGAGCTTGCGGTGACCCTTGCCGCCGGCACGGCGTCTCTGCTCGTCGCGCTTGGCCTCTTCGCGCCCGCCGCCATTTGCGTCCGCACGGCAGCGGACGTGTTTGAGACCGCCGGTGACGAGTTCACGGCAGCACAGGACGGCGCCGCTGGCGTCACGGACGGCGAGTAGAGATGAGCGGCCTGCGAGAGAGCGGGCGTTGGCATCTGCTGCCCGGCGACGTTGCCGCCGAGCACGAGATTCGCATCGCCTGTGGCGTGTCACCGCTTGTGGCGCGCGTCATGGTGGCGCGCGGCATTCGCGATGCCAAGAGCGCCCAAGAGTTCCTCACCCCGTCGCTTGACAGGGACTGGCTTGATCCGCTCGAGCTTCCTGGCCTGCCCGCCGCGGCCGACCGCGTCGAGCGAGCCGTGCGCAACGGCGAGACCATCGCCGTCTTTGGCGACTTCGACGTGGACGGTATGAGCTCGACCTGCCTCCTTACGCTCGCGCTTCGTGACCTTGGTGCCGAGGTGCACCCCTACATCCCCAGGCGCTTCGGCGAGGGCTACGGCCTTTCCTCCGAGGCGCTCCAGCGCGTGGTGGAGGGCTGCAACCCCGATCTCATCATCACGGTCGACAATGGCGTCGCTGCCGCGGTCGAGGTCGAGATGGTTCGCTCCGAGGGGATCGACGTCGTCGTGACGGACCACCACGAGCCCGCTGACCTCGTGCCCCAGGGCGTTCCCGTCTGCGATCCCAAGCTCGACCATAGCTGCCCCAGCTGCGACCTTGCTGGTGCCGGCGTTGCCCTCAAGCTCGTTCACGAGCTGGGCCGCCGCTTTGGCAGGCCGGACCTCTGGCGCGAGTACACGGACGTGGCGACGCTCGGTACCATCTCCGACATGATGAACCTCACGCGCGAGAACCGCGCCCTCGTCACGGAGGGCATCGCGCTCATGCGTCACACCAAGCGCGTCGGCCTGGTTGCGCTCGCCGCGGCCGCTGGCTGCGACCTCACCCAGATCGAGGCGGGCGGCCTGCCCTTCTCCCTCGTCCCGCGCCTTAACGCCGCAGGTCGCATGGGTGACGTCGATGTGGCGTTCGACCTGCTCATCTCCAACGATCCGGATGAGGCGGCCCGTCTCGCCGCCGAGCTCGAGACCATCAACCAGAACCGCCGCGACATAGAGTGCGAGCTCGCCGACGCCGCCATGGCGATGGTGGAGGAGACCTATGACGGCGGCCGTGCCATCGTCGTGGGTGGCGAGGGCTGGCACGAGGGCGTGAAGGGCATCGTCGCCTCGCGCGTCGTGAACCGCTATCACGTGCCTGCGATCCTGTTCTCCATCTCGGACGGCGTGGCGCACGGCTCCGGTCGCTCGGTCGGCTCCGTCAACCTCTTCGAGGCGGTCGAGAAGTGCGCGGATCTCTGCGTGCGCTTTGGTGGCCACGCCGGCGCCGTGGGCGTCACCATCGACGCCGAGAACCTCGACGCCTTCCGCGAGCGCCTCGAGGCCGTCATGGCGGAGCTGCCGGAGGAGCAGTTCGTCGATACGGATGAGGTCGCGGCCATCGTTGGCCTCGATGAGCTGGACGTGCCAACAATCGACTCCCTCTCCGTCCTGAAGCCGTTTGGCCAGGGGAACAAGGTTCCCCTGCTTGCCGCGACGGGCGTGGTCATGCGCGCCCGCAGCCGCGTGGGCCGTTCGGGCGAGCACCTGCGCTTCCTTGCCACGGACGGCGTGAACACCGTGCCGGCGATCATGTTCCGTACACCGGACGTCGAGAGCGCGTGCGACTACGAGGGTGCCGTCGACCTCGTCTTCGAGGCCGTGGCGGAGACCTGGCAGGGCCGCACGAAGCCCAAGCTCATGGTGCGCGACATCATCTATCGCACGGCTGACTCCGCTCCCGCGCCCGCGATCGTCAACGAGATATTCTCCCGCGTCCCCCAGATTCTCGCGTCAGACTCTCGCGAGGGCCTGCTCGCGGCAGTGCCCGCAAGCGACGCCTCCGCCTCGCCCGCGGGCGAGGACCTCACGGCATCGCTCGTCCATCGCTTCATCGGCAATCATGACCTGCTTCCTGCGCAGAGGCTCGCTCTCGACTCGCTTGAGGCGGGCAAGAGCACCCTTTGCGTTATGGCAACGGGCCGCGGCAAGTCCCTCATCTTCCACGTGCACGCCGCGCGCATCGCCCTCGCGCGCAAGCAGGCGAGCGTCTTCGTGTACCCGCTGCGCGCCCTCGTGGCGGACCAGAGCTTCCACATTGCCGGGGAGCTCGCCGAGCTCGGCCTTTCCGCCCGCGTCCTCACGGGTGAGTCCACGCCGGACGTCCGCGCCGAGGTCTTTTCCGGCCTTGCCGCGGGGGAGGTCGACGTCGTCCTCACCACGCCGGAGTTCCTTGCCATCCATTCCCGCGAGTTCGCCCGTGGCTCGCGCGTGGGCTTTGTCGTCATCGACGAGGCGCATCACGCCGGCACCTCGAAGGGTGGCAATCGCGGCGCCTACCAGGAGCTTCCCCGCGTGCTCGACGAGCTGGGCAACCCGACGGTCCTTGCCGTGACCGCCACGGCCGCCGAGCCCGTTGCCCGCGAGATTTGCCGCCTGGCCTCGATCGGGAGCGTGTTCGTCGACGACACCTGCCGCGAGAACCTCGTCCTCGATGACTCGCGCGAGCTCCGTGACCGCGACGCGGCACTCACCGCAATCGCCAGCACGGGGGAGAAGTGCGTCGCCTACGTGAACTCTCGCGAGCAGTCTGTCGTGCTCGCTCGCGCGCTTCGCAAGACGAATCCCGAGCTCGCGCCCCACATCGCCTTCTACAACGCGGGCCTTACCCGTGCCGAGCGCAACCGCGTGGAGAACGCCTTCCGCGCCGGAGAGCTCACCTGCGTCATCTCGACGAGCGCCTTTGGCGAGGGCGTGAACCTGCCCGACATCCGTCACGTCATGCTCTACCACATGCCCTTCGGCGCGGTGGAGTTCAACCAGATGAGCGGCCGTGCCGGCCGTGACGGCAAGCCCGCGACCATTCACCTGATGTTTGGCGCCCGCGACGCCCGCGTGAACGAGCGCATCCTGTCCTCCTACGCACCCGGCCGAGACGAGCTCGTCTGCCTGTGGCGCGCGCTCCGCTCGCTCTCCGCGCGTGCCGCCGCTGCGGGCGAGAGCAGCATCGCGCATACGAACGCCGAGCTACTCGATGCGTGTCTCCAGGTAACCCCGGGATGCGGCCTTGAGGAGCGGTCGGTCTCCGCGGGGATCGCGATCTTCCGCGACCTGGGCTTTCTGACGGTCGAGGGATATGGCACGCAGCGTCGGATTTGCATGGCGGAGTCGCCCGAGCGTATGGAACTTGACCAGTCAATCCGCTACCTTGAGGGCATGAGGTCTGGCGCCGAGTTTCGCGAGTTCCGCGACTGGGTGCTCTCAGCGACGCCTGAAGAGCTGATTGGGCGCATCAACAGGCCCATCGTTCCCGGTTTTGGGACGATGGCGCGCGAGGGAGGGGAGTGAGCCCCATGGCTGACACCAAGCACGAGGCCTCGACGGATGTCGAGCGACACGTTACCGCTCCGCCCGAGGGCGCGCCGGAGGTCGGCGCGGACGATTACCCGCTGCTGCGCAAGACCTGCTCGCGCTACCTCACTCCGGAGGAGATGGCCAAGGTCGACGAGGCCTATCGCTTCGCTGCCGAGTTCCATCGCGATCAGAGGCGCAGGAGCGGCGAGCCCTACATCAACCATCCCGTCGAGGTGGCCCTCATCCTCGCGCATGACCTTCGCATGGACGAGGACGTCATCTGCGCGGCCCTGCTCCACGATACGGTCGAGGACACGCCCGCCACGCTCTCGGACCTCTCCGAGCTCTTTGGCGAGACGGTGGCCGAGCTCGTCGACGGCGTCACGAAGCTTACGTCCATCGAAGTCGATTCGATGGACGCCAAGCAGGCGCTGAACCTGCGCAAGATGTTCCTCGCGATGAGCCGCGACATTCGCGTCGTGATCATCAAGCTCGCGGACCGCCTGCACAACATGCGCACGCTAGCCGCCCTCCCGCCCGATCGCCGCGTATTCAAGGCCCACGAGACGATGGACGTCTACGCCCCGCTCGCGGACCGTCTCGGCATCTCCTCCATCAAGTGGGAGCTCGAGGACCTTGCCTTCTTCTACCTCGAGCCCGAGGAGTACCAGCGCATCGCCCGCATGGTGCAGGACTCTCGCGACCAGCGCGAACGTGACACCGAGGAGGCCATCAAGACCCTCACTGACGAGCTTCGCCGCGTCGGTCTTGACGGCATCCAGATCACAGGACGCCCGAAGCACCTGTGGAGCATCTACCTCAAGATGAAGCGCAAGGGCAAGGAGTTCTCGGACATCTACGACCTTATCGCCCTGCGCGTCATCCTCAACACCGTGGGTGACTGCTACAGCGCGCTTGGCGCCGTCCACTCGCTCTGGCATCCGCTGCCGGGCCGCTTCAAGGACTACATCGCCACGCCCAAGCCCAATGGCTACCAGTCGCTCCATACGACGGTGGTTGGCCCGGACGCGCGCCCCATCGAGATTCAGATTCGCACGCGCGAGATGCACGAGCAGGCCGAGTACGGTATTGCCGCCCACTGGCTCTACAAGCGCGCCGGCAACTCGCAGGGCAACATGAGCCAGGACGACAAGAGCGTCGACAAGCAGATCTCTTGGATCCGCCGCAGCCTCGACTGGACGGTCGAGGACGACATGGTTGACCCGCACGAGTTCCTCGAGGACCTGCGCGTCGACCTCTTTGGCGACGAGATCTTCGTCTTCACGCCGAAGGGTGAGGTCATGAGCCTGCGTGCGGGTTCCACACCGCTTGACTTCGCCTATCAGGTGCACACCGAGGTGGGCAACCACTGCGTGGGCGCCAAGGTGAACGGCAGCGTGGTCTCGCTCACCACGCCGCTTGCCACGGGTGACCGCATCGAGATCCTCACCAACAAGAACTCCAAGCCCAGCCGCGACTGGATGAACATCGTAGCCACGCCCTCCGCGCGCGCCAAGATCCGCAAGTACTTCGCCGCCTCGACCAAGTCTGACGATGCGGAGTCCGGACGCGGCGAACTCGCCCGCGAGCTGCGCAAGCGTGGCTATGGCATCTCCACGCCGAGGAGCGTCAAGGCGCTCAACCGCGCCGCCGAGGCGCAGTCGTTCAAGACCACGGACGACATGTTCGCCGCTATCGCGAACGGCAAGCTCACTGCCAAGTCCGTCGCCAACAAGGTCGAGGCCATCCTTGAGGAGGGCTCGCCCGAGGAGGTGCTCGCCGCCCAGCAGAAGGCGAACGCCGAGGCCAACGCCGCCCGCCAGCAGTTCTTCGAGGCGGACGTGCCGATGGTCGGTAACAAGCAGACGCGCGCCACACGCGGTCGCAAGCCAGGCGACGGTCGCAAGCGCACGAGCTGCGGCGTCGTTGCCAAGGGTGACGCGGACCTCCTCGTCCACCTCGCGCACTGCTGCAACCCCGTCGCAGGCGACGAGATCGTGGGCTTCATCACGCGTGGCCGCGGCGTGTCCGTCCACCGTGCGAACTGTCCCAACGTGAAGGGTCTCATGGCTCACCCGGAGCGCATGATCGACGTCGAGTGGGATACCTCCGGCGCCACGCAGTTCCAGGTCGAGATCGTCGTCGAGGCGACGGATCGCATGGGCCTGCTCAAGGACGTTACGATCGCCGTGGGAGACGCGGGTGGCAACATCCTTTCCGCCGCGACGAACACCAACTCGCATGGCGTGGCGAAGCTCCGCTTCCTCATCGCCATCAGCGACGCGAACCTGCTCGACACGCTGCTTGCCACGATCGGCCGCGTGCCCTCTGTCTATGACGCGAGGCGCATCATGCCCGGTGAGGGCGCGAGCTCGATTCACGGGAGGAGATAGCTGGCATGGGCATCTACAATGCGGGCGCTATGGGACTGGATGGCGTCGAGGCCGTGGAGTCTGGCAGGCTCGAGGTCATGCTTTTCCACGTCGAGGTCGGCATGCATTCGACCAACTGCTATGCCGTGGTGAGCGAGGGTCGCGCGCTTGTGGTTGACCCTGCCAATATGGGCGCCACTATCGCCAAGGAGCTCGACGTGCCGGTCGACCTGGTGGTTGCCACGCATGGGCACGTGGATCACGTGGGCGGCGTGCTTGGACTGGTCGAGGCTACGGGCGCGAAGTTCGCCATCTCCGCGGCCGACTCCGATGCCGCGATGCATGCCAAGCGCGAGCTATCGATTGGCGCGAACTATGACGATGACGCGCCTAAGCCGGATATCCTGCTTGAGGCTGGCGACGTCGTAGGCGTTGGCGCGGCGAGGTTCCGCGTCCTCTCGACGCCCGGCCACACCCCGGGTGGCATTCTGCTCGTGGGCGAGGGCGATGCCGAGGGGATCTGCTTTACCGGTGACACCATCTTCGCCGGTAGCGTGGGCAGGACGGACCTTCGTGGCGGCGATATGCCCGCCATGCTCGACTCCCTGCGCCGCGCGACGGACGAGATTCCGCCGTCGACGCATCTGCTTCCCGGCCACGGTGACGACACCACGATGAGCTGGGAACTCGGGCACAACCCCTACCTGCGATGGGTGGGCTAGCGGCGGGCGGCTGAGGCTGGTTTGCGCCAGTTGCGGCCGAGCGACGGCTTACGGCGAGCGTGGCCGAGCGCCCGCCTTCGCTGGGCGCGTTTGGGCATAGACACAATGAAAAAGGCCGGCCTCGCAATGCGCGGGGCCGGCCGAATTCTTGGTGCCCGAGGCGAGGGTCGAACTCGCACGAGGTTTCCCCCAGAGGTTTTTGAGACCTCCGTGTCTGCCATTCCACCACTCGGGCTTGAACGCGCTGTCCGCGCGACGGACAAGAGTATACAGAATGCCCGGCAGGAATGCCCGACGACACGCTTAAAGCCGATAAGTGCTCGCCAACGTTTCGACTTCTCGTGATGCGGCGGACTCGTCATACAGAATGACATGTATGGGAGTGCTAAGCCAACTATATGCATAAACATGCATGCGCTTGCTGTGAGCTCATGGCGGGGCAGTTGGCCCTTCTCGCTGGACCGCGCGGCCTGCGGGCCGCTCCCGCCGCGCTCCGACCTTCGGCGCGGCACCGTACCATCAACTTCTTACGCAGGGGATTCTCATGCCGACTGTGAATTTACCTGCGGTTATACAGAATCGTAGTGATACTATAGGGTTTAGCCGATTTACTCGGTTTAGCCGGCTGGGTCGTTTGAACCGGTTGAGCCGGACGCCTGTCGAGGTTAGCGAGTGCGAACCTTTCGTGGAGGTTGATATGTTTGCAATTGGGGAGCGTGTCATGCATCCCGGTCAGGGCCTGTGCACGGTTGTCGGTTTCGAGGATTCGCCGTTTCCCGTACTCGTCCTTGAGGCTGGTGACGGACGCAGCACCACGAAGCTGCTGTATCCCCAGGCCCAGGCAGACAAGCTTCATCCTCCCGTGAGTCGTGAGGACGCTCTTGCGGTCATCGAGGGCTACGACGATTTGACCTGCGACGATTTCACTGATCGTAATTCTGGTCTCGAGGAGAAGCACTTTAAGGCACTTCTCAAGAATGGCGTGCCGGATTCCGTTCGTGTGGTCAAGACCATGCGCCAGCGCATTGCCGCTGCGGAGGCTGAGGGAAAAAAGCCCAGTACGTTCATGTCGCGCGTGCTGAGGGAGGCGCAGCGTAGGTCCCTCGAGGAGCTCGCGTGTGCGCTCGACTCCACGCCCGATGAGATCGTCTCGATGTTCGAGGCGCGTGGCCACGACATGGCAGATGAGGCTTAGGGCCGATCGTTCGCCTTGCTAGTTACGTGCAGGGCTAGCCTACGGGGCTAGCCAAGCTTGCGAATCTTAGCCAGGAAGAATCCCTCGAACAAATCGCTCGGGCATACCGTGAGGGCACCGTCCAGCTCGCATGGCAGGGTGGGCACGGAGAACTCCTCTGACCCAAGTGCGCTGGCGGGCAAGCCGGCGCCAACCAGCTCGCAATCCCTGTGACGTGAGAGCGCCCAGCTAACCACGTCTTCGTTTTCGCGCGCAAGCACGGAGCAGGTTGAGTAGACGAGCTCTCCGCCGGGCTTGAGTACGCGAAGCGCCTTGTCGATAAGGGCGCGCTGCGAACGTTCGACGCCACTCGCGAGGGCCGGCGTGAGGTATCGCGCCGCGTGGTCGTCCTGTACATGGACGGTGCCGGAACCCGTGCAGGGCGCGTCGAGCAGAATCTGGTCGAAGGAGAACCAATCATCGAGCTTGCTCGCGTCCGTGCGCATGACCTGGACGTTCTTTGCTCCAAGTTTAGCAAGGTTGTGTTCGAGCTTCTCGGCGCGTGGCTTAGAGACTTCGCAAGCCGTCGCACGTGCGGCACGGACTCCATCCCCACCGGGAGCGAGCGCTGCCATCTGGCTGGTCTTGCCACCGGGGGCCGCGCACATGTCGAGGATATCTGCCCCGGCGCGCGGCGAAAGGGCGAGAGGGGGCAGCATGGAGGAAAGGCTTTGCAGGTAGATTTTGCCCTGCTTATACAAATCGAGATCCCAGAGGTCGCGTTCGCGCGCTCCGTCTGCCAGGACGAAGGCATCCTCGTACCAAGGCACGCGCGTGAAGGCGATGCCAGCCGCATCAAGGTCGCCGGCGACCTGCTCCGCACTGGCGAGGAGCGTGTTGGCGCGCAAGGTCACGCGACGGCTGCATGCCCACCCTGCCTCGATGCGCATTGCCTCCTCACCATACTGGCAGCGAACGGCTTCGATGAGGTGGAGGGGGAGGCCAAGCTCGGCATCTAGCTCCTGCGGCTCGGGAATGGCTTTGGGCTCGCGGGGGCGTGCGTCCTGCCTGCCTGCGGACTTGCCGCGCTTGCTTCCACGCCTGCGCGAGCCAGCGCCCTGATATCCGCTCTTGCCTTGATAGCCCCTGGTCATGAATCCCTCGTTCCTCGTAATTCGCCTATGACGTAGTATGGCAGAGGTTGCGGACAAGATTACCGCGCGAGGGAACGACGTCTTCTTGGCACGTTGGCGTGCCGTTTTGCAGCGGCGCTCGGTAAGACGTATTGTGGGAATCGCTCGGCAAATGCGCTGCGGACAAGCCGCTCGTCTCGCGAACGTTCGCCATGTGGAAGCCCCCATACTTTCCGTCGTGCGAGCGCGCGCTATGTGGAGACCTTCACATTTGAGGGCGCGCTCAACTTTGTGCTTGCGCGTCTTGTGAATGCGTGGCATACTACATAACCGTTGTGGCCAGACGGCCTCAATTCGAAGTGGGTCAGAGCTTATGACCCCACCTGAACGGCGCCACGGGCAGCTGTCTGGTCAGACAAAGGAAGATACGCTCAGATCATAGGAGCGATTTACCTGAATCTTGCCGGGGCTGCACATGTCGCAGCTCCGGTTTTTTCGTGCGGTGGCGCCCACAAGGGCCAAGCCGCAACCGCGGCGAGGTGCCCCCCACCAGGCACACCGCAACGAAAGGAAGGTGTGTAAGATAGCCAAATCCGATGGTCCCCGTATTAACGGGGAGATCACTGCTCGTTCCTGCCGTCTTATCGGTGTCGATGGCTCTCAGCTGGGTCTTTTCGGCGTTCGTGACGCGCAGCGCATCGCTTCCGAGCAGGGCCTCGACCTCGTCGAGATTGCCCCCAACGCGGAGCCGCCCGTCTGCAAGGTCATGGACTACGGCAAGTACAAGTACGAGCAGGCGATCAAGGCCAAGCAGGCTCGTAAGAACCAGGCCAAGGTCGAGGTCAAGGAGATGAAGTTCCGTCCCAAGATCGACACCGGCGACTACGAGACCAAGAAGGGTCACGTCATGCGCTTCCTCAAGAAGGGCGCGCGCGTGAAGGTGACCATCATGTTCCGTGGTCGTGAGATGGCTCATCCCGAGCAGGGTCTCAACGTGCTCGAGCGCCTGACGGAGGACCTCAAGCCCTACGCCACGGTCGAGAGCCAGCCCAAGATGGAAGGCCGCAACATGCACATGCTCGTCGCGCCGATCAAGGGCGCCTTCGACGAGAAGGCCGCAGTGGCAGACGAGAAGGATACGAAGGAGAACTAGCATGCCCAAGATGAAGACGCACAAGGGTACGGCCAAGCGTTTCCGCAAGACCGGCACCGGCAAGATCATGCGCGCCAAGGCTTTCAAGAGCCACATCCTCACCAAGAAGTCGCCCAAGCGCATTCGTGGCTTCCGCCAGGAGACCGAGCTCGCCCCCGCCGACGTCAAGGTCGTTTCGTCCCGCATGGGCAAGTAGCGCGCAGCGCAAGCCCTGTCTTTTTTCACTAGGAGTTGATCACACATGGCACGAGTCAAGCGCGCTGTCGCCGGTCGTAAGAAGCGTAATACCCTGAAGGAGCTCTCCAAGGGCTACTACGGCACTTCCTCCCGCACCTTCCGCGGCATGAAGGAGCAGGTCCAGCACTCCCTGCAGTACCAGTACCGCGATCGTCGTAACAAGAAGCGCGACATCCGTCGTCTCTGGATTCAGCGCATCAACGCTGCCGCCCGCATGAACGACATGAGCTACTCCACCTTCATGCACGGCCTGAAGCTCGCCGGCGTCGATCTCGACCGTAAGGTCCTCTCGCAGATCGCCTACGAGGACGAGGCTGCTTTCGCCGCCCTCGCCGAGGTCGCCAAGAAGGCCATCGCTGACGCCGAGTAACTTACTCGTCTCAAGCACATTGCTCGTCTAAGGTCCGTACGCAACGGTCCGTACGCAACGCGCGTGCGGACCTTTTTTGTGCCGCACGTGTTCCGCACACGCGAGGCCAGCTATTTGCGCCGTCAAGCCGAGTCGGCTAGTGCGCATGCATAGGGCTTTTAAGCATGTCTCAATATGCGTGAAACCGGGTTAATGTCAAACGGCGGTGCCTCCAGCCGGCGGGCCTCGCGCAGCCAGCAGGCTTCCCTGCAGCCAGCGCTACTTGTCGTCGTGGTGGAGGAGGTCCGAGATGGCCTCGTGACGCTCTTCTCGGCGTTCTTCGCGATGTTCCTCGCGACGCTCCTGCTCGACTGCGAACGCGGGGTCATCGGGAGTCACGAGCTCGTCCTCGCCGCTCTTTGGGTTGTAGTGGTGAAGCAGCACCGGATCGAAAAGGTGAAGGTGCGCGGCGAACGCGAATGACGCGCCAATAAGGATGCAGAAGACGACGATGCGCGGCGCGGTCTCGATCTGCGTCATGATGAGGGCCCCCACGGACAGCATTGCCGTCCAGAGGTACATGAGCAGAACCGCCTGCTTCTGGTCATAGCCGTCCTGGATGAGGCGGTGGTGAATGTGGCCCTTGTCCGCCTGCCCCACGCTCACGTGCGCGCGCTTGCGACGGATGATCGCAGAGAGCGTGTCGACGATGGGCACGAAGGAAATGACGAGAGGGACGATGATTGTGGTGAGGCCGGCGACGCGGCGGACGTTCAGCAGCGAGATCGTACCGAGCGAGAAGCCGAGCAGCAGCGAGCCGGAGTCGCCCAGGAAAATCGACGCCGGGTTGAAGTTGTAGCGGAGAAAACCAAGCGTGGCACCGGCGACAGCGATGGAGAGTGCCGCGGCGTCGCGCCTGCCGGCGAGGTTCGCGAGCACGAAGAGCGTGCAGCACGAGATGAACGTGATGCCTGACGCAAGGCCGTCGAGACCGTCGATTAGGTTGATGATGTTCACGTAGGCTACGAGGTAGATGACGGTGATGGGGTAGGCGACCCAGCCAAGAACGAGCTCGCCGGGGCCAAACGGGTTCATGATGGTGCCAACGGTGAGGCCGGCAGCCACGGCGATGCTCGCCGCGAGGACCTGGCCCGCGAGCTTCGCGAGGGGCCTCAGCTGGAAAACGTCATCAAGCGCGCCCGTCATGAAGATGACGAGGAACGCGAGGCCGAGCATCGGGTAGTTGTAGATCGAAAAGCGACCGGGCATGAAGACGATGGGCCAGTGAAGGTGCATCGTCCCCATGTACTGGAGGATGACGGCTGCGATGAGTGAGAGGAAAATCGCGATGCCGCCCATACGCGGGATGGTGCGCTTGTTGATGCGTCGCTTACTGGGCTTATCGACCGCGCCGAGGCGAGTGGCTATGAGCCGAGCGAGCGGTGTGGTTACCAGCGTCACAACGAGCGCCGTTGCAAAGAGCGACGCGTAGGGAATCCACCATCTCACCAAGCGAGTAGCCTTTCAAACCTGCGGGCGGCATGCCGCGCGCGAGGGTATTCGTATCCGTTGCCCGGCAGATCGCCGGGTGCTTCGACCGACGGATGCGCCGGTCACGTTGAAGCGGGGCGGTTGCCGCCCCGTGAGTGCGCCGCAGATTGTTACGGCACAGTAACTACCTATGATACCAGCTCTGCGTTGGCGCGCGTCCCTAAGACGCAATCTCGGAGAGCAGGTTAATCTCATGTCAAGACTGGAACCGATAAATGGCTTCGGTATAGTGAAGGTGTCAGCTCCCCGCAGGGCAAACTGGGTGAACCGACAAGCGTTTCCTGGGAGCCCATATACCAGGCTCAGTACGGGCATCCTCCGTTGTTGAGGAAGGCGGAACAGCCGGTGAGGGCACCCACCTTTTGAGAGGTGGGTTCATTATCGCACCTGCGGGGAGCGACGTTGTTTTTACGCGCCGCTTATCTATGGTGGTGCCACGCGCGGCAGGAGTGCTATCACGCGCGGAGTAGACCGGCATCACGCGTGGCGCCTATGCCGCGGATGACTCGCGCCCCATTCGAGATAATCCACGTTACACGGCGGGGCTTTCTACGTCCTCGCCATGCAATCTTTCATTCTTGCGAGATTCTCGTTTGACAGACGGGGCAAGCACGGTACAATAACCAACGCGCAAACGCGCCTGGGGACGTAGCTCAGCTGGGAGAGCGCTGCCGTCGCATGGCAGAGGCCGAGGGTTCGATTCCCTTCGTCTCCACCAGGAATTGTCGAGCGGGCCACGATGTGGTCCGCTCTTTTTGTATGCGCACGTCATTCGAGCGCGCCTCGCGTGGCGCTTGTCGTTCGATGCCGGCCAGATGCGGGCTGCCACCGCACGGACGCCCGGCATGGGATGTCGTGACGCGCCGGCTCCGCCGCCGTGCGGACGCCCGGCACATGACGAGGGGAGAGGCTATGGCCGAGATGCCGCGAGAATATGAGACGTGTCGCCTTTGTCCGCGTGCCTGCGGGGCTCACAGGGCGGAGGGAGCCCGCGGTGCGTGTGGAGCGACCTCGACCCTGCGCGTGGCTCGCTCCGCACTTCACTTCTGGGAGGAGCCTCCCGTGTCGGGTGAGGCGGGCAGCGGCGCCATCTTCTTCTCCGGCTGCACCCTGCGCTGCGTCTTCTGCCAGAATGCGGAGATCAGCGCCGGCAACTTCGGCATTGACGTGAGCGTCGCGCGCCTCGCCCAGATGATGCTCGAGCTCGAGTCCCAGGGCGCGCTCAACATCAACCTCGTCACGCCCGGCCACTTTGCTCCGCAGGTCGTCGAGGCGGCAAAGGCCGCACGGAAGGCGGGCCTCACGGTGCCCATCCTCTGCAACACCGGCGGCTACGAGACGGTGGAGACCGTTCGTCTCCTCGCCCAGGTCGTCGACGTATGGCTGACGGACTTCAAGTATGCGGACCCGGCGCTCGCCCGTGCGCTCTCTGTCGCTGGCGATTATCCGGAGGTCGCGGCGGCGGCGCTCAAGGAAATGCTCGAGATCACGCGCTCGCGCGGGGGTCGCTCGCTCGGCGAGGATGGCAGGATACTTCGCGGCATCATCGTGCGCCATCTCGTCCTGCCGGGTCACGTGGATGACTCGCTTGCGGTCCTCGACCGTGTCTGGGACATCTGTGGCAACGAGGCGGACCTCTCCGTCATGAACCAGTACACGCCCAACGCAGCGTGCCGCGAGCGCGGGGGAGACCTCGCCCGCGCGCTAGGCGACGACGAGTACGAGGTTGTGCTCGATCATGCCGACGACCTGGGCTTCGAACGCATGTGGTGGCAGCAGGGAGGTACGGTCTCGGAGAGCTTCGTGCCCGCGTTCGACGCGACTGGAGTCGAGGGCCCGGAGCTTGCGGGCTAGTGGCCCGCGCCGGGACCGGAACTTGCGGGCTAGTGGCCCGCATCGGGGTTGGGCTCGTGGACTAGTGGCCTGACCCGGGGCCCGGAGCTCGCGGGCTAGCTGCCGGCATTCGCGTCCTTGCCCTTGACGGACTGAGCCATGCCCAAAAGGGATAGACTCTCTAGGATTGATGAAGACTCGCAAAGGAGTTCACATGGCAGACGAACAGGCCCCCCTCACTGACGAGGAGCGCGCCGAGCTCGAGCGCCTTCGCGCCGAGAAGGCCGCGCGCGAGAATGCCGCCCAGGCCGCGGCCCAGAAGGCCGAGCTCGAGCGTCTTCGTGCCGAGCAGGCCGAGGCGGATGCGGATGCCCGCGATGCCGCGAGGCGAGAGCGCGCCCGCGAGTACATGGAGCCTGATGAGGATCTCAAGATGCCCCTCGCCCAGAAGCTCGTGCTCCTTTTCGTAGCGCTGCTTATCGCTTGGTTTGTCGTGCAGGTTGTCGGCGGCGGACTCATCACCAATTAGGGCAACCCTCCGCGCCAGCCGTGGTGCAAGGACCCAAACCGCGCCGTCAGGGCGCCAGACGAAAGGGGAGGGCGCATGTCTCTCACCGACGTAACCAAGCCCACTGATGTGTCTCTTAACACGGACCTCTATGAGCTTACGATGGCCCAGGGATTCTGGGAGAGCGGCCTCATGGACGCGGAGGCGTGCTTCACCGTCTTCTTCCGTGACGCCCCGTTTGACGGCGGCTATGCCGTAGCGTGCGGCACGGGCCAGATCGCCGAGCTTGTTGAGAACTTCCGCTATACGCCCGAGGACATCGCCTACCTCGCGAGCATCCAGGCTCCCGGCGGCGGCGCGATGTTCAAGCAGGGCTTCCTCGACTGGCTCGCCGAGTTCACGCCCGACCTCGACGTCTGGGCCGTGCCGGAGGGCGAGGTCGTGTTCCCGCGCGAGCCGCTCGTGCGCGTGCAGGGCTCCATGGCGGCGTGCCAGCTCATCGAGACGGCGCTGCTCAACCTCGTGAACTTCCAGACCCTCGTGGCCACCAAGACCGCGCGCGTCGTCCAGGCGGCCGAGGGCCATGCCGTGTCAGACTTTGGCCTGCGCCGCGCGCAGGGCCCGGATGGCGGCCTCGCCGTCGCGCGCGCGTCGTTCGTGGGTGGTGCCAACTCGACCTCCAACTGCCTTGCCGGCAAGATCTACGGCATTCCGGTCTTCGGCACCCACGCCCACTCCTGGGTGATGGCCTTCCCGTCCGAGCTCGAGGCCTTCCGCGCCTTCGCGCGCTCCATGCCGAAGAACTGCGTCCTGCTCGTCGATACGTACGACGTTCGCCAGGGTATCGAGAACGCGATCACCGTCGCCAAGGAGATGGAGGCCGCCGGCGAGCGCCTCGCGGCCATCCGCATCGACTCGGGCGATCTCGCCAAGCTCTCCAAGTACGCGCGCGAGGCCTTTGACGCGGCTGGTCTGCCCTACGTGAAGATCTCCGTCTCGAATGACCTCGACGAGTACACAATCCAGTCCCTGTTCGCCCAGGGTGCGCCGATTGACTCGTTTGGCGTGGGTACCAAGCTCGCCACGTGCGACCCCCAGCCCTCCCTTGGTGGCGTGTACAAGCTTGCTGCCGTACGCAAGGCGGGCGAGGCGGAGTGGCGTCCCACGATGAAGCTGTCCGAGGTTGCCTATAAGCGCACCATCCCTGGCATCCAACAGGTCAAGCGCTTCGTCGATGGCTCCGGCTGCCCCGTGGGCGACGTCATCTATGACGAGACGATAGCCGGGACCAACTGTGCCCTCGCCGTGAACGTGACCGACTCCGAGGTCGGCTATGACTTTGGTGCCTACGAGGGGCGCGACCTCCTCGTTCAGATGGTGGAGGACGGCCGTGGTATCGGCGAGAGGCCGACGCTCGCGGAGTCTCGCCGCGCCTGCCGTGAGGCGCTCATGCGTCTCGACCCGGCGGTGAAGCGCTTCCTGAACCCGCAGCTCTATCCCGTGGGCGTCGAGGACAACCTCGCCGCGCTGCGCGTGAGGCTCGCACGCGAGGAGCGTATTGCCTCGTCGCCCATTCGCTAGGACGCTGCCTGGCAAGTTGCGTCGAGGACCTCGCGCCTGGTGACGTTCCCCAGGCTCGCTTTTGCTACACTCATAGCCGCTTTACGGCACGAAATGTTAATTCGCGGCCCCGCTTTGGGGCCGCGCGCACGTTGGAAGGACGCATCGTGGTCGAGACGATCGAGAAGCTGGTCAGGGCTGCACTGGCCGAGGCACAGTCTGCAGGCGAGCTGCCTGAGTTCGAGGTGGCGGACCTCGGCCTCGAGCGCCCCGCGGATTCCGCGAACGGCGATTGGACGAGCACCGTCGCCCTCCGCAGCGCCAAGGTCGCCCACATGGCGCCCCGCGCGATCGCCGAGGCCATCGCCGCCCACCTCCCCGAGGCTCCGGAGATCGATCGCGTCGAGGTCGCTGGCCCGGGCTTCGTGAACATCTACCTTTCCGTCGCCGCCGGTAACGAGATCTTCCGCACCGTGCGCGAGCAGGGCGAGGACTTTGGCCGCTCTGACCTCGGTGCTGGTCAGCGCGTCCAGGTCGAGTACGTCTCCGCTAACCCCGTTGGTCCGCTGCACATCGGCCATGGCCGTTGGGCCGCGCTCGGCGACTCCCTCGCCCGCGTTCTCGACCACGCCGGTTACGAGGTCGAGCGCGAGTACTACGTGAATGACCACGGCAACCAGATGAACACCTTTGGCAACTCGGTGTCCGCGCGCTATCTCCAGCTCGCCCGGATCATGGACGAGAAGGGCGTCGACGCCCACGCCGCCCACGAGGCCCTCATCGCCGACTGGGCCGCCTTCGTCTCTGACGAGGCTGACGAGCACCCCGAGAGCCATCCCTACATGGACGCCTTCCGCGAGTCCCTCGGCGCTGACTCTTACGGCGGAGACTACATCATCGACCTTGCCGCCCACTTCATGGAGGCTGACGGCACCCGCTGGGTCGACGCCGACGCCTCCGAGCGCATGACCTCCTTCCGCGAGCGCGGCTACAAGCTCATGCTCGAGGACATCCGCCAGACCTGCGACGACATGCGCACCAGCTTTGACGTGTGGTTCAGCGAGCGCTCCCTGTATGAGAAGGACGCGAGCGGCACGAGCGCCGTCGACCGCGCCTTCGCCCGCCTGCGCGAGCAGGGTTACCTCTACGAGAAGGACGACGCCCTCTGGTTCCGCTCCACTGACTTTGGCGACGACAAGGACCGCGTCCTCGTGAAGGCTGACGGCGCCTACACCTACTTCGCTTCTGACGTCGCCTATCACTGGAACAAGTACGAGCGCGTCGACCACGTCATCGACGTCTGGGGCGCCGACCACCACGGCTATATCGCCCGCGTGCGCGCCGCGACTGATGCCCTCGGTTACGAGGGTAAGTTTGAGGTCCTTCTCGGCCAGCTCGTGAACCTGCTGCGCAACGGCCAGCCCGTCAGGATGAGCAAGCGTAAGGGCACGATGGTCCCGCTGCGCGAGCTGCTCGACGAGGTGGGCGCTGACGCCACGCGCTTCACGCTCGTCTCCAAGAGCTCCAACCAGATGATCGACTTCGACATCGAGGCCGTGAAGCGCCAGGACAACACCAACCCGGTGTACTACGTCCAGTACGCCCACGCCCGCATCTGCTCGATCCTGCGCCGCGCCGCCGGCGTCACCGCTGAGGAGGCCGCCGAGCTCGGCATGGACGAGATTGCCTCTCGCGCCTGCCCGATCGACTGCGACCTCTCCGTCCTCACCGATCCCACCGAGGCCGCCCTCGCGCGTAAGCTCGGCGAGTTTGGCGACCTGGTCGAGAGCTGCGCCCGTGACCGTGCGCCGTTCCGCCTCACGCACTACGCGCAGGAGCTCGCTGGTAGCTTCCACTCGTTCTACACCGCCTGCCAGGTGCTGCCGAGCGAGGGCCGTCCGGTCGACGAGGCCGTTTCGAAGGCCCGCCTTGCCGCGTGCGATGCCGCCCGTCGCGTGCTTGCGCTCACGCTCTCGCTCATCGGCGTCTCTGCTCCGGAGCGTATGTAGCGCGTGACGTTCGCTAGATAGATTGCTTGGCGCCCGCTGGGAGTTGTCCCGGCGGGCGTCTTTGTTTGGGGCGCGCATGGGTGCGCTTGCGATTCTGCTGCGTGACTGACGCTCAACTCATGCTTGTGCGGTGGGGATCAACTGGCTGCCGATCGCATCGCTTGGACGCGAACTAATGCCGGACGCCGGTGAAGTAACGTTTTGCTCGCACGATACTGTGACGAGTGTTATAGTCGAGAAAATCAGGCCTTTAAGCCTACGTTGTGCCGCGCTTTTGCGGCGCCCACTATTTCCCCAACCTCAGGCTTTACTTTCGCAGGACAATGCCGCGTTAGCAGCGTGGGGTGGGAGGCGACGAGTTCGCCCGATTCGAAGGGTCACCCACGTGACAGAAGAAAACAACGAGATTCCGCAGGCACCAAAGCGCCGCCGTCCTCGCGCGCGCAAGGCCGATGCCGTCCAGGAGGCTTCTGCCTCGTCTAAGGGCGACGCTGCTGCTAAGGCCCCTGCCGCTCAGAAGACTGATGCCGCCCCGAAGGCCGACGCTCCCAAGGCCCGTGCCACCAAGGCTCGCGCCGCCAAGGCCGATTCGGCCAAGGGCGAGGCGCCATCCAAGGCCGACTCCGCTCCCAAGGTCCGCGCCGCCAAGGCTGATGACGCATCCAGGGCCCACGCCGCCAAGGTCGACACCGCGCAGAAGGCGCCCGTCACTCCCAAGGCGGATGCCGCTCCCAAAGCCGACGTCGCCCCCAGGACTGACGCTGCCGGTGACGAAGGCGCGTTCAAGCGTCGTCGCTCGCGCGCCCGCAAGGACCGTGACCAGGCTTCCGCCCCTGCGTCCGAGGGAGGCCAGAACGCCTCTTCGCAGGCAAGCGGCCAGAACGCTGACAAGCAGCAGCGCGGCTATCAGCGCGACCGCCGCGACGTTCGCCCGGGCCGCGGTGCCGACAAGCAGAACGCGCAGGGCCAGCGCCAGTTCCAGAACAACAATGGCGGCAACAACCGTCGCCGCAACCGTCACAACAACAACGGCAACAACGCGGGCAACAACAACGGCGGTCCCACGCTCTCTCGCGAGCGTGCCGCCTCCATGCTCGTGGCAGAGCTGCGTCGCGAGGCGGTTAACCTCGGCGTTGAGTACGTGGGCATCCGCAAGGCCCAGCTCGCTGAGGCGGTCTACGTTGCCGCCGCGCGTGCCGAGGGCTTCCGCGACGTCGCCGGCGTGCTTGACATCACGGGCGAAGGCTATGGCTTCGTTCGTACCGGCAACTATATGGCCGGCGACGACGACGCCTTCGTTCCCCAGCAGATGATCAAGCACATGGGCCTTCGTCGTGGCGACTGGATTGAGGGAACCGTTCGCCCGAGCCGTCCCAACGACAAGTACCCCGCGCTTTACAAGATCGCCACGGTCAATGGTCTCGAGCCCGAGCTTGTTCGCTCGCGCCCGCGCTTCCGCGACCTCACGCCCGTCTATCCCAACGAGCGCCTTCGCATGGAGCACGGCCGTGACTCCATCACCGGTCGCGCCATTGACCTCGTGGCTCCTATCGGCAAGGGCCAGCGCGGCCTAATCGTGAGCCCGCCCAAGGCCGGCAAGACCACGGTGCTCAAGCGCATCTGCGAGTCCATCGCCGCCAACAACCCCGAGGTCTATCTCATCTGCCTGCTTGTCGACGAGCGCCCCGAAGAGGTTACTGACATGCAGCGCTCCATCAGGGGCGATGTCGTTGCCTCGACGTTCGACATGCCTGCCGAGAACCACACCATGGTCTCCGAGCTCGTAATCGAGCGCGCGAAGCGCCTGGTCGAGATGGGCCGCGACGTCGTGGTCGTCCTCGACTCCATCACGCGCCTTGCCCGCGCCTACAACCTCGCTGCTCCCGCAAGCGGCCGCATCCTGTCCGGCGGCGTTGACTCCGCGGCGCTCTACCCGCCCAAGAAGTTCCTCGGCGCGGCGCGCAACATCGAGAACGGTGGCTCCCTGACCATCCTCGCCTCCGCCCTTGTCGAGACTGGCTCCAAGATGGACGAGGTCATCTTCGAGGAGTTCAAGGGCACCGGCAACATGGAGCTCAAGCTCGACCGCGAGCTTGCCGACAAGCGCATCTTCCCGGCAATCGATCCGGTTGCCTCCGGCACGCGCAACGAGGACCTGCTCATTGATGCGGATCTCCAGCCGTTCGTCTGGGGCCTCCGTCGCATCCTCGCGAACATGAACAACATCGAGCGTGCCGAGGCTTCTCTCGTCAAGAGTCTCCGCGCTACGGCGACGAACGAGGAGTTCCTCA
Source organism: uncultured Parolsenella sp. (assembly GCF_934660935.1). GTDB lineage: Bacteria > Actinomycetota > Coriobacteriia > Coriobacteriales > Atopobiaceae > Parolsenella. Next base: position 138,922 of record NZ_CAKUIH010000003.1, on the reverse strand, counting down.
TCCGCTCGGCCAAGAAGGCCCAGCAGTCGGAGTACGTCGACTCGCTGTAATGGCTTGTCGTGCCGGGGGCGTGACGTTTCCTGGGCGCGCGCCGGCTGAATCGAGAGACATGCGGTCGCGTTGGCGTTGAATGCGCCAGCGCGACCGTTTTGCTGTTCGTGGTGCCATGCGGCGGTTGTGCGGACGCGCTTGCGGCTTCCCCCTCCAAGAATTCATTGCCTGGGGCGCATTTCGCCGCACTATAATGACTCGCTGATGTATAGTCATTCTATTGGTGCCCACGTGCTGTAAAAGCAGCCTTTGCGCCACGAGGTGCCTATGCACCATGAGGAATAATTGTTCGAGCGACGGTACACGCAGACTAAACACACCAAGCCGTTGCCCGATTGGCCGCCAGATGTCTGGTGGGCCCGTCGTCGCAATCCAGTGGACAATCTGCGCACGCCGTCGCCTCCGCGAGGGAGGCGTTTGGTCATGACGAGCAGGCACACGAACCCTGCCATTTGTGCCGGTCTGGCCGGCGTTGCTGCGTGGGCGACCCCCACGTGGGCCAATGCGCTTACGGTTCTGGGCCAAGACGTCTCTAGGATCGATCCCGGCCTTAGCTTCGCTGCCGGATGCATCGCCGGTGCGGTTATCGCCAGCGGTACCTCACTCGTAGTCACGCGCATGGCGGAGACGCGCCATCGGGCTGCCTTTGATTCCGCGGGTCGTATGCGGGGAGCTAATGACCAGGCGGGTCCCTCCGCTTGGGATATGTCTGGCCAAGATGCCACCGGGACTCTCTCGTCCGGCGGCGCTGGGGAGATCTCGGCGGCTGTCGTATCCGAGCAACAGCCTCGCCATGCCGCGCGCAGCACGCAGCGTGGCATGACCGGATCTTGGGAGCAGACGGGCAACATCCGCGTCCAGCCCGCGCCGCACGTGGCCGCAGCCGCGTCAGAGGGCGCGACCGCCGCACCCGTCGCAAACAACCACACCGCCCCCGCAGCTCCCGCGTCCGGCCACGCCGCCCCCGTATCCGCCACTGCCCAGAGGCAAAAGGAGACCCGCTACACCGTTCCCTCGCACTACGGCGTGATGAGCGATGCCGAGGCGGACGCCGCCTGGGACTCCTGGCTGAAGGGCTCGGATTCCGTCGACTATGCCGACGTCGCGGAGGACTACGTCCGCAAGATCACCCTCGCCGAGCGCATGGCCGCGCGCGCCAAGGGCGTTGCCAGCGTTCTCCAGGAGCGCCTCGGAGCTGCGAAGATGGAGGGACTCCCCGTCATCGCGCGCGCCGATGGCAGCGTTGGCGACGTGGGGGAGGCTTGGTGGGACCAGGCTTTTGGTAACGAGGTTCGCCCCGCGACGGCTTCCGTCGTCGGTATGGAGTCCGTGAACGAAGGCCTGGCGGATAACAGCGCCGTGCTCTTCTGCGCCCAGACGCCCGCCGCCGCTGCCGCCGCGAAGGACCTTTGGGTCGCCCAGGCCGCCCAGGCCGCGGCCAGGCAGCAGTCGGCTGCGCCTGCGCAGGCTGCTCAGCCAGCGTCCTCCGCTTCCGCGCAGGCCGCTCAGCCGGCAGCGCCGCAGACCGCGCGCCCTGCTTCCGTCGCCGTCGAGCCCAGGCACGACCGCGAGACCATCGCGACCCGTCTCGCCGACCCGGCCGAGGCGTTCCCTGCTCAGGGCCAGCGCTGGAGCGACCAGCAGCAGGACCTGTGGGCCGTTGCCCTCGCCGCGCTCGACGAGCGCACCAACGAGGACATCGCCATGGCTGCCGCCAATGCCGTGCCCGCGCCCTCTCCGGCCTCTTTCGACGAGGAGCTGGACGAGGTCGATCACCTCGAGCCGGACACCATCTTCATGGCGTTCAAGCCGCAGGCGGGTCGTCCGGACGTTGCGGACACCGATAGCTACGTCGACATGCTCGTCGACCAGGAGCTTGCCCGCAACGAGAGCAAGAGCGTCCGCAAGCTCGCGCATCACGGTATCCGCAAGCGCTTCAAGGTCATCGACGGCGGCACGGCCGATATCCCCGCCCGCCACCTCGCGCTGCAGGGCTAAGGGTGGCTCTTACCGAGCCCGGCGCCTTGCGAGCTGCTGGCCGCCGGGCAGGTGCCTCGCGAATTGCTGGCTGCCGCGTCGACGCCTCACGAGCCGCTGGCTGTCGCGCCAGTGCCTCAACCAGCAAAACCAAAAGCCACCGCGTCCCCGTGTGGGCGCGGTGGCTTCTCGTCTTTGCGTGGGCCTTGTTCATTTGGAGCAGGTCGCTCTTCCCGGGGCCAGAATCCACGGCTCAGAGCGCCGTTGTCGTCGACATTCTACGTCCTGCCTTCGAGGCGCTTGGTGTCACGGATGCGACCCTCATGTCCTTCCTCGTGCGCAAGGCGGGGCACTTCCTCGAATACGCCCTGCTCGGAGTCCTTCTCGGCAGCACGCCGGAAGATGGTCGTCCCGGGTGGCGTCAGGTCGTTCCGGGCGTGATCGTGCCCTCTGCGGACGAGACCCTCCAGCGCTTCGTGCCGGGCCGCTCGGGGCAGCTCTCGGACGTGGCGCTCGACTGCGCGGGCGTCGCCTTTGGGCTGTTTGTGACTACAGGTATTCGATCTGCGCGCCGCAAGTGTCGCAGGTGAGGATGTGCGTCTCACACTCGGGGAAGCGTTCCTTGAGGCGAACCTGAAGGAACTTGGCCACGATCGTGTCATCCGTCACGGCCATGAGGGTCGAGCCGGAGCCAGAGATCCACATCGTCTTCGCTCCGCCCTCGAGGCAGGTCTCGCGAATGGCATCGTAGTCCGGGATGAGAGCGCGGCGGTAGGGCTCCTGCAGGCGGTCGTCGTTGGCGTCCGCGATGAGCGAGGCGTCACCCGTCTCGAGGCCGCGGGTCAGGCCCGCGACGCGGCCCATCTGCCAGACGGCGGTCGAGAGCGGGACCTCCTGCGGCACGACCTTGCGCGCCTCGCTCGTGTGAACCTCATAGGGAGGGATCACCGTGACGAAACGGAGGCGATCGCTCACGTCGTAGCGCAGGCAGCGCGGCAGGCGGCCGTCAGGGGTGAACGAGCATACGGCTGCGCCCAGGATCGCGGGCGCGACGTTGTCAGGGTGGCCCTCGACGCGCGTCGCCATCGCCACGAGCTCCTCGCGCGTGACGGTGTGGCCGGTGAGCGCCGCCGCGGCCATGATGCCAGCGACGACGCAGGTGCTCGAAGATCCCAGGCCGCGAGCGACGGGCACCTCGGTCTGGATGTCGATCGAGACGCCAAAGGGCTCCTCGCCCCACTCTGCCAGCGCGTCGACGAGCGAGACATAGACGAGATTGTTGGCGTTGCGGAACTCCTCCGGGCAGCCGGTGATCGTGAGCTTATCGGCGCGCTCGAACGTGAAGTGCGAGTAGAGGGAGACCGCCATGCCCAGCGTGTCATAGCCTATGCCGAGGTTCGCGCTGGTGGCGGGTACGGAAATGCGGATCATGCGAGGATCCTCGTCGCCGCGTCCTCCACGTAGCCGCTCATCTCAGGAACGCTTACCACGTCGGAGAACCTCTCCTGGGCGTCACGCAGGGCGGAGAGCGCCTCGGGCACCTTGGCTCCCGTGACCTCGAAGAGGGCGTCCATGCACTCGAAGCCGTCCATGTCGGTCGTGTCGTGGCCGAGTGCCGCGAGGACGTCCGCGGAGAACTTGTAGGGGCTTGCCGTGGAGAGACAGACGCGGGCGACGCCGTCCGCCGGGCGAGCCTCGAGGACGTGGCGGGCGACGGCGGTGTGCGGGTCGAGGATGACGCCGTGGCGCTCCCAGGTATCGCGGATCGTCTCGCGCGTAGCCGTGTCATCGGCGCGGCCGCACTCGAACGTCTCGTGAAGGCGCTCGAGGACATGCTCGGGCACGGTGTAGAAGCCCTGCTCGGCAAGGTTCTTCATGAGGGAGGACACAAGCTCGCAGTCTCCGTCGGACAGGTAGAACAGCAGGCGCTCGAGGTTGGACGACACGAGGATGTCCATCGAGGGCGAGATGGTCTTGTGGAAGGGGCGCCTGCGGTCATAGGTGCCGGTGGTGATGAAGTCCGTTAGGACGTCGTTGGCGTTAGAGGCGACGATGAGCTTGCGCACGGGAAGGCCCATGAGCTTGGCATAGTAGCCGGCGAGCACGTCGCCGAAGTTGCCGGTGGGCACGCAGAAGTCGATCGCGTCGCCGCTCTTGAGCTTGCCTGCGGCCACGAGCTGGGCGTAGGCGTCGAAGTAGTAGGTGACCTGCGGGACGAGGCGACCCACGTTGATCGAGTTTGCGCTCGACAGTACGACGTTCTTCTCCGCGAGGCGCTCGCGCAGGGCCACGTCTGCGAAGATGCGCTTCACCTGGGTCTGGGCGTCGTCGAAGTTGCCTTCGATGGCGCAGACCGCGACGTTCTTGCCGCGCTGGGTGGCCATCTGGAGTCGCTGGACGTCGGAGACCTTACCGTGGGGGTAGAAGACGGTGACGCCGGTGCCGGCAACGTCGGCGAAGCCCTCGAGGGCTGCCTTGCCGGTGTCGCCGCTCGTCGCGGTGACGATCATGACGCCGCGACCGTCACCCTCGCGGGAGACGCGCATGAGCTGCGGGAGCATCTGGAGAGCGATGTCCTTGAAGGCGCTCGTCGGGCCGTGCCACAGCTCGAGCGTCCAATCGTCGCCGCAGGGGACGACGGGCGTTACGGCGGGGGAGTCGAAGTTGGGGCCGTACGCGGCGTCGACGCAGCCGGAAATCTCCTCGGCGGTGAAGTCGTCGAGGAGGTGGCCGAGGACGAGGCACGCGCGGTCCTGATAGGTGCCGGCGAGCAGGCTCTCGAGCGAAGGCGCGCCCTCGGCGACGTCATCGCGAACGAACAGGCCTCCGTCTGGGGCGATACCCTCGAGAATTGCCTGCTTACTTGTTAAGGATTCGTTTCGCGAGCGTGTGCTGTGGTAGAACGTAGTCACTGCTCTTCTCCTTGCGTGTCGGCGCGTTTGCCCGCGAACCTGTTTCCGCGGGCGCTCAGGACGTTTTCCGCATAATAACGCGGGGAGTGGCATCCGGGCCGCTCAAAGCCCAGCTGAGACCGTTTGGTAACAGGCGGGCTGCCTGGCGGAGGTTTGGAACGGGGCGCGGAGGCGCTCAGGGATCGACCTTGACGAGGAGTCACATGATCAAGATCACCAAGTTCGGCGGATCGAGCGTCGCAGACGCCGGCCAGTTCAAGAAGGTCAAGCGCATCATCGAGGCTGACGAGGGCCGTCGCTTCGTGGTGGTCTCTGCCGCGGGTAAGCGCAACTCCGAGGACAACAAGATTACTGACCTCCTCTATCTGGTCGACGCGCACCGCACCTATCACGTCGACTGCACCCCGCTTCTCGCGGATATCAAGCAGCGCTTCGTCGACATCGCGACCGAGCTTGGCCTCAGCTATCCCATGGCCGAGAAGTTCGACGAGTTCGCCGCGCATATCAAGGAATACTCGACCGAGTACATCGTGAGCCGTGGCGAGTACTTCACCGCCCGACTTATGAGCGAGTACCTGGGCCTTCCGTTCGCGGACGCCGCCGAGTACGTGCGCTTCCACCACGACGGGTCTCTCGACATGGAACGCACCTGCGACCGCATCCATGACCTCGTCGTGCGGGAGGGCAGCTTCGTGCTCCCGGGCTTCTATGGCGCCACGAGCGAGGGCGACATCAAGCTCTTCAGCCGTGGCGGCGGCGACATCACGGGCGCCATCGCGGCTCGCGCCCTCAACGCGGACCTCTACGAGAACTGGACGGACGTCTCGGGCTTCCTCACAGCCGACCCGCGCATCGTCAAGCGCCCGCGCGCCATTCGCCGCATCACCTTCGACGAGATGCACGAGCTCTCCTACATGGGCGCGAGCGTCCTGCACGAGGAGGCGATCTTCCCCGTGCGCGAGGCCAACATCCCCATCGCGATTCTCAACACCAATCACCCGGAGGAGCGCGGCACCATCATCCAGGAGCGCGTCGAGCCCACCGAGGACGACCCCGTCATCACGGGCATCGCCGGCAAGAAGGACTTCCTGACGGTCCACATCGCCAAGGCCAAGATGGGCAGCTCCGTCGGCCTGCTCGCCCGCGCGCTCGCGATCTTCGAGCGCTATGGCGTCTCCGTCGAGCACGTGCCCACGGGCATCGACTCGTTCGGCGTGGTTGTCAACGGCGCTGACGTGCACGACAAGATCTACTCGATCGTGGCCGACATCCAGCGTGAGCTCAAGCCCGACGAGGTCAAGATTATCGACCACCTCGCCCTCATCAGCGTGGTTGGCCGCAACATGTCCAACCGCCCCGGCACCTCGGGCCGCCTGTTCAACGAGCTGGGCGAGAAGGGCATCAACATCCGCCTCATCACCCAGAGCTCCCAGGAGATCAGCATCATCTTCGGTGTGAACGACGCCGACTTCAAGAAGACCATCCGCGCCGTCTATGACGCGTTCCTTGACGAGGAGTAACTCATGGCTGACAAGAAGAACGTAGCGATCCTTGGTGCCACGGGAGCCGTTGGCACGCAGATGCTCGAGTGCCTGACCGAGCGTGACTTTCCCGTGGGCGAGCTCAAGCTCCTGGCGAGCGCGCGCTCTGCGGGCAAGGTCGTCGAGTGGTGCGGCCGCGAGGTCGTAATCGAGGAGGCGCGTCCGGAGGCCTTCGAGGGCATGGATATCGTCCTCGGCGCCGCGGATGACGACATCGCCAAGGCGCTCTTGCCCGAGGCCGTCCGTCGTGGCGCCACGGTGGTGGACAACTCCCACGCCTTCCGCCTCGACGAGGACGTGCCTCTTGTCGTCCCGGAGATCAACCCCCAGGACGTCGCCTGGAACAAGGGCCTCATCTCGAACCCCAACTGCGCCACGATCATCGGCCTCGTCCCCACGTGGCCGCTGCACAAGCTCGGCCACGTCTCGCGCATGATCGTGAGCACGTACCAGGCTGCGAGCGGCGCTGGCGTACCGGGCATGCGCCAGCTCGAGAACGAGCTGGGGGCCATCGGCCGCGGCGAGGAGCTGCCTGAGCCCACCGCGTTCGTCGACCAGCTCGCGAGCAACCTCATTCCGCAGATTGGCTCCGAGAAGTTCGAGGGCTTCACGTCCGAGGAGATGAAGCTGCAGAACGAGGGCCGCAAGATCATGCATCTGCCCGAGCTGCGCGTGAACTGCACCTGCGTGCGCGTGCCCGTGCTGCGCTCGCACTCCGAGAGCATCACGCTGGAGTTCGAGGAACCCGTTTCGCTCGAGGACGCCCGCGAGGCCCTGGCCGCGGCTCCGGGCGTGAAGCTCGTCGACGACCTCGGTGCTGACGTCGCGCACGACCGCTACCCGATGCCGCTCTACACGAGCGACCAGGACCTCATCTGGGTCGGTCGCATCCGCCGCGACATCTCCAACCCCGAGCAGGGTCGCGGCATCACCTTCTGGTGCTGCGGTGACCAGATTCGCAAGGGTGCCGCCACCAATGCCGTCCAGGTGGCAGAGCTCCTGCTCTAGGGGCTTAGACGGGCGCTCAGGCGCTTTTGGGCGGGGATGGCGTGTCCTGCGCGCTTGCCGCGGGGCCAGCGTTTCTCACCCAGGCCATCATGGCCCTGCCGCCGTGGCGCCTGTCTCGCGCTTGCCGCGGGGCCTGCGTGTTTCGTCCAGTGGGGTCGGCCGCTCGAGCTGCGAATGTCTCTTGTCGTAATCGTGGCGTCTTGCGCTAGAATGGGTTGTCCGGCGAGCGAAGCCGGAGTCACGCGCCCTTAGCTCAGCTGGATAGAGCACCGGACTTCTAATCCGACGGTCGAGCGTTCGAATCGCTCAGGGCGCACCATGAGTTGTTGAGGCCAGGGGGCAATTTGTTCCCTGGCCTCTTTGATTTTTGATTTTCTTTTTTGGGTGAGTCGATGAGAACCCCCTGGTCACAAGCCTGAACAACGTTCATTTCGACATAACTTCAAAGAAATCTAAAAATTCCCCTTGCATGGATCGGATGTGGTGTGCATAATAGACGAGCTGCTTCAAGAGGTGGCCAGATGGTGGGTGTAGCTCAGTTGGCAGAGCGACGGACCGTGGCTCCGTAGGTCGAGGGTTCGAGCCCCTTCACCCACCCCATCTTAGACAAGCACGGACCGTTAGCTCAGCTGGTAGAGCAGGGGACTCTTAATCCCAAGGTCCAGGGTTCGAGTCCCTGACGGTCCACCATGTACTTCCGCTTGCACTCGCCAGGGTGTAAGATACATAGCACGGACCGTTAGCTCAGCTGGTAGAGCAGGGGACTCTTAATCCCAAGGTCCAGGGTTCGAGTCCCTGACGGTCCACCATTGCATGCAAGGCCCCGGTAATCCCGGGGCCTTTTGCTATTTCTGGCTACTGCGTCGCGATGCGGCCCTGGGCTCGCTCTGCTGCGTCGCGATGTGGCCCTATTACCACGAGCCACGAGCGCGCCTTGGATGCATATGGCTCGCCTGGTTTTGCAAACAGTTCGGACTGCCATGTGTTTTGCTCCTGCTAACGCTTGTGAGATTTGGTATATCTTTTTGCAAATCGGTTACATCTATTTGCGAGCTGGCACGCACGTGAGTACCATGCTTCCGGTACAAATGACATCGGCCGGCGGGGGCTGGCCGGGAGAGGGGAGACCCAATGGCACTGCTCGACAATGACCACGTGATTCTTGATTGCGCCGCCACCGCTCGTGACGAGGCTCTTGACCTTGCCGCGCGGAAGGCAGCCGAGCTCGGCGTTGGCGCGGACGCGTCCACGCTCGCAGAGGCCCTCAAGGCGCGCGAGGCCGAGGGTTCCACGGGTATGGCGGGAGGCTTCGCCATTCCTCACTGCAAGTGCGCTGAGGTCACAGATCCCTGCATCGTCGTCCTCCGCTTCGCCGAGCCCGTCGAGTGGGAGACCATGGACAAGGCTCCCGTCAAGGTCGCCGTCGCCCTGTTCATCCCCGATGGCGAGCGTGGCACCGAGCACCTTCGCATCCTCTCGAAGCTTGCCGTCATGGTTTCGGATGCCAACTTCTGCTCCTCCGTCTTTGACGCCGCGGAGGCCTCCCAGATCGTCGACGCGATCAACGCCGGCCTCGAGCAGTAGGGAGATTTCTCGTCGCACGGCGGTACGTCGAGCCGTGCCAAAAGAGTCCCTTACTTCTTGTCGGGTTCGTCCTCCGCGCTGAGGCGCCCGATGGCTAGATTTTTGCTAAAACCCAGCATATGGCCATTAAACGGAGGTCAACTTTTTGGCTGAGTGGCTCCTGAAAGCACTGTCGGGGGCCCTTTCGTGTGTCATACTGGAGTCTGCGAAAAACTGAGGAAGGAGCGCCCCTTGATTTACACCGTTACCTTCAACCCTGCCGTCGACTACGTGATGCACCCCACGACGCTCGACATGGGCTTCACCAACCGTTCCACGAGCGAAGAGGTTCGTTGTGGCGGTAACGGCATCAATGTCTCCAGCATCCTGAACGAGCTCAACGTTGACACCATCTGCCTCGGCATCATCGCCGGCTTCACTGGTGACTACATTCTCGAGACCCTTCAGAGCGCGGGCGTCACGTGCAACTTCGTGCGCCTCGAGAAGGGCTTCACGCGCATCAACGTCAAGCTCAACGGCATCGTGATGACCATCATCAACGGCATGGGCCCCAAGATTCCGAACGACAAGGTCGATGAGATGTTTGGCCGCCTTGACCGCATCAAGGCCGGTGACACCCTCGTCCTCACGGGTTCCATCCCCAAGTGCCTGCCTGATGACATGTACCAGATCATCATGACCCGCCTCGCCGGCCGCGGCATCCGCTTCGTCGTCGACGCTCCGGGCACGCTTCTGCTCCAGTCCCTCGAGTCGAAGCCCTTCATGATCAAGCCTAACCACCACGAGCTCGGCAAGCTCTTCGACGTCTCCCCGGAGACCCCGGAGGAGTGCCTGCCCTACGCGCGCCTGCTCCACGAGCGCGGCGCCCAGAACGTCGTTGTCTCCTGCGGTGGCGAGGGCTCTGCGCTCGTCGCGGCTGACGGCAGCGAGTACATCACCAAGTGTCCGCCGTGCCGTCTCGTGAACGCCACGGGCTCCGGTGACTCGATGGTCGCCGGCTTCCTTGCGAGCCTCGACGCCGGCAAGTCCTATCAGGACGCCCTCAACTTTGCGAGCGCCTGTGGTTCCGCCACCGCTGCTAGCAAGGGCCTCGCCCAGCGCTCGACCATCGATAAGTTCTATGACAGCCTCACCAAGATCATGGACGAGGAGCTCGCCAAGAAGGCCACTGCTTCTAAGGAGAAGAAGCCGGCCAAGGAGGCAAAGCCTGAGGCCAAGGAGGCAAAGGAAGCCAAGGACGCAGAGTAGCCGTTTGTCGCAGATTCGATGGTGTTGACGAACGGAAGCGTTCTGGTTGGGTATTTAGGTTCCAGCGTGCTCATGGTCTGCTAGACTCGACCTAAGCACGTGGATGAGTCGCGGGGGTATCCGTCGGCTCATAGTGTTTATGGGGTAGGGCTCGCAAGGGCCATAAAGAAAAAAGAGGAGTTCAGCATGGTTTCCGAGAAGGTTACGCTCATCAATCCGCAGGGTCTTCACATGCGTCCGGCCGGCACCTTTGCCTCCGCCATGGGCAAGTTCGCCAGCACCGTGACCATCGTTGCCGATGGCAAGGAGACCAACGGCAAGTCGCCGATGGCCCTCATGGCCGCTGGTCTTTCCTGCGGCACCGAGATTGAGATCAAGTGCGATGGCGCTGACGAGGCTGACGCTCTCGCCGCCGCCGTCGAGCTCGTCAAGAGCGGCATCGGCGAGTAGTATCGCCTTTGGGGCCTTGGCCCCGTGCCACAAATGGCGTGTTAAGGAGGGCGGCGCACTGCGCTGACCCTCCTTTCTATTGCTACTTAGGGTACTTAGATTCAGGGGGGATTCATGTACAAGGGTGTTAACGCGTCTGACGGTATCGGCATCGGCTCTGCCCAGGTTGCCGTCGAGCCGGATCTGTCCTACGTTCCGGCCACGCACCAGGACACTGACGAGGAGGAGCGTGCCCGCTATCAGGCCGCCCTCGATGCCTTCTGCGTCAAGACGCAGGCTCAGGCTGACCGCATGAAGGTTACGGTCGGCGAGAAGGAGGCCGAGATCATGGTGGGTCACATCACCATGGCCAACGACCCCTTCATGATCGATGAGGTCAACAACCGCATCAACGACGGCAAGTGCGCCGAGCAGGCCATCGATGAGGTCTGCGACATGTTCTACGCCATGTTCGACGCCTCTGAGGAGCAGCTCATTCGCGAGCGCTGCGCTGACGTCCAGGACATCCGCACCGGCATCCTCGCCGAGCTTCTCGGCAAGGAGCTCGTCGACCTCTCCGTCCTTCCCAAGGACTCCATCGTCGTCGTGCACGACCTCACGCCGTCCATGACCGCCACGATCGACAAGGAGAACGTCGTCGGCATCGTGACCGAGGTCGGCGGCCGCACCTCCCACTCCGCGATCATCGCCCGTGCCCTCGAGATTCCGGCTGTCCTGTCGCTCGAGAACGCTTGCTCCCTCATCAAGAACGGCGACACCGTCGTCGTGAACGGCACCACCGGCGAGGTCGTTCTCGCTCCATCTGAGACCGAGCTTGAGGGCTTCAGGGATCTTGCCGAGAAGGCCGCTGCCGAGAAGGCCGCGCTCGAGGCCTACCGTGGCGTCCCGACGAAGACCGCCGACGGTCTCGAGAAGCTTCTCGTCGCCAACATCGGCAACCCCGATGACGCCAACGTCGCCGCCGAGCGCGACGCCGAGGGCGTTGGCCTGTTCCGCTCCGAGTTCCTCTTCATGGATGCCACCGAGCTCCCCAGCGAGGACGAGCAGTTCGCCGCGTACCAGAAGGTCGCCCTTCGCATGAAGGACAAGCCGGTCATCATCCGCACCCTTGATGTGGGCGGCGACAAGGAGATTCCGTACCTCCACCTCACCCATGACGATAACCCGTTCATGGGCTACCGTGCCGTCCGCTATTGCCTCTCCAACGCCGATCAGTACAAGGTGCAGCTCCGCGCCCTGCTCCGCGCCTCTGCCTTTGGCGACATCAAGATCATGATTCCGCTGGTGACTGACCTTGACGAGGTCCGCGACGTCAAGAAGCTTGTTGAGGAGTGCAAGGCCGAGCTCGACGCCGAGGGCGTGGAGTACAACAAGAACATCGAGATTGGCACCATGATGGAGACGCCCGCCGCCTCCCTCATCGCCGACGACCTTGCCGCCGAGTGCGACTTCTTCTCCATCGGCACGAACGACCTCATCGGCTACACGATGTGTGCTGACCGCGGCAACGACGCCGTGCGTTACCTCTACACCGTCTATCAGCCCGCGGTGCTGCGTTCCATCAAGCGCATCATCGAGGAGGGCAACAAGGCCGGCATCATGGTTGGCATGTGCGGCGAGGCCGCGGCCGATCCACTGCTCATCCCGATGCTGATCTCCTTCGGCCTGGACGAGTTCTCCGTGAGCGCCCCGTCGATCCTGCGCACGCGCAAGATCATCTCCCAGTGGACGAAGGCCGAGGCTGACGCCCTGGCCGAGAAGGTCCTCGCGCTCAAGACCAAGGAAGAGGTCAAGGCTGCGCTCGAGGCTGCCCAGAAGTAGTTGGGCGTTTTCTGGTGGCTGCCGGGAGCGTGCCGGGAGCTGCTTAGCGTCATGCGTATCGCGTGATATGGAAGCGGTCGTCATCGTTGCGTGCGGTGGCGACCGCTTTTTCGTTGGGGTGTGGGTGGCGGGTTCAGCGACACGTGCGGGCCGCTTGCATTGGACGCTGGCGGCGCTGCTGCGCTTCCTGGCCTTCGAGGAGTAGGCGGCGCCTCCCCTCGAGGCGAAACGACGAGGGACGCGCCCGGGCCGGTTTGACCGCCAGTGCCCGGACGCGTCCCCCACGTCACGCGCCATTCTACCACGACGAACGAGGCGTGGCGGGCCCATGGCTACGTTCACTTTGCCGCGTGTTCGTGGAAAGAGATTCGAGTTTTGTCACCGCAGCTCTCGCGACCTCGGCACCGCAAAAGTGAGCGAGAGAGATCTCGCGACTCCCACGAAAGGAGGTCGTGCGAGTGCCCGTTCCCGCATTGTTTCTATATACTTCGACGTGATTACCGTCTTTTTCGAGTACGTCGGACGAGGTGTCGGCTACTAGTTCCTCGCCACGTCCCCCTGCAGACGTGTAGTCATCGCGAGTAACGGGCCGGATTGCGCGTTCGGCCTTCTGATGGAAGGCGGCAATGGCGAGCCAAAGCTACGGCAGACTAGACCCGGTCAGGCCGAGGGAGTACAGGGACGAGATCGTCTATCCCGACGGCGAGCGGGAGCCGGTCGAGTACTACCAGGGCGCGGACGCGGAGCACGCGATAGCGGTCACGAACCCGGACGCGTGGCCCTGCTTCTACGTGTACCGAATCAGCAAGGACGAGGTGATGGGCAGGGACGTCCCGAAGTGGGAGCTGGACCACGTGAACCCGGTCGAGCCGCGCGACGTCGCCGAGTGCGAGCGCAGGCGCCGCCTCATCCGCGAGCACTTCGTCCTATACGACGGGACGACCCTAGCGTTCGGCTCGCTCAAGTTCCAGGTTAACTTCGACCTCTCCCACCGCGACGAGGGCGACGCCGACGTGCCGGCCTTCAAGACCGACCGGCCGCCCGTCGTCAGGGAGCCGGTCGAGAGGATCAAGGACAACAAGTCGACGTTCCTTGGTATCAGCTTCAATATCTAGCCAGCTTCGAGAGGATAGTTGACGTGAGGCAATCGGTGAGCGAGCGATCGCGTGTGACTCCAAGGCAGACCTGGGGTCCTGCGGGAGTCTTGCATGACGTCTCTCGAGTGCCTCGCCTTGCGTGTGCTACCATTACGGACGAGCGCGGGACCGGTGGCAGCCGGCCGCGTCTCCTTGTCAACTTTTCAGGTTGAAGAGAGTGGCCGTCCCCTTACCTGGTGGCGGCTATTTTCTTTTTGTACCGGTAGGGGACGCATCTGGTACTTGGGGCGTGTTTTTTTGCATCGTCTGCCATGCGGTTCAAATCCACTTGCTCCGTTGAGCGCAATAACAAAGCAGCTCAGAGGCATTAACGCCTCTGAGCTGCTGTTTTGCATGGAGCGGGTGACGGGAGTCGAACCCGCGTCATCAGCTTGGAAGGCTGAGGTTCTACCGTTGAACCACACCCGCATGCGTTGGTCGGGGCGACTGGATTCGAACCAGCGACCCTCTGCTCCCAAAGCAGATGCGCTACCAAACTGCGCCACGCCCCGGAACGCCGGTTAAGTATAGGCGAGCAGCCCGATTGGGGCAAACGAAAAGTTGTGCGATTGGAAAATGGTGGGCAAACGATGGCCAAACAACGGGTCTGGCCATCTTGCGATGTGGCTCATGCCACGTGCCGTTGCCGTGCTCGATTCGAGTCTGAGCAACCAGGCGGGCACACAGGTTCGAGCGACTGGTGGATGGCGCGCGAGTTTGAACGACCGGCGGACGGCGCGCAAATTTACCTGTGGCTTCACCGCTCGAACACCCGGGCTCGGCGCGAGTCTGTATTGGGGGATACAATGGATGGCAGCGCCGGCGCAGGACCGGCTGGATCCTCGGAGGGACCATGGCGTTCTCGCTCGGCCACACGCTCGTTATCGCAAACCCGGCATCGCAGAGCGGTGCCGGTGCCGAAGGCGCGGAGTTCGTCCGTCGCACCCTTGCGGCGTATGAGTCCGCGACGGACGGGTTTGACGTTCGCCTCACCACTGGTCCCAAGGCGGCTACGGATATGGCCGCCACCGCGACCTCGTTCGATACGGTGCTCGCCCTTGGTGGCGACGGCGTTATCCATGAGGTTGTGAACGGCCTTATGAAGATGGACTCCTCCGTGCGTCCGCGCCTCGGCATCATCCCCCTGGGATCGGGAAATGACTACGCGCGCACCCTCGGCATGGTCTCGAACGCGCCGGACAAGTCGCTTGCCCAGATTCTGCAGGGTGTTCCGCGTCGCATAGACCTCGGTCTCGTAAACGGCACGTACTTCGATGAGACGTTGTCGTTTGGCGTGGACGCTGCGATCGCGATCGACACCATGGAGCGCCGCCTCGCGACGGGCGCCCATGGCACGCGCCTGTTTGCCGCGTCTGGCGTAGACGTCATTCGCCGAGAAATGCGCCGTTGGCCCTTCCGCGCCACGATTGACGGGGAGCCTCTCGAGGGCAACTCCATTATCTTCGCGATTCAGGTTGGTCCCACGTACGGTGGCGGCTTCCGCATCTGCCCCGATGCCGTGGCCGATGACGGCCTGCTCAACATCTGCTATTCCGAGGGGTCTCCCTCGACCATCGAGGCGCTCGGCATTCTCGCGCGCGCCCGTGTGGCGCTCCACACCGGTTCGCGCTACCTGAACTTCCGCTCGGCGTCGAGCGTTGTCATCGATTTCGAGGGCGAGCCGCCCTGCCAGACTGATGGCGAGCGCTGCGAGGGCTCCCACTTCGAGATCTCTTGCGTCCATCGCGCGATTGAGGTCATCCACCCCACGCGCCGCGCGTAGGTTCGGTGCCCGCCCGCTGCCGCCGCGCGCGCATTGTGAAGACATCGGGTTGAGTTTGTTACAACGGTGCTAATCGTGCTTGCGCGCGTGCTTTGTGGAAACGCCTGAAATGTATTTTATTGAGCGTCTGTCCAATATTTGCCGCGCGCCGTGGGGGCACGGTTCGCGACCTGTGGCTTGGCGTATCTGTCACCTGTGTGACGCGCAATCTGCCAGGCCCGTTCGCGCCTAGATGGCGCATGAGAGGAGACGTCGATGACGTACACCGAGAGGGTTCTCGACGAGCTTAAGACCCGTTACCCCGAGCAGCCCGAGTTCCTCCAGGCGGCGACCGAGATTCTCGGCACCCTTCAGCCTTGCATCGATGCACACCCCGAGTACGAGGAGGCCGCCCTTCTCGAGCGTCTCGTCGAGCCCGAGCGCGTGATCATGTTCCGCGTGCCGTGGGTCGACGACTCCGGCAAGGTCCAGGTCAACCGCGGCTACCGCGTCGAGTTCAACTCCGCCATCGGCCCCTACAAGGGTGGCCTGCGCTTCAACCCCACCGTCACGCTCGGCATGCTCAAGTTCCTCGGCCTCGAGCAGATCCTCAAGAACAGCCTGACCACCCTTCCCATGGGCGGCGGCAAGGGCGGCTCTGACTTCGATCCCAAGGGCAAGTCCAACAACGAGATCATGCACTTCTGCCAGTCCTTCATGACCGAGCTCGCCCGTCACATCGGCCCCAACACCGACGTTCCTGCTGGTGACCTCGGCGTCGGTGGCCGTGAGGTTGCCTACCTGTTCGGTCAGTACAAGCGTCTCCGCAACGAGTGGACCGGCGTTCTCACGGGCAAGGGCCTCTCCTTCGGTGGCTCGCTCGCCCGTACCGAGGCCACCGGTTACGGCCTCGCCTACTTCGTTGACGAGTACCTCAAGAGCAACGGCGACTCCTTCGAGGGCAAGAACGTCGTCGTCCACGGCTCCGGCAACGTCGCCATCTACGCCGTCCAGAAGGTCTCGCAGCTCGGCGGCAAGGTTCTCGCCTGCTCCGACACCCACGGTTGGGTCGAGGACCCCGAGGGTATCGACTACACCGTCCTCGAGCACGTCTACAACAAGAAGCGCTCCGGCCACGACAAGGGCGTCTCCCTCGCCATGTACGTTGATGAGCGCCCCGCTGCCACCTGGCACGAGGGTGACGGCCGCGGCGTCTGGCAGCTTCCCTGCGACATCGCGCTTCCCTGCGCTCGCGAGAACACGCTGCACCTCGAGGACGCCAAGGCCCTCGTCGCCAACGGCGTGAAGGTCGTGGGCGAGGGCGCCAACATGCCCACGACGATCGACGCGACCGAGTACTTCCAGGCCAACGGCGTCGCCTTCATGCCCGGCAAGGCCGCTAACGCCGGCGGCGTGCTCGTCTCCGGCCTCGAGATGAGCCAGAACGCCGAGCACCTCTCCTGGACCTTCGAGGAGGTCGACGGCAAGCTCGAGCAGCTCATGCGCGGCATGTTCCACAATGTCGACGACACCGCCAAGAAGTATGGCCACGAGGGCAACTTCGTCATGGGTGCCAACATCGCCGGCTTCGAGAAGGTCGCCGACGCCATGATGGCCCAGGGCGTCTGCTAGGGAATCTCCCGTATTCGGGCGTTCACCAATGGGTTGCCGGCTTGCCAAGAGCGGCTTGTGAGTCGTCTGCGCCCTCGCGAATCTAGCGCGTGCCAGCGGCGTCGCGTCCCGGCGGGCTTCTGCCCTTTCTCAGTTGGGCGCGACGTCGCAGATTCTCCATCGTTGACAAGCGCTCACTTAGGGTACTATTGAGCGGTTGCCATGCGGGCGTGGCGGAACTGGTAGACGCGCTGGATTTAGGTTCCAGTGGGGGAGACTTCGTGCAGGTTCGATTCCTGTCGCCCGCACCATTGACTGTTTGAGGAGGTCGTCGTGATTGCGGCGACCTCCTTTTGCGTCTCAGCAGATGCTGTTCTCATTTGCTAGAATCGTTATGTTTGTGCATGGGTGGGTCACTCCCGCCCACGGAATGACCATCCAGGAGGAACGTTGAAGATCACCGTCACCGCCACCGAGCCCAAGGACAACAAGCTCGAGGCCAACATTACCGTCGCCGCCGCTGATGTCGATGCCGCCATCAAGAAGGCTTACAAGGACATCGCTAACCAGTATCGCTTCCAGGGCTTCCGCAAGGGCAAGGCCCCGCGTCCGGTCATCGACGGCCTCGTCGGCAAGAACTACGTGCTCGCCCAGGCTTCCGAGGATGTCCTCCAGCAGGCCCAGCCGCTCATGCTCGACGAGCTCGACATCGTGCCCGTCGGCGAGCCCCACTTCGACGGCGAGGCCAAGCTCGTCACCGAGGGCGCTGACTTCGAGGCTACCCTCGTGATCGACGTTCGCCCGGACTGCGAGCTCGAGAGCTATGACGCCCCCGAGATCAACATGCCTCCCGCAGAGGTCACCGAGGCCGAGCTCGCCGAGCAGCTCGACGCCCTCCTGAGCTATCGTGCCTCCTTCGAGGACGCCGCCGAGGACTACGTCGCCGCCGAGAACGACCTGCTCACCATTGACGTCGAGAACGTCGAGAACGGCGAGTCCCTCGCTGGCGAGGACCGTCCGTTCATGCTTGGCTCCACCCAGGTTCCCGCCGAGTTCAACGATGCCATCAAGGACATGAAGGTCGGCGAGACCAAGGACGTCGAGATCCACGTCAACGGCACCGACGAGGCCGAGGCCAAGACCATCAAGGTCAAGGTCACCCTCAAGTCCGCCAAGAAGCGCGTCCTCCCCGAGCTCAATGACGAGTTCGCCAAGTCCGCTGGCTTCGACACCGTCGACGCCTTCAAGGATGCCGTCAAGGACGAGATCGCCAAGGACAAGGAGACCAGCCTCCCCAACCTCAAGGAGAGCCGCGTCATCGAGAAGCTCGCCGAGGCCCTCAAGCTCGACGAGGTCCCCGAGGACTACGTCAAGCAGGTCCACGATGAGATCGCCCAGGACATTCTCGCCCAGCTCCAGTGTCAGGGCCTCACCCTCGACGCCTGGCTTAACGCCCGCGGCATCCAGGCCCACGAGTTCCTGAACGACCTGAACGAGCAGGCCCTCGAGCGCGCTCGTCAGTCCCTCGCCCTCGACGCCCTTGCCAAGAAGCTCGGCTTCGAGGCCTCTGACGAGGACATCCGCGCCGAGTTCGAGGACGCCGGTGTCGCTGACGTCGACGCCTCCCTCAAGGAGTTCAAGGAGGCCGGCCGCATGCCCGCCGTCCGCGAGAGCATCAAGCGCACCAAGGCCGTCGATTGGCTCGTCGAGAACGCCAAGGTCAACATCGTTGACGAGGTTGCCGAGCGTCGTGCCGCTCGCGACGCCGAGTAGCATTTTCCGCCCGTTCGGGCTCCCACTCCCATAAAGGGGTATAAGCGCCGGGCGGGGTGATTTCCCCGCCCGGCTTTTTCTCCCCGAGCGAGCTCGCCAGCATAGGCTGGGAGGCGAACGCTCCCGCAAGACAAGGTGGCCGGCTCATCCGCGCCTGATCACAATGGAGGACCACATGGTCAACCCGGTTCGCAACATCCCCAACATCCCGTATGTCGTCGAGCAGACCCCTCGCGGCGAGCGAAGCTACGACATCTACAGCCGCCTGCTCAACGATCGCATCGTCTTCCTCGGCGAGGAGGTCACTCGCGATTCCGCCAACCTCGTGGTGGCGCAGCTCCTTCACCTCGAGAGCCAGGACCCGGACAAGGACATCATGCTCTACATCGACTCGCCCGGCGGTGACGTCTATGCGGGCCTCGGTATCATCGACACGATGAACTACATCAAGCCCGACGTCTGCACCATCTGCGTGGGTATGGCCGCCTCCATGGGCGCCGCCATCCTCGCCTGCGGCGCAAAGGGCAAGCGCATGGCGCTTCCCAACTCGATGGTCCTCATTCACCAGCCGAGCTCCGGCGTCCAGGGCCAGCAGACCGACATCCAGATCGTCGCTGACGAGACCAAGTGGATTCGCCAGCACCTCAACGAGATGCTGGCTGAGGCCACTGGCCAGCCGGTCGAGCGCATCAACGAGGACACCGAGCGCGATCGCTACCTGCGCGCTGCCGAGGCCTGCGAGTACGGTCTCGTCGACAAGGTCATCACCTCGCGCGCTGACGCCGCCAAGGAGGAGTAACCAGTGCCCCAGTACCATGACCCCATGAACCCCAAGGACGTGTGCTGCTCGTTCTGTGGCAAGTCCCGCGATCAGGTGCGCAAGCTCGTTCAGGGCGCCAACGGCGTCTACATCTGCGACGAGTGCATCGCCGCCTGTTCTGACATCATTCATGGCACGCCTGGCTACGCCCATGACGCCGACATGGATGACGAGGGCACACTCGAGGAGCTCCTGCCGCTCGAGCAGCTTCCCACGCCGCACCAGATCTATGACGAGCTCTCGCAGTACGTCATGGGTCAGGAGGACGCCAAGCGCGCGATGAGCGTGGCCGTCTACAACCACTACCGCCGCGTGCTCTATGGCATGGAGAACGACCTCTACGCCGAGGAGTACGAGCACCTCCAGCATGTCGCCCACGACACCGGCACCGAGGACGTGCTTGGTTCGAACGAGCCCGTTGAGCTTGCGAAGAGCAACATCCTGCTTCTGGGTCCCACGGGCACCGGCAAGACGCTGCTCGCGCAGACGCTCGCGCGCTTCCTGCGCGTCCCCTTCGCCATCGCTGACGCCACCTCTCTCACGGAGAGCGGCTATGTGGGCGAGGATGTCGAGAACATCCTGCTCAAGCTCATCACCGCGGCCGACGGCGACGTCGAGCGCGCCCAGGTCGGTATCGTCTACATCGACGAGGTCGACAAGATCGCGCGCAAGGCGGAGAACCTCTCCATCACGCGAGACGTCTCCGGCGAGGGCGTGCAGCAGTCGCTGCTCAAGATCCTCGAGGGCACCATCGCGAGCGTCCCGCCCCAGGGTGGCCGCAAGCATCCGCAGCAGGAGCTCATCAAGATCGACACGACGAACATCCTGTTCATCTGCGGTGGCGCCTTCGTGGGCCTCGACAAGATTGTTGCGGACCGCATCGGCAAGAAGGGCATCGGCTTTAACTCCGAGCTCGCCAAGAAGGTCACCGAGTCCCAGGATGACCTCATGGCCGAGGTCACGCCCCAGGACCTGCACACCTTCGGCATGATTCCTGAGTTCGTGGGCCGCCTGCCCGTCATCTGTTCCACCAAGCAGCTGACCGAGGACGACCTCGTGCGCATCCTCACCGAGCCGCGTAACGCCATCATCAAGCAGTACGTTCGCATGTTCGAGATCGAGGGCGTTAAGCTCGAGTTCGAGGACGAGGCCGTTCGCGAGATGGCACGCCTCGCGCTGGCCCGCAAGACCGGCGCCCGCGGCCTTCGCGCCATTGCGGAGAAGGTTCTGCAGCAGACGATGTTTGATGTCCCGAGCGACCTCTCCGTCTCCAAGGTCATTGTGACCAAGGAGGCAGTCGCCGGCGAGGAGCAGCCTAAGCTCGTGCACACGCACAAGGCCGGGCACCGTTCGGAGTAACGCATGCCCGTTCTTGACGCTAGCGCCGTTCTGGCGATTCCTTGGGGTATCGATTACGCGTCTGTGGTCGTCGGCGTGCTCACGGGCGCGATGTTCGGCTGCAGGAGCAAGCTCGATGTCGTCGGAACCACCGTCGCGGGCTTTCTCACGGGGTTTGGCGGCGGCATCGTGCGCGATCTGCTACTGGGCGCCTCCAACATCTACTTCATGTCTCACCCGGACCTCATCTTGGTGTCGCTCGCGATCTGCCTTCTGACGTTCTACTTCCGTGGGGTCTTCCTCGACCTCAACCGTTCCATTCTGGTTGCGGACACGCTTTCCGTCGCGCTTTTTGCGCTTGCGGGCTCTTCGAAGGCGTTCGCCTACGGGCTCGACCCGGTCTACGTCGTCATCCTCGGCACCATTACGGCCGTGGGTGGCGGCGCCCTGCGCGACGCGATGGCAGGCGTGACCCCGGCCATCTTCCGCGGGTCGAACTTCTACGCCGTGGCGTGTCTGGGCGGTTCCGTCGCCTTTGCCGCCATGGCGTACTTCGGGCTTCCGCTCGTCGCGGCGGGCTTTGGCTGCGTGGGCGCCGTGCTCGCCTTGCGCTATCTCTCGATTCGCTTCGACTGGAAGACGCGCGAGTACTGCGACCTGACGCCTCGCGTCGTCGCTGCAGCGAAGGGTGCCAGCAGCTCGTCCCATCAACCTGACCGCTTAGAGGCGCTCCCGAACGGGCGCGAAGACTAGGGGGAGACCGTGTCGAACGTCCTCGACATCATCGGGCCCGTCATGATTGGTCCGTCGAGCTCTCACACCGCGGGAGCCGCGAGGCTGGGACTTGTGTCCCGCATGCTGTTGGGGGCGGATCCGAAGAGCGTCCGCGTGACGCTCTATGGGTCGTTCGCGAAGACCTACCGCGGTCACGGCACGGACCGCGCCCTCGTCGCCGGTGCCCTCGGACTCCATGCGGATGACGTGCGCCTGCGTGACTCCCTCGACCTTGCGCGCGAGCGCGGGGTCGAGGTCTCCTTTGCGGTCTGCGACGACGAGGACGAGGGCCTCCACCCCAACACCGCCCTGATCGAGCTCGCCTCTGCGGAGGGCAAGCGCGTGGCCGTGCTCGGCAGCTCCATCGGTGGCGGTCAGGTCGAGGTCACCCGCGTCGACGGCATGCGCGTGCGCATCACTGGCCTCAAGCGCACGCTCATCGTGCGCCACACTGACAAGCCCGGCCTCATCGCCTGCGTGACGGACGTCCTTGCTGCCGGAGGTGCGAACATCTGCGACTTCGCGCTCGCTCGCCAGGAGCGTGGCGGCGTGGCGGTCATGAGCATCGAGGTCGAGAACCAACTCGATGACGACATCGCCGAGCGCATCGAGCGCCTTGACGGCGTCGAGCGCTGCACGGTGCTCGAGCCCGTTGGCGCCATGGACGCGACCGAGCCCGCCAAGGCCGGGGAGGTCCCCGCGACGGACGGTCTTGCGACGGACTTCCTCCTCGGCACGCTCGAGCCTGCCGTCGAGGCGGCACAGGATGCCGGAGTGCCCATCTCCCACGTCATCCTCGCCCAGCAGGCGCGCGCCATGGAGATGACCCCCGCCGAGCTCTACGCGCTCATGCGCGACCGCCTTGCCGTCATGGACTCCTGCGTGGCTCCCGGAAGCGACTCCTCTCTTCGCTCCATGAGCGGACTCACCGGAGGAGACGCCGCCCGCATGCTCGCTCGCGAGGCCGCCGGCAAGCCGCTCTGCGGAGGCATCGTTACGGGTGCCGTGAGGCGGGCCCTCGCCGTGAGCGAGCTCAACGCCGCCATGGGACGCGTCGTCGCCGCGCCCACTGCCGGCTCGTGCGGCATCCTGCCTGCCGCCGTCCTCTCCATGCGAGACGAGCGCGGGTGCTCGGAGGGCGCTTGCGTTATGGCGCTGTTCACCGCCGCTGCCGTGGGCCTCGTGATCGAGCACGCTGCGACGCTTGCCGGTGCCGAGGGAGGATGCCAGGCGGAGACCGGCGCCGCGGCCGCGATGGCCGCCGCGGCCGTGACCGAGCTCGCCGGTGGCTCGCCTCGCCAGTGCGCCTCCGCCGCCTCGATGGCGATTCAGAGCCTGCTCGGCCTGGTCTGTGACCCTGTCGCCGGTCTTGTGGAGGTGCCTTGCGTCAGGCGCAACGCCACGGGTGTGAGCGTCGCCCTCACCTGCGCGGAGATGGCCCTCGCCGGCATCTCCGCCACGATTCCCTTTGATGAGGCGGTCACGGCGATGAGGCGCGTGGGCGCGCTCATGCCGTCGACCCTGCGCGAGACGGGGGAGGGTGGCCTCGCCGCGACGCCCACGGGGCGCGCCCTCGCCGAGAAGGCCTTTGGCGGATGCGCCGCGTGCGGCGCCTGCAGATAGCGCACGCCCGCATTTCTTGTCCCCTATACTCCATCGCGCTGGATTGCCTTTGCCCTCTGCGGCGAGGACAATGGATGGCTGTCGTTACTACGGGAGGGGAGTTCCATGGCTATCGATTTTGAGGCCATCAGCAAGCGCAACCTGGCGCGCGACGGCGCGCTCGTCATCGTGGGAACGCTGCTGTTCGCCGTCGGCCTCAACTGCTTCATGGAGCCTAACGGTCTCGCTCCCGGAGGAATCTCTGGTGTCGCGATCATCATCAGGGCCGCGGTCATCGCGCAGGGTGGTCCGGATATCCCCGTCGGCATCCAGACCCTCGTTATGAACGCGCTGCTGATGGTACTCGCCTGGCGCGCGGGTGGTCCGCGCTACGTCGCCAAGTCCCTCGCGGGCATCGTGTTCTGTTCGGTCTTCATCGACCTCACGGCGCCGTTCCTGCCGGTTCTCGGCAATGGCGACCTGCTGCTTTGCGCACTGTGGGGCGGCGTTGTCTCCGGCACCGGCCTTGGCCTCGTGTTCCGTGCGGGCAGCAACACCGGCGGCACCGATATCATCTGCCAGATCATCGCGCGCCACTCGATGTTTCCCGTGGGCACGTGGGTCATCATCACGGATTTCATGATCGCCGCGGCTTCGGCCCCGGTCTTCTCGGTCGAGAACGCGCTTTATGCCTGTATCGCCACCTATTTCATGGGTAAGGTCTGCGACATGGTGATTGACGGCCCCAGCCGCGAGCGCGTGGCGTGGATCATCTCGTCCGAGCACGAGGCGATTGCCCAAGCAGTTCTTGAGGACCTCGATCGTGGTTGTACCGAGGTCACGGCGAAGGGCAAGTACACTGGCAAGGAGCGCCCGATGCTCTTCTGCATCCTGAGCAGGTCAGATATCGCCCCGCTCAAGGACATCGTCGCCGAGGTCGATCCGGACGCCATTGTCGTCATTACCGAGGCCCACGAGGCCTTTGGCGAGGGCTTCCGCAAGCTCGAGAGCGGAGCCTCGCTGTAACGTTCCGGCGAGTGGGTCTCGCGAGGGGCTTCGGGCGCGCGGCCTTGCGAGTGGGCCTTCGTCGCCAGAATCTACCTCTTGTAACGTTTCGAGTCCGAAATCCGGCCCGATTCCTTACAAGAGGTAGGTTTGCGCGTTCCGACGCGGCGGCGGGCGTCCCGCGACGTCAACCGTGCGTGTGCCGACGCAGCGCCGGGCGTCCCGCGAGGCAGCCGCGCGCGTGCCGGCGTGGCGCCGGGCGTTCCGCGACATCAACCGTGCGTGTGCCGACGCGGTGCCGGCAACAACCGCGCAGTCGCGTCGTCGCTGCGCGCGCGGCTGACTCCCCATTTTTCGTGAGTGCGGCATGGAGCGCCGCCAGTTGCCTACAATCGTGTCGTTGATTCGTCTCTACGAGGAGGAAGTATGGAGCGCGAGAACGCCTGGAAGAAGTACACGGACGAGCAGCTTGAGCAGCTCGAGGCTCTGAGCTGCCGTTATCGCTCGTTCATCAGCGAGAACAAGACCGAGCGCGAGTGCGTCGCCACCGCTCAGGCCAAGGCCGAGGCCGCCGGATACGTGAGCCTCGAGGACTTCGCCGCCAAGGGTCGCACGCTTGAGGCCGGTGACAAGGTCTTCGTCAACACGCGTGGCAAGGCTCTCACCCTCTTCAACATCGGCACTGTCCCGATGTCAAAGGGTCTCAACATCCTCGGTGCCCACGTCGACTCGCCGCGCCTTGACGTCAAGCAGAACCCCGCGTACGAGAAGGCCGACCTCGCCTTCCTCGACACGCACTACTACGGTGGCCTCAAGAGCTCGTTGTGGGTCGCCACGCCGCTCGCCATCCACGGCGTCGTCGCCAAGAAGGACGGCACCGTCGTGCCTGTCGTCGTGGGCGAGGACCCGGCTGATCCGGTCTTCTGCATCTCCGATATCCTGATTCACCTCGCCGGCGAGCAGATGAAGAAGACGCATGCCGAGGCCGTCGACCCCGAGGCCCTCGACGTCATCGTCGGCGGCAAGCCCGTTCGTCTCGGCGATGCCACGGAGGAGGGCGCCGACGAGCCCAAGGAGCCGGTGAAGCGCCTCCTGCTCGATCTTCTCGCCGAGCGCTATGACATCGAGGAGGAGGATCTCCTCTCCGCCGAGCTCGAGATTGTTCCCGCAGGCCCCGCCCGCGACATGGGCCTTGATCGCTCGATGATTCTCGGCTATGGTCACGATGACCGCGTGTGCGCCTACACCTCGCTCGAGGCCATGCTCGAAGTCGAGAACGTCGAGCGCACGAGTGTGTGCCTGCTCGTCGACAAGGAGGAGATTGGCTCCGTCGGCGCCACGGGCATGCAGGCCCACTATTTCGAGAACGCCCTTGCCGAGGTCATGAATCTCGCTGGTGAGAGCGGTGACCTCGCGCTGCGTCGCGCGCTTGCCGCCTCCCGCATGCTCTCGAGTGACGTTTCCGCTGGCTTCGACCCGGCCTACGCCGGCCAGTTCGAGGAGAAGAACAGTGCCTTCCTCGGTCGTGGCCTGTGCTTCAACAAGTACACGGGGTCTCGCGGCAAGAGTGGCTCGAATGACGCTGACGCCGAGTATGTGGCCCTCATCCGCGACATCATGGACGGCGAGGACGTGAGCTTCCAGACCTGCGAGCTCGGTCGCGTCAACGCTGGTGGCGGCGGCACCATCGCCTACATCATGGCTCGCTACGGCATGGACGTCATCGACTCCGGCGTCGCCGTGCTCTCGATGCACTCGCTGTGGGAGGTCGTCAACAAGGCTGACGTCTTCGAGGCCTATCGCGGCTACAAGGCGTTCCTCCACCGCGCCTAGGGTTACGCGGCCCTAGCGCCGGTATAGCTCCGGGACGAGCTAACTCTTTGGATAACGGCTTCTGGGTAGGCCCACTTTCGGGTGGGCCTACCGCCAGGGGCGAGTAGCGGCTCCCGGGAAGGCCTGTTTTCGGGTGGACCCGCCGCCGGGGCGACTCCCTTACTCCCCAGAGATTAGGGACATGAGCTCGCGGGCGTCGCGCGCGATTACGGTCGCGCCGGCGTCTGCGAGCTGCTTTGTGCTGCGGAAGCCCCAGCAGACGGCGAGGCAGGGGAGGCCCGCGTTGGCACTCGTGGCGACGTCCACCTCGGAGTCGCCCACGTAGGCGGCGCGACCTTCGGCGGCGTCGCGCGCGGCCTCCTCGCCCATCAACGAGAGCGCGAGGTCGACCATGTCGCGCGAGGGCTTCTTGGCAACGCCCTCGCGCACACCCACGGCGACGTCGAAGGCATCCGGGAAGTGCTTGGCCACGAGACTCGCCACGGCGTAGTCCGTCTTGTTGGAGACCACGGAGATGCGCCTGCCCTCCGCGCGAAGGCTCTCGAGGAGCTCGGGAATGCCGGGGTAGGGGTGCGTGTGGTCGTCGCAGTGGACGGCGTAGAACGAGTCGAACTCCGCCTGCATCGTGTCGATTATGTCCGCTGACGTGCCTCCGGGCACCGAGTTCTCGATGAGACGGCGGATGCCATTGCCGACATACGCGCGTGTCTCGGCGAGGGTTTGCTCGGGCAGGCCTGCCCAGGCGAGCGTGTGGTTGATGGCGAGGTGGAGGTCCTCGAGCGTGTCGAGGAGGGTGCCGTCGAGGTCGAAGACGACGGTGCTGTAACCGGTCATGTGCTGCCTTTCTTCGTGTCTCGCCCTATCGTAGCGCGCTACTCTCCTCGAGTTTCCGGAACGTAACAAGTACGAAGCGTTCATGCGGCGCTGCTATTATTAATCAATGGCCATACGCACATGTTGCCAGTCGCGGCGCGTGCGTGAGACCGCATCCTGCATGGTGAGAGCCGAGGAGGCAACCTTGACGGAGAGAGACACCACAAACAGGCGAGACGCCCTACGCGCGGCAGAGGAGGAGGCGGCGAAGACATTCGCCGGCATCGATCTGCCCGAGAGCCTTCGCGACAACCTCGAGCTGTTTCTGCGCCTTCTGCGCGAGGTTCTGAGCGAGTACTCGCCCGAACTGCGTTCCACGTTCGATGAAGTTCTCGCAGACCTCATCGCTGCAGACGAAGTCGGCGTGGTCAGCGCCACCGGCGCGTCCACCGAGGACGAGAACTTCCAGGCCGCTTACGAGCTCATGCGTGGCCTCACCGTTGAGCAGCAGACCATGCTCACGCGCGCCCTCACCGCTTACTTCCATCTCGCGAACCTGTCCGAGGAGAACTTCCGCGTCCAGACGCTGCACGAGCGCGAGCGCGCGGTGTCCCTTGACTCGGAGACCGACGAGTCCAACGCGCTCGCCGTGGCTTACCACCAGCTTGTGGAGGAGGCCGGCGAGCAGCATGCCAACGAGCTGCTCTCGCGCCTCGAGTTCCATCCCGTGTTCACCGCACATCCCACCGAGGCTCGCCGCAAGGCCGTCGAGGGCAAGATTCGTCGTCTCTCCCGCCTGCTCGAGCAGCACCCGCATCTGGGTGGCTCGGACCTCGCGGAGAACGAGCGCCACATGCTCCAGGAGATCGATGCGCTGCTGCGCACGAGCCCCATCGCGCTCAAGAAGCCCACGCCCGTCGAAGAGGCCGACACGATCATCGACATCTTCGACAACACGCTGTTTGACATGGCGCCGCAGGTCTACCGTCGCTTCGACGACTGGGTGCTCGGCGACAACGCCGGCAAGGTGAAGCCCGTCTGCCCGGCGTTCTTCCACCCCGGCTCCTGGATCGGTTCCGATCGCGACGGTAACCCCAACGTCACGGCCAAGGTGAGCCGCCAGGTCGCCGCGAAGTTCTTCACGCACATGGTCGCGACGCTCGAGGACAAGTGCCGTCGCGTGGGCCGCAACCTCACGCTCGACGTCGACCACACCAAGCCCTCCGCCGAGCTCGTGAACCTGTGGAACCACCAGGTCGAGATGAGCGAGAAGCTCACCGCCCGTGCCGAGCTCATCAGCGAGTCCGAGCTGCACCGCGCCGTCATGCTCGTCATGGCAGACCGCCTGAAGGCCACAATCGTGCGCAACTCCGACACGATGTACCACTCCTGCGACGAGTTCCTCGAGGACCTGCGCATCGTCCAGCGTTCGCTCGTCGCCGGTGGCGCCACCCGTGCCGCCTATGGCCCGGTTCAGACGCTCATCTGGCAGACGGAGACGTTCGGCTTCCACATGGTGGAGATGGAGTTCCGTCAGCACTCGCTCGTGCACAGCCGTGCGCTCGCGGACATCAAGAAGCATGGCCGCAATGGCGAGAATGGCCCGCTCGATCCCATGACGCGCGAGGTGCTCGACACGTTCCGCGCGCTGGGTTCCATCCAGAAGCGTTACGGCGCCAAGATGGCTCGTCGCTACATCATCTCGTTCACGAAGAGCGCCCAGAACGTCGCCGATGTCTACGAGCTCAACCGCATCGCCTTCGCCCATGCCGAGGACGTGCCCACCATCGACGTCATCCCGCTGTTCGAGCAGCTCGAGGACCTCGAGAACTGCGTTGACGTGCTCGACGACATGCTCAAGCTTCCGGACGTCCAGACGCGCCTCGCGGCAACAAACCGTCGTATGGAGGTCATGCTCGGCTACTCCGACTCCTCGAAGGATGCCGGCCCCACCACCGCCACGCTCGCGCTGCACTCCGCCCAGGAGCGCATTGCCCAGTGGGCTCGTCGCAACCATATCGACCTCGTGCTCATGCACGGCCGCGGCGGTGCCGTGGGTCGTGGAGGCGGCCCGGCCAACCGTGCCGTGCTCGCCCAGCCCGCGGGCTCGGTCAACTGCTTCTTCAAGCTCACGGAGCAGGGCGAGGTCATTTTCGCGCGCTACGGCAACCCCGTGCTCGCCCAGCGCCACCTCGAGAGCGTCGCCGGCGCCACGCTCCTTCAGAGCGCCCCGTCCGTCGAGAAGACGAACACCGAGATGACCAAGAAGTACGCGGACATGGCCGCCAAGCTCTATGACGCGAGCCATGACCACTTCGTCGAGCTGCTGAACACGCCGGACTTCACGCCGTGGTTCTCCACTGTGACGCCGCTCGTCGAGATTGGCCTCCTGCCGATCGGCTCGCGTCCCGCCAAGCGTGGCCTGGGTGCCAAGTCGCTCGATGACCTGCGCACGATTCCCTGGGTCTTCAGCTGGAGCCAGGCGCGCATCAACCTTGCTGCCTGGTACGGCCTGGGCACGGCGTGCGAGAAGCTCGGAGACCTCGACCTTCTGCGTGCCGCCTACAAGGAGTGGCCGCTGTTCACGACGTTCATCGACAACATCGAGATGTCCATCGCCAAGACCGACGGTCGCATCGCTCGCCACTACCTGGCTCTGGGCGATCGCGATGACCTCGCCGAGATGGTTATGGACGAGATGGCGCTCACGCGCAAGTGGACGCTTGCCATCGTGGGCGACGAGTGGCCCCTGCAGCATCGCCGCGTGCTTGGCCAGGCCATTCGCGTGCGCAACCCCTACGTGGACGCCCTGTCCATCTCCCAGGTGCGTGCCCTCACGGCCCTGCGCGAGCACGAGGCGGAGCTTACCGCCAAGGAGCGCGACGCTTACATCAAGCTCATTCTCTCCGCCGTCGCCGGAGTCTCCGCGGGTCTGCAGAACACCGGGTGATGTTCAGGCTTTAGCTCTATCGCAACTATGTCCGCCGGTAGCACTCGCTGCCAGCGGGTGACAAAGGGACAGTCCCTTTGTCAACTTTCCAGGCCTGTCTCGCGCTTCTTGCGCGGGGCAGGCTTTTTTGTCGGCAGGTTTTCAATTTGGGCCATTTGTCCCAAACCGTGGCTCGCAAGGGGCCTTGTGGGCATGTGATTATGCTTTCCCGGGAATCAGAATCCTAGTTGAGAGGAATCGGACGTTGTGTCCGTGGCATCGCTTTAATAGTCAAACTTGTAGGCAGGGAGGCAAGTATGGGGCTCGAGAGCGTCAACTACCAGTGCCCGGCGTGCGGGGGTCCGTTGCGCTATGACGGCGGCAAGGGCAAGCTCGTCTGTGACCATTGCGATTCCGAGTTCGAGGTTGCGCAGATCGAGGCCATGTTCGCCACCGCCGAAGCCAAGGCGGAGGAGCGGGCGGCGGGTGCTAGCGCCCAGACGCTTGACGGCGGCTATGTCTGCGCGTCGTGTGGCGCCCAGCTCATGACTGACGGCACCGTTGCCGTCTCTCGTTGCCCCTACTGTGGCAACCAGACCATGCAGGCAGCCACCTTTACGGGTGACTTCAAGCCTGACCTCGTCATTCCCTTCAAGCTTGATCACAAGGCTGCCGTCGCCGCCCTTGACGAACACTACAAGGGCAAGATCCTCCTCCCGCGCGAGTTCAAGACGGGCAACCACATTGACGAGGTCCAGGGCGTCTACGTGCCCTTCTGGCTCTACGACTCCAACGCCAACGGCAGCGCCACGTTTGAGGCAACCAATACCCGCAGCTATATGCGTGGCGACGACGAGATCATCGAGACTGACCACTACACCTGCGAGCGCTCTGGCTCAATGGCCTTCACGCTCATTCCCGTCGATGGTTCCACGCGCATGCCTGATGGCCACATGGATTCCATCGAGCCGTATGACTACCAGTCTCTGGTTACCTATTCTTCTGCCTACCTTCCTGGCTTCCTGGCGAATCGCTGGGACGAGGACGTCGATGCGTGCCGCTGCCGCGCGGAGCATCGCGTCACCAAGAGCGTCGAGAACGCCCTCGGTGAGACCGTGACCGGCTATGCCACGGTCGACTGCACGTCTTCTAACGTCGACTGTGGCTGGCACGACGAGAAGTGCGCCCTGTTCCCTGTGTGGATGCTGAGCACGAGCTGGGAGGGGCAGAACTTTCTGTTTGCGATGAATGGTCAGACCGGGCGCCTCGTGGGCGATCCTCCCATCTCCAAGCCCAAGCTCATCGCTATCTGCGCCGTTGTCTTCGCCGTGCTCTTCGGTGGGTTGTGGGTCGGCATGGACGGTGCCTCCGTCATGGAGTCCGACAACCCGCTTTGGGGCCTTGCGATGATCGTCCTCATTCCCGTCATCGTCACCGTCATCGTCGGCGCGGTCCTCGTGGGACAGATGAAGAGCGCGATTGAGGCTGGTCAGGCGGATAACTACCTCGACCGGAGCACCTTCCAGCTTGCCTCCCAGAGCGATACCTACACGCACACCACCACGCAGGTCATCCACCACGAGAAGAAGAAGTAACAGCAGCGTCTTTGCGACGCGCATTCGATTGGCTCCAGTACGTACATAACGGCCGTGCCCCGCGGGGCGCGCGCCAACCGGCTCCACCACGTTCGCCACTTCGAGAAAGGAAAAACCATGGGACTTCTTAAGGCTGGTATCGGTGCGGCATCTGGCGTTCTTGCCGATCAGTGGCGCGAGTACTTCTACTGTGAGGCCCTCGATGCTGACACACTCGCCGCGAAGGGCCAGAAGCGCACGGGTAACCGCAGCAGTAACAAGCATGGCGAGGAGAACATCATCTCTGACGGCTCGATCGTCGCCGTGGCTGATGGCCAGTGCATGATTATCGTCGAGGACGGCGCCATCGTCGACGTCTGCTCCGAGCCGGGTAAGTTCGTCTATGACACCGGCACCGAGCCCTCCGTATTCACGGGCAATCTCGGCGAGAACATCAAGAGGAGCTTCCAGGAAGTCGGCAAGCGCTTCTCCTTCGGTGGTGACACTGGCAAGGACCAGCGCATCTACTACTTCAACACCAAGGAGATTATCGGCAACAAGTACGGTACCGCGAGCCCCGTGCCGTTCCGCGTCGTTGACAACAAGATTGGTCTCGATGTCGATATCACGGTCCGCTGCAACGGCGAGTACTCCTACAAGATCGTCGACCCGCTGATGTTCTACAAGAACGTCTGTGGCAACGTTGACACCGTCTACACGCGTGACCTGATCGACTCGCAGCTCAAGAGCGAGCTGCTGACGGCGCTCCAGCCCGCCTTCGCGCGTATCTCCGAGATGGGCATTCGCTATAGCGCGGTGCCGGCTCACACCAAGGAGCTCGCTGCCGCCCTCAACGAGGAGCTCAGCTATGAGTGGCGCGATCGTCGCGGTATCGAGGTCGCCGCCTTTGGTGTCAACACGATCAGCGCCCCTGAGGACCAGGAACAGATGATTCGTGACCTCCAGAGGGCTGCCGTCATGGCCAACCCGACTATGGCCGCCGCAAACATTGCGGCCGCCCAGAGCGATGCCATGCGCACCGCTGCGGCGAACCCCGCCGGTGCCGCCATGGGCTTCATGGGCATGGGTATGGCGGGCGGCATGGGCGGCATGAACGCCGCGCAGCTCTTCGCCCAGGGCCAGCAGCAGGCCGCCCAGATGCCGGCTCAGCAGGCCCCCGCTCAGGCAGCTCCCGGCATGGCGGGTGCGGCTGTCGCCGCCGGTGGTGCTCCTGCCGGTTCCTGGACCTGCTCGTGCGGTGCCGTCAACACGGGTAACTTCTGTTCGACGTGCGGCTCTCCCAAGCCCGCCCCAGCAGCCCCCCAGGCTCCCGCCGAGTGGTACTGCCCGTCCTGCGGCACGAAGAACTCCGGCAACTTCTGCATGAGCTGCGGTACGCCGAAGCCGTAGCGGCATAAGCGTCTGCTTCGGGCGCGGGGCGTTCGAGCCTCCCTTCCGCATCCGCGCCCGGGCAGACGCCGAGAGACGACTAGCAAAGCAAGTGGGAGAAAGGACAAGACATGAAGAAGACGGCGAACCTCTGGCGGAGGATGCTCGTTGGCATCGCGCTCATGCTCACCATGTGCCTCGCCCTTGTGGGCTGCGGCGGCGGTGGCGGCTCCGCTGAGTCCAAGCTCATCGGCTACTGGGAGCTTTCCGGCGGCACCCTCGAAGGCGAAGAGCTCGATGATGAGTTTATCCAGATGATGAAGGACTGGGATGCTCACATGATCATCCACTTCGCCGAGGACGGTAAGTGCGAGGTGGACATGTTTGGCGACGTCTACGACGCCACATGGGACGCCAAGGCCAAGACCATGGAATGGGAGGGAGAGACCGTCGAGTTCAAGCTTGATGGCGACACCCTGAGCATCGTTGACGGATCGGATCACATCGAGTTCAAGAAGGGCAATTCGACCGACCTTGCTTCCTTCATCGAGACCGATCGCTCCAACATGACTCGCAGCGGTACCGATTCCACCACGGACCCTGACGTCGAGCCTGCCATGGTTCCCCTCGATCCCGTCCAGACCATCGCTGATGACGAGTGGATCACCGCTACGGTCGACGCGAAGTACGCTGACGAGTACGGCTATGTTGGTCTTGTCATTTCCGTCAGGAACAACTCCAACGAGAACGTCACGCTCTATTCGCCCACCGGCATGAACTACGTTGACGGCGTCGAGCACGAGGCCTGGTTCAGCTGCAGCCTGACGCCCGGAGAGACCATGACCACCGAGCTCTACTACGACGGCATCACCTCTGTTGACCAGCTCGTCAACATCACCCTCAACCTCGGCCTTTACTATACCGAGTCCTATGACGACATCTGCAGCTACAGTACTGTCGTCATGTAGCTCTTCGTGCGATAGCCGTCCGTTCGCGAGCTAAGTCATGAACGAGGGGCCGGGACGCTTTGAGTGTCCCGGCCCCATTTCTGTGCGCTGGCGACGCAGTGATGCGGAGGGGTGTGGTGCTCGAGCATGCGCGTGGGGAAACGGCGGTCGTGCTGGGGCGAGGGAGTGCGCCGCCATCACGTTCCGTGTCCGCTGCGCCCCCAGCCGTCCGCCACGCGGCGCTGGCGCTTACTTGTCGCCGATGCGCGGGACGATGGAGCCCTCCGCCACGGCATGTACGGCGAGGCGGAGGATGTTGTCATAGCCCGTCTTGGCGAGGATCTCTCCGATACGACGCTTGACCGTGCCTTCGCTCATGAAGAGCTCGCTGGCGATCTCCTTGCGGCTTTTGGCCTCGCAGACGAGGCGGAGAATCTGGATCTCCTCATCCGTGAGAGCTGCGCTTCCGGAGAAGACGGAATCCGGAGCCTTGGGGAAGGTCGAGTAGCCGGAGTCCGTGGAGCGCATCACGGAGAGTAGCTCCGAGATGCCGACGTTCTTGTAGACGAAGCTGTCGACCCCGGCGTCACGCGCCTGCTCGACGAAGGTGATGTCCGGCATGCCCGTCATGATGACGACGCGCGTCCCGGGAGAGTCTCGCTTGATGCGCTTGGCGGCCACTATGCCGCTCGAGTCATTCTCGGTGCAGACGTCCATGAGGGCGAGGCCGACGCCGCCCCTGGCAACGAAGCCAGGCGCATCGGCGGCATCTGCGAGCGAGGCGACGACATGCATGTCTGGCTGGGAATCGATGGTGGAGACGAGGCTTTCCCTGAGCATCGCCTGGTCTTCGACGATCAGCACGCCAATGGTTTCCATGTGATCACCTCTCGGGAATGCCGACATTGATAACGAAGGGGGATTTGCTCGCGATTTCGAGGAAACCGCCGAGGGACTCGACGGCGCGTCTCATGCCCGCGATGCCTGTGCCGCTCGTGATGTCCGCGTTCTTTGCCATGCCGTCGCCGTCATCATGCGCGACGAGCGTGACGAAGCGGGTGCCGTGCGAGGTCTCTTTGCGTCCAAGCTGGATTTCGACCGTGTGGGCATGGCCGTGCTTGCAGGCGTTGGTTGCCGTCTCGCGGATGACGTCGACGAGCGTCGCCGCCACCCGAGGGTTTGTGGGCAGCTCGCCTGTGACCTCGATCTCTACGCCCACGAGGGCGAACGCGGAGACGACGGCGGCGAGGGCGGTGCTGGCATCCCCGGCATTCCCACGCAGGTCATTCATGACCGTGGTGATAAGCTCCTTGAGCTCTGCGACGGAGGTGTCGTCGATGCGCTGTTCCTCGAGGTACCGGTGGATGATGGAGAGACGTTGACCAACGACGTCATGGACGCGGGCTCGCATCTTTAGGTGCGCCTCTCCCTCGGCGACGAGGCCGACGAGCGACATCTGCTCCCGAATGGCCTCGGTTGCATCTTTGAGGTCGAGGTTTGCCCGCCAGAGATTGCGGTTGGCAAGGGCGAGGTCGGTCACGTCGAGTGCGAGCGTCATTTGCCTCTCGTCGTTCTCTAATATCTCCCTAGTGAAGAGTTTGTATGTATCGTTGGGAAGGCGAATGAGGAGCTTCTCGTTTCCCTCGCCTGAAGGCAGCGGGATTCCCTGCAAATTCGCGATGGTGCGAAGGGGTTCCGCAATGCGGTCGAGGCGCTCCCACATGTCACTAAGGTCTCCAAGGTCGGTCGGGAGATCGAGAATGCCGAGCGTGTCTCGCATGGTGTTGTTCATAAGCGCGAAAGCTGATCTGTGCTCTGTGGCGAGGATGCCCACCGGAATGACGTTGACGGTCTCGATGACGGAGAGCTTCGAGAGCTTTTCCGTGCGACGGATGGCGTCGACGCAAATCGCCGCGGTGGTCCTGAAGAGGAAGTACGCCACGTCAAGAATCGCGACGATGGTCCAACTTGGGCCGAGAAGCCTGAGCGCGGGTGGCGTGCAGAGCGCCATGAACGTTATCTCCGGAATCATCACCGGATGTTTCAGGTAGATGCAAAAGGCGATGCCGTATGCCACGGTGATGGCGTTGCCCCAGAGGAAGTGGCCCCATTGGGACGCGAGGATCGTGTCTGCCGCGAATGTGCCTGTGTTCGAGAGGACGCCAATCATGTAGTCCGCTGCGAGGAAGAGGTGGTTCGCGACGCCTATCTCGTAGAAGAGGCCGATAAAGGCGAGGCGGCGGTTGCGTCCGGCTGCGGTGAGGGGGACGTGGACGAGCTGGAGGCAGCAGCTGATGAAGCTACCCACGAAGAGCAGGAGCAGGGATGCCTCGTTGAAGACGCCGGGCATCATGCGTCACCTCCCAAGCGGACCCTCGCGACGAGCCTGAGCTCGCCGGCGTCACCGGAAAGGACGAAGATCACGTCGCGCGCCTCGAGGGTGCGCTCGAGCTCGACCGCCTGGGGTCGAGCCAGGAGGTCGTCATCATCGTCAGACTCGAGCACCGCGCGGAGCTCCGCCGTTCCGTCGGGGCGAGTGCCAAGGTGATAGAGCAGGCTGGGCTTCTTCGTGTCGAGCGCAACGAAGGCGAAGTCATAGATGCAGTCATAGAGCGTGCTCATCTCGCTCGTGGCGAGGGCATGGGGAAGATCGACGGCGGCGGCGCAGTCGATGCCGACCGCGCGAAGGTCGCTCGCAAGCTCGTTGGCGATGAGGACGATGCGGTCTCGGTTGAGCTCGGGGTCCTCGCTGGTCGAAAGGACAAGGGAGCCTTTGCGCTTGCTATAAGCGACGAGCATACGCGCCCGTTCGACCTCGCGCCGGCGTTCCTCGTCGTGGCCGGAACCCTCCGGAAGCGTATCCAGGATTCTCGCCGCCCGTGAGAGGGACGTGGCGAGAGCTGTCTCGATCTCATCGACGAGCTTGCGCTCTGCCTCTACGCCAGCGAGGGCCTTGGCAACCTGCACTTGGGCGCCAAGCACCTCGCTGTCGCGGAGGAGCTCCGCGTGGACCTGCTCGAGTTCGGCATGGACATGGTCAAGACCGCTGACGTCCTGCGCGAGAATTGCGGCTCCGCCCGAAATGGGCCAGACCCTTGTGATCTCGTGCTCGCCCGTTCGTATGGAGATGGCGCCGTCGCCCTTGCTCTTGGCGAGTTCTTCGAGCAGGTGGCGGACGGTGTCGCACCGGACGGACTTCGCCTTAGTTGTGACGAGGTAGGTTTTGCCGTCGAGGTCAACGATGCGCAGGTCAAGGGGGATCTTCGCAAAGGATTTATCGAACCTGACCATGGACGGAATGAGCCCGAGGTCGAGTGAGAGTTCGAGGGCCGTTACTACGAGCGAGGCGTAGACGAGCGAGAAGTTGAGGCGCATTGCGAAGGGGAGACGGAACACGTAGCCGAGCATGTAGAGAACACCAACCAGAAAGACGCCCACAATGATGGCGATGAATGTGCGGAGGTGCTTTCGCGACGCGCGGGCGAGGCAGACGAAGAAGCCGGCGTAACAGAGGACGTTCCAGATCATGAAGAGCCAGTAGCCGCCGCGGTACTCATACTCACCCACTACGCCCGGGTTAGGCGAGTCGAACGAGAAGACGAGCTGATGGAGGTTGTTGGAGAAGACGAGCACGATGAGGGCGCCGGCGAGGGCGATGAGGCCGCATTTGATGTCGCGGGCGGCGGGGGAGCGGTCGAGGCCCGTGGCGCGCCCGCCAATCAGCAGGGTGAGCAGCGGGATGACCGTCATGGGGACGTAGTAGAAGTACCAGCAGAAAATGCCGAGCCAGAGGCTGTGCGTCTTCCACTTGATAATGGCGTCGAGCATCCAAAGGACGAGGAAGATCGCGATGCCAGCGAGGTAGATGCGGTTCTTGCGGTCGAGGCAACGGAGATAGGCGGAGACTCCCCAGAGCGAGAAGGCCGAACTCGCGATGCGCATGTGGACCGCACGGTCTCCCATCCACCTGAACCGGACGTTGCCCTGCGGAACCGGGGGAATGGGCGGCCCCGCAAAGGCCATGGCGGCGATGACGAGGGCGAGGAACGTGATGGCGATCGCGCCACAGACGACGAAGGCCCCGCGCTTGCGGGCTAGGTTTCTTGCCGACTTGATTGGGCTGGCCATCGTCACCTCCCCATGGCGAGACTCATGCATCTTCGGTACTTCTAGGATACGCGACCGTGGGTGGGTCACGTGTCCCAAGCTCGCCATTCTCGGTGCGTGGATGGGCGTGCGGGTGCGTGCGGGTGGGCGTGCGGATGCGTGTGGGCGTTCGAGCGCTTGCTCTCTCTTTTACTCCTCGCGCCAAAGAATCTTCTCGTTAACGAAATCGAGTAGGTGGGGAACACGCATACGGACAAGGCCATAGCCCGCGGCCTCGATGACGCGCTCGCGAATAAGGCTTGTGCGGTATTTGCTTGCCCATGCGCTTGAACGTTCGCATCGCCGAGCGATATCCGCCAGGCGCGATGGTCCTTCCTCGTCCTGGGCCATTGCCTCAATGAAGAGACGCTGTGGACTTCTGAGCCCGTAGTAAACAGGTGCACAAACTGCATCAAAGAAGGCCTCACGAGCGTCGCGAACGCCAAGCTCGACATCAACGGGTTCAATCGTGTCGGATCCACGTTTGTCCGCGGATCGCCACATGTAGTAGCCGACGAGCTGAACAAGGTAAGGATAGCCGCCGGAATGACGTGCGGCGCGCATGGCAGCATCGGAGCCGATTTCCTTGCCCGCTCGGTTGACGGCCTCGACGTATGAATCTCTAACGTCGGGAATCATGACGTCGCCAAGGCGTTCTTTCTGCGCGCGACGCGAGAAGGTAAGGACCTTATTGTCGAGCAGGTCATCCACGGAGGAGGGAAGTGCGGCGAAAACCATGGCGATGCCGCACTTCTGGTCATCCGGCAGCGGGCTCATATCCTGGTCTGCGATGACGTGTTGCAAGGTGGTGGCGAGGGTGACCATGTCTTGCTCCGACGCCGCTTGCGCCTCGTCGACGGTGAAGACAATGCCGCGACCGGGCTCCATTTCTGCGAGTCGAGCGTTGATGGCATCGCATAGCGTGAGGGCACGTTCCTCGGGCGCTGTGATGGAAAGGTTGCCGAGACTTGCGCTGACGACGCCCCCGATGCTCACTGAAGGACTGATTGAGGCGGCGTCTACCCGTGCCTTCCTGGGGGAGAGGGCTTGGAGGAGACGGTCGCACATGCCTCGTGAGGCTGTTTCCGGGAGAACCGTCCATCCACGCGCAATGGCCTCACGGCGAAGTTCGCCAAGCATGACGGTCTTGCCATAGCCTCGGTTTCCGCTGATGAGCATGAGCCTCCCCGGTGCGCCTGCGCCATTTTCGAGGCCTTCGACGAATTCGTCGATTACGCCTTGGCGCCCGACAAGGACCGGGGGCATCTTGCCTGCCGTAGGTTTGAAGGGGTTCGTGGCCACCGCGTCTCCTTCGGTGTGATGCTGGGCGTTTTGTTCGTTGCCCGTTTGATTGAGCTTTACCAACTTATACCAACTTATACCGAATTATACCGAGGTTACGAAGGTCCTCAGCACCTTAGTTATTAAGGAGGAGGATGGCTCAGAGCTTACGGTTTTCGAAAGCTAGCCTGTACTGATTGTCCAAGCTATGTGACATGCTGCTCGTCTCGCGGTTCATGCGCGGGGCGGGCAATTTATGTCTCTGCCGTCTGGCGATTGCCTGCGGGCGTATGTCGCCTGCTCCTGTACACTCAATTGGATTATGTAAATCACCCGCATGTGCCCATGGGGATGAGCGTGCCTTACGAGGGGAGAGACATGGAAGATACCGAGAAGGAGGCGCGCGAGCGTGAAGTTCGCGTTATCGAGGTCAAACAGAGCGTGTTCGCGAGCAACGACCGCGCGGCGGACGCTCTCCGCGACGAGCTCCGTACTCGCAAGACCTTCCTGCTCAACTTGATGAGCAGCCCCGGCTCGGGCAAGACCACAACGCTCGCACGTACCATCGAGGCCCTTGCCGGCGACCTTTCCATCGGTGTCATGGAAGCGGACATCGACTCAGACGTCGACGCGCGCGCCATGGCCGCGACGGGTGTCACGGCGATCCAGCTCCACACGGGTGGCATGTGCCACCTCGATGCCGCTATGTGCCGCCAGGGCCTCGCGGAGCTCGAGGCCGCTGCCGAGGCCGCGGGCACGACTCCCCTTGACCTCGCGATTCTCGAGAACGTGGGCAACCTCGTGTGTCCGGCGGAGTTCGATACGGGCGCGAGCGTGAACGTCGCGATCCTCTCCGTGCCGGAGGGCGACGACAAGCCTCTCAAGTATCCGCTGATGTTCGAGGTCTGCGACGTCGTCCTCGTCAACAAGATGGACGTGGCGCCGTACTTCGACTTTGACCTCGCGCGCTGCGAGGAGAATGTGCGCCTACGAAACCCCGGTGCCAAGGTCATCCCGATGAGCGCCAAGACGGGGGAGGGCACAGACGCGTGGGCGGCATGGCTGCGCACCGCCGTCGCCGCGTGGAAGACCGGCACGTTCGAGAAGGCCACGCCGGCCAACAGCGAGGCCCCGCACTATCCAGGCGAGTAGCGGCGGGCTACGTCATCCGCCACGTCCGCCGCGCGCCACGCGGGAAGCGCACGCCCGGCTCCCCGTCGTCCGCGCACGCCCACGTCCATCCGTACGCCTGCGCCCGCACACCCGCGCGCACGCGTCCGTCCGTCTCCCAGATCCGCCCCTTACGCCCCAACCCAGAGGAGTGACCATGATCATTAACGGCCCCGGCATTTCCTACACCGAGCCTGACATCGGATCCGAGTTCGTCCCCGAGCTTCCGGAGAACCCGCGCCCCAGCATCGTGGCCCTCTGCAAGCACTGCACGAACCGCCTCCTCGGAAAAGACGAGCTCCTGCCCTACGAGTACTGGAGCTTCGCAGAGGCTGCGACTGACGAGCAGGCTGACATGCTCGTCAAGCTCAAGATGCGCCAACCCTACACGCTCGAGGCCGCCGTCAAGGCGACGGGCATCCCGGCGGAGAAGCTCGAACCCATGCTCGACGAGGTCTCCTACGTGGGCCTCCTCGAATACAACTGGGAGAATCCCCAGCATGAGAAGCAGTGGGTTCTCCCCATGCTCGTGCCGGGATCGGCGGAGTTCCTCAACATGCGCTGGAGCCAGCTCGAGGAGCACCCGGTCTTCGCCAAGTTCTTCGAGCAGGCCTCGAAGGGCCCGCTCTCCCGCGCGACACCGCTCGTGCCGCCCGGAGGCGCGGGCATCGGCATGCACGTCATTCCCGTCGAGCGCGCCATCGAGCACGAGAACCAGTCCATCTCCATCGAGCACATCAAGCATTGGCTCGACAAGTACGACGGCAAATACGCCGCCAGCGCCTGCAGCTGCCGCATGAGTCGCCAGCGCATGGGCGAGGGCTGCGGCGATGACTTTAACGACTGGTGCATCGCCGTCGGCGACATGGCGGACTACGTCGTCGAGACGAACCGCGGCCACTACATCACGCGCGAGGAGGCCCTCGACATCTTCCAGCGCGCGGAGGATAACGGCTTCGTCCACCAGATCACCAACATCGACGGCGAGAACAAGATTTTCGCCATCTGCAACTGCAACGTGAACGTCTGCTACGCGCTTCGCACCTCGCAGTTGTTCAACACGCCCAACCTCTCGCGCTCCGCCTACGTCGCCCATACGGATCCCGCCAACTGCGTGGCTTGTGGCCGATGCGTCGAGGTTTGCCCCGCCGGCGCCGTGAAGCTCGGCCAGAAGCTGTGCCAGAAGTCGACTGGCGAGGTGCCTGAGTATCCACGCCAGGAGCTGCCTGATGCCGTCAAGTGGGGCCCGGAGAAGTGGAGCCCCAACTACCGCAACAAGAACCGCATCGAGACCTACGACACGGGCACCGCCCCCTGCAAGACGGCCTGCCCGGCGCACGTCGCCGTCCAGGGCTACCTCAAGCTCGCGGCCCAGGGTCGCTTCACCGAGGCGCTCGCCCTCATCAAGCGCGAGAACCCGCTGCCCGCCGTCTGCGGCCGCATCTGCAATCGCCGCTGCGAGGACGCCTGCACGCGCGGGCGCGTGGACGAGGCCATTGCCATCGACGAGGTTAAGAAGTTCATCTCCCAACTCGACCTCGACGCCGAGACGCGCTACATCCCACCCCAAGTCCGCCCGAAGGTAGAGGGTGACTTCGAGGAGAAGATTGCGATCGTCGGTGCCGGTCCCGCGGGCCTCACCTGCGCCTTTTACCTCGCCGAGAAGGGCTACAAGCCCGTCGTGTTCGAGAAGAGCGAGCGCCCCGGCGGCATGCTCACCTATGGCATCCCGGCATACAAGCTTCCCAAGGACGTGGTCCAGGCCGAGGTTGACGTCATCGAGGCCATGGGCGCGGAGTTCCGCTATGGCGTGGAGGTGGGCCGCGACGTCACGCTCGCCGAGCTGCGCGAGCAGGGTTTCAAGGCCTTCTACGTCGCCATCGGCTGCCAAGGCGGACGCCTCGCGGGCGTTCCTGGCGAGGATGCCGAGGGAGTGACGGTTGCCGTCGACTTCCTTCGCGAAGTCGCGACGGAGCAGCTGGACCGCGGCGAGGCAGTACCCGTAAGCGGGAAGGTCGTCGTCGTGGGAGGCGGAAACGTCGCCATCGACGTCGCACGGACGGCCGCCCGCCTTGGTGCGGAGAGCGTCGAGATGCTCTGCCTCGAGTCTCGAGATGTCATGCCCGCCTCGAACGAGGAGGTTGCCGAGGCTGAGGCCGACGGCGTGCGCCTCTCCTGCGGATGGGGCCCGAAGGAGGTCCTCGCGCGGGACGGCCACGTGACGGGCATCGTCTTCAAGCGCTGCACGCGCGTCTTTGACGAGGACGGCCGCTTCGCTCCCGAGTATGACGAGGACGACACCATCGAGCTTTCCTGCGACCAGGTGGTCATGTCCATCGGCCAGACCATCGTGTGGGGAGACCTGCTCGAGGGTAGCGCCGTCGAGCTCGGCCGCGGCTCCGGTGCCGTGGCGGATCCGAAGACCTATCAGACCGCAGAGCCTGACGTCTTTGTGGGCGGCGACGTCTACACTGGCCCCAAGTTCGCGATTGACGCCATCGCCGCAGGTCATGAGGCGGCGGTCTCCATCCATCGCTTCGTCCAGGGCGGCACGCTCACCATCGGCCGCAACCAGCGCAGCTACGTAGCGCTCGATCGGGACGACGTTGACTTCGGCTCGTATGACACGACGGCTCGCCAGGAGCCTGCGATTGACCACGACCGCGAGAAGGCCGAGCCCTTCGGCGAGTACGTGCGCACCTTTACCGCAGAGCAGGTCATGGCCGAGACGGCGCGCTGCCTTGGCTGCGGTGCGTCGGTGGTCGACCCCAACAAGTGCATTGGCTGCGGCCTCTGTACCACGAAGTGCGACTTCGACGCCATCCACCTGTTCCGCGAGAAGCCCGAGTGCTCCACGATGGTCAAATACGAGAAGAAGGTGCCGAGCCTGCTTAAGTATGCGGCAAAGCGCCAGGTAAAGATTATGTTTGGTGGCAAGGGCAAGTAGGCCTTGCCAAGCGCCCGCCCGTCGCCTCGTGCCGGGCGGGCGCGCCGTCGCTTGGGGGGCCGCGTGCACGAGCTGGGAATCGTCTTCTATATCATCGACGACGCCAAGAAGGCGGCGACGGACAACGGGCTGACCTCCGTGCGGCGCGTGACGCTCGACCTCGGCGAGGTGTCCGGCGTGGTGCCGGACCTCCTCCAGGACGCGTGGACGTGGGCGTGCAGGCGCGAGCCGATGATGGAGGGGTGTGAGCTCGAGGTCTGCGAGAGGGAGGCGGCGAGCGTCTGCGAGGCATGCGGGACCGAGTACGGGACCGTTGCCCACGGGCGCATCTGCCCCGCGTGCGGCAGCGAACGCACGCATCTGTTGCACGGGCGCGAGGTCATGATTCGCGAGATCGAGGCGTACTAGGCGGCCGCCTTCTCGCGACGGGCGTAGATCTTGCTTGGGCGGATGATCATCAGGGCGATGAAGACGAGCAGCGTCGTGGAGCCAAGGCTGATGGGGTAGATCGCCAGAAGCCTCAGGAACGAGGGTGCGGCGGGGAAGACCACGCTCACCCAGAAGAAGCGCCACCCGCACACGCTTATGGCCGTGATGAGGGCCGGCGGCAGCGAAATGCCAAATCCGCGCAGGTAGCCGCTCATGTTCTCGTATGCCATGCTGAACATGTACGACGGGAACAGGACGCACATCCTCAGATAGCCCAGCTCGACCACCGTGGGGTCGGGATTGAAGGCTGCCATGATCTGCCTACCGAATCCCAGCAGGATGGCGAGCACGATAAGCTCTGCGACCTCCGCCTCCGCGAATGCGATGAGCAGAATCTTCTTGCAGCGCTTGATCTGGCCGGCGCCGTAGTTCTGGCCCACGAAGGTGGTGCAGGCCTGGCTGAACGAGTTCAGAAGGTTGTAGACCACGTACTCGAGCGACAAGACCGCCGAGCTCGCGGCCATGACCTCGGTGCCGAGGCTGTTGATGCAGGCCTGGATGACGATGTTCGCGAGGGAGAAGACCGCGCTCTGGAGGCCCGCAGGCAGGCCGATGCGCACGATGCGCCCGAGGACCTGACGGTCGATGCCAAGCTCGCGGGGGTTCAGGCGGATGGGTGAGTCTATGCGCACGAGGCGCACGAAGAGGATGGCGGCGCTGATCGTGTAGCTGATCGCCGTTGCCGCCGCGGCGCCGCCGACTCCCAAGTTCAGCACGGGGATGAACAGGAACACGAGCGCGACGTTGACGAGTGAGGAGAACGCGAGCGCCTGGAGCGGCATCTTCGTGATGCCGACGCTGCGGAAGATTGCCGCCTCGAAGTTGTAGAGCAGGATAGAGGGCATGCCCAGCAGGTAGACGCGAAGGAAGGAGAGGGCCTGACCGAGGTTCTCGGGCGGTACGTTGAGAAGGCGGAGGAGAGGCGCGGCGAGTAACTCTCCCACGATC
This sequence comes from uncultured Parolsenella sp., assembly GCF_934660935.1. Taxonomy (GTDB): domain Bacteria; phylum Actinomycetota; class Coriobacteriia; order Coriobacteriales; family Atopobiaceae; genus Parolsenella. The sequence continues at coordinate 94,043 of NZ_CAKUIH010000003.1, read as the reverse complement.
GTGACGACGACGCCAAAGGCGGTGAGCGAGACCGAGCTGTGGACCGCCTTGTGGACGGTGTCCTTGTCGCCCGATCCGATTGCGTTGGCGATGACGACGTTCGTGCCGAGCGCGATGCCGATGAACAGGTTGAGCAGGAGGCTGGTGATGGGCGTGTTCGAGCCGACGGCGGCCATGGCGGCAGGGCCGGCCTCGCCGGAGAGGTGACCGACCATCATCGTGTCGATGAGGGAACTCATCTGCTCGAGGATGCCGGTGAGCGCGACGGGCAGGGCGAAGGCGGGAATCGTGCGCCAGAGCGAGCCGCGAAGCATGTCGAGCCTGCGACGGCTACCAGCGGAGTGCTTGTCGTTCGTCTCTTCGCTCTGAATCGCGCTCGTCTCTTCGCCCATGCCACCTAGCCCTTCGAGTGCACCCTGTTCGACAGCTTTAGTCTAGACACGCCGCGCGTGCGTGCGCAACGCTTTTGGGAGGTTGAAGGTGGATTTGTAACGGACGCGCGGCGAACCCTACAGGCAGTCGTAGGCGATTTTGGCGAACTCGTCGATGACGTGCCAACGCTGCGGGCTCGCGGGCAGGCAGAGGCTGATTAGGTAGCTCGCGCTCGGGCCCAAGTCATATATCAAGAGCTCACGGCGTTGAAGCCTGCTCGTGATGACGTCAAGCAGGTTGAGGGGACAGATGCAGGCGCCGATTCCGTTCAGGGCCAGCGCCAGCAGCGTGTCCATGTTGCGCGAGCTCGCGCGCACGATCGGCTTGAATCCGGACCTGCCAAACAGCTCGCTCGCGATGATTCCCGTGACGTCCTCCGGCGGGCTCGCCACGAACGGGCATGTGGTGAGAGGGGAGAGGTCCCCCTCGGAGAGCGGCTCCGCGATGGCGTGCTTGTCGATGCCAACGTTCTGCAGGAGCTCCTCGCTCACCAAGAGCGCTGTCTGCTCGCGGTAAAGCGGGGTGGCCTCGATGCCGGGCACGGGGTGTCCTGCGACGCCAATCGCCACGTCGAGCTTGCCCTCCGCAAGCGCGAGCATGATGCCGTCGTTGTCGTTCTCGAGGACCCTGATCGCGACGTTTGGGTATTTCTTGCCGAGGACTGACGCGATGCGGGGGAGGACGGCGCGTCCGCGGGTGAAGGACACGCCGATGCGCAGCGTACCGGTCTGCTCTGTGGAGTCGCCGGCGAGCTGGCGCCTCAGGCTGCGCATCTCCGCGGAGAGGCGCTCGCAGTAGGCGAGGAAGGTGTCACCCTGGTGCGTGAGCCGCAAGGGTACGGAACGTTCGATCAGGGTGCATCCGAGCTCGCGCTCGACCCCGGCGATGTGCGCGGAGAGCGTCTGCTGCGTCACGTGCAGCCGCTCCGCCGCCTTCGTGAAGCTGCGCTCCTTCGCGATCGCCTTGAAGTACTCCGCCGTCTGGAAGTTCATCCCACCTCCTCGCCCACGCGACCTGAAAAAGGGACAGTCCCTTTTTCAGGTTTTCCTTTGGCATGCCCGCGATTGAAAAAGTGACAAAGGGACAGTCCCTTTGTCAACTCGTGGCCACAAGTATAGATTGTGGCAATCACTAGAAGCAACAGTTTGAACGTGTGGATATCGGGGCGCATAGTGGGGTGGCAAGCGGGCGGAGGGAGGCCCGCAGCGACGTGGATGTGGAGGATGTCTTGGCGGAGATCGTGGTTCTCGGAGCGTTTTGTACGGAGCTCATCGCCTGCGTGGCGCTTGGCGTTCCCATGCCGTTCGCGCTCCTTGTGGGTCTCGCCATGTTCTGCGGCTATGGCCGCTATCGTGGCCACGGCGCTCGCGAGCTCGCTCGCATGTGCGCGGACGGCGTTAACTCCGCAAGTGGCGTTATCCAGTCGTTCGTCCTCATCGGTATCCTCACGGCGCTGTGGCGCGCCTGTGGCACGGTCTCCCAGATAGTGGTCATGGTGACCCCACTCGTGACTCCGGCAACCGCGCCCCTCTCGGTCTTCCTGCTCTGCTCGCTCATGTCGTTTCTCACGGGCACCGCGTTTGGCACGTCTGCCACGATGGGCGTGGTGAGCATGACGATGGCGAACTCCATGGGCGCGAACCCGCTGGTCTGTGGCGGCGCGGTGCTTGCCGGCGCCTACTTTGGAGACCGCTGCTCCCCGATGAGCTCGAGCGCCCTTCTCGTCCGCTCGGTCACCGGCACCAGCATGTCTGACAACTTCAAGGCAATGATGCGCTCGTCCGCGGTCCCCTTCGCGGGCGCGGTCGCGATCTATGCCGTGGCGGGGCTGCTCCTTCGCCCGAGCGGCTCGTTTGGCGCCGCGTCGACCGCCACGGTGCTGGCCGCCTACTTCGACCAGGGCATCGTCGCCCTGCTCCCCGTGGTTCCCGTCATCGTTTTCCCGCTCATGCATATCGGCATGAAGCGCTCGATGGCGGCGAGCATCGCGGTCGCGGCTCTCGTGTGCGTTGTTTTCCGCGGCATCGCGCCGATGGATGTCGCTGCCTTCAGCCTGCTTGGCTTCCGCGTCGCGACCCCGCTTGTCTCGAGGCTCATGTCGGGCGGTGGCGTCGTCTCGATGCTCAACGTGACCGCCGTCGTGTGCCTGGCCTCGTCCTTCGTTGGCCTCTTCGAGGGAACCGGTCTCCTTGATGGTGTTCGCAACCATATGGAGGAGGTCGCGGACAGGATCACCCCCTTCGGGGCGATCCTCGCGGTGACGGTTCCGGCGAGCATGGTTGCCTGCAACCAGACGCTCGGCATCATGCTTGCGAGCCAGCTCTGCGAGAACGTCGAGCCCAACAAGCGCTCGCTGGCCCTCGCCCTCGAGGACTCCGCCGTGGTCATATCGCCCCTGGTGCCGTGGTCGATCGCCTGCACCGCGGTCATGACGATGTGCGGCGCCCCTTCGGCCTGCTGGGTCACCGCGGTCTACCTGTGGTTCATTCCCCTCTGGCACCTACTCTGCAGCCTGCGCTCACAGCGCACCGGTCGTCTCGTCCCGGCGATTGCCTGCGAGTAGCTGACGCGGCAGCGACGCGGCTGCGACGAGGCTGATGTCGCGCCGGGCTGCCGCGTGTCGCGTGCCGGGCTGCCGCGTGTCGCACCGCGCGACTAGGCGACTAGAAACGAAAACCTACCTCTTGTAAGGAATCGGGCTCGATTTCGGCCTCGAAACCTTACAAGAGGTAGGTATTGGCGATTTGAGAGGCCCCACGCTGGGGTGACAGCGAACTGCGGTTCGCCCCACGCCGGGGTATCAGCGAGCTGTAGGGCGCCCGCGCCCGCCAGCCGCCCTCGCGAAAAGTTGACAAAGGGACTGTCCCTTTGTCAACTCCCGCCGTCGCGAGCGCCCTACTTCCTCGGGCGGTAGGCGGGGTCGACCTCCTGCAGCTCGGCGAAGGAGTCGATCTCGATGATGTGCGAGGGGTCGCATTCGCGCACGTGCACGTCGTAGTTCTCGGCGAGGACGCGACAGGGCACGTCATCCCAGAAAATCTGGCGGTTCTCGTCAGACATCTCGAACGCGACGGGTAGGTCGCGAGCGAGCTTGGCGCCATCCTCGGCCGTCCAGTAGGAGAGGCCGACCATCTGCCAGCAGTCGTGGCCGAGGTCCTTGGCGAGCTTCGTGATGCGGCCGCTCTCGTCCGTCTCGAAGTACCAGTCGAGCGTCTCGTCAACGGGGAATCCGAGATAGCTGCTCCGATACTGGTACTTGCTGATGTAGCGCGGGTTCGTGAGGTAGAGGTCCGACTCGAAAGCGTAGGCGTTCTGGAAGCACTCGGGCACGGCCTTGACCGCCGCCACGGCGGAGGAGATGTTGTTCGTCTCGGCGTAGATGGGGTTGTCGATGAAGTGGATCCCGGGGTATTGCTTGAGCAGGACGTCGAACTCGTCCGGCAGGTAGCCGCGGATGACGTAGATCTCCTCGATGCCCGCGGCGAGCACAGCGTCAATCAGGCGCTCGATGAAGCGCTTGCCGTGGACGCGCACGAGCGGCTTGGGCGTGTTGACCGTGATCGGCAGCATGCGCGAGCCAAAGCCCGCTGCGAAGAAGACCGCTCGGCGCGCGCGATAGGGCTCGAGTGACATGAAGCCCGCCGTGGTGAGCGAGGCACCCACGCTCGTGCGGTTGACGAGGCCCTCGTCCGCGAGTCGCGCAAGCACGGAGGCGTCCGCCTCGTTGCCCCTCCCGCCTTCGACGGCGACGAGCGTGTCGAACTCGGGGCGCGTGAGGGCGTGGAGGTTCTTGCAGCTCTCGTCCAGCATCTCCTGCGCGGCGGCACTGAAATCCTTTGCGGCGTCATACCAGATGCGCGTCCACTTGCCCACCGGTGCGCCCTTGCACTCCTTGAAGAGCGCCCAGACGTACCAGTACCAGCCCACGACAGCCACACACGCGGTGCAGTGCAGAAGCTCCTCGTCGGTCGCCTCCCGGCCGAAGTAGTAGGGCAGCACCTCGAGCGCGCGCTTGACGCTATAGCCCGAGCCCTGTGCGATGAAGTTGCCAAAGTCGCAGCCGTAGTCGCCCATGGCCGCGTACTCCCAGTCGATGAGGCAGATGTCGTCACCGGTAACGAGGAGGTTCGGGCCGTAGAAGTCGTTGTGACAGAGGACGGGGGCGCCGGCGCCGGTGCGCATCGGGCCGACGAGCTTGCCGATTTGCTCCGCAAGCTCGTCGAAATCCGCAGGCAGCGGCCAGCCCTCCTCCTCGAGCAGGTGCCAGATCCGCTTCGCCTCGTCGTAGAAGTCGAACTTCCAGGGCGAGGTGGCGCCGGACGCGTGGAGCGAGCGCGCGATCTCGAGCGCGTGCCTGACCTCGTCCTCGTTCTCATAGTCGAGCTCGTGGCAGCCCTCGATGAAGCGGCTGAGCTTCCAGCCGGTCTTGGGGTCCTCGTAGATGAAGCTCGAGTCGAGACCCAGGTCGGAGGCGACGCCGAGGGCATAGGTCTCCGCCTCGCGGTTGATGATCTCGTCCGTGCCGGCGCCGGGGTGGCGGTAGACGTAGCGCGCGCCCCTGCAGGTGAAGAGGACGGACAGGTTCGTGAGACCCGAATCGAGCGGGTGGACGTCCGTGATGTCGTCGCGGCCGCAGCTGAGCGTGCGGCAGATGTTGTCGAGGATCGCGGAATCGACGTTCTCCATGAAGGCGGTGTCGAAGGCGCAGAGGTCGCCGAGGTAGTCGAACTCGTGGATCGTGTCGCGGGTGAGCTTGCGGGCGAACATGTGCAGCTCGTCGACGTGCTCGATGAAGATGGTCTCCCAGAGCTTGCCCTCGGTCTCGGGGAGGTTGTACTCGTCTTCGAGGATGTCGAGGTAGTCGTCGGCGAAGTCCTGGTCGAGGTAGGCCGGGCCCTCCATGCGCCAGGCGACGTCGGTGTCCTTGCGCGCGGCGACGATGAGGTCGTTGGCGCCGAGGTCGAATGCCTGCTTGGCGCCCTTGCCCTGGGTGCGCACGGCCACGCAGCTGGAGCGGTACTCGTACGGGTGGAAGAGGTTCTCCTCGTAATACTGGTCCGCCGGGCACACGTAGGTGTTGCCAAGGAAGCTGCGCGCGCTCCAGAGCGACGCGTGGTTGTTCCTGGTGGCGTATTCCGTCGTCTGGACGAGCTTCACGCCGAGCTTGTCCTCGAGGTAGTAGAAGCTCTCCTTCATCGGCCCGACGACCACGTGGATGTCCTCGACGCCCGCCTCGCGCAGCTGGCGGATGAGACGCTCGATGAGGACCTCGCCCCTCACGCGGAAGAGCGCCTTGGGGCGCTCGAAGGACAGCGGGGCGAAGCGCCTGCCGATGCCCGCGGCGAGGATGACGGCGCCGCGCACGCGGAACGGCTCGAGCGCCTCGCGTCCGGCGTCGGTGATGGAAAGGTCGCTCGCGACGAGGCCGGCTTCCGTCAGCGCGCGAACGGCCTTGTTGACCGAGCCGAGCGAGACGCCGGCGTTGGCAACGATGTCTCGCTGCGTGGTCGCGGGCTTGGTGGCCAGTGAGGAGAGAACGCGGAACTGGATGTGCGAAATCATTGACGGTCCTTCGTTTGTTGGAAACCTGAAAAAGGGACAGTCCCTTTTTCAGGTTTTGGGCGTGATGGCGGGTGGGTGCGGAGCGGCGGGCTAGCAGACTCCGTGGCCGAGCATGCCGCGCGCGATGGCGGCGGCGACGCCCTGGCGCTGCGGGCGATACGGGCGACCCTGGAGGAGAAGCTCCTCGACCTTGATACGCTGGAGCTCAGCGGTGGGCACCTCGTAGGGGTTCTCGGAGAGAATCACCATGTCGGCGAGCTTGCCGGCCTCGAGAGAACCGCGGTCGTGCTCGTCGAAGGTGGCCCAAGCGCCGTTGTAGGTCGCGGCCCTGAGCGCCTCGCGGATGGTGAGAGACTGGCCGGGCGTGCTGTTGTTGCAGGCGCGGTGCAGCCAAAGGATCGGGTCGGGGTCCGTGCAGGGCGCGTCCGAGCCGAGGGAGATCACGACGCCGGCGTCGGCGATGTCGCGAAGCGGGTTCAGGCGGCCGACGCGCTCCTCGCCGAGGAGCTCGACGAGATAGGACTCGGGCTCCTGCGGCCAGTCGATGAAGGAGGACTGCATCGGGAAGTGGATGCCGTGGCTCGCGCAGAGGGCGATGCCCTCGGGCGTGGGCAGGTCATCGTGGATGATGCCGTGGCGGGCGTCCTCGCGCGGGAACTCGTCGAGCGCGCGGGCGAGGCAGCGGGCCGCCTGGTCAAACGCGGCGTCGCCTATGGCGTGGACCTCGATCTGGAGGCCGGCGCGGTTGGCGGCACGGCAGAACTCGAGGACCTGCTCGTCGGTGTAGTAGAGGACGCCCTTGTCGTCGGTGCCCTCATAGGGCTCGTGCATCGCGGCGTCCTTCGAGCCAAAGCAGCCGTCGAGCGCGCAGGCGAAGCAGCCGCCGATGCGCGGCAGGTGGCGCTTGGTGGCGACCTTCGGGTCGAGCGACTGCGGGAAGACGCGGATTTGGAAGCCGCTCTGGGCGCTCTTGGCGAGCCACTGCTCGAGCGAGATGTCGAGGTCGCCGGTGAAGCCGACACCCGAGACGTCGTGGACCATGCCGATGCCCTTGCTGGCGAGGTAGTCCATCGCGTGCTGGATGTTCCTGACGAGCTCGGGGATGGAGAGCGAATCAGTGATGAAGTTCGAGACCGCGAAGAAGGCCTCCTGGTTCATCTCGCCCGTGTCCGGGTGGTAGCCGCGGAGGACGGAGACCTTATCCTCGACCTTCTTGAGCAGGGGAGTGTTGACGACGCAAGCGTGGCCGTCGTACTTCACGATCATGAGCGGGCGGTCCGGGCAGACGGCGTCGAGCTCCTCGCGCGTGACGAGGTGGCCCTCCTCGACGGAGTAGGGCGAGGCGCCGAAGGCGATGAGGGTCTTGGCGGATGACCTGACGGCGAACTCGCTCACCATCTCGCAGATCTGGGCGTTCGTGCGGGCGTCCATGACGTTGAGGCCGGCGTTGAACGTGGCGAAGCTGGCGAGGTGCTCGTGCGTGTCGACGAAGCTCGGGCAGAGGGCGCGGCCGGCAAGGTCGACGCGCTCGCCGGTGGCGTAGCGTTCGGGCAGGTTATTACCTACGTAGACGATGCGTCCGCCGTCTTCGACGAGGTAGCGCGCCACGTCGTCCGTGGCGTTGACCGTGAGGATGGAACCTTCGTAGACCTTCATACGTGTGTCCTTACGTGCAAGCGCGAGCCTTTGTTCACGAATAGTGTTCACATGTGTAAGGAGTCTGTAAAGAGTGAACATGAAAAAGAAGCGGCGAACGTGCCGGCTCTTTCCCGGAACGGTTCTTTTGGGCGGGGCCGGGTGCCGCTCGGGTGCGGACGTGGCGATACGCAGGTCTCGCACAGCTGCCGCGCGCCGTCGCCTGGCTTCGCGCTATACTTCCTTCTACCTATGAAATCTCATGGGCCGCCGGCTTCCCGGTGGCTTGGTGGCCGGTGCAGCCGGCCAAACGAGAGGAGAGACGCATGGCCGATCCCATTCCCGGCACCCTCCGGGTCTCTAACGACGTCATCGCTGACCTCGCCGGTTACGCCGCGTTCGAGTGCTACGGCGTCGTGGGCATGGCCTACACGGATGCCCAGGACAACATCGTTCGCCTGCTGTCGCTCGGCAGCCTCCGCAAGGGCATCGACGTCACCGTGGTGGATGGTCGCGTCAAGGTCGACCTCCACACCGTCCTCGAGCAGGGCGTCAACATGGCGAGCGTCTCCCGCAACCTCGAGAGCGCTGTTCGCTTCACGCTCAAGGAGGTCGCGGAGATCGACAACGCAGACGTCACGGTCCACGTCGAGGACCTTCGCGCCAACAGGTAGCGCCCACTCGGTCCGGGGCTATCTCGGGCCGTACCCTTGGCCCGGGCCTTCTCGGGTCGCCGCACGACGCCCGCCCTGCGGGCACCAACGCCGCTAAGGCAATCGATATGGAGAGAGTCCCAAACATGATTTCCAACGTGATTCGCTCGTGCTTCCCCGTCGCCGCCCAGGCTGTGGCCGACAAGTCGGAAGACATCAACAAGCTCAACGTCTTCCCCGTGCCCGATGGCGACACCGGCACCAACATGTCGCTCACGCTCGGCACCGTCGTCCGCGAGGTCGAGGCACTTCCCGCAGACGCGGACATGGAGGCCGTTGCCAAGGCGATCACGCACGGCTCCCTCATGGGCGCTCGCGGCAACTCCGGTGTCATCACGAGCCAGATCCTTCGCGGCATGGCGGAGGGCCTCGTCGGTTCCCGCGAGCCCGTCACCGCCGCGGACATCGCCGCTGCCTTCCGCAACAGCGTGAAGGTCGCCTTCAAGGCCGTCCGCAAGCCGGTCGAGGGCACGATCCTCACCGTCATCCGCGATATGTCGACTCGCGCCGACCGCTGCGAGAAGGAGAAGATGCCGGTCCCCGAGATGCTCGAGGCCCTCGTCGTCGAGGCGTACGAGTCCGTCGCCCGCACGCCTGACCTCCTGCCCGTCCTCAAGGAGAACGGCGTCGTCGACTCCGGTGCCTACGGCTTTGCCACCTTCGTCGAGGCCTTCGTCAACGCCGCCCTCGGCAAGTCCGGCAAGATCGACTTCGAGACCTCCGTCGCCTCCGCCTCCTCCGCGCACGGTGCCGCTGACGCTCGCGTCGCCATCGAGCTCAACGATGACTGGGAGGGCTCGGAGTACACCTACTGCAACGAGTTCCTCTTCAAGGCCGAGGAGGGCTTCGATCCCGACGCCGCCCTCTCGTACCTCGCCACGCTCGGCGACTGCGAGCTCGTCGTCGGTTCCTTCCCGGACTTCAAGGTCCACGTCCATTCCAACGAGCCCAACCGCGTGCTCGAGTACATGCTCAAGTATGGCCAGGTCTACGAGGTCTTCATCCACAACATGGTGATGGAGGCCCACGACCGCACGGCCAGCATCGCCGCCGACCAGGCTGCCGCTGCTCCCGCGGAGCCCAAGAAGCCCCTCGGCTTCGTTGCCGTCGCCGCCGGTGAGGGTGAGGCCGACATCCTCAAGTCCCTCGGCGTCGACGTCGTGGTCTCTGGTGGCCAGACGATGAACCCCTCCACGGCCGACATCCTCGACGCCGCCGCCTCCGCCAACGCGGAGCACGTCATCGTCCTGCCCAACAACGGCAACATCCGCATGGCCGCGGAGGCCGCCGCGAGCGCCTCTGAGGACTTCGAGATCATCGTCGTTCCCACCAAGACCGTGCCGCAGGCGTTCGCCGCCATGTTCGCCGTCGACGTCGAGGCTAGCGCCGAGGACAACGCCGAGGCCATGGTCGAGGCCATCGCCGAGGTCCGCGACGGCGAGGTCACCCACGCCGTTCGTGATTCTCAGGCCGCTGACGGCACCCCGATCCACGACGGCGACATCATGGGCATCGCCGGTGGCGACATCGCCATCGTCGGCTCTGACGTCGAGCAGGTCACCCTCGACCTCATCGCCAAGATGCAGGACGAGGAGGAGGGTGACACCCTCACCATCCTCGCCGGCGAGGACATGGACGAGGAGCGCTTCGACGCCCTGTGCAGCCGCATCGAGGAGGCCCAGCCTGACCTCGAGATCGACGCCCATCGTGGCGGCCAGCCGCTCTACCCGGTCATCTTCTCGATCGAGTAGCCTTCCGGGGTTCGTGTGACCGGCACCTCCGGCGACCTCGCCCGCGCGGCGGGGACCATTCCAGACATAGGCGAGGCGTCGCTGCGCCTCGCGCGCACGCGGGCGTGGGACGGCGATGTCTCGCGCCTGCGTTTTGCTCGAGGGTCTCGCGCCGAGGCCCTCGAACGCCTTGGCGTGGAGAGCGTCCGAGATGCGCTTCTCCATATTCCGCATCGCTATCTCGACTTTACGCGCATCACAAAGGTCTCCCAGGCGGACGTCGGCGCCGAGGTCACGTGCGTGGGCGTCATCGACAAGGTGACGCTCAAGCGCCCGCGCCCGCGCCTCCAGATCGTGGAGGTCGCGCTTATCGACGAGACGGGCGTGCTTATGTGCGCCTTCTTCAAGCAGCCCTGGCTCGCCGATCAGTTCCATCATGGCGATACGCTCGCGGTTTCTGGCAAGGTCACCTTTGCGTATGGCTTCAAGCAGATGACGCCGCAGTTCCACGAGGTGGTGGCGCGCGAGGGGGAGTCTGCCTCTCCGTCTGCGTTCGCGCGCCTGCTACCCGTGCATTCCGTCTCCGAGGGGCTGACGCCGGCCTGGATGCGCCGCATCGAGAGCGCCGCGCTGGCTGACTGGGGCGACGCCTGCGACTTCATGCCCGCCAGGCTCGTCGCGGCCCGCGGTCTCATGACCGAGGCACGTGCCATTCGCGAGGCGCACTTCCCGTGCGGCTCGCACGCCGCCGAGCGTGCCCGCCGTCGTTTCGCCTATGACGAGCTGCTCTGCTTGCAGGCGGCCCTTCTCGCGCGCAGGCAGATCGAGCTCGCGGGGCTCTCGGCCCATACGCACGTGACGTCCGGCCCCCACGTCGAAGCCCTTCTCGCCGCGCTCCCGTTCGAGCTCACGGGCGAGCAGCGTGCCGCCGCGGATGAGATTCTTGCTGACATGGCTGCCACGATGCCCATGAACCGCCTGCTTCTGGGCGACGTGGGCACGGGCAAGACGGCCGTCGCCGCGGTCGCCCTCGCCGCCGTCGCGGACAGCGGCACCCAGGCTGCCGTCATGGCGCCCACGAGCGTCCTCGCACGGCAGTACGCCGAGAAGCTCGGCCCGGTCTTCGACGCCGCGAGCATCACCTGGGCCCTCGTGACGGGCTCGACGCCCTCTGCCGAGCGCGCGTCCGCGGCGGCCTCGCTCGCTTCCGGCGACACCTGCGTGCTCTTTGGCACGACGGCGGTGCTCGGCGAGGACCTCTCATTTGCGGACCTCTCGCTCGTCGTGGTGGACGAGCAGCACCGCTTCGGCGTGGGCCAGCGCTCGCGTCTGCGCTCGAAGGGCACAGCACCCGACCAGCTCACGATGACGGCGACGCCCATCCCGCGCACACTCGCGCTTTCCGTCTACGGTGACCTCGCCTGCTCGCGCATCACGGAGCGCCCGCATGCGGGGGCCGGCATCACCACGAAGCTTCTCACGCCGGAGAACGCGGACGTCGCCCATTCTGCCATCGCGGAGGCTATCGCCGCGGGGCATCAGGCGTATGTGATCTGTCCGCTCGTCGACGACGCGGACGATGGCTCCGAGCTCGATGACGTACCCGCCGAAGAGCTCGCGCGCACGGAAGCCAAGCCGCACTCCGCGCAGGCGACCTTCGAGCGCCTTCGCGACAGGGTGTTCCGCGACGCGAGCGTGGGCCTGCTCACCGGCCGCATGACGCCTGCCGAGAAGGACGAGGCAATGGCCGCGTTCCGCTCCGGCGCCACGCAGGTGCTCGTGTCGACGACGGTCGTGGAGGTGGGCGTTGACGTGCCCAACGCCACGGTCATGATGGTCTGGGACGCCGACCGCTTTGGCCTCGCGACCCTCCATCAGCTGCGCGGGCGCGTCGGGCGAGGGAAGGATCCGGGCACCGTCTACCTCGTCTCCGCCGCGCGTGGCACGAGCCCGGCGAAGAAGCGCCTCTCCGCGCTCGAGCGGACGAGTGATGGCTTCGAGCTCGCGGAGACTGACCTGCGCCTTCGCCATGAGGGCGAGGTGCTGGGATACCGCCAGAGCGGTGGCGTGACGCTCCGGCATGTGGACCTGATCGCGGACGCGGACCTCGTAGAGGCTGCGCACGCGGACGCGCTCGAGCTCGTCTCGGCGGACCCGTCGCTTTCTGGGCCGAGAAACGCGCCGCTCGCGCGAGAGGTCCGCAGGAGGTTCGGGGCATATTTCAAGGGAGAAAGGGGAGACCAATGAGGATTGTAGGCGGCGAATGGAAGGGGCGCCCGATTGAGGCGCCCGAGGGCCGCGACGTCACGCGTCCGACCACCGATCGCGTCCGCGAGGCGGTTTCCTCCATGATTCTGTCCGCGCGCGGGCTGTCGCTCGAGTGCTCTCGCGCGCTTGACGCGTTCGCGGGGTCTGGCGCTCTCGGGCTCGAGATACTCAGCCGCGGCGCCTCGTGGTGCACGTTCGTCGACCTCGACCGCGACGCCTGCGCGCGCGTTCGCAGGAACGCGGCGTCGCTCGGCGCCGATCCGATGAGGTACAACGTCGTGCGCGGCGACTCCGCGAGGCTCGCCGCTGGTGGCAGGATTGCCGGCGCGCCCTTCGACATCGTGCTGCTTGACCCGCCGTACGCCACCGAGGCCGCCGATGTTGCCGCTCTCGTGGAGTCCCTCGATTCCACGGGCCTCCTCACGGAGGACGCTATCATCCTGTACGAGCGTGGCTCGAACCGCCCCACGATCGAACCTGCCGGTTTCGTGCCGCTCAAGCAGAAGCGCTACGGGCACACGTCCGTTGACCTGCTGGGAAGGGACAAGTAGCTCATGGAGAACTCTCACGTGAATCGTATCGAGCACGTTGTGGTGCCGGGTACCTTCGACCCCATCACCTACGGTCACATCGACGTCGTGCGCCGCGCGCGCCGCATTGCCGGTCGCGTGACCGTTGCCGTGGCGGCGAGCCTTGGCAAGAACGGCACCGGGCCCAAGTTCACGTTGGACGAGCGTGTCGAGCTCGCGCGCCAGGCCCTGGCGGACGAGGGCGTGAGCGAGGGTGTCGACGTGCGCCCGCTCGCAGGACTCCTCGTCGACTTCTGCCATGAGATCGGCGCGGGTGCCGTGGTCAAGGGCCTGCGCGCGATGACGGACTTCGAGTACGAACTTCAGCAGGCGGACCTCAACTCCCGCCTCGCGCCGGACGTCGAGAGCATCTTCGTGATGAGCAGCCCTGAGTACGGTTACGTGTCGAGTTCCATCGTTCGCCAGCTCGCCGGCCTTGGCGCGGACGTCTCGATGCTCGTTCCGCCCTGCGTTGTGGAGGCCCTCCGCGCGAGGTTCTAACCGACGCAGGTTGCGGCCCTGTGTGTGCTGAAACGTCGCCATCGTTTGTGGTGCCGAAGTGGTGCTTCGTCAGAACCTACCTCTTGTAAGGATTTGAGCCCGAAATGGGCCCCGAATCCTTACAAGAGGTAGGTTTTGTCGTCTGGGATCGTGCAGTCCGCAATTGAAATGATACGAAATCGGACTATACTGAACCAAAATTGTCCGAAACCGTATGATTTGGAAGCCCATGACGAACGAGGAACGCCAAGCCGCGGGCCCCATTCCAAGGGATCCGGACGGCCTCATCTCCGTCGGCGTTTGGAACCGCGAGTTCGACAAGCTCTATCGCAAATCTGACCAGCTCTATCACAACCTTGCACGCGGCTGTGGCCTCTCTGACAGCGCGTATTGGCTGCTCTATGCCATCTACGCCCGCGGCAACGAGGCCTCGCTGCGTGACCTCTGCGAGGCCTACTGCCTCAGCAAACAGACGCTCAATTCGACCCTGCGCACGCTCGAGTCGAAGGGCTACGTCGAGACGTCGTTCTGCGAGGGCAGCCGAAAGGCCAAGCGCGTCGCGCTCACGCCGGCAGGCCGCGCGTTCGTTGCCGCCAAGATCGTGCCCGCGAGCCAAGCGGAGCGTCGGGCGTTCGAGGTGCTCGCCCCCGAGGAGCAGGACGAGATGATGCGGCTCATCGACAAATACGTCGCTGCGGTCGAGGAGGAGATCAAGAGGATGGAAGGGGAGGAAGCAAGGTGAGTCAGGACAAGGACACGATAGAAAACGAACTGCGGAGGCAAGCCCGCGAACGCCGCGATGCCCGCCGTGCGGCAGCTCCAGGCGCCAGCGGCAAGTACGCCGCGGGCAAACCCCCCGCACCCGGCACCACCGGCAACGACGGTGATCCTGCCACCCACTCCAAGCGCGCCTCTAAGTTCGAGGCCGTCAGGCTCCTGGCCAGTCTTCTCGCGCCCTACAAGCGCCTCTGCGCGGCCACCCTCGTGGCTATGCTCTTCGACCTCTCGGGCATGCTGCTCATCCCCACGCAGCTCTCCATGATGATCAACGTCGCCATCACCACGCACGACGCAAACGAGTTCATGACCCACGGCGTCCTCATGCTGGTCGCGGCGCTCTGCGGATCGTTCGGCTACATCACGTCGACGTGGCTCGCCTCCCGCCTGTGTGCCAACGTCGGCCGAGACCTGCGCATGCGCGTCTATCGCGCCTCACTCGACTTCTCCGGCGGCGACTTCTCGCGCTTCGGCACCGGCTCAATGATCACGCGCACACTCTCGGACGCAAACGTCGTGCAGCAGACGCTGCTCATGGCCATTCTCATGATCCTGCCCGTGCCCATCATGTGCGCCATCTCGGTGGGGTTGGCGTTCTCGATCGATGCGCTCATGGGCTGGGTGCTGCTAGCCGTCACCGCGGCGACCATCGCCGTCTCCCTCGTGAGCGTCTTCGCCACCGCGCCGATCTTCACGCGCCTCCAGGGCTTCATCGACTCGATGAATGCGCGCCTGCGCGAGGCCATCACGGGCGTGCGCGTCGTTCGCGCGTTCGGCTGCGAGGACGAGACCCGCGAGCGCCTGGACGAGACCTTCTCCGCCTACGCGGACAACGCCATCCGCGTGAACATGGTCTTCGCCGCGACGGACACCCTGACGTTCTTCCTGATGAACGCCGTGGAGTCGCTCGTCATGTGGCTCGGCGCCAACCGCGTCGGCGTGCACGCGATGCAGATCGGCTCCATCTCGGCCCTCATCGAGTACGCGATGCTCATCCTGTTCTTCCTGATGATGGCGCAGTTCGCGCTCATCTCCGTGCCGAGGGCCATGGCGTGTCTCGACCGCGCGTCCGAGGTACTGCGCTTCGTGCCCGAGATTCGCGATGCCGAGACATGCGTGTCACTTCCCGCGCCCGCTCCCATCGAGGTCGCCCGCTTCGACCACGTGAGCCTGCGCTTCTCCGATGCGGACGAGGACACCCTCCACGACCTGACGTTCAGCATCCGCCGCGGCGAGGTCACGGCCATCATCGGCAACACCGGCTCCGGCAAGTCGACAATCGCCAAGATGCTCTTGCGCTTCAACGACGTCACCAGCGGCAAGCTCCTCTTCGAGGGCGTCGACGTTCGCGACATCGCCCAGGCGGAGCTCAGGAGCCGCATCGCCTATGTCCCGCAGAAGGCGTGGCTCTTCAGCGGCACCATCGCCGAGAACCTCCGCCATGGACGCGCCGCCGCGACGGACGAGGAACTCTGGCACGCGCTCGACGTTGCGCAGGCGAGCTTCGTCCGCGAGCTGCCCGGTGGCCTCAACGCTCCCGTGACCCAGGGTGGCACGAACTTCTCCGGAGGTCAGCGCCAGCGCCTCGCCATCGCGCGCGCCCTCGTGCGCCACGCGGACCTCTACGTCTTCGACGACTCGTTCTCCGCGCTCGATTTCAAGACCGACGCGGCGCTCCGCCACGCCCTCTCGACCGAGCTCGCGCATGCGGCGCAGCTCGTGATTGCCCAGCGCGTAAGCACCATTCACGATGCCAACCAGATCGTGGTCCTGAAGGACGGCTCGATCGTGGGCCTCGGCCGCCACGACGACCTCATGCAGACTTGCGACAACTACCGCGCCATCGCGGAATCCCAGCTCAGGAAGGAGGCCAGCCATGAGTAACGAAGGGGAGTTCAAACGCCGGGTGCCCGAACCCGAGGAGGAGCTCGAGTACCAGGCGCCCGAGCCCGAGGAGGAGCTCGAGGTGCCCGCAAACGCCGTCGCCACGGCCGTGCGCCTTTGGAACGCCGCCGCCGGTCAGCGTTGGAGGCTCGTCCTCATGAGCGTCTTCGCCGTGACCTACGTGACGCTGCAGCTTGGCGCCGTGTCCTACAGCGCCGGCCTCATCGACCTTTTGTGGGGCAACATCCAGGAGTGCTTCGCGCGTGGCGAGAGCTACGTCGTCGCCTTCGAGAACGGCGGCACCGAGATCCTGACGTTCTTCGGTCTCTGGACGCTCTCCTGGGCCTTCTACACCGTCAACTCCTTCATTATGGCGAGCTTCGCGGAGCGCCTGAACCTCAGGCTCCGCGAGCAGATCGCGGCCAAGCTCGAGCGCCTGCCGCTCGCGTACTTCGACCGCCACCAGCCGGGCGAGACGATCAGCCGCGCCACGAACGACCTCGACAAGGTCAGCGAGGTGCTGCAGCGCGGCCTCATGCAGGTCGTGAACTCGGGTCTCACGTTCCTCCTCGCCGTCATCCTCATGTTCTCCGTGAGCGTCAAGCTCGCGCTCGTCTTCACGGCGTTCGCCTCGGTGGCGCTGCTCGTGACGAGGTTCTTCGCGATGCACACCCTCACGGCGACGGCCTCGAGGCAGGCATCGCTCGGCAAGCTCACCGGCTGCGTGGAGCAGGCGTACTCCGGCCGCGCCGTCATCAAGGCGTTCGGCCGCGACGAGGCTAGCGTGGCGGAGATCGGCAAGGCGGCGCAGGAGCTCGCGACGGCCTCCGCGTTCTCGGACTTCCTGACGCAGTCCGTTGGCCCCGCCATCCGCTTAGTCATGCGCCTGTCGCAGGTCGTGATCGCGTTCCTCGCGGGCCAGATGCTGCTTGCCGGCGGCCTTACCGTGGGTGTCTTCCAGGCCTTCTTCCAGTACCTTAACCACGCGTCCGAGCCGCTCACGCAGGTCTCGCTCACCGTGAACATGCTGCAGGGTGCCCTCGCTGCCGCGGAGCGCGTCTTCCGCCTGCTCGACGAGGACGAGGTCGAGGCGGATCCGGCGGAGCCCATCGAGCCCGCTCAACCGGTCGAGGGCCGCATCACCTTCGAGCACGTGCGCTTTGGCTACACGCCGGAGAACCCCCTCATGCACGACGTCTCGCTCGTGGCGGAGCCTGGCCAGAAGATCGCCATCGTGGGCGCGACGGGCGCCGGCAAGACGACGCTCGTGAACCTCCTCATGCGCTTCTACGAGGTCGACGGCGGCCACATCACGCTCGATGGCCGCGACACGCGTAAGATGCGCGCCCGCGACCTGCGCCAGCAGTTTGGCATGGTGCTCCAGGACGCGTGGCTGTTCGAGGGGACCGTGGCCGAGAACATCGCCTACGGCTGCCCCGGCGCCACGCGCGAGGAGGTCATCGCTGCGGCTAAGGCGGCTCACGTCGACTTCTTCATCCGCACGCTGCCGGAGGGCTACGACACGGTGCTCGCCGGGGACGCGGAGGCCGTGAGCGCCGGCCAGCGTCAGCTCTTCACCATCGCTCGCGCGATGCTGCGAGACCCGGCAATCCTCATCTTGGACGAGGCGACCTCGAGCGTCGATACGCGCACCGAGCAGGCGATTGTCCACGCGATGGAGAACCTCATGGCCGGTCGCACGAGCTTTGTCATCGCGCACCGCCTCTCGACCATCGTCGACGCGGACCTCATCCTCGTGATGGACCACGGTAACATCATCGAGCAGGGTTCACACGACGAACTGCTCGCCCGTGGCGGCGCGTACGCGGAGCTCTACCAGTCGCAGTTCGCGTAGGGTCGCTCGCGTGGTAGGCTGGGTTTCAGGATATTAATTCCCGCGCACGTGGCGGGGGAGGGAGAAGGCATGGCTTGCACTACAATCCTGATTGGCAAAAAGGCGAGCTACGATGGGTCGACTATTATCGCGCGCAATGAGGATTCCTCTAACGGCACGTTCGACCCGAAGCGCACCGTCGTGGTGACGCCGGAGGAGCAGCCGCGCCACTATCGCTCGGTGCTCTCTCACGTCGAGATCGAGCTGCCGGACAACCCGCAGCGCTACACCGCCGTGCCCAACGCGCTTCTCGACGAGGGCATCTGGGGCGAGGCCGGCTTCAACGAGGCCCAGGTCGCCATGAGTGCGACGGAGACCCTCACCACCAACGAGCGCGTGCTCGGCGCAGATCCCCTCGTCACGCTCGTGCCCGCAAAGGGCAAGCCCGGCGAGGAGGGTTATGAGCCGGAGGTTCCCGGCGGCATCGGCGAGGAGGACTTCCTCACGATCGTCCTGCCGTACGTCAGCAGCGCGCGCGAGGGCGTCAAGCGCCTGGGCGAGCTGCTCGAGACCTACGGCACGTACGAGATGAACGGCACCGCCTTCTCTGACGCGGACGAGGTCTGGTGGATCGAGTCCGTTGGCGGCCACCACTGGATCGCCCGCCGCGTGCCGGACGAGGCCTATGTCACGATGCCCAACCAGCTTGGCATCGACGACTTCGACCTCGATGACGCCATGGGTGCCCAGCGCGACTACATGTGCAGCGCGGATCTCCGCGAGTGGATGGCCGCCAACTACCTCGACCTCACGCTCTCTGACGCTGACCTCGGCCTTGCCGGCAGCGAGGAGGGCGCGGTCTGCGCGGACGGCGTCCACACGCGCTTCAACCCGCGCGAGGCGTTTGGCTCCCACACCGGCCGCGACCACGTCTACAACACCTGCCGCGCGTGGATGATGCAGCGCACGCTCAACCCCAGCGACGCCTGGGACGGCCCGGACGCCGAGTGGGGCCCGGAGAGCGACGACATACCCTGGTGCCGCGTACCGGAGCGCAAGCTCACCATCGAGGACGTGAAGGACGTGCTCTCGAGCCACTACGACGGGACGCCGTTCGACCCCTATGGCAATCTCGGCACCGAGGCGGAGCGTCGCCGCTTTCGCTCCATCGGCATCAACCGCAACAACCACCTCGCCGTGCTGCAGCTGCGCCCCTACGCGCCCGCGGCCACGCGCTGTGTGCAGTGGATGGCCTACGGCTCGAACGCCTTCAATACCCTGGCGCCGTTCTTTGCCCAGGTTGGCGACATGCCGGCATACCTGCGTGACACCACGGGCCACGTGACCACGGAGAACTTCTACTGGGCGAACCGCATCATCGCCGCGATCGCCGATCCGCACTTCAACGACAACGTGAACACCATCGATAACTACCGCGAGCGTACGATGGCCTTTGGCCAGCGCGTCCTGCGCGAGACTGACGCCACGGTTGCCGCGCTTGCGGAGGTCGGAGCTGGCACCGCCGAGGTCGAGGGCGTGCTCGAGGAGGCTAACCAGCGCGTTGCCGACGAGCTTCGCGAGGAGACCGACAAGCTGCTCGACAAAGTGCTCTACACCTCGAGCATGCTGATGAAGAACTCTTTCTCGCTGTCTGACCACTAGGAACGGCAGCTGCCCGGGCGCGCCCGAAGGGAGGTCGCGCCTGAGGATTCGAAACGCAGAGGCGCTCGTCACCTACTTGGCGAGCGCCTTCTGTTTTGCGGCGGCGCGCGGAGCGGACGGCGCGGGGCCCCAAAGCCTGGCTGCGCACCAAAACCTACCTCTTGTAAGGTTTTGCCGCCGAAAAGGGGCCCGAAACTTTACAAGAGGTAGGTTTTGGCGAGTCAAGTGGGCGCGCGGGGACCGCGCGAGTGGGCTTCCACTGCGGTCGCGCGAGCCAGCTGCCGCCGCAGCCGCGCGAATGGGCGCTACTCCACGTGCTCGATGGTGCCGCCGCCGAGGACTTCGTCGCCGAGGTAGAGCACCGTGGCCTGTCCGGGCGTGATTGCGCGTTGCGGTGCGTCGAACTCGAGGCGTACGCGGCCGTCAGGAAGCGGCATCGCCACGCAGGGCTGATCCGGCTGGCGATAGCGCACCTTGGCCGCCGCGCGTACGGGCTCGCCGGGCACGCGTCCGGACACCCAGTTCCAGTCGCCGGCGACGAGCGCGCTCGCCATGAGGCGATCCTCGTCGCCGAGGGTCACGGTGTTGGCAATGGTGTCGACGTTGCAGACGTAAACGGGCTTGGCGCACGCCACGCCCAGGCCCTTGCGCTGGCCCAACGTGTAGCGAAGCGCGCCCTGATGGCGGCCGAGGACGTTGCCCTCCGTGTCGAGAATGTCGCCCTCGGGCGCTACGCGGCCGGTGCGCTCCTCAATAAAGCGCAGGTGGTCGCCACCGGGAACGAAGCAAATGCCCTCGGAGTCCTTCTTGTTGGCGCTCGTGAGGCCATAGCTCGCGGCGATATCGCGTACCTCGGGGTCCTTGAGCATCCCACCCAGCGGAAACATGACGTGGGCGAGGCGCTCCTGCGTGAGGCCGAAGAGGAAGTAACTCTGGTCCTTGCGTGCGTCCACGCCCTTGAGCAGGTGCCAGCCGGCGTCGTCGTGCGTGACGCGCGCGTAGTGGCCGGTGGCGACAAAGTCATACCCGAGCTCGAGCGCCAGGTCGAACAGGGCGCCGAACTTGAGGTGCCGGTTGCAGGCGACGCAGGGGTTGGGCGTGAGGCCGGCCTCGTACGCCGCGACGAAGGGGTCGATCACGTCGCGGGCGAACTCGCGCGAGTAGTCGAAGACGCGGTGCCGGATGCCCGCATCCCAGCAAGCCTGGCGGGCGTCGGCGATGTCGTCGGTGCTGCAGCAGGTGCGCTCGCCGGGGCGGTCGTCCTCGTTGGTGGCGAGGCGCATCGTGGCACCCGTGCACTCGTAGCCCGCATCGACCAGCAGCCTCGCGCAGACGCTGGAGTCGACGCCGCCGCTCATGGCGACGAGCACGCGTCCGGAAGTCATCGGGCGTCACCTCCCGCGGGTGTGCCGGAGGGCGGGTTGGCCGAGACGTGCGGCTGCGCTGTCAGCGTTTCACCTTGCTTGCGCAGGCGCGCGGCGACCGTGGCGATCGCCTCAGCGGCGCGGTCGACAGCGGCCTCGTCGTTCTCCTCGGCATCGAGGGAGACTCGCAGATACGTGCGCCCTACCTCGGGCGATATGCCCATGGCAGAGAGGACGTGGCTCTCATCGAGAGCGCCCGCCGCGCAGGCGGAGCCGGCGCTCAGGCACACGCCGAGCTCATCGAGAAGGACGAGGGAACGCTGGTGGTCGACCCCGTCGAGCGTGAGGGCGACGATTCCGGGGAGGCGAAGCGAAGGGTCCGCAGGGCCGAGCACACGCACGCTCTCGGTGCTGGCAAGGCCTCGAACAAATCGCTCGCGCAGCGCTTCTACCTGCGACGTATTGGCTTCAAGCCTGTCGCACGCCTCGTCGAGTGCAGCTGCCATGCCTGCGGCTCCCGCGACGTTCGAGGTGCCAGCGCGGTGTCCGCGCTCCTGCGCGCCCCCGAGGACGAGCGATGTCGGAACCACGCGGTGCGAGCACACAAGTGCGCCCATCCCGCGGGGCCCGTGGAACTTGTGGGCGGAGAGCGTGAGCAGATCGAAGCCGTCTCGCGTGAAGTCGATGGGGAGGTGGCCGGTGGCCTGGACGGCGTCCGTGTGGAAGAGGGCGCCGCGCTTGCGGGCCATGCGGCAGACGTCGCGCACGGGCTGCACGGCACCTACCTCGTTGTTTGCGTACATGAGGGAGACGAGGCAGGTATCCGGGCGCATGGCGGCCTTGACGTCGGCCACGCTGACGAGGCCGTTGGCATCCGGCTTCACAAGTGTGACCTCGAAGTTCCCTCCATAAGGGCCGTCGGGCGAGGCGAGAAGCTCGAGCATGCGAAGAACGCTCGGGTGCTCGATGGCGGAGGCGACGATGTGGCGCCTGCCCTCGCGCGCACCGTATGCGGCGCCCGTGAGCAGGGCTTGGTTGTTCGCCTCGGATCCGCAGGAGGTGAATTCGACCTCGCTGGGGCGCGCGTGGAGGCGCTCGGCGATGCGGCGGCGCGAGCTTTCGAGCACGCGGAGCGCCGCGTCGCCGGCGGCGTGCTGGCTCGCGGGGTTGGCGAAGGCGTCGCCGGTGTATACCTCGCGCATGGCGTCGAGTGTGGTGTCGCTCGTGCGTGTGGTGGCGGCGTTGTCGAGATAGACGATACTCATGAGCTGCGGTTTATTGGCTAGGCCTGCGTGGTGGAGGAGGCGATGGACTGGGCGGGCGCAGTGGACGCATCAGTCGCGTCGGCCTCGGCACCATCCGCCCCGTCCCCGTGCGGCGCAGAAGGGGAGTGGCGCATGGCTTCAATCGTCTTGTCCATGAGAGTGGCGAGATCCCAGCCGAGGCGCTCGGCACCCTGCTCGATAACGTCGCGCGAGCAGCCAGCGGCGAACTTCTTGTCCTTGAACTTCTTCTTGAGCGACTTCACCGTGAGGTCGTCGACGCTCTTGGAGGGACGCATGAGCACCGCGGCGCCGATGAGCCCGGTGAGCTCGTCTGCCGCGAAGAGGACCTTCTCGAGATCGCTCTCGGGCTCATAGGGCGTGCCGGTGAGACCCCAGCCGTGACTGCAGCACGCACGAATAACGAGCTCGTCGATGCCGGCCTCGCGCATGAGCTGCTCTTCGCGGACGCAGTGCTCCTCGGGCCAGCGCTCGAAGTCGAGGTCATGCAGGGTGCCAACGGTCTGCCAGAGGTCCGCTTCGTCAGCGTGGCCCATATCCACGGCGTACCAGCGCAGGACCTCGCCCACGATGCGACCGTGCGTGAGGTGGAACGGGTCTTGGTTGTAGCGCTCGAGCAGCTCGAGAGCCTCCTCCGGGGTGGGGATCATTGCTTCTCCTTCGTCTTGCATCAGCAGCCTGGGCGATGCGGAAAGCCCGCCCGATTGAAGTGTTCTCGCTTGCGCAACTCGTGCGTTAACCTATTATCCTATAGCAATGATAGGAAATAGACCGCGACGAACCCTTGGGATGCGTCACGTGATTGTACGCCCAAGCCTCGGCGCCATGCCGCGCTCGTTAGGGGCTGGGAAGATCTGGGGGAGCCATGCTCGTATCCACGAAGGGCCGCTATGCCCTGCGCGTCATCGTTGACCTCGCGGAACACGAGGGTGAGGGCTATCTGCCCCTTCGCGATATCGCGCATAGGCTGGACATTTCCGAGAAGTACCTCGAGAGCGTCCTCAAGACCCTCGTGCGCGATCGCCTAATCGAGGGCATGCGTGGCAAGGGCGGCGGTTACCGGCTCACCCGTCCGGCGACGGGCTACACGGCGAGCGAGGTGCTGCGTGCGACCGAGGGCTCGCTTGCGCCCGTGGCCGGCCTGGATAACGAGGAGGCTTTCCGTATTGAGGAGCCTCGATGTCACGGGATGTGGGAGAAGCTCGACGCACTTATCGAGGACTACCTCGACGACGTCAAGGTGACGGACCTCTGCGTCTCGACGCTCGCGGGCAACGACTACGTGATCTAGGGCCGCCGCTGCGATTCCGCGATTGCCGCGCTGGTCGCGGAGGGCGCGCGCCGCGCTGGCCGCGTCTGCGTGCTGTCCCCGTCGCGCCGCTCGCGCCCCCGCCGGGCCCCGCGACCCCCCGTCACGACGCCGCGCTTACGCCTCGCGCACCTCGGACTCGCGAACCCATCCCAGCTCAGAGCATCCGTTTGCACTGGAAAGCTCGTAGGCGGGCTCGCCGCCGATCTCTCCCACGGCGTTCACGACGCAGGGCGTGTTGGTCGCTTCGTCGATCACCAGGTCGCCGACGCCAAACCGCGCGACGGGACCCGCCGCTGCCTTCGCCGCCTCTTCGCGGGTGATGCGCTCCTGCGCCTCGTGACCCGCCTCACGGCCATATCGCTGCTGGTCAGCCTGGTGGGTAAGGTGCCAGCCGCCGCAGTATTCGCACTTGTAGATGTAGAGCGGCCGCCCCTCAGACTCCTCGCAGAAACGCAGAGTCGCGCGGGCCTGATCATACGTGGCATAGCGGCGCTTCTTCGCGCACGAGTTGGCCGCGCGATACATGTGCTCGTTGACGAGGCGTTCGTGCCTGCGTTCGCGTTCGGCGCGCTCGGCACGCGACTCGCGGCTCAGCCGCTGGTCAGGGCGCAGGGGTGCATCGCCGGACTTATAGCGCTTGGTACTGTCCATGTGCCGTCCTTTTGTGTGGTTGTCTGGAACCATGATAGCGGTCGTTGACTAGATGGCTTGTGCGTGGGGCTTGCTGAGCGCGCATTCGAAGCCGCTGCGACAGCAGCGGCTTCTCTTCGGCCGCAAAATGCGGCCGAAGATGGCGATGTAATACCGTCTCTTAATTGAAGCGCGAGCTAAAAACACGTTAAGTAGGGGGCTGTTTCGGGTTTGGCCGAGTAGACGACCGATATGGATCTTTGCCAACTGGGGTTTTACGGCGAAAAGACGGGGGCTACTTGGGCCATCAGGGATTAGCCCCCTACTTAGCGACATTTTTCGTCCGGGTGTCTGGACGCTTGGGCCTAGGCGCCGCCCATCGGCATGTGTGATCACTCGAGAAACGACTCAGCCGAGGAGCATTGACCCGATTCTCGTGCTGTCGAGCAAGCCCGCGCTTCGCCCCTAGCCCCACATCCCGGGTATCGCTCTCTACAGCTCAAGCTCCCGGATGATCTTCTTCATCTCGAGTGCCCAGCCGAGCTGCTCCTTGATGAATTCGTCCCACTTGTCCTGCTGCGTCCTGATTGCGCGCCCGGGCTTGTAGAGACGAATGCCCGACGCCTTGCTCGCGTCGAACACCTTGGCCTTGAGTCCGAGCCTCTGCTCGAAGATGGCCACGTTCGCGATGGCCCTGTGGCCAATCTCCTTGTCGTCCGGCACGTAGAACTCGACGCCCGTACGGCCGCCCTGCGTGTCGATGATCAGCGCCATGTGATACGCCGAACTCTCGCAGCTCAGGGTGGACCAATGATTCTTCGCCGGCTTCCTGGGGCTGAACTCCTTCATGAACTGGGGTGTGGCCTCGGCCACCTCGCGATACCTCGTCCAGTAGGCGAGCTTAATCTTGTCGGTCTCGGACAGGCCCTCGCTCGCCTTGATGGCGCGTGCCCACTCGTTGGGTTGTTCGACCACGTTGAAGCGCGGCGCGGGGAGGGAGTCGCCGATGGACCAAACCTCTATCTCGACGAGGAAAAACGCGACCTCTTCATCCGTATGGGCGTTGAGCCACTCGATGGCCTGACGATGCTCGTCGCGGGCGTGGCGAACGATCCAGATGACCGCTTGGGCGTCCTTGCCCGCGGCGTAGGTGATCACCTTGCCCAGGTGGTCGTGGTTGGTGTCCTCGAGCTGGTTCTCGATGATTACCTTGGCGCCCGTGGCCGTGTCAGCGGCGTAGATGTCCGCGCGGAAGGAGCCGACGGCAGACTCGACCTCGCGAAGCTCGAGGTCCATCCCCACGGCCTCGCTGAGCAGCGCTAGGCTGCTCTCCTCCGCGAGCCACTTGGTGAAGTCCAGCGCCTCGTGAGGCCAGACGGACTTGAGGTCGACCTTCTTGATCGTCCCGAGGTCGTAGTGCTTCATGGGTTCTCCATCCCCTGGATTACGTTCAGCAGATCCTGGTAGCTGTGAACGACGTTATATCGCACGTCCTCGCCGGAAAACTCGTTGAAGAGCTTCCTGGCGCACTCGATCTTGCCGCGCTCGATGTCGCGCAGCTCGAGGCTGTCCATACTTCCCTTGGTCTCCGCAACGAAGAAGACGTGGCGCACGCTGCCCTTTTCGAAGGCGATGGCCCAGTCGGGTGCGTAGT
Source organism: uncultured Parolsenella sp. (assembly GCF_934660935.1). GTDB lineage: Bacteria > Actinomycetota > Coriobacteriia > Coriobacteriales > Atopobiaceae > Parolsenella. The sequence goes on along the minus strand of NZ_CAKUIH010000003.1, from coordinate 68,233 downwards.
TACCCACGGGCGTTGGAATCTTGAACGACCTCGGCAGCTTGGCGTAGACAGCCACCTTACCCTCGGCGGACTCAAGGTCGCGCGCAAAGTCGCGCAGGCCCACGTTGTCGACGAGATCTACCCCTCCATCTTGTTGCCGAAGGTGGCTTCGACGAAGTCGGCGAGTTGACCGTTCTTGGCCAGTTCGGCGGAGTCTGCCTTAACGAAGTTGGTGTCGCAGTAGGCACCAATCTCGTTGTTGTAGCCAAGGATGTAGTGCGTTGCAATCTGGTAGATGATCTCGGTCGGCGCAATGCCAAAGACCTGCTTCTCCAGGATGTGATTGAGGCGTTTGCGGTCATCTGGGAAAATCTCACGCATCTTCTCGCTGTTGTATAGGCGCTTGATTATCTCCGTAATGTAGAGGCCAGACTTCATGTACAGGTCGGCGAAGGTGTGGTTCGGGTCGTCGAAGCAGCCCGGATTCTCCTTCTCGAAGAGGTCAACCATATCGATGACGACATTACGCGGGGTAAAGATCTGGTTGGTCTTCTGCGGCGGCACGTAGTCGAAGATGTCCTCGTCGAGAGACTCGTCGAAGTAGTTGGCTAGCTTGGTGCGCAGATCAATGAACTCGCGTACCGAGTCATCGAAGACATCGGGGTCAAAGAGCTGGCCTGCGAAGTATATCTTCTCGCCAGTCTCGGGATCGATGACGTCTCCACCGTCGCGCAGAAGCTTGAACTGATCAACAGTTACACTCGTTACCTCATAGAACACGTCTGCCGGAATAATCTTGTCGAACTCGGAAAGCGTGGTGCTCTCAGTACCGTACGCCATGAGGAACGAGGGGATGGTGCGAGAAAAGCCGCGCAGGTGGTCGCGAATGCTGCCTTCGAGCGTCTGCTTCTTGGCTTCCTTCTTTGCGGTCTCAACCTCGCGAACGATGGTCTCACCAGCGCTCTTCACAAGTTCCTCTCGCGATTCCTTAAGGCTGCTGACCAGTTCCTTGCGGGCAGCCTCAAGCTTTTCGTCATGCTTGCGATTGATGCTATCTTCCTCGGCCTGGGTCTGGGCGAGCTTGAGCTCATTGGCGCGGTCGCTCTCAATTCGGTTCTTGGCGATATTGAAGTTGCCCACCTCGCGGTTGAGCTTAATGTCCACGTCAGCCTTGATGCGACGCTCCATCTTTCTCTGCTGGGCAGGCTTCATATCGGTGCCGTAGTTCTGTTGGGCGGCGTCAACGAGGGGCTTGGTGATGCTGTCACCAAACGTCTTGGTGAGTGCGTCTAAGAGGTGGTCGTCAGGATCGTCGGACTTCTCGATGCAAATGGAATCGATGACGCCGTTGAGATCATTAGCGATGGTGCTATAGACCTTGTCGCCAAAGAGTTCGTCGGCGAGGCCCACAATCTGCGTGGCAGGAATTTCTACATCGCCGTCTTCGTTGAGGTCGAGTTCCGTTGCGATTTCTCGATTGACATCCAGCGGGTCATTGGATGCTTTATACGGCTCAAGCTTCTGCAGAACATCGACGATCTCCGATGGCGCGTGGAAGATGCTGCTAATGTTCTGGAACAGAAAATCGCTCATGAAGCCCCTGCGTACAACCTCGTGCGAGCGGATCTTGCGGGGGATGGAGGGCACGCGCTCGGCGTCCAGCTCTATCATCTCGCCATTCTCATCCTCACCGATCACAGGGAAGAAGTTCAGAAGCGTGCGAATGCGCTTCTTGCGATCGTCGAGCGTGCCTCCGCCTGACGCGGTGTCTGTATACAGGTCGTTCGCGAATTCCTCGAAGATGGTGAGGGTTCGCGCCGGGTCGAAGTCGAAAACGTAGGCGTTTTCCTTACGGAAGAACTTGCCATCAATATTGAACAAGCACGGGTTCTGCGCGCGGAATGCGGCTTGCATGTAGAGCGAGGGACTCTTCATGTTGGAGAGCATGAGAACGGCGGTCCACTCGGGAACCGTAACGCCGGTGGTCAGCTGGCCAACGGAAAGGGTGATGGTCTTGTCGTGCGCCGCAATCGCTTCGCGAACCGCATCGAAGGCATTTGCGGATTCGTCGGCATCGTCCAGCTTGCCGTCGCCGGCGGCTAGAACGATTTCGTAATCCTTGAATACCGGATGCGCCTTGAGCTTCTTTGCCAGGGCCTTTGCAGAGTCGACGCGATTGAGCATCCAGAAGGTGTGGCGAAGCTCGCTGCGGAGCTCGGGCGTGGAGAACGGGAACTTCTTCTGCGTGGTGAGTGCATCGAGGAAACGATTGACATCTTCGTTGTGCAGGAAAAAGCCATTGGCGTTGGTGGCGAAAAACTCATTTAGGTCGAAAGCGTATTCGACTGTGTCGCCGTCTATGCTGCAACCTCGACGCACTTCGTCCTCGATGATGTCACTCATTTGGTAAGTGAACATGTTGAGGCGGGGAAGGTCTGCGTACGGGTTGGGGAGAGCCGGGTTGTCCCAATCGCGCTTTGCTTGCTGCTCGTCGGCATAGGTCCAGTTGAAGATTGCATCAGAGGGGAACTTCTCATTGGCAATGGCCTTGAATGGCGTGCCGGAGAGGTGAAGCGTGAACTTGCGCTTGATGTGATCAAACGCAACATCTGTCTTGAAGGTGTCGACACCCTCGTGCGCCTCGTCAATGACAAGGACGTCCCACTCGATATCGGACACGTGCTTCAATTTGTCGAACTTGCCACCGAATTCAATGGCGCCCTTGAGGTCCTGAAGACTAACGAATTCGATGAATCCCTTGGACCCGCTACTGCGAAGATTCTGCAAGTACTGTTCACGAGAGAGACAGTTGGGCTTGCCTTGAAGCGCGCTTACGCTGCTGATGAAGCAGAGGCCAGATTCCTTGCCGACGAATTTCACGTAGTCGTCGTACCAGGAGTTGGCGATGGCGGGGCGATTCGTGACGATAAGGACTTTCTGGGCCCCAAGCTTCTGGCAGAGGTCGTAGCTCGTGAGAGTCTTGCCAAAGCGTGGCTTGGCATTCCAGAGAAACTCGCCGCGATCGTGCGCGTGAGCGTAGTTGACGGTCTGTCGCACTGCCTCGGACTGCTCGTCGCGGAGCTTGTAATCAATCGCCTCAGGGGTATCTAGGATGCCGTGATTCTCGCGGAACTCATAGAAATGCAGCTTGGCTGGTTGAGGCTCAATCTTGAACCATTCAGTGCTTGGCTCGTTGGTGATCTCGAGCTTTCTAAGATAGCCGTGGAAGTCAGTGTCGCGGAACGTCTCGCCGGTGTCCTCATAGGTGGCATTTCCGTGCCACTCGATAATGACGTGGATGTCAGCCGTGTGGGTCTGTTGTTTGATGCGCGTTTCAACGTCCTGCTCGGTATAGCCAATCTTCGTCCAACCATCGTGTCGGGCGATTTCGGGCGTGGTATAGGCATAGATTTGCGGAAGCGCAGGGCGCGACGTTTTGACGTGCCCGGTGATGTCGGAGAAGGCCATGGCTAATCCATCTCCTTCACATGGGATTCGATGAAGGAGATCTCATCTTCGTCGAGGCCATACTTGGCATAGAGCTGCTTGTCGATGTCAGGGATGGGCTTCGACCAGTCAATGTCAGAGGCGGGGGTGAAGTCCTGGAGAGGGACAAGTCCCCATACCCTTGGCGTAATGTCCTGCGTGACTTTCAAGATTCCCATAAGCGAGCGTGAGAATTTAGTCTTTAGATATTTTACGAGAGCGTCAGCTTCTGATTCTGTGTCGAAGTTACCCATTGAAACGAAAGACTGGGTGTGACCAACCCTTTTTGCTGCGACTGCGAGGGATGTCAGTTTCTCGCCAAAAGTGCCAGATCCGCTGGCCTTAGATAGCAGCACTTTATAGCCTTCAAAATTGTCTGGAACGTCTATATATTCGCGCCTAATCCAGAGATATTCCCTCTGCTTATTGTGAAGCCCAAATACGGCGACGTAATCAAAATCAGCTTCCTTGTTAGGAAAGAACAATTTGTTATCTAGATTATCTAGAGCATTTGTCCTGAGGTCATAGGACTTGCCCATAAGCTTGAGAAGCTCTGGGTGGTCTTTTTTCGCTTTGTCCGAATACCTGTAGGGGACGGCACCTGTTACAAGGCCGGATAGGGTCTTAGTAGTAGAGGCCTGAACTTTGCTCAAGATTTCCTTCATGGGGTCAAGTGCAATGAAAATGCCAATCGGTTCAAACTTGGCGTTCAGGTCTCTGTAGGTTACGGCGACCCCCCCTTGATTTCGACATTAGAGAAGACGGCGTTTGCGTCGGCCTCGTATCTTGCGACCATAAAATGAGGGTCGCTCAGCATTTTTCGATTCCACTCTTTTGGAGTCTGACCAGCATCAAATAGGAATCTTGCGGGCGTAACGAGCTCTACTCTTTCAGCTACGCTGAAGGCAGCGTCCATAAAGTAGTGATAAATGGGTGGCTTGCGACCATTGGAGTCGCTTTTGCCCTGATAGGGCGGATTGCCAATCACTGCATAGAATTTCTTACCCATGGGGCACGCCTTGCCTTTCAACGATGCAAGCTCATACGGTTCGTTGTTCTGCCAGTCGTAAATGACGCACAGAGGAACTGTCTCCTTGGGCTCCTCTGGCGTTATCTCTTCTTCGAATACATCGTCAAACATGTCAAACAAGGACTGCTGAGCCGGTTCTGGCTCAGGCTCTACGAGCGTTGACTGGATGACAACATCGGTCTTATTGGTCGGAACGGCATCGGTGAAGCCGTTCATTTGCCAGAAGTTCCAGGAGACGATCCAGGCAACCTGGTCCAGCACTTCGATGGTTGGCTCATCGCCCCAGCGATTGCGTAGATGCTCGCAGAAGGTCTCAAATACGTTGATGTGTGCGATGAGGAGATTATCGCCTTGATACTCAAAGCCATATGAGGCCTTGAGTGCGGCGAGGACCCACTCCAGCCACTCGGTGCGGATATTGGCATTCTCGGTAACAACGCGAAGCTTCCGGTCTAGGAAGCCAATGCGCTCTTCTACATGGAGGGCATCGCCGGTGACGGTGTCATAGCGAGAGCAAACGAACGGCGCTTCGCCGCAAGTGATTTCGAGACGCTTGCTCTTAACGTAGGCACGCCAATCGCGGCCTGTGTCTTCCGGGAACTCTACGGGGTCATCGCAAGGTGACCATCCGTTATTTGTTTCAACGTTGAAGACATCTCGGCGTCCAAACCAAATCTCGTCCAGGTCGTTGTTCATCTGGTTGCACAGCCACGACGGAGTGAACACCTCCGCGCGGCTCTTTGTGCGCTTGGACTGTCTCTCCTGCTCCTTGGCAATACGTGGCTTGATGACGTTGGAATTCGCACCCGTGATCTTCTCGACGGTGATTTCATCGTCGCCCAGATAACCATCGCCCAGAGCCTCGTACTCGTTGTCTGCCCAGATGATGTTGCGACCTGTAGTGCGATCGCATAGGAGGGTTTCGAGGATGCGGGTGGGGTAGCGACGCTCGAAAGCCTCGATGAAGCCGGACTCGAGTGAATTCGTGGCAGGGGGCAGGGAGGCCACGGCTGCTGCGATTTCCGAATCCGATGGCGTCATATACCGCACTCCATATCTCTGTCGAAGCTGTCTATCGATTGGACCGTCACGCTTTGTACGATGCTAGGTGACGGCCTTGAACTAGTCATGCATCCTATTCTACCAAAGTAACGGACATTAATAAGAAGGGTGGTTTTAGCTCGAATTTAGCGATGATTGCACCTCGCTTGTTTGGTCGTCGGTCGAAGCTGGCGCCATTGGCAAATGATCCTTAGTGGTTGGTCGGTAGGGTTCCGGCCATTTTTGTCCGTAAGCTCTGCCGCATGCGACCGCTCGCGGAACACGTCGTGGGGAGTTGCCCGGGGGATGGCACAATCGGAGGGACAATCCGTTGAAAGGTGACCCCCCATGATGTCCTTCAACATTGACCAGGTGAGTTTCCGCGACCTCTATCGCCAGGTCCTCTTCGTCGACTACTCCCTGCGCGAACTCCTCGCCGCTGCCGGCGTCGCGGATCTGCCGGAGGACGCGGACGGCATGCTCGCCTATGGCTACATCGATCCGGACGCCGGTCTCAGCTTCGAGGCGCTCGCCCCGGCGCGCATGTCTGACCTCGCGGTTTATTCGGATTTCGACCTCCGGCGCAAGCTCAAGTGCAGCGTGAAGGTGCGCGGCGCGGAGATGTCCGTCCACACGACCGTCGCCTACTCCAAGAACCTCGAAGAGTACCGGGAGACCTACGCGGACCACATCGCCTCGATCGACGAGTTCTATGCCGTCAGCCCCGACCGCGAGGCGACCCGCAAGGACACCGCGATTGACCACCTGCGCCACCCGTGCTACCCGGACGATATCCGCATCAGCATCGTCGACGAGGACTATGGCGAGGAGCGCCTCTGGGCGACCATCCAGGGCTGCACCGAGGACGGCCTCTACTACGTCGGCAAGCTGCTCAACGAGCCCGGTCAGAACTTCGGCGTCCACGCCGGCGACCTCGTCACCCTCGTTCCGGACCGCGGCGCGGATGGCATGGGCGAGCTCGCCTTCCTCACCACGCCCAAGCTCAAGCTCGAGCCCGAGGACGACGAGGAGGATCCCGATGACGAGGACTTCGAGGTGAAGTTCGTCGTCGCGTGCGAGGTCATGCGCCGCGCGGACCTTCTCGACCTTGGCACCAACGAGAAGCACGCCGCCCCGGCGGACGAGTATGACTTCGAGGCGTTCGTCGCTGCCGACTGCATCTCCGCGGACTCCGACATCGAGCAGGCGGCCGCGGTGATCGCGAAGATCTTCGGGACGTCGTTTGACGTGGAATGCGACGCGCTCGAGTGCGAGGAGGCGGCCGAGGAGCTCCTGGCCTCCTGGGACGAGGCGGGCGTCGAGCCCGATGACGTCGACTATGACCCGATGCCCCTCGTGGACGAGCACTTCTCGCGCTGGGATGAGGAGAAGGCCCGCTGCGACGAGGAGGCTTCTGCGGCGGCTGACGCCGACGGCGAGCCGGGCGATGCCGGTGTGACGTACCACTTTGTCGTCCGCACCTGCTCGCAGGACTGGGACGACGAGGACGCCGGCGAGTACGAGGACGCCGGCGAGGGCGACGTTGCCGATGAGGGCGACGCCGAGGGCGACGCTGCCGGCGAGGGCGAGGAGTAGCGTTCGTGGTGCTCGGGGATCGCGGCAAATCCGCTGCCCGCGCGCTGATTCTTACGTCCGCATCTGGGTAAGAATGGGGGAGCCCGCGTCGGCGCGCTCACGTCGCGCCGCGCCGCGATGCTCACATCTTTCGCGGCCCCGCCGCGTTCGCCCGGAAGGACCGCCCCATGACCCAAGACCTCATCATGCTCGCCGTGATCCTCGCCGCCGTCGTGGCGTCGTCGTTTTTGGCGAGCCTCATTCCCGGCCGTCCCATCCCGGAGGTCGTCTTCTTCGTGGTCGCCGGCGCCGTCTTGGGCCCACACTGCGCGGGCGTTATCCACGCTTCCGCTGGCATGTCGCTCGTGAGTCGCCTCGGCATGGGGTTCCTCTTCCTCATCGCCGGCTATGACCTCGACCTCCGCGAGCTCATGGGTCGCGCGGGCAGGCACGGCGCTGTCTGTTGGGCCATCTGCATGGCGCTCGCCGTCGCCGCCACGCTCGCGCTTGACCTCGGGCTTTCCTCCACTGGCATCGCCGCCTTCGCCATCGCGCTTACCACGACCGCCTACGGCACCCTCGTCCCCATCATGCGCGACCGCGAGCTTTCGGGCACCGCGGTGGGCGGCGTCATCGAGTCCTACGGCGCCATGGGCGAGCTCCTCCCCGTCGTGGCGATGTCGCTCATGCTCTCGCCCGCCCGCTCGATGTCGGCGAACGTGGCCGTGCTCGTGCTCTTCGTCGCCGTGTGCGTCCTCGTGGCCCTCCAGGCCGAGCGCGCCCGCGCCTGGGGTTCGCGCCTGTGGAAGTGGGTCGTCGACAACGCCGAGACGAGCTCGCAGGCGACCCTCCGCGTCACGGTGCTGCTGCTCGTGACCCTGCTCGCCCTTGCCGCGGCGCTCGACCTCGACGCCGTGCTCGCCGCATTCGCCGCCGGCTTCATCCTGCGCCACCTCCTGCCGGACGAGCGCGGCAAGCGCCTTCTCGACAAGATCGAGATCCTTGCCAACGGGTTTTTCGTGCCGGCCTTCTTCGTCATCTCCGCCACGAGCATCGACTTCGCCGCCGTGGGCGCCGCGCCCGGCCTGCTTGCCATCTTCGTGGGGCTGCTCCTGCTCGTGAGGGCGCTGCCCGTGGCCGTCTGCCTGCGGGTCTTCCCCGAGACGCGTGACATGCCCACCGGCGAGAAGATCTCCGCGAGCCTCTACTGCACGATGGCGCTGCCCCTGATCGTCGCCCTCACCGAGGCCGCGACCGCCGTCGACGCGATGCCCGAGTCGATGGCGAGCGTGCTCGTGACAGCGGGCGCGCTCACTGTGCTCGTGATTCCCGTGCTCACCAACGCCTCGCGCGTGGCGATCGCCGCGCATCCCGTCGAGGCGGCGCACGAGATTGCCGAGCACCCGGATTCCGTCCGCGAAATCATTCACGAGCACCACGAGCACGTGCGCGAGGCGACCGAGCTCTTCCACGAGGAGCGCGCCGAGCTGCGCCGTCGCGGCGTGAGGCTCTCCGCCGCCGACTACCTCGCCCAGGCCGAGCAGATCCGCGAGCGCCACATCGACGACCTGCATCGCATTAATGAGCACAGCCGCGAGGAGTACGAGGGCCTCCGCGAGGACCGCCGCCACGCGAAGTAGGCACCGGCGCGCGGGCGTGTGCGTGCGTGGGCGCGTGGGCCGCGCAGAACGTGGCCCTCGCCGGTCCCCGCCACGTTGTGCGTGTGCGCCATCGTTCCCCGCCGCGATTCGCCCGCCGCCGCACCGCCCGTACGCCCGCCGTCGCCCCGCGTGCCACGTCGGCGTTTGTTTCCACCAGGTGGCGCCCTGCGTTTCTCGGGCGGCCCCTCCGGCGCGGGGTCGTATTATGGTGGGCGGACAATACGCCGCCGCGGGCCCGCCCCGCGGCGCAGAAGCTAGGAGACCCCATGGCAGAGAACAATGCCCAGCTAAAGGCAGACATCGAGGAGTTCGTCGACCGCGTGTGGCCGGAGGTCCTCGACGACATCGAGGCTCTCGTCGGCCACTGCAGCGAGGAAGATCTCGAGCATGCCACCGAGGGTGCCCCTTGGGGCCCCGGTCCGCGCGCGGCACTCGACGAGGCGCTTTGTATCGCCAACGTCTGCGGCCTCGAGGCACATGACTGCGAGGGTTACCTCGGCTATGCGGACCTTGTCGGCGAGTCCGAGAAGCAGATCGCCACGATCGCGCACGTCGACGTCGTCCCCGCCGGCCCGGGCTGGCACACCGACCCATTCGAGATGGTCCGTCGCGACGGCTGGCTCCTCGGCCGCGGCGTCATCGACGACAAGGGCCCTGCGGTTCTCTCGCTCTACGCCGGTCGCTTTTTCGCGGAGCGCGTCACGGCCACGGGCAAGCGCCTGCCGTACACCCTGCGCGTGATCCTCGGCGCCAACGAGGAGACCAACATGGGCGATGTCGAGTACTATCTCGCTCACAACCCCGAGCCGGATTTCCTCTTCACGCCGGACGCGGAGTTTCCGGTGTGCTGCGGCGAGAAGGGCCTCTACGGCGCGACCTTCCGCTCCGCGCCCATCTCCGGCTCCGTCGAGGGTTCCGTGATTCGCGCGATCGAGGGCGGCAGCGCCACCAACGCTATTCCGAGCCTTGCCGCAGCCATCGTCCGCGCGGACGCTGCCACGCTGCCCGTCGCGGCTGACCTCGAGATCGAGGACGCCAGTGAGGACGGCGAGACGCTCGCCCGCATCACCGCGCACGGTATCGGTGGCCATGCGAGCATGCCCGCCGGCACGAAGAACGCCATCGCCATCCTCTGCGCCTACCTGCTCGAGAACGGTCTCTGCTCTGATGCCGAGCGCACGTTTCTCGAGCTCGAGGCCACCATCCATGCCTCCACGGACGGCTCGAGCCTTGGCATCGCCGCCACGGATGACATCTTCGAGCCGCTCACCTGCATCGGCGGCACCCTGCGCCAGACCGTCGACGGCCGTCTCGAGCAGACGGTCGACTCCCGCTACCCCAAGTCCACGACGTCCGAGGCGATCGACGCGGAGCTCGAGAAGATCGCTGCCGCCTACGGCTGCGAGTTCGAGCCCGGCCGTGCCGTCGTGCCGTTCTACGTCTCGCCGGATTCCCCCGAGATCCAGACGCTCGTGCGCTGCTACAACGAGTACACCGGCAAGGACACCAAGCCCTTCACCATCGGCGGCGGCACTTACGCCCGCCATTTCAAGAACGCTGCGAGCTTTGGTCCGGAGGTCCCGGGCCTCGAGACGCCGGAGTGGGTTGGGTCCATGCACGGCCCCGACGAGGGCGCGAGCGAGGAGCAGCTGCGCGAGGCGCTGAAGATCTACATCTGTGCCATCGCCGAGCTCATGAAGCTCGAACTTTAGGAACCTGACCCTGAGGAGGTATTCCGCGTGGAGCGCGCGAAGCAGATTTCCGAGTCCATCGAGATGGGTGCCATCATGGCGCTCGCCGGCGGCTTCATGGACGCCTATTCCTATATCGGCCGGGGAGGTGTCTTCGCCAACGCTCAGACGGGAAATATGCTGCTCGCGGCCGTGAACCTATCGAGTGGTGACCCGCGCTCGTCTCTCAAGCACCTGCTTCCGGTCATCGCCTTTGCGCTTGGCATCATGATGGCGGACCTCGTGCATGAGCGCTTTGCGAGCGTGCTGCACTGGCGTCAGGAGACGGTCCTCGTCGAGGCGGCGATCCTATTCGTCGTGAGCCGTCTGCCGGAGAGTCAGAACCTGCTGGCGAACTGTCTCACGTCGCTCGCGTGCGGTACGCAGGTCGAGAGCTTCCGCAAGATCCACGGGCATGGCATCGCGACGACGATGTGCATCGGCAACCTACGCTCGGCGCTGCAGAACGTCGACGACTTCATCATCACGCACAACCGTGGCTTCCTGCTTAACGGCCTGCTCTACTTTGGCGTTATCGCCATGTTCATGGCTGGCGCGGTGCTGGGCAACGCGTGCATCGGCTGGTTTGGCCTACGCGCCATCGCCGTGGCCTCCGCCTTGCTCGCGCTGGCCTTCACCGTGATGTTCGTTGATCTTGAGGGCAACGAGGAGTAATCGCGACCCGCAGAACGCAGTTGCGCCCGCAGAAGGGATCTCCTTTCTGCGGGCGCTTTTGCTAATCTGAAAAAGGGAACCTGAAAAAGGGACTGTCCCTTTTTCAGGTTGCGGCGGAAAAGTTGACAAAGGGACTGTCCCTTTGTCAACTCTCTAGCGGTCGGGCTCGTTTTCCATGGAGTTGGCGACACCGTGCATGACGTCGTCGCCGGAAAGCGCGCTGAGGAGCGTCGCGAAGCCGCGCGCGACGGGGAAGACCTCGGCGTCCGTGGCGCCCTGGGCAGCCTCCACCAAAACCTCGACCACGCGCTCCGTGGGAGCGAGCGGGATGTTGGTACGGCGGAGCGTCTCCTCGACATCCTCTGCCGCCACGCCATCAGAGCTGTTCTCGACACGCAGGCTCATGAGCTCGATGTGAGCCGCCATGCTGCAGGCGGAGTGGCTCATGACCGCCTTCTGATAGCACGCGTCCGCGACGTCAGTCTCGCCGAGCTTCCACTCGAGGAACGCGAGGCGGTAGTAGCACACGCCCACGCTCTGCGGGTCGAACGCGTACTCGAGCTGCTGGATAAGCTCGTTCGCCGCGGCCTCGAAGTCATGGTCGAGCTCGAAGCAGCGGGCGGCGCGGAGCGTGCCGGAGACATCGAATGGGCAGAGGTCCTGAGCTCGACGGGCGAAGCCGAGGGCTTCTTCCTGGCGGCCGGAGTCAATCAAGGCACTCGCCATGAGGAGCTGGGCGGCGAAGTAGGCGTCCGGCACGAGGCGGACCTCCTCGCCCTCCTTGGCAAGAAGCCTGTTGTAGAGCGCGCGGGAGACATAGCTCGTGAACTCGCGCCAGACAACGCCGTTGCCGTCCGCGTAGGTGTCGAGGGCGTCGACCGGGGCAAGGACGTCCGTGAGCGTCTCGATGGCGTCTGCGGACTTGCCGCTCGTGACCTGGTCGAGCGCGATCGCCGTCGCGCGGGAGAGGGCGCCGCCGTTGACGAACTCGTCCACGAAGGCGAGGGAGTCCTTGTCGTCGAGACGGCCGTCGATGATCGCCTGGGCGCAGCGCTCGCCGGCCTCGCGCACCGTAGCGTCACGGTCATTCTGCGTGAGGTCGAGGATGCGGCGGACATCTCCCAACGTGGTGCCGCCTAGCTGGCGCGCGACGGCCTCGGCCACCTGGGAGCGATGCGCGTCTTCGTTGATGCCGAGATCATGCACGTACTTCGTGCCAAGGAGGCTGGCCTCGAAATCCGGCAGGATGCGGCTCGAGAGATCGACGTTGTCATAGCGGCTCGCGGGGCAGAAGCGCTCCGCCTCCGGCACGAAGCCCTGCTCGACCGGGCAGAGGCGGTCTTCCTCGATGCGGAAGTCGACGCCCAGTTCGCGGCAGAGCTCGCGTGAATCGAAGGGCTTCGAGAGGTCATGCTCGCGCAGGGCCTCTCGCGAGATGTCTGCGCTGACGAGGCACCGGCGCCCGCGCGGGCTCTTGTCGACCACGGCGACGAACGCGTGGCAGAGGCGCCTCGAGCTGCGGAAGGCGTGCGCGGCGAGCAGGAGCGTCAGGCGAAGGGCGTAGTCTGTCGCCATTTGGTCGCGCATCTGGGAGGTAGCCGGGATGATACGGCCGAGCCCCTCGGAGTAGACGGAGTGGGGCTGGCAGAGGGCGTCCCTGTAGGGCGTCTCGATTGCGATGTCACCGCCCATGAGGTTCACGCGGAAACGCACGGAGAGGCGGAGCGGCAGGCGAAGGCTCTCGATGCCCGCGGAGAAGGTCTGGCGCACGCCCCACTCGCCGGCGACGTCGAGCATGCTCGCCTGCTTGATTGGCTTGGTGCCGAGCTGCGCGGTGAAGGTGCTCGCAAGGCCCTGGTTGAAGGCGTAGCACTCCTCGAGCGCGGCGGTGTGGTCGAGGCCCTTCCAGGCGAAGAGCGCGCGATTGAGGGCGCCTTCGAGGGCGATCACGCGCAGGGCCTCGCGCTCCGGAATGCGGCGCTTCGTCGTGCGGAGGAAGAAGCTCTTCGAGCGGTAGGGGAGGACGACCCCGAAATCCGGGATGTGAGCGCCGGGGTCATCGATTCCGGCCTCCTGGAGACCGCGGGCGAGGTAGAGGGAGAAGGCGTCCGGGTGCGGGGTCGTGGGGTCATCATCCGCCGAGCGCTCCTGAGCGAGGGTGTCGCGCGTGAGCGCGCGGAGCTCCCTCAGGGGGTTGTCCGCCTCGGCGAGGCGGCGGGAGAGCTCCTCGATGTCGCGGGGCTCGTCGTAGAGCGGGGCTGCGGGGACGTCGGCGTCAGTGGCGTTGTTGGCGTCAGGCGTGTTGCCAGACGCGACCATTGCAGCTCCGGCGTCGCTGGCCTGCGTGTCGCCATCCGCTGCGGTGTCAGCAATGGTGCCACTCGCGGCGTCTTTTGCCGCCGTGGCCGGCTGGCTATTCGCTTCGCGGGACGGGAAGGTGACGATGCCGTCGCGCGAAAGCCTGCCAAGCAGGAAGCACACGACGCTGACCAGGCCCAAGATGGACCCGATGGCGAAGCCAACCAATACCATGTTCGCGCTGCCGCCCATGAGCTCCTCTCCCAGCACTGAGACGTCGTGCTTCACGTGGTTCGCACGTCTGTGCGCCTTTATAATTTGCCTATCTTAGCTAACTATACCCGGCTACGGCGCAGCGGTGTCTTCTGGATATGACACCCGTGCACACGCACATAAAACCGCACGTTTTTGGCGTGTCGCGGGATGCCGTAGAGCCGCCGGGCCGTATCGCGCCGCGCCTGCGGCGAACAGAGGAGGAACCCATGCCCGTTGACATCAAGAGCCTCGCCGCACAGATCACCGAGGCAATCACGAACGCCCCGGAGCTCGCGCAGGAGCTCATCGACTCGCCCGCGCAGACCGTCGAGCGCATAACCGGCCAGAGCGAGGTGGATCTCACGGAGCTCTTCCAGCTCGTGCTTTCGAACCTCTCGAAGGTGGGCATCGACCTTTCCGGCCTCGACCTGACGAGGCTTGACCTGACCGCGATCGACCTCTCGAGGCTCGACCTCGGCGAGCTCGCCGGCATGGCGCGGTCCCTCGGCCTCAGCTTCACCGACCTCGCGGGAGCCGCGTCTGGCCTGCTTGGTGGCAGCGGCGTGTCCGGCCTGCTCGGCAGCCTCTTCGGTGGCAAATAGTCGGCGCGCGACTTCGCCATAGCCTACCGCTTGTAACGTTTCGAGGCCAAAAACGCGCTCAATCCCTTACAAACGGTAGGTTTCGTGCCTCGTCCGGCGTAGCGCCCCGCGCCGAACGTGTGCCACCCGCCCCTAGGCGAAGCGGTGCAGTAGCAGGCCGTTTCCGGGCAGAAGCTCGCACTCGACATCCTGTCCGCGCGGGACGAGGAGGGCGAGCGGGTGCAGGGCCGGCGATCGGGCGTCGAGGCTAGGCTTGCCGGCGCGGGCCTCGGCGGCGATCGCCACGGCAGCCTTCGCGGCGGCGAGGTCTCCCGTGGGCGCCACCTCGGTCGCGCCAATCGCCGCGACGATGGCCCCGACGGCATCCTCCCTGCTTACGCGCCACACTACGACCTGCGTACCAGTTCCGTTCGAGAGGTTGTAAAGCGGCGTGGCCGTCTGTGCTGCCGCGACGATCGTCTGGATTGCGAAGTTGTTCTCGTACGCGAGGGTCACGGCGTTCGTATGAGCGCCCAGGGAGCGCATGCGCGCGGCGGTCGAGTCTGCCGCGTCCGCGATTCCCGCCTCGGCGTCCTCACTGGCTGCTGCGGCAACGAGCCCGGTGAGCTCGCCGGCGTCGCAACAACACACGATGCCCTGGCGCACGACATCGCCGTCGCGACGTGCCACGAGGTAGAGCGCACGTCCCAGGTCCTGCATGTACGCACCCGAGGCGACGAGCGCGTCGAGCTCGGCGGCGGTCGCGGGCTCGCACATCTCGCCCATGCGCGTCGGAACGGGGCGGACGCTCGAGAAGGCCTGGATTTGCATCGTGTTCCTCCAAACTGAAAAGCGGCTGGGGGCCAAGGCCACCCAGCCGCGCGGGTTCGGGCGAGCGAGCCGTTGCGGTCGCTACTTGATGACTCGCACGCGATAGATCGCGGGAATCGCCTTGAGGGCTTCGATCGTAACATCCTCGAGGTGCTCGTCGGTGTCGAACATGGTGTAGGCGTTCTCGCCGGCGCTCTCGTTGACCATGCGTTGCACGTTGGCGTTGTCCTTCGCGAGGATGGCCGTGATTTGGCCGATCATGTTGGGGACGTTTGCGTGCAGGCACGCGATGCGGCTCGCGGCGCGCGCCTTGCCCATCGAGCAGGTGGGGTAGTTGACGGAGTTGGCGATGTTGCCGTTCTCGAGGTAGTCCTTGAGCTCGCTGATCGCCATGTCCGCGCAGTTGGCCTCGGCCTCGCCGGTGCCCGCGCCGGAGTGCGTGGTGATGAAGGTGTTGGGCATGCGGACGGTCTTGGGCGTGGCGAAGTCCGTCGCGAACCAGGAGAGGCGACCGCCGCGGAGAGCCGCGTCGACGGCGTCCTCGTCCACGATCGTCTCGCGTGCGTAGTTGATGAGGATGGCGCCCGGCTTGAGCAGGCCGAGGACGTCCGCGTCGATCATCGAGATGGTGTCGGCCTTGCTGGGGACGTGGAGGGTGAGGTAGTCGCAGTTGCGGCAGAGGTCCTCGAGCGTGCCCACGCGCTGGACCTCGCGCGAGAGCACCCACGCGTGCTCGACGGAGATGAACGGGTCATAGCCGAAGACCTGCATGCCGAGGTCGACGCAGGCGTTGGCGACCTTCGAGCCGACGTTGCCCAGGCCCACGACGCCGATGCGCTTGCCCTTGAGCTCGTGGCCGACGAACGCCTTCTTGGCCTTCTCGGCGTTGACCAGGATATTCTCGTCATCCGCGTGTGCGCGGACCCAGTCCATCGACTGTACGACGCCGCGGCTCGAGAGGATGAGCATCGCGAGGACGAGCTCCTTGACGGCGTTGGAGTTGGCACCCGGCGAGTTGAACACGACGACGCCTCGCTTGGCGTACTCCTTGATGGGGATGTTGTTCACGCCGGCACCGCAACGAGCGATGGCACGGACGGATTCCGGCAGGTCATAGCCGTGGAGGTCGGTCGAGCGCATGAGGATGGCGTCTGCGCCATCGGCATCGGGGACGAAGTCATAGCCCTCGCCAAATTCGACGTTGCCGTCCTTGGTGATGTCGTCGATCGTCTTGATGTGACGCATTACGCATGCTCCTTCTCGAACTCGGCCATGTAGTCGACGAGGGCGCGGACGCCTTCGACGGGTACTGCGTTGTAGACGCTCGCGCGCATGCCGCCCACGAGCCTGTGACCCTTCACGCCGGAGAGGCCGCGCGCGGTGGCGCCTGCCACGAACTCGGCGTCAAGCTCGTCGCTGCCCGTGCGGAATGTGACGTTGGAGATCGAGCGGCTCTCCGGCTGGGCGTGGCCGTGGAAGACCTTGCTGTGGTCGAGGAAATCATAGAGCAGGCCACTCTTCTCGAGGTTGCGCTCGCGCATGGCCTCAAGGCCGCCCTGCTCCTCGATCCAGCGGTAGACCTTGCCGCACAGGTAGATGCCAAAGGTGTTGGGCGTGTTGAGCATCGAGCCCTTCTCGGCCTGGGTGCGGTAGTCCATGTAGGTGGGGCAGCTGGGGATGGCGGGGCCGTCCTCGATGAGGTCCTCGCGCACGATGACGACGGTCACGCCCGCGCAGCCGGCGTTCTTCTGGGCGCCGGCGTAGAGCAGGCCGTAGCGGGAGACGTCGATGGGCTCCGCGAGGAAGCAGCTCGATACGTCGCCGACGAGCGGAAGCTCGCCGGTGTTGGGGATGTCGTGGAACTGCGTGCCGAAGATGGTGTTGTTCTGGCAGAAGTACAGGTAGTCATAGCCATAGATCTCTGCGAGCTCGCCAACGCCGACGACGCTGGGCACGCGGTCGAAGTTGGTCCACTCGCTCGTGGCGATGACCTCGGCCTCGCCGTATTTGCGAGCCTCCTGGTATGCCTTCTTGGAGAAGTTGCCAGAGACGATGTAGGCCGCACGGCCTGTCGCCATGAGGTTCATGGGGATGCCAGCAAACTGAAGCGTGGCGCCGCCCTGCAGGAAGAGGACCTTGTAGTCGCTGGGGATGTCGACGATGCGACGGAGGGTCGCCTCGGTTTCGTCGAAGATCTGCTGGTAGGCAGAAGATCGGTGGCTCATCTCGAGGACACTCATACCGCAGCCGCGGTAGTCGAGCATTTCCTCGGCGCACTCTGCGAGCACGCTTTCGGGCAGGGCCGAGGGCCCCGCTGCGAAGTTGAAGACGCGAGCCATGTGACCTCCTTGCCGCCGGCGAACCGACGCCTCGTTGCCCCGCGGGATGTTGGGGCTAGTTGCAAGTGCCATTAGGATAGCCGTCTCCGGTAGTTTTTCGTGTTAAGCCTTGGTAACGGAGCTCGAAGGTTGACTACGCTCGCGGGCGGTGTGCGCGCGGGTGGGTCTCCGGCATGCAAGTGGGTTTTTGTCTGCGGGCGTCCGGCGGTTGCCGGCGGAGAGCAACGTGGAACCAGTGCCTCCGCCTATGACTCGTCCGTGCTCTTGGCTTCGTCGAGGTAGCTGTAGAGGGTGTACTTCGAGATGCCGAAGTACTTGCAGACCTTCGGACCGCTCTTGGTGATGAGGAAGGCGCCCGTGTCGTTGAGGTAGCTGATGGCGCGCACGCGCTCCTCCTTGTTCATGAGGGCGGCAGGCTTGCCAACGAGCGCGACGCTCTGCTCGATGAGGTCGTCAAGCAAGTCCGCGACGTTCTTGACGATGGGCTCGGGGTCGCCGGTCGGGTCATCGTTAGGGCCAATGCCAGTCAGCGCGGAGAGGGTGTCCGCGGCGGCGGAGATAAGCGTGATGTCATAGTTGATGCCGAGGATGCCGATGGGCGTGCCTTCCTCGTCGCGGATGAAAACCGTGCTAGAACGTAGGATGCGGCCATCGTCCGTCTTGGTGAGGTAGGCGAGACGGTCGTCGAGCTTGTGGAGACGGCCCGCCTTGGCGGCCTCGAGGACGACATGGCTGGGGCCGTCGCCGACGGTGCGGCCGGTGACGTGGCCGTTCTCGATTGCGACGATCGAGCGACCGGGGTCGGTCGTCTCCAGGTCATGGATGACAACTTCGCAGTTCGACCCAAACTGTACGGCAATGGCGTGGGCGAGACGAGAATAGAAGTCGACTTGGGTTGCGTCCATGAGAGGCCTTTCAAATTGTTTAGGGTGAATCCGCTGGTCTCTCGACCGTTACACCGTATTGTAAACGGTCTACCTAACTTAAAGTATGGTACTAGATTACGACAAAAAATTAGTAAGGGAGAGCGATGCCGCGCGCGCTGACGGGCGACTGGCCTGTGGCGTCGGCAAGTGGGGTCGGCTGAGCGACGTCTGCCAATCGCGCTGCCCACCGCGCCGTCTGTCGCGCCATCGGCAGCACCGCGCGCCGTTCGAGCTGCTCGCGCCGTCTGTCACGTTACCCACCGCGCCGCTTGCTACCCGCGCTGCTTGCTGCGCCGTCGGCCGCGTCGCACTGCCCACCGCGCCGGCGCTCGCCATCATCTTTATCGTTAAATACGCTCTAATTTAGAGCCGAGAGGAGCAAATCATGGATGCTAAGTCCTTCGTTCTCAAGGGTAACGTCTGCTATAACACTACCCCGCAGGAGGTCACCTGCGTGCCATCCGGTTACGCCGTGTGCGTCGATGGCGTCTCCGCCGGCGTGTTTGCCGAGCTGCCGGAGGAGTTTGCCGCGCTTCCCCTCATCGATTGCGGCGACAACCTGATCATCCCCGGCATGAGCGACATCCACATCCACGCCCCGCAGTATGCGTTCCGCGGCCTCGGCATGGACCTCGAACTGCTTGATTGGCTCAACACCCACACCTTCCCGGAGGAGGCCCACTACGCGGACCTCGATTATGCCGGCCGTGCCTACGACATCTTCGCGGATGATCTGCGCCGCAGTGCCACGACGCGCGCCGTCGTCTTCGGCACGCTCCACGTTGAGGCGACCGAGCTGCTCATGGACAAGCTCGAGGCCTCCGGCATCACCTCCTACGTGGGCAAGGTGAACATGGACCGCAACGGTGGCGTTGACCTCGAGGAGGACACTGCCCAGTCCGCGGCTGACACTCGCCGTTGGCTTGCCGACGTCGACGGTCGCTATGACCACACGGCGCCGATCATCACTCCGCGCTTCACGCCGAGCGTCACCGACGAGCTCATGGGCGAGCTCGCGTCGATTCGCGACGAGTTTGGCCTGCCCGTCCAGAGCCACCTTTCCGAGAACCCCTCGGAGTGCGGCTGGGTCAAGGAGCTGTGCCCGTGGTCGAGTTGTTATGGCGACGCGTATGACCACTTCGGCATGCTGGGCGATCGCACCGTCATGGCACACTGTGTCTATTCCGACGAGACCGAGACCGAGCTTTTGCGCAGCACTGGTACGTACGTGGCGCACTGCCCGCAGAGCAATGCCCAGCTATCGAGCGGAATCGCGCCCGTTCGTCGTTACCTCGACCTTGGTATGAACGTTGGCCTCGGCACGGATGTGGCAGGTGGCCGAACCTCTCGATGTTCCGCTGCATGGCGGATGCCGTGGCGGTTTCGAAGCTGCGCTGGCGCCTCGTCGACGATGGCCTTGCTCCTCTGACGACGCAGGAGGCTCTGTGGCTGGCGACGGTCGGCGGCGGCTCGTTCTTCGGTCGCGTGGGTTCTCTTGCCGAGGGCTACGAGTTCGACGCCCTCGTCCTCGACGATTCCGCGATTCGCACTCCGCGTGTGCTTGACGTTTGGGAGCGGGTCGAGCGCTACGTCTACCTTGCTGAGGAGGGTGGCCGCCTCGTGCGCAAGTTTGTTTCCGGCCGCGAGATTGATCTCTCTTAGGAGGGTTGGCGCGGGTCCGTCCAACTGGGCGGGCCCGCGTTTTTGGTTTGTCTGGCTATCCGTTGTCGCGGCTTTGTCTGGACCCACCCCTTGCCTGGGCCCCCTCTTGCCTGGGCCCCCTCTTGCCTGGGCCCGCCCCTTGCCTGGACCCACCTCTTGTAACGTTTCGGGGCCGAAATCGATGGCGAACCCTTACAAGAGGTAGGTTTCGGCGAAGCGCGTCCACCGCGCCTCGCGTCGGTCGCGCCGTGCGCTGACGCTGGGCCTTATGCCAGGCAACTCGTCGTGCCGCCTGGCTTTTGCCTCACGCTGGTGAGCGCTCCAAACAATCTGTTTGCCTGCGGGCGAATCCGTTGGCCATTGTCGTGCGTTGTTGTCGCTTGTGAGTAACGAAACCCCAGCTAGCTCGTGTGGCAATGCCGACTAAAAAAAGATACCGTTCGCCGAAACGTCACAAATTGCTCGAATCGCGAACGCGGGGATAAACCTGCAGATATAACAAATAGTTAGGGCTAAAAACATAATGTACGCGCACTGCCGCTCGCCAGAGGAACGACATGGGTTTGCGGATGAATGGCAACAATGGGTTCAAGTCATGGTCACGAGGCCATGCTGCGCGCGGCGGGGGAGGGCCCGCCGGCGTTGCGCGAAACGGGGACACCCGCATGCGCCACGCGAGGCGGAGCAATCCGTCAGCCGGAGTCCGGCCGCGCTTCCATCAAAGAGTTGCAGGTGACAAACCCCGCCTGCCCGTTGGAGGGAGCACTATGCTGATCGTCGGCAATGGTCGTGTCATTACTCGCGACTCCAAGAACCCCTACCTCGAACGCGGTGCCGTCGCCATCGATGGAGACGCCATTTCCGCCATCGGCGATGAGGAGGAGCTCAAGGCCGCTAACCCTGGCTACGAGTACGTCGACGCCCATGGTGGCGTCATTATGCCGGGCCTCATCAACTGCCACACACACATCTACTCCGGCCTCGCCCGCGGCCTCGCCATCGAGGGCTGCAACCCCACCAACTTCCTCGAGAACCTCGAGCAGCAGTGGTGGAAGATCGACGACAACCTCACGCTTGACGGCACCCGCGCCTCCGCCTACGCCACGATCCTCGACTCGCTTCGTGACGGCGTGACCACGATCTTCGACCACCATGCCAGCTTCTGCGAGATCCCCGGCTCCCTCTTCGCCATTAAGGACGTTGCCAAGGAGCTCGGCATGCGCTCCTGCCTCTGCTACGAGGTTTCCGATCGCCGTGGCGAAGAGAAGCGCGACCAGTCCATCGCGGAGAACGCCGAGTTCGCAAAGTGGGCCCATGACGCCCGCGAGGCCGGTGACAACATGATCGCCGCGATGTTTGGCGGCCACGCCACCTTCACCCTGTCAGACGAGACGATGGACAAGATGGCCGAGGCCAACGACGGGCTCACCGGATTCCACATCCACGTCTGCGAGGGCATGAACGACGTCTGGGACTCCCGTCTCAACCGTGGCGGCATCTCGCCCGTCGAGCGTCTGCTCCAGCACAACCTCCTCGGTCCGGACACCATGCTCGGCCACTGCATCCACGTGACGCCTGCCGAGATGGACATCATCCGCGAGTCCGGCACCTGGCTCGTCAACAACCCCGAGTCCAACATGGGCAACGCCGTTGGCTGCGCTCCCGTCCTCGAGTTCTTCCGCCGCGGCATCCCGGTCTGCATGGGCACGGATGCCTACACCCACGACATGCTCGAGAGCCTCAAGGTCTTCCTGATCATCCAGCGCCACAACGCCGCCATGCCCAACGTTGGCTGGGGCGAGGCCATGACCATGCTCTTCGAGAACAACGCCAAGATGGCCACGAAGTACTTCGGCCGCCAGCTCGGCATTCTCGTGCCCGGCGCCGCCGCCGACGTCATCGTCATGGACTATCCGGTCTTCACGCCCTTCTCAGACGAGAACATCGACGGCCACATGCTCTTCGGCATGATGGGTAAGAACTGCCGCACCACCATCGTCAACGGCAAGGTCCTCTACAAGGACCGCGAGTTCGTCGCCTTCGACGAGGAGCGCATCAACGCCTGGACCCTCGAGCAGTCCAAGAAGCTCTGGGGCGACCTGAACCACCGCACCTACTAGTTTGTCCTCCTTCGGGCCGGCACGCCGCCGGCCCGTGGGCGTAGCCGGGCTGGGACCTGGCTACGCGTCCTCGTCCGGATGGGGTCTGGACGAGGACAAGGCGGCCTCCGCGGGGCCGTCGCGCGGGCGTAGGCTCGCCCGCGTTATCCACACTCGCCACGTCGCGCGGTCTCGACGGGGCAGGAGAGGAGCTCACACCATGAGCGACGTCATGAGGCCGATCCCGTTCGCACAGCTGATGAACTGGATCATCACCGAGCACGCAGACAAGGGCAGCATCTTCGGCATCCGCAAGATCGTGCGTCACGAGGGTGGTGCCGACCCGATCTTCGCCGAGAAGATCGAGACGCCCTTTGGTCCCGCCGCTGGCCCGAACAGCCAGCTCGCCCAGAACATCGTCGCCTCCTACGTGGCCGGCGCCCGCTTCTTCGAGCTCAAGACCGTCCAGGTCATGGACGGCGAGGAGCTTTCCGCGTGTGTCAACAAGCCCTGCATCGTGGCTGAGGACGAGTGCTACAACTGCGAGTGGTCCACGGAGCTCACCGTTCCGCAGGCCATGGACGAGTACATCAAGGCCTGGTGGGCCTGTAAGCTCCTCGCCCGCGAGCTCGGCCTCGGCGACCCGAACGGCTTCGTCTTCAACATGAGCGTGGGCTATGACCTCGAGGGCATCAAGAGCCCCAAGGTCGACGCCTACATCGAGGGTATGAAGGACGCCTCCAAGACCGACGTCTGGGCCGAGTGCCAGGCCTGGGCCAGTGCCAACCTCAACCGCTTCGAGAACGTTGACCAGGAGTTCGTCGACTCCGTGAGCCCGCGCGTCTCCTCCTCCGTGACCGAGTCCACGCTCCACGGCTGCCCGCCGGCGGAGATCGAGCGCATCGCCACCTATCTCATCACCGAGAAGGGCCTCAACACCTACATCAAGTGCAACCCCACGCTGCTCGGCTATGACTACGCCCGCGAGCGTCTCGATTCCCTTGGCTTCGACTACATCGCCTTCGACGACAAGCACTTCCGCGAGGACCTGCAGTGGGCCGACGCCATCCCCATGTTCGAGCGTCTCATCAAGCTGACGGCGGAGCGCGGCCTGTCCTTCGGCGTCAAGCTCACGAACACCTTCCCCGTTGACGTCACCCGCAAGGAGCTCCCGAGCGAGGAGATGTACATGAGCGGCCGTTCGCTGTTCCCGCTCACCATCCACCTTGCCCACCGCATCTCCGAGCAGTTCGACGGCAAGCTTCGCATCTCCTACTCCGGCGGCGCTGACGCCCAGAACATCCGCGATATCTACGGTGCCGGCATCTGGCCCGTTACCATGGCCACGACCGTCCTCAAGCCCGGCGGCTACGAGCGCTTCTCCCAGATCGCCGGCCTCCTCGCCGATGTCGCTCGCAAGGATGACGTCGACGTTGCCGCGGTCGCCGCTCTCGACGAGGCCGTCGCCGTGTCCCCGAAGTACATGAAGCCCATCAAGCCGATGCCGACCCACAAGCTCGACTGGCCGCTCCCGCTGACGAGCTGCTTCACCTCGCCCTGCCGCAATAACTGCCCGATCGAGCAGGACATCCCGGCCTACCTCGCCGCCGTTGACGAGGGCAGGCTCGATGACGCCCTCGCCATCATCGCCGAGCGCAACGCCCTGCCGTTCATCACTGGCAACCTCTGCCCGCACCCCTGCGGCTCCAAGTGCATGCGCGCCTTCTATGAGCCCGAGGGTGCCGCCATCCGCGCGAGCAAGCTCAAGGCCGCCCGCGGTGGCATCGACTCCCTGCTCGCCGCCATCAGGGCCGACGGCGTCAAGGCGCACGACGGCGCCGCCGACCACAAGGTCGCCATCATCGGTGGTGGCCCGGCTGGTCTGGCCTGCGCCTTCTTCCTGTCCCGCGCCGGCGCCGACGTCACGATCCTTGAGCGCAAGGAGACCCTGGGCGGCGTCGCTCGCCACATCATCCCGGCGTTCCGCATCTCTGACGAGGACATCGACCGCGACGTCGAGCTCTGCCTCGCCTATGGCGCCAAGGTCAAGACCGGCGTCGAGGCCAAGTCCGTCGCGGAGCTCAAGGCCGAGGGCTACACCGACGTTGTCGTGGCCTGCGGTGCCTGGGCTCCCGGCCACGTCGGCCTGGAGTACGGCGAGGAGATCGACGTTCTCGAGTTCCTCGGTGCCGCCAAGAGGGGAGAGGACCTCTCCGCCCTCGGCACCGACGTCGTCATCGTCGGCGCTGGCAACACCGCCATGGACGCCGCCCGCGTCGCCAAGCGCCTCCCCGGTGTCGAGAACGTCCGTATCGTCTATCGCCGCACCAAGCGCTACATGCCCGCCGACGAGGAGGAGCTGGCCGAGGCTCTCGCCGAGGGCGTCGAGCTGTGCGAGCTGCTCGCCCCCAAGGGCGTTCGCGCTGGTGTCCTGACCTGCGACAAGATGGTCCTTGGCGAGCCTGACGAGTCCGGCCGCCGCAGCCCCGTCGCCACCGGTGAGGTCGTCGAGGTCCCGGCCACGTCCGTGATCTGCGCCGTGGGCGAGCACATCGAGGGCTCCCTCTACGAGGCCGCCGGCGTCGAGGTTGACCGTCGTGGCCGCCCGGCTGGCTGCGCCACGGGCGTCGAGGGCGTTTGGGCTGCCGGCGACTGCCGCCGTGGCCCCGCGCGCTTCGTCGACGCGATCGCCGACGCGCAGGAGGTCGCCAAGGGCATGCTCGGCGTTGATTTCGCGGCCTATGCCAGCGAGAACGTCCGCACTGGTCACGAGGGCGAGTGCTACGCCCGCAAGGGTGACCTCCGCCTTGGCTGCGCCGGCTGCTCCAAGAACTCCGGCTGCCTTGGCTGCGCCACCGTGTGCGAGGCCTGCTGTGACGTCTGCCCGAACCGCGCCAACGTCGCCATTACCGTGCCGGGCCTCGCCCAGCACCAGGTCGTCCACGTTGACGGCATGTGCAACGAGTGCGGCAACTGCGCCGTGTTCTGCCCGTGGAGCGGTCGCCCCTACAAGGACAAGCTCACGCTCTTCTGGAGCGCCGAGGACATGGGCAACTCCGAGAACCAGGGCTTCCTGGCGCAGCCCGACGGCACGTTCCTCGTGCGCGTCGACGGCAAGACCGCTGCCTACGACGTCGATGACGCCGCGTGCGGCCTGCCGGAGGAGGTCCGCCTGACCATCAAGGCCACGCGCGACTCCTACGGCTACCTGTTCGCCTAGAGGCGAGACCCGGGCCGTCCCTTTGTCGGGCGGCTCGTATGGCCAGACAAGTAAGTACCGATTCAAGACCTGGGTGGCGCCGGGAGCGTCCGGCGCCACCTTCCGAGGGGAACGACCATGGGTGAGATGACCCCCAAGACAGCTAAGCCAAAGGCTCCCGCGCGCCCGCGCAAGCCGCGTCCCATCGCGTTCGTGCGCTGTGGCGGCGGCAACAAGACCTGCGACGACGCACCGTCGTGCGGCCAGGGCTGCATCGGTTGCGGCAGCTGCGCTGAGGCCTGTAAGTTCGGCGCCATAAGCATGAACGAGCACGGCGTGGCCTTCGTCAACCGCGAGCTCTGCCGCGGTTGCGGGGTCTGCGTGCGCAAGTGCCCGAAGGGCGTCATCGAGCTCGTCGACCCGGATCGCCCGATCCGCGTGCGCTGCGTAAACACCTCGCACCCACAGACGGCAAAGGACAAGTGCCATATGAGCTGCATCGGCTGCGGCCGCTGCGCGCGCGTCTGCCCGACGGGCGCGATCAGCCTCGACCATGGCCACGCCCGCATCGACTACGACGAGTGCATCGCCTGTGGCATGTGCGCAGTTACCTGCCCGCGCGGCGCCATCTCAGACGCCGGCGGCATGTTCGCGGCAGTGTAGGGGAGACGACATGACTACCAACGAGAAGAAGACCGCCGTCGCGGCGCAGGGTGCGCCGTCCGAGGCGTATGAGATTATCGTCAACGGGCGCGTCGAGGTGGCTCGCGAGAACAAGTCGCTCCTCCGCTTCTTGCGCGACGACCTCCACATCACGAGCGCCAAGGACGGCTGCTCCGAGGGTGCCTGCGGCGCCTGCATGGTCATCGTCGATGGCCGCGCCGTCCGCGCGTGCGTCCTCACGACGAAGCTCGCGGCAGGCCGCACCGTTACCACGGTCGAGGGTCTTACCCACGAGGAGCAGGAGGCCTTCGTCTACGCGTTCGGTGCCGTGGGCGCCGTCCAGTGCGGCTTCTGCATCCCCGGGATGGTCATCTCCGGCACCGCCCTCGTGCGCAAGAACCCCGACCCCACGGAGGCCGAGGTCAAGCGTGCCATCCGCGGCAACGTCTGCCGCTGCACCGGCTACAAGAAGATCATAGAGGGCATCCTGCTCGCCGCCGCCATCCTGCGTGGCGACGAGGTGATCGATCCGGCCCTCGAGCGCGGTGATGACTACGGTGTGGGCAAGCGCGCCTTCCGCGTCGACGTCCGTCGCAAGGTCCTCGGCTTTGGCAAGTACCCTGACGACCTCGACCAACGCGACTTCCCGGACATGGTCTTCGCGAGCGCCGTCCGCTCCCGCTTCCCGCGTGCCCGCGTGGTGAAGATCGACTTCGAGAAGGCGGCCAAGCAGCCCGGCATCCTCGGCATCCTCACCGCCGACGACGTGCCCGTCAACCAGGTGGGCCACCTCATCCAGGACTGGGACGTCATGATCGCGGAGGGCGACATCACCCGCTGCGTCGGAGACGCCATCGTGCTCGTGGTGGGCGAGACCCCGGCCCAGGTCGAGCGCGCGAAGAAGTTCGTGAAGGTCACCTACGAGCAGCTCGAACCCGTCCGAAACATCGCGGAGGCCGCCGCTCCGGACGCCCCGCTCATCCATGACGGCTTCCTCGCCTTCGGCAACCAGGTGAAGCTCGAGAACAACATCTGCCAGCAGCGCCACGTCACTCGCGGCGACGCCAAGACGGCGCTCGAGAACTCCGCGTTCACGGCGACGCAGAGCTTCACGACACCGTACACCGAGCACGCCTTCCTCGAGCCCGAGTGCGCCGTCGCCGCCCCTTACAAGGACGGCGTGAAGATCTGGTCGACGGACCAGGGCGCCTATGACACGCGCAAGGAATGCGCGCACATGTTCGGCTGGGACGCCACGCCCGAGCGCGTCGTCGTCGAGACGATGCTCGTCGGCGGCGGCTTCGGTGGCAAGGAGGACGTCTCCGTCCAGCACCTTGCCGCGCTGGCGGCGGTGCACTTCGGCCGCGCGGTCAAGTGCCGCCTCACGCGCCAGGAGTCGATCTACTTCCATCCGAAGCGCCACCCGATGGAGGGTACCTTCACGCTCGGCTGCGACGCCGAGGGCAACTTCACCGCGCTCGACTGCGAGATCAACTTCGACACGGGCGCCTACGCGAGCCTGTGCGGCCCGGTCCTCGAGCGTGCCTGCACGCACTCCGTCGGCCCCTACAAGTACCAGAACACCGACATCCGCGGCTATGGCTACTACACCAACAACCCGCCTTCCGGCGCCTTCCGTGGCTTCGGCGTGTGCCAGAGCGAGTTCGCGCTCGAGAGCCTCATCGACATCCTCGCCGAGAAGGTCGGGCTGGACCCGTGGGAGATTCGCTATCGCAATGCCATTGAGCCGGGCGAGGTCCTCCCGAACGGCCAGATCGCGGATTGCTCCACCGCCCTCAAGGAGACCCTTGAGGCCGTGAAGGACGCCTACTACGCGCATCCCGGCCACGCGGGCATCGCCTGCGCGATGAAGAACTCGGGCGTCGGCGTCGGCCTGCCGGACGCGGGCCGCTGCAACATCCGCGTCGAGCATGGCCGCGCCGTGGTCTATGCCGCCACGTCCGACATCGGACAAGGCTGCAACACGGTCTTCCTGCAGGACGTCTCCGAGGCCTGCGGCCTTCCGCGCGAGCGCATCGAAAACGGCGAGTGCTCGACCGAGAACGCGCCCGACTCCGGAACCACCTCCGGCTCCCGCCAGACGGTGGTCACGGGCGAGGCCGTCCGCGGTGCCTCGTTCCTGCTGCGTGACGCCATGATCGCCTACGAGCGCGACCACACCCTCCCCGAGGGACCTGTCAGTGCCAAGGGCGACGGCAAGAGCTTCTCGTTCGCGGACGGCACGAGCTTCGAGGTGCCCGCCGCCGAGCTCGTCCCCGGCAACACCCGCACGGCGTCCGATCCCGTCGCCGCACTCGAGGCGCTCGAGGGCAAGGAGTTCTTCTACGAGTATCTCGAGCCCACCGACAAACTCGGAGCCGACGTCCCCAACGCGAAGAGCCACATCTGCTACGGCTTCGCCACGCATGTAGTCGTGCTCGATGACGATGGCCGCGTGACCGATGTCTACGCCGCACACGACTCCGGCAAGGTCGTGAACCCGATCGCCATCCAGGGCCAGATCGAGGGCGGCGTCCTCATGGGCATGGGATACGCGCTTACGGAGGACCTGGGGCTCGAGGATTGCGTCCCCGCCGCCGGCTACGGCAAGCTGGGACTCTTCCGCGCGACGGACATCCCCGACATCCACGCCATCTACGTCGAGCGTGACGAACAGCTGCCCGTCGCCTATGGTGGCAAGGGCATCGGCGAGATCGCGACCATCCCGACAGCCCCGGCCGTCCAGAACGCCTATCGAGCCCTTGACGGCAAACTTCGCCCGAACCTTCCGATGGTCGATACCTATTACTCTCGAAAGAGGGCAAAATAGGACATAAAAGAAGGCATACTGGGTTGGTAAGCTGACAGTAATGGTAGAGAAACAACCCGGATGGAAAATATCTCTGAAGGCACGCGATTGGAAAGGTGGTAGCTATGGCCGAGTTGCTTCGCATGGACAACATCAGCAAGGCATTCGGCACGTTCTACGCGAACAAGAACGTAAACCTCGATATCGAGCAAGGCGAGGTACATACGCTTCTTGGTGAGAACGGTGCCGGCAAGTCGACGCTCATGAACGTCCTCATCGGCCTTTACCAGCCAACTGACGGGCATATCTTCATGCGCGGGCAGGAGGTGCACATCACCAATCCCGGCGTCGCCGTCGAGCATGGCATCGGCATGGTCCACCAGCACTTCATGCTCATCGAGGACATGACGGGTCTCGAGAACATTATCCTGGGCGACAAGCGTCACAACTCGCCGCTGCTTCAGATCGCGGATGACCGCAAGGCCATCGAGGAGCTCATGGATCGCTACGGCATGGAGATCGACCTCGACGAGAAGGTCGGCGACATGTCCATCGGCATGCAGCAGCGCGTCGAGATCATGAAGGTCCTGTTCCGTGGCGCCGACCTCGTCATCCTCGACGAGCCCACCGCCGTCCTGACGGACCTCGAGGTCGAGGGCCTGTTCGACATCATGCACTCGCTCACTGCCGAGGGTAAGTCCGTCATCTTCATCTCCCACAAGATGCGCGAGGTCATGCGTATCTCCGATCGTGTGACGGTCCTCCGCCGTGGCGAGACCATCGAGACGGTCCGCGTCGCGGATACCACCGAGCAGGAGCTTGCGGACCTCATGATCGGCCAGAAGTTCACGGAGAGCACCTACCAGAAGGTCACGGACGCCTCCGAGACTGCCTTCGAGCTCAAGGGCGTCTCCTATCAGCCCGAGGTCAAGCACGGCGGCCTCAAGAACGTGTCGCTCGCCATCCACAAGGGAGAGATCCTCGGCGTCGCCGGCATCGACGGCAACGGCCAGAGCCAGCTCGCCGCCCTCGTCACGGGCCTTCTCAAGCCCGAGTCCGGCGAGGTCATCGGTCCGGACGGTTCCGCTATCGGCCTCTTCAGCCCGAGCGCCTTCATCGAAACTGGCCTTGGCAACATCCCCGAGGACCGCAACAAGATGGGCCTTGTCGGTGACATGACGGTCGCCGAGAACCTCGTGCTCAAGGCCACCGAGGACGAGCGCTTCTCCGCTGGTCACGGCGCCTGGCTCAAGCTCGACGCCATCCGCGAGCATGCCGAGCGCCTGCGCGAGGAGAACGACATCCGCTGCACCTCCGTCGAGCAGACCGCCCGCTCGCTCTCCGGTGGCAACCAGCAGAAGGTCATCCTCGCCCGCGAGCTCGACGCCCACCCGAGGCTTCTCGTGGCCGTCTATCCCACGCGCGGCCTCGACATCGGAGCCACCGAGTTCATCCATGATCAGATCATCGCCCAGCGCGACGCCGGATGCGCGGTCCTTCTCATCTCCGCGGACTTCGATGAGGTGCTGAAGCTCTCGGATCGCATCACAGTCCTGTTCGAGGGCGAGATCATGGGCACGTATCCTGGTGCGAATCCTCCCATCAAGGAGATTTCGCTCGCCATGGCAGGAAAGTAGGAGGGGAGGGACAGTGGCTGACAACAAGAAGAAGGCAGTGCCCTCGAAGAAGGGTGCCCTGAGCGAGGAACAGCTGCGCGAGAAGCGCCTGACGATCATCACGCCGGTTGTGTCTGTGCTCCTTGCCCTCATCATCGGCGCGGTCATCATCGCCTGCCTCGGCAAGAACCCGATCACGGGCTATGCCGCGATGCTGAAGGGCTCTCTTGGCGATATCGGCAAGATTGGCAAGACGCTTGAGCGTGCCTGCCCGCTGATCTTCACGGGCCTTGCCGCCGTGTTCGCCTACAAGTGCGGCGTGTTCAACCTTGGCGGCGAGGGTCAGTTCATCATGGGCGC
Organism: uncultured Parolsenella sp.; assembly: GCF_934660935.1. Lineage (GTDB taxonomy): Bacteria > Actinomycetota > Coriobacteriia > Coriobacteriales > Atopobiaceae > Parolsenella. The sequence continues at coordinate 37,418 of NZ_CAKUIH010000003.1, read as the reverse complement.
CTCCGCCTCCGCGTACTTCGTGCTGAAGCTTGGCCTCACCGGCCCGTCCGCCATCGCGGTGGGCCTCGTCGTGGGCATCGTCTTCGGCGGTCTGTGGGCCCTCCTCCCGGGTATCCTCAAGATCACTCGAGGGCTCAACGAGATGATCACGACGATCATGTTCAACTACATCGCCCTGTACTTCATGGAGTTCCTCTACAAGAACGTCTACTCCGACCAGGGCCTGCCCCAGACTCCTGCCATGCCCAAGTCCGCGCACCTCATGGACATCGGTCCCGCGCACTTTGGCGTCCTGATCGCCATCATCCTTGGCATCCTCGTCTGGTACGTGATCTTCCGCACGTCCTTCGGCTTCAAGATTCGTGCCGTGGGCATGAGCCCCACCGCTGCCAAGGTTAACGGCTTCCCCGTCCGCACGCTCGTGCTGCTCGCCTTCGTCATCTCCGGCGCTATCGCCGGCCTCGGCGGCGCCATCGAGCTCTTCGGCAAGACGCCGTTCCGCCTCGCTGACGGCTTTGGCTCCGGCTTCGGCTTCGACGGCGTGGCAATCGCGCTTATCGCGCAGCTCAACCCGCTTGGCGCCATCGTCGTCGCCCTGCTCTTCGGTGTGCTCTCCACGGGCGGCACGATGATGCAGTCCGTCATCGGCGTTCCCACGGCGATCATCGACATCATTCGTGGTCTCATCATCATCTTCGCCGTCGCGGGCATGGCCCTGGTGAAGCTGCCCAAGGTCAAGGCGTACATCGCCTCGCTGGGCAAGAACAAGAAAGCTGAGGTGAAGGCGTAATGGATTTCATGGTTGCGCTTCCCACCATCGTCAGGGCGATGGCTATGGGCGCCGTGCCCATCCTGCTCGCCGCCCTGGGCGAGGTCTTCTCCGAGCGTGCCGGTATGGTCAACATCGGCCTTGAGGGAATCATGGCCGTGGGTGCCTTCGTGGCGTTCGCCGTTGGCAAGGTCACGGGCAACCTCTGGCTCGGCCTGCTCGTCGGCATGGCCGCGGGCGTGCTCATCAACATGATCTACGCGTTCTGCACGGTCACCCTCTGCTCTGACCAGGTGGTTACGAGCATGGCGGTCAACATCCTCGCGCCGGCCATCGCGCTCTTTGGCTACAACCTGTTCGTCGGCTCCAACCCCGAGAACGCCACCGGTGCGCAGATGCCCAACATCGCCATTCCCGGCCTGTGCGATCTTCCGGTCATCGGCAATGGCATGTTCAACCAGTCGCTGCTTGCCTACATCGCGTTCCTCCTCGTGCCCGTGGTCGCGTTCTTCTTCAAGCGCTGCCGTGCCGGCCTGTCGTTCCGCTCCGTGGGCGAGAAGCCCCAGGCCGCAGAGACCCTGGGCATCAACGTCATCCGCACCAAGTACGTGGCCTGCATCCTGTGCGGCGCCCTTGCCGCTGCGGGCGGCGCCTTCCTCACGATCTGCTACACGCCGATCTACACGAACGGCATCGTCGCGGGTCGCGGCTTCATCGCGCTGGCGACGGTCATCTTTGGCCGCTGGAGTGCCGTGGGCGTCATGCTCGCGAGCCTGCTCTTTGGCTTCTTCGATGGCGTGAACGTCGCCCTCCAGGCTCAGTTCCAGTCTGCGCCGGTCATGTTCTTCAAGATGATTCCGTATATCTTCACGATTGTGGCCCTCGTGTTCTTTGGCTCGAAGCACGCTGGCCCGAAGGCCAACGGTCAGCCGTATAACCGCGAGAGCCGTTAGCGATACAATGAGGCGGTGATCCGCGGGGGTGGGTCACCGTCTCGTGTACAGCTTGTATTTAGTGTCAGGTCGGGCGGATATAGGGGTTTCGCTTGTCTTGGCGCAAGGCAGGGGCGGCATGGGTAGACTTCGTTTGGCCCGTCCGTCTTGCAGATGGTATCACCTGCCTGATTCGGCAGAGGCGTTTAGTTTCATGCGTACGTGCACCAGGCTTTAAATGTGGGGCGCAAAAGAGCCCCGGAAAAGAAGGGAAGCACCATGAGCAAGAACATCAATCGTCGTCAGTTCGTCGCCGGTGGCGCCACCGCCGCTGCGGCCCTCGCCCTCACCGCGTGCGGTGGCTCTGACTCTGGCTCCGCCAGCACTGGCTCTGCCGAGAAGAGCTCCTACAAGGTCGCTATGATCATGAGCGGCATTATTACCGACGGCGGCTGGGACCAGGCCCACTATGAGTCCCTCAAGCGCGCCGTTGACTCCCACCCCAACTGGGAGATGCTCGAGCCCAAGGAGAACGTCGCCAACGCCGACGCCGCCACCGCCGCCGAGTCCTACGTTGACCAGGACGTCGACCTGATCGTCGGCAACGGCAACCAGTTTGCCTCCACCTGGGCCGAGGTCGCCTCTGATGCCGCCGAGTCTCACCCCAACGTCCACTTCCTGATCACCAACACCAACCCTGAGCAGGAGCTCGCTGACTACGAGAGCACCGACAACGTCGAGACCGTTCTTCCTGACTTCACGCAGCTCGGCGCCCTCGCCGGTGTCATCGCTGGCCTCATGACCCAGACGAAGTCCATCGGCTTCATCGGTGGCATGAAGCTTCCGAGCACGCTCGCCAAGTACAGCGCCTACCTCGCCGCTGCCCAGAAGATCGATTCCTCCATCCAGGGCCAGTACAACTTCGAGGCCGGCTTCTCCGACGCCGCGAAGGGCACCCAGCTCACCGAGCAGTGGATCAACTCCAAGAACGTCGACGTTATGTGGGGCGACGCCTCCGCGGTCGACAACGGTTCCCGTAAGGCCCTCGAGGCTGCCGGCGCCGACACTCACTTCGACATCGCCCAGCCGATCGACATCCTCGGCGACGACCAGCCGACCGTCATCGCTTCCACGGTGACCGACTGGAAGATCGACCAGGCCATGGACGAGATCGAGGCCGGCACCTTCGGTGGCGGCAAGGCCATCACCGCCAACATGGACAACGGCGGCGTCACCCTCGGCAAGTTCTCCGACAAGGTCCCGTCTGACGTCCAGGACAAGATCAACGAGTACGCCGATCAGATCAAGGCCGGCACTTACCTGAGCGACTCCGAGATCGAGGCCATCCAGTCCACGCTGGGCTAGTCTGGCTAACTTGCGTTTGAGCCGAGGGGCTGGACGCGATTGTGACGAAGTTGCAACGCGCGTCCGCGTAGCTGAGGCAGTCGACGTGAGGTCGAAGTTGTTGTCGTTCGGCTAGAGCTAAAGACAATCGGCTATTTGGCCGGGATGCCAAGTGCGTCCCGGCCTTTTTGCGCCGCGAACGCGAGACCGCGCGTGGGTTGGGGTGTCCACGCTGCGTGCAATCCGTCCACCAGCGTCTCGCAAATACCAAATTATTGTCCACAAGTTCGTGTCTCACTGCGCACTCGTCTTGCTTGCAGCGCAATGCAGACATGGCTCCGCGTATCGCGGGGCCGCACGCATCTGCGGAATTACTTCATCGCGCTCTAGCGTTAAACTCACACAGCTATAACGCCCAGGTCAAAGGGGTTGTTTCGTAATTTGTGCTCCCTTGCCAGCCACCCGGTATTCCCGCCCGTTCACCGTCCAAAAGTAGGCTCGCGCTGCTCGCTTGGCTAACCTTTTGTTAGCTAGCAAGACTTCTCATCAGAGAACGTCGCTTGCTATGGGGCGTTTAAGGATTCGCGTTCGCGAGTGCCGCCGCGCCCAGCTATACGGGGCTGAGTCCCCTCGCGCGCCTGGGAAGCGCGCAACAATTCCATAAGGAGGACGTCATGGAGACACTGAGGGAGGTCGGCAGGCCGATCCCAAGGGTTGACGCCTACGACAAGGTCACTGGTCGTGCGAAGTTCACGGATGACCTATGTCCCAAGCCTTGCCTTGAGGCAAAGCTCCTCCACTCCACCATCGCAAACGGTCGGGTCACCTCGATTGACACTGCGGAGGCACTGAAGGTACCGGGCGTCGTTGCTATCTACACATGCTTCGATGTGCCCGAGCATCCGTATCCCGTGGCCGGCCACCCCTGGTATGCCAACTCCGCCGCTGCCAAGCGTGACCAGGCTGACCGTCGCCTGCTTGACGACCGCGTGCGCATCTACGGTGACAACATCGCCGTCGTGGTGGGCGAGGACACCGTCGCTTGTGATCGCGCGCTGCGCCTGATCAAGGTCGAGTACGAGGAGTATCCCGTCGTCTACGACGCGATCGAGTCCATGAAGGGTACCGAGGTGCCCGTCCAGGAGGCCAAACCTGACAACATCGTCGCCCACACCTGCGCGGTCACGCCTGAGGACAAGCTCGCCGAGGCCGGCTACAAGACGGTGGAGGAGGCCCTCGAGGATCCCGCCTATCATCACATCGCCATTCATGCGGAGAGCCGCGAGCAGTCTCAGGTCCACATCGAGTCCTGTGTCTCCTACTGCTACATGGAGGGCAACAAGATCGTCTGCGTGAGCTCGACGCAGATCCCGCACGTCGTGCGCCGCGTCATCGGCCAGGCCCTTGGCATTCCCTGGGGCGACGTGCGCGTCATCAAGCCCTATATCGGCGGTGGTTTCGGTACGAAGCAGGACGTCCACTACGAGCCCCTCAATGCGTGGATCTGCAAGCAGCTCGGCGGCCGATGCGTCAGGCTCGAGATCTCGCGCGAGGAACTCTTCTGGGCCACTTCTGGTCGCCAGCCTAAGACGTTCGACATCGAGTGCTCCTATGGCGACGACATGGCCCTCCACGCTCGCAAGATCGTCGCGTACTCGAATACGGGCGGATACATTCACCACGGTCACGCCCTCGTTCTCAACTCGGTGAACAGCTTCCGCTGGCTCTACCACACCAACGAGGTCGCCTCACACTCCGAGGCCTACACCATCTACACCAACGGTCCGCACACGGGTGCCATGCGTGCCTATGGCGTGCCCGAGGGGAACTGGGCCGCAGAGTGCCTCATGGGCGACATCGCCTATGACAACGGCTGGGATGGCCTCGAGTTCCGTCTCAAGAACGTCTATACCGACAAGTTCGTCGACGAGTTCACGCCTAACGGCACCATCGCCGCCCATACTTGCGCCATCAGGGAGTGCGCCGAGAAGGGCAAGGCGTACATCGAGTGGGATCGCAAGAAGAGGGAGTACGCGAACGAGACCGGTCCGATTCGCCATGGCGTGGGCGTCGCTTTCTTCGTATACAAGACCGCCGTCGCTCCGTTCGCGCTCGAGACGGCCACCGCTCAGGTCACGCTCAACCAGGACGGCTCAGTCCAGCTCCAGATGGGCGCCACCGAGATTGGCCAGGGAGCCGACACCGTCTTCAGCCAGATGGCAGCCGAGGCCATCGGCGTCGACACCGAGGACATCCACATCGTGTCTCAGCAGGACACGGACGTTACGCCCTATGACTCCGGTGCCTATGCGTCGCGCCAGACCTACGTCTCCGGCACGGCCGTGAAGAAGGCCGGCGAGACCCTTAGGAGCAAGATTCTCGACTTCGCGCGTAAGCTCACGCCCGACGCGCCCGGCGAGCTCGACCTGCATGACCATGCCATCTGGGACGGCGAGGGCAACAAGATCTGGAACCTCGCTGACCTCGCCCTCGAGGCCTACTACAACCTCGACGGAGCAGACCAGCTCTCCGCCCACGAGACCATCAACGTCCACACCAATACCCTCGCCGGCGGCGTCACTTTCGCTGACGTCACGGTGGACATGCCGCTTGGCCAGGTCACGGTCAACAAGATCATCAATGTCCAGGACTCTGGCCGTCTGATCAACCCCAAGCTCGTTGAGCAGCAGATTCACGGCGGTATGGCCCAGGGTATCGGTTATGGCCTCTACGAGGAGCTTCAGGTCGACCCGAAGACCGCTCGCGTCCTCAACCCGACCCTGCTCGACTACAAGATCCCTACGACGATGGACCTGCCTGACCTCAAGGCGGACTTCGTTGAGAAGCCGTGCCCGACGGGGCCCTACGGCAACAAGGCGGTTGGCGAGACCCCGGTCATCTCGCCCGCATCCGCCATCCGAGACGCAATCCTCGACGCTACCGGCGTCAAGTTCTACGTGGAGCCCATGACGCCGCAGCGTCTGTTCGAGGGCTTCAAGGAAGCGGGGCTGATCTAGATGTACGACATCGAATCGCTCTATGAGGCCACCAGCGTGGCTGATGCCTGCGAGGCCCTTGCGGCCGACCCCTCCGCCGAGGTCATTGCCGGCGGCACCGACGTCCTGGTCAAGCTGCGCGAGGGCAAGGGCGCGCCTGCCCACCTTGTCTCGATCCACGAACTCCATGACGAGCTCGACGGCGTGCGTCTTCTCGACGACGGCACCGTTTGGATCGGCCCCATCACGTGGTTCCACCACGTGACCACGTCCCCGGTCATCCAGGAGACCGTGCCGGTTCTCGGCGAGGCCTGCGATACCCCGGGCGGCCCGCAGCTGCGCGTCTCCGGCACGATTGGTGGCAACGTCTGCTCTGCCGCCACCTCGGCCGACACCGCATCGACGCTCTTTGCGTTTGGTGCCCTGCTCGACCTCCAGAGCTCCCGCGGAACGCGCACCCTCCCCATCGAGGAGTGGTATGCCGGTCCCGGCCGAAGCCATCGCGAGCGTGACGAGCTCCTCGTGGGCATCCGCATTCCGCGCGACCACTACGAGGGCTTCTCTGGCCACTACTTCAAGTATGGTAAGCGTCGCGCTCTCGAGATCACCACGATGGGTTGCTGCTGCCTGGTGAAGCTTGGCGAGGACAAGCGCACGATCGAGGACATCCGCCTCGCGTTTGGCGTCGCCGGCCCGACCCCGATGCGTGCCATCGCCGCAGAGGACGCCGTGCGAGGTCTCGACGTGGCCGAGGCCGCCGAGCGAATCGGCGAGCTCGCCTGCGCTTGCACCAACCCGCGTGACTCTTGGCGCGCGAGCAAGGACTTCCGCCTGCAGCTTATCAAGGAGATGTCGAAGCGTTCCCTCGTCGAGGCCGCTCGAAAGGGAGGGGCTGATATCTAATGGATATGCGAATTCTCAAGTGCACCGTCAACGGCAAGGAAGTGCAGGTTGGCTATGACCCGCGCGAGAGCCTGCTCGACACGCTGCGCAACCGTCTCGGCCTCACGAGCGTCAAGCGCGGCTGTGAGGTGGGTGAGTGTGGTGCCTGCACCGTCCTGATCGACGGCGTCGCGACCGATACCTGCCTGTACCTTACCGAGTGGGCCCAGGGCAAGAACATCCTCACCGTCGAGGGCCTTCAGGCTCCGGACGGTACGCTCAACCCCGTTCAGCAGGCCTTTATCGACCAGTTTGCCGTCCAGTGCGGCTTCTGCATCCCTGGCATCATCATGAGCGCCGTGGAGATGATCGACTCTGGCAAAACCTTCACGCGCGACGAGATCCGCAAGAACCTCTCTGGCCACCTCTGCCGCTGCACCGGTTACCAGAACGTGATCGACGGCGTCGAAAAGGCCATCGAGATCGTCCACAAAGAGTGCGGTGAGTAGGCGAGAGGCGTCTCACTTCGTGTATGCGTTAGCAAAGAGGGCCCGACTCCCCAGGGAGCTGGGCCCTCTCTTTATGCGCTTCCTCGTCCTACGCCCAGTTCACGATGATCGTGTTGTTGTCGAGCTTTCCGTTGCCCTGGTCCAGGCCATCGCCCACGCAGACGTCATAGCCGTTGCGCTGCAGGTCGTTGACGAACTTGGCCAAGCGCGCCGAGTAGGTGTTGAGCAAGCGGGCCGTCTGGATGGGGGAGATGAGGTCCTGGTCGCGACCGTAGATGATGTCGCAGATGGCGTCGGCGACATCCGTGTTGCTATTGGCAACGAGGTCGTTGTAGAAGGAGTTGCCCTCACCGTTGCGGTCGTCGACGCCCGGAGCGAACTTGACCGAGAGCTCGTAGCGGCCGAACTTCGCGTACATGCGGACGCGCGTGTCCGTGCGTGCGGCGCAGTTGCGGATCGCCCAGTTGATTGCGTTGTCGGAGAGGGTGTCCGCGGCGGCGCGCTCGCGGTTGGGTTTGGCCTCGTCGGCGATGGCGCGGGCCTCGTCCGCCTTGATCATGTCGAGCATGGTGCCCTCCGTCTGAAGCTGTTGCGTGTGGTTGAATCGTATCCCAGGCCAACGCCGTGGCCTGGCAATACCGCTGATTCATATAGTAAATTACCGTTCGCGAGGTTATACCCGCCGTTTGCGCTCCACAACGTAAGAACCAAACAAATAGTTTTAGTAACTGAAATATATTTTGCATGTCGTGCGGGACCCAAAGGAGGAGCACGCATGGGAAACACCATGAAGACCGAAGGTAATCTGGACGAGAGGCTTTTCAAGCGCGAGGGAGTTCCGCCCCTGTCCTCGCTTGTGCCGATGAGCCTTCAGCACGTGCTGGCGTCGTTCGCCGGCGTCATTACGCCAGCGATGATGATCGCCACCACGTGCAAGTTCACTCCGGAGCAGGAAGCGGCGATCATCCAGGTCGCCCTCATCCTCTCCGCAATCGACACGCTGCTTCAGCAGTTCCCGCTCTTTGGGCGCATAGGCGCGGGCCTGCCCATCCTCACGGGCGCGTCGTTCGCCTTCCTTCCCGTCATGCAGGCGGTTGGCGGCGAGTTCGGCTTCTCCGTGGTGCTCGGCTCGCAGCTCATTGGTGGTATCGTCGCGGTCGTCTTCGGCCTGTTCTACGACAAGGTGAAGCGCTTCTTCCCGCCGCTCGTCACCGGTACGGTCATCTTCACCATCGGTGTCTCGCTCTATCCCACCGCCATCAAGTACATTGCCGGCGGTGTCGGGACACCGGGCTTTGGCAGTGCCCAGAACTGGCTTGTTGGCCTCGTCACCTTCGCGCTGACCTTCGGCCTCACCAACTTCACGACGGGCATCACCAAGATCGGCTCGATCTTCTTCGCCATGCTCATTGGCTGCCTTGTCTCGATTCCCTTTGGCATGATTGACGCCTCTGCGATTTCCGGCGCGTCCTGGTTCTCCCTCCCGCAGTTCATGCCCTACGAGCTCAAGTTCGACCCGGCAGTGTGCATCACGGTCGGCATCATCTACGTGATGGTGAACGTACAGCTCATCGGCGACCTCTCCGCCGCGGTTGCCGGTTCGATGGACCGCATGCCCAAGGGCCGCGAAATCAGTGGCGGCATCATGGCGCAGGGTCTCGTCTCCATCATCTCCTCGATGTTCGGTGGCCTCCCGACCTCCGCGTTTGGCCAGAACGTCGGCATCATCGTGAGCACCAAGGTCATCAACCGCTGGGTCTTTGGCGGCGCGGCCCTTACATTCATGGCAGCCGGCCTCTGCCCGAAGCTCTCTGCGCTCCTGCTCATGATTCCGCAGCCCGTCATTGGTGGCGCCACGATCAGCGTCTTCGGCACCATCACCCTGAACGGCATCCGAATCCTCGTGAAGGACGGGCTTACGCCGCGTACCTGCACCATCTTTGGCGTGTCCGTGGCATTTGGCCTGGGCATCGCGCAGGTCTCCGGCTCCCTTACCGGCACTGGCATGCCTGTCTGGATCAACACCATCTTCGGCACCTCCGCGATCACCCCGTGTGCCGTCATGGCCATCGTGCTGAACCTCCTCATGCCTCCCGAGCCCATCGAGGAGAGCGAGGCGCTTAAGGTAGCCGATTCTGGCGATCACGACGCCGAGGATAGCGGCGAGGCCGAGACTGCCGAGGCGTAGCATGACGCCGAACCTGACGGTGAGTCCGAGACTTTCATGGCCGTCGCGCTAATAAGTTTGATTCGCATATTGCGTGATTGCGCGACTCGCTAAGGGCGGACGCGGCCGGGATGTGGATCCTAGCCGCGCCTGCTGTTCGTAAAAGAAGCGGGTGCGCCCAGCTGAGGGGAGCACCCGCTAGTCGTTGAAGCGGTTCAATCGTCGCAGATTTGCATGTTAGTTATTGCTCGTTCCGTGGCGCCAGCTATTGCTCGCGTTAGGGTATCGCTCGTGTTCGCTACGCAAGCTCGGCCACGGCGGCCTTGAGCTCGTCGACGCGATTCGTGGCTTCCCAGGTGAAGTCAGGGTCCTTGCGGCCGAAGTGGCCGTACGCGGCGGTCTTCTCGAAGATTGGGCGGCGAAGGTCGAGGTCGCGAATGATGGCGCCCGGGCGCAGGTCGAAGACGCGCTCGACCGCAGCTTCAATCGTGCGATCGCTTACCGTTCCGGTGCCCTTGGTATCAACCAGGATGGACAGCGGGTGCGCGACGCCGATGGCGTAGGCGAGCTGCACCTCGCACTTGTGAGCGAGGCCGGCGGCGACGACGTTCTTGGCAACCCAGCGCGCGGCATACGCGGCGGATCTGTCGACCTTGGTGCAGTCCTTGCCGGAGAAGGCGCCGCCGCCATGACGGCCCATGCCGCCGTAGGTGTCGACGATGATCTTGCGGCCGGTGAGGCCGGTGTCGCCCATCGGGCCGCCAACGACGAAGCGTCCGGTGGGGTTGACGTAGATGTCCGCATTACCCCAGGGAATGTCGACCTCGGCGAGAACCGGCGCGATAACGTGCTCGATGACGTCGTTCTTGATGACGTCCATGCTCTCGACGCTCGGGTCATGCTGCGTGGAGACGACGATGGCGGTCACCTCGGCGGGGCGGTCGTTCTCGTAGCGGACGGTCACCTGGGTCTTACCATCCGGGCGGAGGTATTCGATCTCGCCGGACTTGCGGACGTCCGCCAGGCGCTTGGCGAGGTTCTGGGCAAGGTAGATGGGCATGGGCATGAGGGTCTCGGTCTCGTCCGAGGCATAGCCGAACATCATGCCCTGGTCGCCTGCGCCGATGAGGTCGAGAGGATCGGTCGTGCGGCCTGCCTGGGCGTCGAAGGACTCGTCGACGCCCTGGGCGATGTCGGGGCTCTGCTCGTGAATCATGCTGATGACGCCGCAGGTCTCGCAGTCAAAGCCGAACTTGGCTCGGTTGTAGCCGATGCGGCGAAGCACGTCTCGGGCGATGGTCTGCACGTCGACGTAGGCCTGGGTGCGAATCTCTCCGGCGACGACGACGGTGCCGGTGGTGACGAACGTCTCGCAGGCGCAACGGACCTCGGAAAGGCTGGCGGGGCTGCCGGACGGGCTGACGTAGCCCTCGGCCTCGAGGCGAGCCTCCTTGGCGAGAATCGCGTCGAGCACGGCGTCGCTGATCTGGTCGCAGGTCTTATCGGGGTGACCCTCGGTCACAGACTCCGAGGTGAAGTAGTAGCTCTCTGACATGCGTGCAACCTCCTTGGGCGCAAGGCCCGTACGTGACGCCTTCTGGCGCCCGGAGACGAAAAACGTCCCCATGCCTATATGCAAGGGGACGCCGATGACGCGTGTCATGCTTCCCCCGTCTTCCGGAGAGCGCGGCTCTCCGCCGAGAATTGGCACCCTGCCGGCGGCTGCGGCCGCGAGGTGGGTTGTCGGAGCGTCATAGGGCTCGGTCCCTCGGCTCTACGCGTCTTGGCGGTGCTTGGCCGCTTCGACGCCTCTTGACGAGCGCCCTTTCAGGGCACAGATAGTGTATTGGTTCGCAGGGCGTCTGTAAACTTGTAAAATTATGTAAACTTGTCTGCTTAGAGTGCGTATAATGCCCCTTCGCGAGGGTATATAGGACAGCCGGGGAGACGGGGTCATCCTGGCTCCTTACTAAGCACATAAATGAGTGCGCCCAGCGTTACTGCACGTCCCGTACCTCCGCCGGCAAGGCTCCACCGCCGGCCAGCAAGACCCGCGCCATCGTCGGCAAGGCCTCGTCGTCGGCGAGCGCAACCGTAAGTCACGTTCTACTGCAGGGAGTCACCACGTGAGAACTGCCTTCGACATCTTCAAGCGCGACCTCAAACGCATCCTCGTCAATCCCGTGGCCATCATCGTCGCCATCGGCGTGTGCATCATCCCGTCACTCTACGCATGGTTCAACATCCTCGCCAACTGGGATCCGTACGAGAACACCTCGACGGTCCCCATCGCTGTCGTCATCGAGGACGAGGGCGCCGAGGTGGGCGACAAGGGCTACATCAACGCCGGCGACATGGTCGAGGAGCGCCTCAAGGATAACGACCAGCTCGGCTGGAACATCGTCGATAGCGAGAACGAGGCGATCGAGGGCGTGAAGAGCGGCCGTTACTACGCCGCCTTCGTCCTGCCGAAGGACTTCACCAGCTCCATGGGAGACGTTCTCGACGGCGATACCGAGCAGGCGCACATCGCCTATTACGTTAACGAGAAGGTTAACGCCATCTCGCCCAAGGTGACCGATACCGGTGCGACCACCCTCGAGGCGCAGATCGCCAACCAGTTCGTGCAAGTCGTCGGCGAGACGGTTTCCGAGAAGCTTTCCGTCCTCTCTGGGAGCCTACTTGGCGGCATCGACGAGGCCACCGCGAGTGCTACCGAGAGCCTGATCGAGGTACAGGGCCTGCTCAATGGCATCGCCGACGGCCTTGATAACGCCGGTGGCACCATTTCCGATGCCCGTGGCGCCGTCAGCTCCGCCCGCTCCACGCTCTCCCAGGTGAGCACTTCCTCTGCCTCGCTCGCGAACACGCTCTCGAGCTCCATGGACTCCCTCTCCAGCACCCGCGCCAACGCGGGGGCCCTTGGCGCACAACTTTCCGCTGCCCTCGGCACGAGCGTTTCGACCATCTCTGGCATCTCCAGCAAGGCCAACTACGATATTGGCCAGATCACCGGCGACGTGGGCTGGGCGCAGGGCCAGCTCGATGGCGCGATCAGCCACATCGGCGCCCTCAACTCCAATACCATTGCAGACCTCACGACCTCCATCCAACGTGCGTGGGTCACGATCAACGGCCTCGATGACTCCACCCCCAACAAGCAGGAAATTCTCAACGCGCTTTCCTCCGCGGAGTCTGCGCTCAACGAACTCAAGAACCTGAACGATGGCCAGCTCGCCACCCTCAAGGAGAAGAGCGCCGCCATCAAGAACGCCAACGACGCGATCGCCGGCCTCTCTGATTCCGTGAACGCCGCCGTGCAGGCGACCTCCCAGGGCCTTGCCGAGGTGCAGGGAACGCTCAACACCACGACGCTTCCGGCCGTCTCCAGTGCGCTCGACGGCTTCGCCGACGCCGGCGGCCGCCTCGTGGGCACCGCCAGCGCGCTCGCCCCGATGCTCTCCCAGGCCGACGGCACGCTCTCCCAGCTCGACGGCATCCTCGCCCAAAGCTCTGACGCCATCGCCCAGACCTCTGCCGGCGTTCGCTCCGCCGCGGATGCCGTGGGTACGCTCGCGACCGACACCGCCGCCATCCAGAGCGCCGAGGCGTTCAGCATGCTCAAGGACGCGCTCGACCTCGACGCGGAGCAGGTGGGCGACTTCATCGGCTCGCCCGCCGAGATGGTCTCCCAGCCCGTCTACGCCGTGGAGAACTACGGCAGTGGCGTGGCGCCGTTCTTCACCAACCTCGCTCTTTGGGTGGGTGGCTTCGTGCTCGTCGCCATCTACAAGCTCGAGGTCGATGACGAGGGTATCGGCAAGTTTAAGCCGTGGCAGGGCTTCTTCGGCCGCTGGCTGCTGCTGAACCTCTTGGGCCAGGTCCAGGCCATCATCTGCTGCGTTGGCGACGTTCTTCTCGGCATTCAGTGTCTGAGCCCGGTGGCGTTCGTCTTCGCCGGCATGGTCGAGAGCTTCGTCTACGTGGCGTTTATCTATTCGATATCCGTGGCCTTCAAGCATATCGGCAAGGCCATCGCCGTCCTGCTCGTGATTCTGCAGATTCCTGGCGCCTCGGGCACCTATCCCATCGAGATGATGCCGGACTTCTTCAAGAACGTTCACCCGTTCCTGCCGTTCACGTATGGCGTCAATGCCATGCGCGAGGCCATTGCGGGCTTCTACGGCAACTATTACGCCACGAACCTGCTCGTTCTTCTCGTGTTCCTGATCCCGGCGCTGCTCATTGGCGTCGCCGCGCGCCGCCACCTGCTCAACATCAACGCCCTGTTCGATCGCAAGCTTGGAGATACGGAGCTCATGATCACGGAGCGCACGAGCATGGAGGGCGCGACCTTCCGCCTCTCGACGCTCATCAAGATCATTATGAACTCCGGCGAGTACAAGGCCGCCTTCACCGAGCGCGCCGCAAAGTTCGAGCTCATGTATCCCACCCTCATCAAGCGTGGCTTCGCAGCGCTCATCTGGGTGCCGCTCGTCCTGCTCGCGCTCATGTTCGTCCTGCCCGCGAAGTTTGCAATGCTGACGCTCTGGATCCTCTCGCTGATCATCATCAGCACGTTCCTCATCGTGGTGGAGTACTTCCACGAGCGCGTCTCCAAGAAGCTCTCGCTCACCGACATGAGCCGCGAGGAGCTCTTCGCCCTCCTCGACGACGAGCTTCGCCAGGAGTTCATGGCGTTCGCTCCGCTCGACAAGATGCGTCTCGAAAAGGGCGAGATCAACGCCTCCGCCCTCGAGGGCCGTTCCGCACGCAAGGATTCCGATGCCTCGGATGCCGATTCCTCGAAGGGAGGCGAGGCGTAATGCGCAAGATCATCGACTTCATCAAGCGCGACCTGCGCCACATCAAGGGGAACGTCATCGCCCTCGTTGTCATCATGGGCATCATCGTGGTGCCGACGTTCTACGCATGGTTCAACATCGGTGGCTTCTGGGATCCGTACAGCAACACGAAGAACCTGAAGGTCGCCGTTGCCAACTCTGACCTCGGGTACGCCTCTGACCTCATGCCGATCGAAATCAACTTCGGTGACCGCGTTGTCGATGACCTGCGCGAATCGACGACCATCGGCTATACCGTGGTCTCCGAGGACGAGGCCATCGAGGGAGTTCGTTCTGGCGAGTACTACGCTGCCGTCGTCATCCCCGAGGACTTCTCCGCCGATCTCCTCACTGCTCTTTCTGACAATCCGGTCAAGGCCCAGGTCAAGTTCTATCAGAACGAGAAGGCCAACGCGATTGCCCAGATCGTGACCAACAAGGCCTCTTCCGCCATCGAGAAGGACATCGACGAGTCATTCGCGAGCACCGTGACGACCGTCGGGGCCGGCGTCCTCGATCAGCTTGGCAACTATCTCGACGACGATAAGATCGCGGAGGTCGCCGCCAACCTCGACACCGCCGTGCAGAAGAGCTCCGAGACGCTCACGTCCACCGCCCAGACCATGCGCGGTTTCGCGGACACGCTTGACGCCACCCAGGGCCTGCTTGGGTCCGGCTCCTCGGCCTTCGACGCCTCCTTGTCTTCCGCGCTCTCCGTGGGCAACTCGCTCAAGGGTGCGGCGAGTAACGTCCGTGACCTTGGGAACGCCCTCGATGGCACCACGGGATCGATCAACGACGCCATCGCCTCGAGCTCTGCCAGCATCGGCGCGGTCTCCGATGCCATCGATAGCGCGTTCGATGCCGCCGATGCCCCCACGAACGACCTCATCGACGCCCTCACCAAGGCGCAGGGCGTGGCCTCCACGAACCAGGAGCGCCTGAGCGACCTCGCGTCGCGCCTTGGCGCCGCGGCCGACAAGATGGACGCAGCCAAGTCCTCCGTCGACGCTCAGCTGAACGCCCTCGATCCGAATTCTCCGCTCTACGCCATTCGCTATTCGACGCTCCACAAGACCTCGATTGCGCTCCAGGACGCGAGGGACTCCGCCCGCGAGCTCAAGGCACACGCCGAGAGCGCCGCCTCCTCGATGGGCGAGCTCGCCCAGATGCTCGGCAAGACCGCCGGAGACATCCAGACGGGCAAGACCGACGCCGCAGCCGCCCGCGCCGAGCTCCAGGGCATCGTCTCGAATGCGAAGGGCAGCCTTTCCTCCGTCGAGTCCTTCTACGAGACGAACCTCAAGGGGTCGCTCAACGACCTGGCCAACAACATCGACTCTGCTGCCGGCGACGCCGATTCCATCATGTCGAGCCTGAACGAGACGCTCGGCGCCGTTGGTTCCACCGCCTCTTCCGCCGCGGACTCCATCGGTGGCGCTAGCGACTCGCTGAGCCAGGCCGCCGACGTGCTCGACGACTCCGCCCAGAAGCTTGTCGCGCTCCATGGCAAACTCACGGCGGCTCTCGAGTCCGATGACATGAACCAGGTGCGCTCGATTCTCTCGGGCGACGTCAACGATCTTGCGAACTTCATCTCCAACCCGGTTGTCGTCGATCGCAACCCGATCTATGCGATTGAGAATAACGGCAGCGCCATGGCGCCGTTCTACACGACGCTCGCCATCTGGATCGGTGGCGTCGTTCTGGCCGCCCTCGTGAAGACGGGTGCGAGTGAGAAGGCCATTGAGGAGACGGGCTGCTCGCACACCCAGGTCTACCTCGGACGCCTTGCCCTGTTCGCGGGCGTCGGCCTGCTCCAGAGCGCGCTCATCTGCGCCGGTGACCTTTACTTCCTCGGCGTGCAGTGCGCTAATCCCGCCCTCTTCTTCCTCGTGGGGTGGCTGGCGAGCTTCGTGTTCGTGAACATCATCTACGCCCTTACCGCTAGCTTTGGCGACGTGGGCAAGGCTATCGCAGTCGTGCTCATGGTCATCCAGGTCGCCGGCTCCGGCGGCACCTTCCCGAAGGAGATGCTGCCTGCCACGTTCCAGGCTCTGTATCCCTTCCTGCCGTTCGTCCATAGCGAGAACGCCATGCGAGCCGCGATGTTTGGCCTTTACGGCAACGACTACTGGATCTGCATGGGCAAGCTCGCGTGCTTCCTTGTTCCGGCGCTGCTGCTCGGTCTCGTGCTTCGTCGCCCGATCATCCGCCTGAACGAGTGGGTCGAGGAAAGACTCGAAAGCACGAAGCTGATGTAGGGGAGGCCTCGAGCTGCTCCCGCTCGCCTCGGCTGATATGGCCGCGTGACCGGGAAGCCCCGTCTCGCCAATCGCCGCGTAACGCAACCAACGCCCGGATGTGCCCTGTGAGCGCGTCCGGGCGTTACACTTAGGCGCATGAGATACGCAAAGGTCGTCCCGGACATACAGACGCGCGCCATCGACGGCGCCTTCGACTACGCAATCCCGCCGGAGCTCGAGCCGCGGTGCCTCGTGGGTGCCACGGTGCTCGTGAGCTTTGGCCATAGGGACGTCGTCGGCTACGTCACTGCCGTTGGAGACCAGCCTGGCGAGGGCGTCTCCCCGGAGCGCGTCCTACCCGTTGCACGCGTGCTTGCGGCCCCGGCGTTTGACGAGGTGGGAGCGCGTCTTGCGGAATGGATGGCTGCCGAGTATGCCGCGCCCCGGCCCGCGTGCCTCCGCCTCATGATGCCTCCTGGCCAGACGATGCGCGTGAAGCGCGAGGAGGGCGGCGAGTGGCAGCTCGTCGTCGAGCGCGCCCAGGCCGTCGACGACCGCTGGGTCTCCCTCACGGGGGAGGGCCGCACCTACGAGCCTCGCGCGAACGCCAGCCGCCAGCGCCAGGTCCTCGCGGCACTCGCGGCGGGTCCCATGCGCCTGGCGGAGCTCTCCGCCCTCGTGCCGGGGGCCTCGAGTGTGGTGTCGTCGCTCTCGCGCAAGGGCGTCGTCTCTGTCGAGCACAGGCGTCGCGTCCGCGGGTCTGACGAGGGGACGAGCCTCTCGAGCGCCTCCGCGCCCAGGCCCGAGCGCCTCACGGCCGGGCAGGTCTCCGCGCTTGACGCCATTGCTCGCGCTGCCGAGGCTCGCGTCGGCGACGTCGTCCTCGTCGACGGCGTCACGGGGTCTGGCAAGACGGAGGTCTACCTCGACGCTATCGAACGCGTCCGTGCACAGGGGAGGGGCGCGATCGTCCTCGTTCCGGAGATTTCGCTCACGGCCCAGACGGTTGGCCGCTTCAGGAGCCGCTTCGGCGATGATGTGGCCATCCTCCACTCCCGTCTTTCTACCGGCGAGCGCTTTGACCAGTGGGATATGGTTCGCACGGGCGCCGCGCACGTTGTGGTTGGCGCGCGCTCCGCCCTGTTCGCGCCTCTCGCGAACGTGGGCCTCATCATCGTGGACGAGGAACACGAGGGTTCCTACAAGCAGGACCAAGCTCCGCGGTATCACGCGCGTGACGTCGCGGCGAGGCTCGCTCGCGAGCGTGGCGCGGCGCTCGTGCTCGGCAGCGCCACGCCCTCGCTCGAGAGCCTCGAGCGCTGCCGCGTCGGCTCGTGGCGCGGCGCCCGATGGACCCGCGTCGTGATGCCCGAGCGTCCGGGCGCCGCCGTCTTGCCCGAGGTCCGCGTGGTTGATATGCGCCAGCAGTTCGCGGCGAAGAACGGTTCGGTCTTCTCGACGGTCCTCTCGGAGGCCCTTCTCGGCGTGGCGAAGCGCCGCGAGAAGGCGGTCCTGCTGCTCAATCGACGCGGCTTTGCCAGCTTCCTCATGTGCCGCGAGTGTGGCTGCGTCCCCACCTGCGAGCACTGCTCGACGGCGCTCACGTACCACGAGCGCACGCATAGCCTCATGTGTCACAGCTGTGGCCGCTCCTGGCCCGTGCGGGCCTATCCGGACCCCTCGACCAAGTGCCCCAACTGCGGCAGCCGCTACCTCGCGCAGTTCGGCCTCGGCACCCAGCGCGTCGAGGACGGGCTCAACCTGCTGCTCGCGGGGCAGGGGGTCGACGTCATCCGCATGGACGCGGACACTACCTTGACGAAGGGAGCGCACACGCGTCTCCTCGAGGAGTTCGACGCGAGCGAGTGTGCCGTGCTCGTGGGCACGCAGATGATTGCGAAGGGCCTCGACTTTCCCGAGGTCACGCTCGTAGGCGTGGTCAATGCGGACACGACGCTCAAGCTTCCGGACTTTCGTGCCGGTGAGCGTACGTATGACCTGCTCGAGCAGGTTGCCGGCCGCGCGGGCAGGGGAGGCCGGCGCGGTGAGGTCATCATCCAGACGTACTGGGCGACGCACCCCGCCATCGTCGCCGTGGCCCGGCATGACCGCGCGCGGTTCGAGGGCTATGAGCTCGCTCAGCGTGAGGAGGCGTACTACCCGCCCTTCTCACGCGTGTGCAACGTGACCGTCTCCGGCAAAAGCGAGTGCCTCGTGCGCGAGAGCACCGACGAGCTCGCCCGATATGTGCGCGAGGCGGTGCTCGACCTCGACGGTGAGTGGGAGGTTCTTGGCCCCGCGGAGTGCGTGCGCGCTCGCGTCAAGGATCGCTTCAGGCGTCATGTCGTGCTCAAGTGCCCGGTGGACGCCGAGCCCGGCCCTATCCTCGCGGCGGCGGCCTCGCGGCTCCCGGCGCGTCGAGACGTGTCGCTTGCGATTGACGTCGACGCTTACGACATGATGTAGCGGTTGGTCCCGCAGACGGCGTGGCGCACTTGCGCTTGCGGGATGCCGCCGAGCGAGGGCTGCGCGCGTTGCCCGTCGCCCATCGCGTGGCTATCGCGTGAGGACGTGCTGGCGCCCCGTCGCGAGCGCATTCCTGCTGGTATCATGGTCTCTTGTGAAAACTCACGGCAGCCGAGAAGGAGCATCATGAGCGCATCCGAAGACATCGTCCTGACCCCAGACCCGCGCCTCTCCGAGATGTGCGCGCCCATCGAGAAGGTCGACGACTCCGTCCGCAAGCTCGCCAAGTACATGCTTGACGTCATGTATGACGCCGACGGTTGCGGTCTCGCCGCGCCCCAGATTGGCAAGCTCGTTCGCCTCGTCGTCATCGATGTGGACTATGTGCCGGGTGACCCATCCAGCCGCAATCCTTACGTGCTGATTAACCCCAAGATCGTCACCGCAGACGGCGCCCCGCGCCTCTTCTCCGAGGGCTGCCTCTCGTTCCCCGGCATCTCGGTGGACATCGAGCGTCCGAGTCACGTCATCGTCCACGCGACGGATCTCGACGGCGACCTTCTTCAGTATGAGGCCGAGAACAACCTCCTCGCCGTCTGCCTCCAGCACGAGATCGACCACCTAAACGGCGTGACGATGGTCGATCATCTCCCGCTGCTCGAGCGCGTCAAGGCCCTGCATGACTGCGAAGCTGCTATCTCCGGCGGCGCGCGTCCTGGCGAGACCTCAGCGGAGTAGCGGCTGCGTCGCTCGCTCCTTTCATCCTTTAGACCCGTTCCCTTCTAGGGAGGCCGATATGCGCGTTATCTTCATGGGCACGCCCGATTTTGCCGTCCCATCTCTTTGCGCCCTCGCGGATACCTTCGAGGTCGCTCTCGTCATCACGAGGCCCGACGCCGTTCGTGGCAGGGGTAAGCGCCTCGAGCCCAGTCCCGTCAAGGCGGAGGCCGCCTCTCGTGGCATCGAGGTAATCGAAGCAAATCGCATGACGCCCGAGGTCTTGGATGCCATGCGCGCCGTGCGCGCGGATATCATCTGCGTCGCCGCCTATGGCTGCATCCTTCCGGACGCCGTCCTTGAGATGGCGCCTCTCGGCTGCGTGAACGTGCACGCGTCGCTTCTTCCTCGCTGGCGCGGCGCCGCCCCCGTACAGCGTGCGATTCTCGCCGGAGACGAACGCGCGGGCGTCTCGATCATGCAGGTCGTTTCCGCCCTCGACGCCGGTGCCTATTGTGCGCAGGCCTCCTGCGAGGTTGGCGACATGACTTCCGCCGAGCTCATGGCCAAGATCGGCGAGCTTGGTGCGAATGCGCTCATCGAGTCCCTCCGCGAGATCGAGGCTGGTACGGTCACGTGGACCGAGCAGGACGAATCCCTCGTCACCTACGCGCACAAGATCGAGAAGGCCGAGATGAAGCTTGATCCGGCGGATGATGCCCTCGAGAACGCGCGCCGCGTGCAGGCTTCTTCGGACGCCGCTCCCGCGCGTTGTGCCGTCGCGGGTAAGGGCGCTCGCATCATGCGCGCCACCATCTGCGAAGACATGAGGCCCGCTGTCGGAGCGGTCGAGGTTTCCCATGGTCGCGTCGCCCTTGGTTGCGCCGACGGTGCCATCGAGGTCATCTCCGTCAAGCCCGACGGCAAGCGCGAGATGGAGGCGTCTGCCTGGGCGGCTGGTCTCCGTGGAGACGATATCGCCTGGGAGCGTGTGTAAATGGCGGTCGCAAGCCCGGCTCGCACGACGGCCCTGCATCTGCTTGGCGCTCAGCGCCGCCGTGGTGCCCGCGCCCGCGATCTCATGCGTGGCGCCCGCGAGATGGAGACGCTCGGGCGCAAGGGCCGTGCTTTGGCCACAAGGCTCGTGCTTGGCGTGAACGTCGCCTCCGGAGAACTCGATCGCCGCATCGACTCGTTCGTCTCTCGCCCTGGCTCCCTTGAGCCGCGCGTGAGGGATGCCCTCCGTCTCGCCTCGTTCGAGCTGCTCTATCTCGACACGCCGCGGCAGGTCGCCGTGAGCCAGGGTGTCGAGCTAGTCAGGGGAGTGCAGCCGCGAGCCGCACGCATGGCGAACGCCGTGCTCAGGCGCGTGGCCGAGTGCCGCCCTGAGGTTGATGAGGCACGCGAGGCGACGGACGCCGTCGCCGCGGGGGCCCGCATGTCCGTCTCTGTCGGCGAGCTCGTGGTCGCCTCCGGCTATCCCGAGTGGCTTGTCGAGCGCCTCGTCGCCGCCGTGGGCATGGCTCGCGCCGCCGGGATGTGCGCATGCGCCCTCGAGCCCGCGCCTATCTACGCAGCCGCCGGCAAGGTTGGCGTCGAGGGAGTCGAGGGACTTCTCGGCAAGGCTGGTCTCGATCCTGCCGCCACTGAGCTTCCCGGTTGTTGGCGCCTGGGTATGCCGGCAGGTCTCTCAAGGAGCGGCCTTCTCGGTACGTGTGACGTCGTTGCCGCTGATATGGCGGCGCAGATGTGCTGTCGAGCCGCAGCTGGGGCCGGTCGCGTGCTTGAGGTGGGGCAGGGCCGTGGCACGAAGTCCCTGCTTCTTGCGAGCCTGGCCTCTCGGCTTGGCGAGGGGACGTGTGTCGTCGGTTGCGAACTGGTTGCGTCGAAGGCACGGCTCTCCGCTGCGCGCATGGAGAGCGCCGGCCTTTCCGACGTCGTCTCGTGCGTCGAATTCGACGGGACGCGCCTTGCCGAAGAAGACGAGCTTCCCGAGGCGCTTCGTGGTCAGTTTGACTCCGTCCTCGTCGACGCGCCTTGCTCGGGTACGGGTACCATGCGTCGCCATCCCGAAACTGCTTGGGCGCTTGAGCAGGCGATCGTCGACCCCGAGAATGTGGACTCCCTGCCCAGCCTGCAGCTGAGGCTGCTTCGCGCCGCCGCTTCCCGCGTCGCCGTGGGCGGCTCCCTCGTCTATGCCACGTGCTCGGTCCTTCCGGAGGAGAACTCCTGCGTCGTGGAGCACTTCCTCGCGAGCGAGGAGGGTCGCGGCTTCGTGCGTGGCGACATCCTCGCGGCGCCCGCCGTGGCGGCGCTTGACGAGGGGTCTCGCGCGCCGTTTGAGCGCAACCTCAACGAGCGCGGCGAGTTCCAGTCGACTCCCATGCGCGATGCCTTCGACGGCCACTTCTTCGCGAGGCTGATCCGCGAGTCATAGCTGGGGTGCGTCGGTGGCGCGAGGTCGCGTGGCATCCGCGAGCCGGGCAGGTGCCGTCGAGATAGAAAAGCGGGGACCACGCGTCAACGTGGACCCCGCTTGTATGCCATCGTATGTACGCTCCGCCGTTCGGCGACGTCAGCTGGCGCTATTTGGAGCAGCTCGAGCAGTCGCCGCCGGAGCAGCTGCCGCAGCCACCAGAGGTGGCGCTCGTCGAAGAACCGCCGCCGCGCTGGTCGGTGTTGTAGAAGCCGGTGCCCTTGAAGGAAATCAGCGCGGGTTTGAAGACACGCTCGCACGGGGCGCCGCACTTGGGGCACGTGATGGCGGGGTGCTCGGACATGGAGTGCACGACCTCGAAGACGTTGCCGCAATCCGAGCATCGGTAGTCGTAACGAGCCATCTGAAGAACCTCCGTGTCTGGGTCGCCCACGTGGCGACCATCGTCAGCGCTCTCGCGCGTTATCGCATAGAAATACGGCCCTACGGCCGCATGAGCTACTTTACCCAATTTCGCAGGTAGTTTCATCCCTAAGATAACCATACTTTTATATGACGGCCGAGTCTCCGCGTCCGTGGCGGTCGGCTGGTATTATTTCCGTGGAAGAATCCGCGGAGGGGCCTGGTTGCCCCGGTATAAGGGGTACTTATGGCCAAGATTTCTGGCGCTATCTTCGACTGCGATGGCACGTTACTTGATTCTATGTGCATGTGGAACAGCGTCTTTGCTCGTCTTGTCGAGTCTTACGGCATTGATCCCACGCCCGAGCTCATCGCGCGGATCGAAGCGGCCACTCTTCCGCATACGAGCGAGATGCTCCACGAGGATTACGGTGCCGGAGCGAGCTCTCAGGAAGTTCTCGACCACATTCATTCCGTCGTTCTCAACGAGTACGTTACGAACATCAAGGAAATGCCGGGTGCGCGTGCCTTCGTTGAAAGTCTTGCCGCTGAAGGCATTCCTATGATTGTGGCCAGCTCCACCACCTCGAGTGTCCTGCGCCACGTGCTTGCGCATTTCAATCTCGATAAGTATTTCATCGACATCATCTGTACGGCCGAGGTTCGCGACGGTCGCGACAAGGACTTCCCGGACGTCTATCTCGAGGCTCTGTCTCGCCTCGGCACGCCCCTCGAGGAGACTTGGGTCTTCGAGGACGCGCCCTTCGCTGTGCGCGCGTCTCGCCGTGCCGGCTTCCACGTCGTGGGCATCCACAATGACCACGATGGCCGTGACCCGGAGTTCATCCGCGCGTGGTCGGACATCTATTCCGAGAACTACGAGTCCGTCTCGCTCGAGGCTATCCGCGCTTTCGACGACACGACGCGCAAGCCCGTCCCCGAGGAGGCGTAGGCGCGATGCGCGCCCTTCTCGTCGCAGGCTCGCCCGCTCCCAGCTCGTCCGCCCTCGTCTCTCGCCTTTCTGCCGAGAGCGACCTGGTGCTTGCCGTCGACCGAGGTGCCGATGCCTGTCGCGCTGCTGGCGTCGTCCCCGGCGCCTTCTGTGGTGACGCCGACACCGTGAGTCCCGATGGCCTCGCGTGGGTCCGTGACCAGGCGCGCCGGCGCGAGGGCGAGAACGAGATGCCCATCCGTCTCTTTCCTCCTGCGAAGGATGACACGGACCTCTCGCTCGGTTTTTCGTGCGCTCGTGAGCTCGCCGCCGAGAGGGACGAGGCCCTCGAGGTCACAGTGACGTGCGCGAGCGCCGGGCGCATGGACCATGCCCTGGCCGTGTTTGGCGTGCTCACAAAGAACGCGGACCTCGCGCCGCGCCTTGTCGAGGACGAGTTCGAGTGTCGCATCCTCGCGCCCGTGGGCGCTACTACCTGGGAGCTGGGGGAGAGGGCCCTCGGGCGCCACTTTTCCTTCGTGGCCCTTGCGGACGATACCTGCGTGTCCGAGACGGGCCTGCGCTGGGAGCTCGACCACTTCCGCGTCGACGCTCTGCGCGATCGCGGGATCTCCAACGTCGTTGATGCCCCTGATGCGCGCGTGACCTGCCATGAGGGAGTTCTCGCGGCGTTCCTCATAAGCTAGCGCTCGTGTTCACGCGCCGGCGTCTCGCGCTCGTTGCGGGTCGCCGGCGTTTTCGCGATGCGCTCTGCCTTCGTTGGATGCGCCTGTTGCGTGCTGACACATATGGCGCGGCTATGCGTGCGGAAGCATGGGCTGCGACGGGGCCGTAAAACAAAAGGGAGCCGCCCGAAGACGACTCCCTTGAACTCGCATATGTTGTCGCCGAAGAAGCGACGACCGCTACTAGGAGCGGGCAACCTTGCCGGACTTGAGGCACGTGGAGCAGACGTTCATCTTCTGCTTGTGGCCGTTGATGACAACGGTGACGTGCTGGATGTTCGGACGGAACTTACGGTTGGTGACGCGGTGCGAGTGGCTGATCGAACGGCCGGCGACAGCGTGCTTGCCGCAAATGGCGCAAACCTTAGACATTGTTGTAAACCTCCATTAAGCGGCGCGTGGTGCAGCCGCCCTCGACACATAGCTGGATAAGGATAGCACACGAGACGGCTCGCGCAAGCGAGTTTCGTCGAGATGTTGTGTCCGTGCTGTGAAGTCTACGCCAATTTGTGGGTTATGCAATCCACAAAGGCTGATGCGGATATATTGCCTAACGTTAGAAACTACTACTAGAAGGTATTAAGGGGGACGGAAATGAGCGCTGAAGGTTGGGGAACGAGCGCGGAATCGCCCGCCGGGGCGTTCGAAGCCTACGCGGACCAACTTATCCACGCTGGCTTCCTGATGTCTCGCCTAAGGTCAGGCCGGGGCATCGACCAGAAGCTCCGCGGCATGCCCGTCGTCCTGCGCGAGCTGATCACCTCCGGCGGAGCGCTTTCGCCGGGTGAGCTTGCGAACCGTATGGGCGTTTCGGATGCGCGCGTCGCGAATATCCTGCGCGCGCTCGAGGAGCGCGGGCTCGTCACTCGCACGACGTCCGCGAAGGACAAGCGCCGCGTCGTCGTAACCATCACGGACGCGGGACGCGTCACAGCGGACAAGATTCGCGACGAGGGCGTCGAGATGGTCGCGGACTTCCTGAGGGAGCTCGGCGAGGATGACGCCCGGGACCTCGTCCGTGTCATCAATCGCGTGGTCGAGGTCATGGAGGCGCGCAGGCGCGAGGGCCGTCAGGTCCACATCGCACCGTCCGCGCAGGGGGAATAGAGAGGGGAGTGGCATGAGGATTATCAAGCTATTCAAGAACCACATCCTGGCGCTCGTGTGTGCCGTCGCGCTGATCATCATCAGCTGCAACGCAGACCTCACGTTGCCCACGTACATGAGCGAGATCGTCGACGTGGGCATCCAGCAGGGCGGCATCGAGAGCGCCGTGCCCGCCACCATCCGAGAGCAGACCCTCGCGGACCTCGAGCTTTTCATGAACGACGAGGATGCCGCCACCATCGAGGCCGCCTATGGCGAGCCTGATGCCGAGGGCGTCCGCGCCTATGTGGGCACCGACGAGGCCCGCTCGGACGAGGGGGAGCTCGCGAACATCATGAGCCTGCCCGAGACCGTGGCCCTCGCGCTCGAGCAGGGCATCGACGCCTCCGCTACCGGCGCCCCCATCCAGGGGACCGTCACCATGGACGACATCCGCAAGGCCGTCCCCATGGGCATGCTCGACAGGGACCAGCTCGTCTCCGGCGCCGAGTCCATGGCTGACGAGATGGGCTCCATGGGCGGCTCGATCGTGCGCCAGCGTGCCATCTCGTTCGTCGGCAAGGAGTACGAGGCCCAGGGCATCAGCCCGTCGGACGTCCAGAACTCCTACCTCGCGTCCATGGCGGCCAAGATGTTCGGCTTGTGCGCCGTGAGCCTCGTCGCCACGATCCTCACCGGCGCCGTGGCCTCGCACACCGCCTGTACCATCGCGCGCGACCTGCGTCGCAAGACCTTCGAGAGCGTCATGCGATTCTCTCCAGCCGAGGTGGGCAAGTTTAGCCAGGCCTCGCTCATCACGCGCTGCACGAACGACATCCAACAGATCCAGATGGCAACCACGCTCGTCATCCGCATGGTGATGATGGCGCCGATCATGGGCGTCGTGGCCCTCATGCGCGTCTTCGCCACGCGTACGGGCCTCGAGTGGACCATCGGCGTCGCCGTCGTGGCCGTGTCCGCGGTCGTCGGCGTCCTCATGGGCCTCACCATGCCCAAGTTCAAGAAGATGCAGCAGTACGTCGACCGCGTGAACCTCGTTGCCCGCGAGATGCTCGACGGCATCATGCCGATCCGTGCCTTCGGTCGCCAGGACCACGAGCTCGCCCGCTTCGACGACGCCAGCACGGACCTGATGAAGACGCAGCTGTTCACGAACCGTGCCATGAGCTTCATGATGCCGCTCATGATGTTCGTCATGAACTGCATCACCGTGCTGATCGTGTGGACGGGCTCGCACGGCATCAACGACGGCGTCATGCAGGTGGGCGACATGATGGCGTTCATCTCCTACACGATGCAGATCGTCATGGCGTTCATGATCCTCACCATGGTCTCCGTCATGCTCCCGCGTGCCGAGGTCGCCTGCGAGCGCGTCGAGGACGTCCTCAACACGCAGAGCTCGATCAGGGAACCTGAGTGTCCGCAACTCCCCGCGGCCGACGGTCCGCGCGCTCAGCTCGAGTTCCGCGACGTCTCCTTCAGCTATCCCGACGGCGACGAGAACGTCGTCACGGGCGTCAACTTCACCGTCCGTGCGGGCGAGACGCTCGGCATCATCGGCGCCACCGGCTCCGGCAAATCGACGATCGCCCAGCTCATCCCGCGCCTGTACGACGCGACGGAGGGCGCGGTCGCGCTCGATGGCATCGACGTCCGCGACATGTCCCTCTCCGAGCTCCGCTGCCGCATTGGCTACGTGCCGCAGCAGGGCATGCTCTTCTCCGGCACCATCGAGACGAACCTCAAGTTCGCGGGTGACACCGTAGGCGACGACGACATGCGTGCTGCTGCGAGCATCGCCCAGGCCGCCGAGTTCATCAAGGGCCGCGAGGGCGGCTACGAGTCCGAGATCAGTCAGGGTGGCACCAACGTCTCCGGCGGCCAGCGCCAGCGCCTCGCCATCGCGCGCGCCCTCGCCAAGCGCCCCGAGGTCATGGTCTTCGACGACTCCTTCTCCGCACTCGACTACAAGACCGACGCGAAGTTGCGCGAGGCTCTCGCGACCTCCGCGTCCGGCTCCGCCGTGGTCGTGGTCGCCCAGCGCATCGCCACGATCATGCGCGCCACGCAGATCATCGTCCTCGACGACGGCCGCGTCGTCGGGCAGGGCACGCACGAGGAGCTTCTCCGCAGCTGCCCCACCTATCTCGAGATTGCACAGTCACAGCTGTCCTCCGCCGAACTCGGCCTCACCAACGAGGAGATTGCGGCGGTCATGAAGGGAGGCGAGCGCTAATGGCAGGCGAGACGAACAAGACCCAGGCCCCGGCCAGGCGCCAGCGCGGACCGATGGGCGGTCGCGGGCCCATGGGCCGCGGCGAGAAGCCCAAGGACTTCAAGGGCACCATCCGCAAGCTGCTCGGGTACGTCGGCAGGCACAAGGTTGCCGTGTTCTTCGCCATCGCGTTCGCGATGTGCTCGGTCATCTTCAACATCGTGGGTCCGAAGGTCCTCGGCAAGGTGACGACCAAGCTCTACGAGGGCCTCGTCGCCAAGGTCCAGGGCACCGGTGCGGTCGACTTCGACTGGATCGGCAAGACGCTCTTGCTCCTACTCGGCCTCTACCTCGCGAGTTCCGCCTGCAACCTCATCCAGGGCTGGCTCATGACGGGCGTCACGCAGAAGATCTGCTACCGCATGCGCAAGGAGATTGCCGAGAAGATCGCCGTCGTGCCGATGAGCTACTTCAACGGCCACAGCAAGGGCGACGTGCTCTCTCGCATCACGAACGACGTCGACACGCTTGGCCAGAGCCTCAACCAGTCCGTGACGCAGCTCATCACCTCGCTCACCCAGATCGTCGGCGTGCTCGTGATGATGCTCTCGATCAGCCTGCCGCTCACGGGCGTCGTCGTGGTGACGCTTCCCG
Organism: uncultured Parolsenella sp.; assembly: GCF_934660935.1. Taxonomy (GTDB): domain Bacteria; phylum Actinomycetota; class Coriobacteriia; order Coriobacteriales; family Atopobiaceae; genus Parolsenella. The sequence continues at coordinate 9,054 of NZ_CAKUIH010000003.1, read as the reverse complement.
CCGCCGCGGCCATCATGGGCGTCATGATGCACTTCTCGCAGCCCTACTTCCGCGAGCAGCAGCAGGTCCTCGGCGCCGTCAACGGCGTCATCGAGGAGGACTTCGCCGGCCAGAACGTCATCCAGGTGTTCGACCGCGCCGACGCCGCCGTGAGGGAGTTCGACGAGAAGAACGACCGCCTGTTCATCTCCGGCTGGCGCTCGCAGTTCCTCTCCGGCCTCATGATCCCGCTGATGAGCCTCGTGAGTAACGCCGGCTACGTGGCCGTGGTCGTCGTGGGCGCGCAGCTCGCGCTCACCGGAAGCGCCACCCCCGGTGACATCCAGAGCTTCATCCAGTACGTGCGCAACTTCACGCAGCCCGTGCAGCAGCTCGCCAACGTGAGCAACACGATGCAGTCGATGGCCGCCGCCACCGAGCGTGTCTTCGAGTTCCTCGCCGCTCCCGAGGAGGAGCTTGCCGCCGATCCCCAGATTCCCGAGAGGCGCGACGGCCTCGTGGAGTTCGACCACGTCAAGTTTGGCTATGACCCCGAGAGGACGATCATCCACGACTTTTCCTGCACGGCCGAGCCAGGCCAGACCGTGGCCATCGTGGGTCCCACGGGCGCCGGCAAGACCACGCTCATCAAGCTGCTCCAGCGCTTCTATGACGTCGACGGCGGCAGCCTGCGCGTCGATGGCGTCGACGTCCGCGACTGGGACCGCGCGGCGCTTCGCGAGCAGTTCGCGATGGTGCTTCAGGACACGTGGCTGTTCAACGGCACGATCCGCGAGAACATCCGCTATGGCCGTCCCGACGCCACGGATGCCGAGGTGGAGGCTGCTGCCCGTGCGGCCCGCTGCGACCATTTCATCCACACCCTCGCCGGTGGCTATGATTTCATGATCAACGAGGAGGGCACGAACCTCTCCCAGGGCCAGCGCCAGCTCGTGACGATTGCCCGCGCGTTCCTCGCCGACAGGCCCGCCCTCATCCTTGACGAGGCGACCTCGAACGTCGACACGCGCACCGAGGTCCGCATTCAGCAGGCGATGGACGCGCTCATGCAGGGCCGTACGAGCTTCGTGATCGCTCACAGGCTCTCGACGATTAAGGGCGCGGACACGATCCTCGTCCTTCGTGATGGCGACATCGTCGAGCGCGGCTCGCACGAGGAGCTGCTTGCGAAGAACGGCTTCTACGCGGAGCTCTATAACTCCCAGTTCGAGGAGTAGGGGCGCCGCGAGTTGGCGCGAGAGGCGGCCGCTGCCTGCCGGTGCATATTAGGCTCGCAGGTGAAGATTCCCTTGCGCGCCGTAAGCAGCAATCCATATAGCTGCGGGTATGGTAAAGTAATCGGGATACGCGCATGGAGCGCGCGAAGTACCTGCGATTTTCATGTCCCGCAAGCCCGCGCGTTGGGTCTGGGGCCAGCACGAAAGGAGCCTGCGCATGCAGCCAGGTGAGGAGATCGAGAACTTGGTCAACGAGCTCGAGGACATTATCTCCGATGGCAAGAAGCCCATCATGGGCGGCACCGGCAGCAATCCTAAGATTGTCGACGCTGACGCCGTCTATGAGCTTCTTGACGAGATCCGCAACGTCTTCCCGGAAGAGTTCCAGACCTCCCGTCGCATCCTCAAGGAGGAGGACGAGATTCTCGCCCGCGCCCACCAGATGGCGGATTCCATCGTTGCTGACGCCCAGCAGCAGGCCATGATCCTCGCTGGCGACCAGGAGGTCGTCCGTCTCGCCAACCAGCAGGCCGAGGAGATCCGCGACCAGGCCACGCAGTACGCGAGCGACCTTCGCTATCACATCAACGAGTACGTCGAGAACCTCCTCACGGGCATCGAGGACAACCTCAAGAGCGTTATCGGCACCCTCGAGCGCAACCGCCAGTCGCTCGATGACGGCTCTTCGCGTAGGTAATCCCCATGGAGCCTATTCGCGTTCTCATTGACGAGCGCCTCGAAGGCGCTGGCAGCGTCCTGCCCCTTTCCGGCCACATCGACGAGCCGGGCTACGAGCTCGGTGGCCGCGAGTTCAAGCTGCCTGAGGGCATCGACTACGACCTCGTCCTCACCAACGCCGGCGAGGGCATTCTCGCGTCCGGCATGGTTCGCGCCCATGTCCTCGGCACGTGTGACCGCTGCCTCGAAGACGCCGAGTTTGACGTCGCCTCCGAGGTGGACGAGTACTTCCTGTTCGAGGCTCCCGCAGAGGAAGAGCTCTCCGATGACGAGGATGAGGTGGACTTCTCCCTGGTGGACGAGGACCACACTATCGATGTCTCCGAGCCCATCATGGCTGCCATCCTCATGGAGACGCCGTTCGTGGTGCTCTGCCGCGAGGATTGCAAGGGTCTCTGCCCCACGTGCGGCGCGAATCTCAACGAGGGGGACTGCGGCTGCGCCGCGAAGCGCGAAGCTGAGAAGCTCGCGGAGAGCCCGTTTGCGGCTCTTGCGGATCTAAACCTCGAGGATGATGATGAGAAGTAGCATATTTGCGCTTGACGTGAGAATCCTCCACCAAATACTGTGTATCTCTAGTGCGAACGCTCCATTTCGTGCTATCATTCCAATTCGTCTGTGATAGACCGTCGCGTGCGGTGCGGCGTAAGTTCAGTAAGAGAGGTCAACAATGGCAGTACCCAAGCAGAAGAAGGGCCGCGGCGCGACCCACACCCGTCGCTCGGCCAACAGCAAGCTCGCTATGCCGGCCCGCTCCACGTGCCCCCAGTGTGGCGCCGTGAAGCTCCCGCACCGCGTGTGCCCGAGCTGTGGCTACTACAATGGCCGTCAGGTCATCGTCACCGAGTAGCCGCCATTCCTAGAGTGGCCAGAAGGCCGGCCCGGAAGGGTCGGCCTTTTTTGTTTATCCGGACACTGCAGCCGTGTGCGGGATGCTAAGGTGTTAACATCCTGCGCGGGCAGTGCGCCCCGTGTCGCTTATGTTCGTGAGAAGGGAACCACCATGGTCCGTGTCGTAGTCGATGCCATGGGCGGAGACGAGAAACCCGAGGTCGTTCTCGAGGGAATCGCCCGCGCTCTCGAGGCCGATGATGACCTCGAGGTTGTCGTTGCCGGTAACGAGGACGTCGTCGTGCCGTTCTGCGCCAAGCACGCTCGCGCCGAGGCCCTCGTGACCACCGAGGCCATCGAGATGGACGAGCATCCCACGGAGGCCGTCCGTCGCAAGAAGGACTCCTCGATCGTGCGCGGCTGCCGCGCCGTCCGTGCGGGCGAGGCGGACGCCTTCTTCTCCGCTGGCTCCACCGGCGCCATCCTCGCGGCGGGCACGCTCATCGTCGGCCGCGTCAAGGGCGTGAGCCGCGCTGCCCTCTGCACCGCCATGCCCGGTGCCGCCGGACACATGACGACCCTCCTCGACCTTGGCGCCAACGCGGATTGCCCGCCGGAGATGATCGTCCAGTTCGCTCGTATGGGCACCGCGTACTCCCAGATTGTGCTTGGCGTGGAGAATCCCACGGTTGGCCTGCTCAACAACGGCACCGAGGAGACCAAGGGCTCCGAGGCGGCTCTCGCGCGCCATGCGGCGCTCGCGGCCACCAAGGGAATCAATTTCTCCGGCAACTGCGAGGGACGCGACATCCTTACGGGTGACCTTGACGTCATCGTCTCCGACGGCTTCACGTGCAACATCGCCATCAAGGCCGTCGAGGGAACGGCGAAGTTCATCGTCTCCGCGCTGAAGGCAGCGGCGGGGGAGAGCAAGAAGGTTGCCCTCGGCGCGCTCTTGGTCAAGCCCGCCATGAAGGAGGTTGCCGCGCTTCTGTCCGGCGATCGCTACGGTGGAGCCGCCCTTCTCGGCCTCAAGGCGCCCGTGCTCGTCGGCCATGGTGCCACCAACCCGGACGCCATCATGAACGGCACGCTGACGGCGGCTCGCTGCGTTCGCCAGAACCTGTGCGGAAAGCTTGCCGAGGCGATCGCCGAAGCCGAGTAAGCCCTGCGCGATTGGCTTGCAGCGGGTACAATTAACTGATGTGTGTGACGGCGCTCCACGCGGGCGCCGTCGCCGTATCTAGCCGTTGCGACAGATGGGGGAGCGCATGCCCCGCAACACCGCCACCGAGCGGATTCGCCACATCGAGAGCATTTGTGGCCACACCTTCAATAACCGCAGCCTCGTAGAGGCCGCCATCACGCACCCGAGCGCCGTCGAGGGCCTGCCAGTATCGGCCTCCTACGAGAGGCTCGAGTTCCTGGGAGACTCCATCCTCGGCGCCATCGTTGCGACCGATCTCTTCGAGCGCTTCCGCGATATGGACGAGGGCGCGCTCACACGCCTCAAGATTTCCCTCGTCTCTGGCAAGACCCTCTCCGCCGTGGCCGAGGAGCTCGGCATCGGCGAGTGCATCGTCTTTGGCGAGTCTGAGAAGGGCACGGGTTCCCGTGGCCTCCACTCCGCTCTCGAGAACGTGTTCGAGTCAGTCGTCGGTGCCCTTTACCTCGACGCCGGCTATGACGCCACGCACGAGTTCGTTCAGCGTACGCTTGGCCCCCACATGGTGCCCGAGCTCGCGGAGCGCCCCGTGAGCCCCAAGAGCCGCCTCCAGGAGATCACTCAGCGCGAGCTCCGCTGTGCCCCGGAGTACAAGCTCGAGGGCGAGAAGGGCCCCGCGCACAGCCCCACCTTCACCTCCGTCGTCCTCGTTGAGGGGAGGCGCATGGGACGCGGCACCGGCTCTTCCAAGAAGGAAGCGGAGAGCGCCGCCGCAACTGACGCCATCAAGCGCCTCGCCGAGGAGGGCGTCAATTGTTCCTGAAGTCCCTCACGCTGAAGGGCTTCAAGTCCTTCGCGGATCGCACTCATATGGTCTTCGACCCGGGCCTCACCGTCGTGGTGGGTCCCAATGGCTCGGGCAAGTCCAACGTCAGTGACGCCATCCTGTGGGTCCTGGGCGAGCAGAGCGCCAAGATGCTGCGCGGCCAGGCCATGGAGGACGTCGTCTTCTCGGGCTCCTCCGCCCGCAAGCCCGTGGGCGTGGCCGAGGTCACCCTCGTGCTCGACAACACGGACCACACACTGCCGGTCGACTTCTCCGAGGTCGGCATCACGCGAAGGATGTATCGCTCCGGCGAGTCCGAGTACCTCATCAACGGCGCTCCGGCTCGCCTCATGGACATCCAGGACATCCTGCATGACTCCGGCCTTGGCAAGGACACGCACTCGATCATCTCCCAGGGCAAGCTCGACTCGATCCTCTCGAGCCGCCCGGAGGAGAGGCGCGTCCTCATCGAGGAAGCCGCAGGCATCTCCAAGCACCGTCGTCGCAAGGAGCGCTCACAGCGCAAGCTCCAGGACATGGACAAGAACCTCGTTCGCGCCCGCGACGTCGCGCGAGAGCTCAACCGCCAGCTTCGCCCGCTCGAGCGCCAGGTTGACCGCGCGAAGCGCTGGGAGGAGCTTGACCGTCGCCTGTCAGAGCTCAACTGCCAGCTCGCCGTCGACGACGTGAGGCGTCTCCAGCGCCAGTGGACCGAGCTCGAGTCTCGCGCCAAGGAGGCCTCGGCCGCCGTCGAACTCGCGCAGTTCCGCGCGGACGAGAAGAGCCGCGAGCTCGAGAAGCTCCAGAGCCTGCTCGAGCAGAAGGGCCTCTTCGTCGGAGACCTCGGCGAGCAGCGCCGTCGCTGCAGCGACATCCTCGGCCGCCTCGAGAGCGACATGCGCCTCCTCGAGGAAAAGGGCCGCAACATGGTCGATCGCCTCTCTGAGACGCGTATGACGCTCTCGCAGGTCGATCGCCAGAGGAGCGAGGCCTCGAGCGAGCTCGAGGACGTTTCTGGGCGCCTGTCTGACACGCGCGTCGCGACCGAGACCCTCGAGGCGGAGGTCAAGCGCCTCGAGCCCGCGGCCCGCGAGGCCACAGCCGCGCGTCGCGAGGCTGGCTCGGCCCAGGCGCGCCTCAATGACGAGCAGCGCTCCTGCCAGCGCGAACTTGACGACGCGACGCTCGCGCACGCCAAGCTCACGGACGAAATCAGTAACGCCGAGGTCGAGGACCAGATGTTCGCGAGCCGTCTCGCGCAGATCGACGAACAGCTCGAGACTGCCGAGGCCGCGCTCGCGAGTCGCTCCGGCAGGCTCGAGGAGCTTGCCTCGAGCATCGAGGACGCCCGTGCCGCCGCAGAGGCAGCCAAGGAGGAGATCTCTCGCCTCGCGGCCGAGAGGGATGCCGCTCGCGAGGCCGCGAAGGCCGCGCGCGAGGCGTTGGGAGCCGCTAAGGCCGCACTCTCCGGCGCCCAGGCAAAGCTCGAAGCGCTTCGCTCGATCGACGCCGGGCTCGTTCCGGGCTCCGAGTCCCTTGAGGGTCGCGTGTTGTCTGACGGCACGCTCGCGGGACTCGTTCGCTATCGCCTCGCTGATGTCGTGAGCGCTCCGGCCGAGCTCGACTCGCTCGTCGAGCGTCTTCTCGGTGACACGCTCTCCGCGCCTGTCGTTTCCGCAGACGCTGACGTCGCGCGCCTCATGGATGCCGCCGCTGGCGAGGCTTCCGCCGCTGGCTCCTTTACGGTCCTTAACCTCGCTGAGACCGCGCCCGTCGCGCCCCAGGGGGAGGGCCGTCGCCTCGTCGACATGCTTGACGTCGAGGATGGCGCCAGCGGCCTCGTCGAGCGCCTCTTGGGCGATGTCTTCATCGTCGACTCCCCCGAGGCGGCGGTGCGTGCCCACGCCGCGAACCCGAGCCTTACCTACGTTACAGAGTCCGGCGTCGTCGCGACGAGCGATGGCCGCACGCGGGCTGGCGTCTCCGCCGGTGCCGCCGCGGGCACGCTCGAGCGTAGGCGCGAGGTCGCAGCGCTCGAGGAGGGCATGCCCGCCCTCGAGGCAGCCGTCACCTCGGCAGACTCGACGCTCTCGGACGCCTCTGCCGCCGCGGACACCGCCGCGGACGCCCTCGCCCAGGCTCGCGACGCCTCCGCCGATGCTGCCGGCGAGCTCTCCCGCCTCACCGGCGAGAGGGACTCCCTCAACTCGGAGATCGGCCGCCTGCAGTCTCAGGTGAGCTCCGCTCGCGACGAGCGCACGCAGGTAGAGGCCCGCCGCGAGAAGGCGCGCGAGCGCACCCGCGAGGCCCGCCCACGCTTGGATGAGCTCAAGGCCAAGGCAGATGCCGCCAAGGAGCGCCTCGCCAAGCTGTCCCGCGACCTCGAGGAGGCCAACAGCCGCCGTCGCGAGGCCTCTCGAGCAGAGGACGAGGCCACCAAGAAGGCCGCGGACGCGCGCCTCAAGCTTGCGACGAGCCGCGAGCGCCTACATCATCTCGACGAACGCCAGCGTGAGCTCTCTGGCCGCATCTCCTCCCTCGACGAGCGCGCCCGCGCCGCGGAGGAGGCCACACGCTCCCTCGAGGTGCTCCGCCTTCGCGTCGATCCGCTCCACGAGCGCTACGAGGCGATCCACGAGGCTTGCAAGACCTGGGCTGAGCGCCTGCGTGACCGCGCGAGCCTCGCCGAGGCGGACTCCGACTCCCTCAAGAAGACCATTGGTGACGCGAAGCAGCAGGTCACGGATGCCAATGCAGCACTCGAGCAGGCCAAGGGCGCCCAAAGCGACGTCAAGGTGGAGAGTGGCCGTCTCGAGGTCCGCGTCGAGCAGGCCATCGCGCAGATCACGGCCGATGGCAGGCACGTCCTCGAAGAGGCGCTGCAGATGCCCGAGCCCGATGACCGCGAGGCCACCGAGCGCGAGGTCGCGTCCCTGCGCCGTCAGATCGATAGCCTCGGACCCGTCAACCAGGTCGCGATGGACGAGTACACCAAGCTCAAGGAGCGCGCGGACTACATCGGAGCTCAGCTCGAGGACCTCGAGAGCGCCCGTGCCGCGCTCGCCAAGATCACCGCGGCCATCGACCGCAAGATGCGTAGGCAGTTCCTCGAGACCTTCGAGGCCGTGAACGCCAACTTCATCGAGATCTTCGGCATGCTCTTCCCGGGCGGCAAGGCGCATCTCGAGATGTGCGACCCGGACCACCCTGCGGAGACCGGCATCGAGGTCGTGGCGCAGCCCAAGGGTAAGCGCATCGCGAAGATGACGCTCATGAGCGGTGGCGAGAAGTCCCTCACGGCTCTCGCGCTGCTCTTCGCCGTCTATCGCACGCGAACCGTGCCGTTCTACGTCTTCGACGAGGTGGAGGCGGCGCTCGATGACGCCAACCTCGACAAGCTTCTCGATGCCATCGAGCAGCTCAAGGAGACGACGCAGCTCATCGTCATTTCGCACCAGAGGAGGACCATGGAGCAGGCCGACGTCCTGTACGGCGTCTCCATGCAGGCCGATGGTGTCAGTCACGTTGTATCCCAGCGGCTTGACCGCGCGACAGGAAAGGTGGTCGATGCCTGATGGGGCTTGCTGACCGCTTGAGGAGCGGACTCGCGAAGTCTCGCGAGGCGCTCAACCAGATCTTCTACATGGGCGGCGACGTCGACGAGCAGTTCTGGGAGGATCTCGAGGACACCCTCGTCATGGGTGACATCGGTCCCGAGCTCGCGATGAGCGTCACTGATGACCTCCGCGAGCTTGCTGCGAAGAAGGGCCTGCGTACGGCCGACCAGCTCCGCGAGGCCCTCGCCAAGCGCCTGGCCGAGGCGTTCCCCACCTCCGAGCGAGATCCGTTCGACGACACGCCGAGTTGCGTGCTGTTCGTCGGTATCAACGGCGCCGGCAAGACCACCACGGTGGGCAAGCTCGCCGCGGCCGCGAAGGGCAAGGGCAAGTCCGTCCTCATCGGCGGCGCCGACACCTTCCGCGCCGCCGCGATCGAGCAGCTCCAGGTCTGGGGCGAGCGCGCTGACGTGCGCGTCGTCACCCGCGAGCGCGGCGCTGACCCTGCGAGCGTTTGCTATGACGTGGTCGAGACCGCGGAGCGCGAGGGCACGGAGCTCATGCTCATCGACACCGCTGGACGCCTTCACACGTCCTCCGAGCTCATGCGCGAGCTCGCCAAGATCGTAAACGTCACGCGCAAGCGCGCGAGCATGCCCGTAACCGTCGTCCTCGTCGTCGATGCGACCACTGGCCAGAACGGCCTTGCGCAGGCGAAGG
>NZ_CAKUIH010000002.1 GCF_934660935.1 uncultured Parolsenella sp. | reverse complement strand
GACCTCAACTTCGGCATCCAGATCGTCGGCTGCCCGATTATCCGCGAGGAGGACGGCCTGGCCAAGAGCTCGCGCAACACCTATCTCTCCGCCGAGGAGCGCGTGGCCGCGCTGTGCCTGTCGCGTGCCGTGTTCGCCGGCCAGAAGATGGTCGAGGACGGCGAGCGTGACGCCGCGACCGTGCTCGACGCCATGAAGGCCATCATCGAGGCCGAGCCGCTCGCGAAGATCGACTACGTGAAGATGGTCGACTTCGAGAACATCGTCCAGATCGAGAAGATCGCCGACGAGCCGATCCTGTGCGCCATGGCCGTTTACATCGGCAAGACGCGCCTGATCGACAACTTCATCTTCGACCCCAAGGCTGCAAAGTAGTGGCCGCTTGGCTCGAACAGAAGACGCGCCGCGGACACGTTGACGAGGGTGCCGGTGCTGGTGCGCCGGCACCTTCGCCTGCGGCGGCTGGCGCGACTGGTGCGACGGTGCCTGCTGCTAGCGCGGCGGCGCCCGCTGGTGGCGCGGCGGGTGCCGCTGGCGCGGCGGCGCCTCTCGTACCCGCCGTGGATGCCTGGGGCGACGCCATCGCCGCAGCTCCCGAGCGTATTCCCGCACCGAGGCACGCCGCTCGCGCCGCGGCAGGGGGCGCTCCGGTTCCGCCGCGCGTGTGCGCCGGGCCTGGCCGGCTGCGTGTGGCCGTTGTGGGCGCTGGCAAAGTTGGCTGTTCGCTCGGGCGTTACCTCGGCGAGAGCGCCGCGGTAGACGTGGCTGGGTTTTACTCGCGCGACGAGGCCCACGCACGCGAGGCCGTCGAGTTTGCCGGGGGCAGCGTGTTTGCCTCCCCCATCGAGGCCGTGCGCGCCGCGAACCTGCTGCTCGTGACCACGCCGGACACCACGATCGCAGACGTATGGGACGAGCTCGCGCGGGCCGCCCACGCCGGCGAGGTCAGCCTTCGAGACAAGCTTGTCGTGCATTGCTCCGGCGCGCTCTCCTCCAGTGTCTTCGCAGGTGCCCGCGAGCTTGGCGCCCACGTTTGTTCCGCGCATCCGCTCTATGCCGTGAGCAGCAGGTTCCACTGCTGGCGCGAGCTAGGCCGCGCGAGCTTCACGCTCGAGGGGGACGACTGGGCCGTGGATCTCATGGCCGGCCTCCTCCGCGCGCGCGGCAACCAGGTGACGCGCGTCGCCGCGGGTGCGAAGACCCGCTACCACGCCGCCGCCGTCATGGCGTCGAACCTCGTGGTGGGGCTGTATGACATGGCCGCCGGCGAGCTCGTGCGCTGCGGGTTTGACCGCGCCGAGGCAGAGGCCGCGCTGGCTCCCCTGTTCCTCGGCAACGCCGAGCACATCGCGAAGGATGGCGTCGAGGCATCTCTCACCGGCCCCGCCGTTCGCGGCGACCACACCACGATCGACGCCCACCTCGCCTGCCTCGAGGGGCGCGACCGCCAGGCCTACCAACTCCTGACCGAGCAGCTGGTCGACATCGTGCGCCGCCGCGCGGCCGAAGCCGGGCCACTAGCGTGAACGAGCCGCGCGCATTTACATGCCGCAATACGACATCGCGCCTACCCCTCATAGGGCAGGCGCGATTTCTATTATCGCCGGCGAATTCGCGGTTCCGCTGACGCGGCGCCCCGCTTTCTATTCCCCAAGCGTACCCCAGTCGATTAGCACGTTACGCCTAAGGTCGAGCTCTCGACGCTGAAGGCCCTCTGTCTTTGGGGCCAACTTGCGCCCGGAGCGTTTCGCCACAAGAGCGGCCAACGCGCCGAAACTGCGTGGGTCGCTGATCTGGTCAAACGTGACCGGGACGACGTCGATTCCCATGCTTTGCAGCGCCGCGGTGCGTCGCGAGTCAGAGATGGCAGACTCACCGGAATCGTGCACCATGGCTCCCTGACACTCGATGTCAACCGGCCCCGCCACGCTATTCCCCTCGAGATAGATGTCCGCACGGCACGTGCTCTTGCCGTACAGCGCCCGAGCGTCGCTTGATAGATGAATCACCTTGTTGTTCTCGATGTCCGTGAAGCCCATCCCGCCGAACCTCCGCGGAAGCCCGAGCAGCAGGCTCGCCTGCACCTCGAACGGCGAGTCGCATGGACCGGTAACCAGCTCCGTCGCCCTTTCGAGCACAGCCGCTCCCCTACGGCCTTGAACTGACTTTGCGAAACGGCGCATTTCTTCAAGCTCAACAAGTGGCGGACGCATCCAGAGACTCGTCTGCTTCCCCTTTGTTGAAGTAACCCGTTTCCAGCCGGCACATTCCGTAGAGCAGTCTCCCCAATGACGCTGGAGCAATTCCTCAAGAGAGGGGGTTGGCTTAAAGATGGAGAAGCCGCCACACACCTCGTATATCGCCATGATTAGCTGCGGAAACGGAATAGACGTAGCGAGCGTAAGCAGAGTCATTGCCGGAGAGGTGACGTTGATTCCCAGAATGTGCTCGTGAATTGACCCGAGCGGGAGCTCGGCAGTCCAGAGATGGTCGCGAAAGTGTTTACGCGAGGAAAGATCACAACGCGCCGTCACCAACCTATGCAGGGGTGTCCCAAGGATTTCGTTCACCACTGGATGAGATAAAAACTCACGCCGGTTATGGTCGCCAGAAACTCCGGGCAAAGGTGGGCATAAGCCGATTACCTGCGGTGGGACTCTATGCAACTTGAAAGCGGTTACACCGCAAAGCGTCTCTTCCATCATCACTCCAGTGTTAGTAGGTAGAGAGACGGTAGCGAGGGACTACAAGAATCTGAAGCCAAAGTCCTGTCAGTTCGACGAATGGAAGAAATACGGCGCATGAACGGCAGAGTGCAGGTAGATTCGTTAACAATGCAGCCGCCAACAACGAGGTCGCGAGCTGGAATCGCAAAACGAAAGCGCTAAGCAGTATATGGTCAAGGTGGACGGAACGGGCAAAACAAGGAGCAAATTAATTACCCGAAAAGCTCGAGCGACCCCATAAGTGGTCTGGGCGACCTCAAGAGCAACTTGGACGACCCAAAATACACCCCGGCCGTCCTAAAGAACAGCCTGATCGGTCTCAAATAACAACTCGCCCGAGAAGTATGGACCTAAAACACAAATCCCTGAGTAGACCCGACTTATAAGCTCCTGTGACCTGGGATTTTACGATTCAAAAACCTCGTCTACTCGACGAAACCTAAATCAGGTCCATACTTCTCGGGTGAGTTTAAATCTGGCGATCCGAAAGCGATGTTTGACGCTCAATTTCGGTTCTATTTGACAGCCGCTTCACGCCAAAGAGCGTCAAATACAATTGAGCAGGCAAATGAAGAGTGGGTGCCCGATTTATCGGGCACCCACTCTCGCCATTGATGCCTTCCGCCTTCGAAAAAGTCGTCACAACTGATGGCTTCCGCCTTAGAGAAAGTCGTCACAACCGGCTAGCAGTAGCTAACGAGGAGGCGTTCCATATCGCGTGGGCCCTCCTGAGGCAGGAAGGTGAAGGCCTTGATCGGCTGGGCGGAAAAGCCGTGCTCGTGGAGGGTGTCGAGCGAGTCATCCGTAGCATACGAATGCGAATCCACGGGGACAGCGAGGACGCAGTGCAAGCCGGCATCGGCGTGCTCGAGGCGAGCGCCAGGGCCAAAGGCGCCCGCGGCAACCATCTCGCGGAGACGATCGCGCACGTCGCGGGCGCGCTTGCGCACGCGGGCGACATGCCGCTCGTAGCTGCCGTCTTCCAGGATTCGCGCCAGCGTCACCTGATCGACCGTGCTCACCGTCGACGAGTAAAACCCGAGTTCAGAGGTGTACCGTTCCATCAGGCTATCGGGAAGCACCATATAAGCGAGACGCAGCGCCGAGCCAAGGCTCTTCGAGAACGTGTTCGTGTAGATCACGCGCCCCATCGCGTCGACGCTCGCGAGCGCGGGAACGGGCCGCCCCGCGAGCCTGAACTCGCAGTCATAGTCGTCCTCGATAATCCAGCGCTCCCCCGCCGACGAATCCGCGGCCCATCCCAGCAGCTCATAGCGCCTACCGATGCTCGTCACGCACCCCGTCGGGAACTGGTGCGACGGCATGACGTGCATCACGCCAACATCGCTCGCCGCCAGAGCGTCAACGCGAACGCCCGCCTCGTCAATGGGGACATGCCTCACCTCGACGCCGTTCGCCGCATAAAGCCGCATCAGGCGAGGATAACCGGGATCCTCGACACCATAGGCGCGCTCGCGACCAAGAAGCTGCACGATGCACGAGTCGAGAATCTGCGCGCCCGCTCCAACCACAACGTTCTCCGGGTCGACCACCATTCCCCTCGTCTGGCGCAGGTGGGACGCGATTGCCTCCCGCAGACGGGGCGTCCCCTTCGCGGGAGCCGGGGCGAAGAGCTCGGCCTCTGACTCGGAGGCAAGCGCCTGGCGAAGCGCGCGGGTCCAGAGGCTCGCCGCATCCTGCTCCGCGCCGCGCGCCCCAAGAGCGAAGTCAACCGAGCGCGACTCCTCGTCGCGTCCCGGCATCCGCGGCGCTTCGCCGGCCATCACCCCCGCACGCGCGCCGAGAGCCGGCGCCACAGATCCCCGCAGGTCGCACACGAAGTAGCCGCTACGCGGCCGCGACTCGACGTACCCCTCGACGACCAGCTGGCGATACGCGCCCTCCACGGTCACGACGCTCACCCCAAGATGCTCCGCCAACGCGCGCTTCGACGGCAGGCGCGCGCCCTCGCGAAGCTCGCCAGATGCGATGTCATCGCGAATCCGCTGGTAGAGATAGTCATAGAGGCTCTCGTCACCACGCAAGCCAAGATCGTAGTCAAGCATCTGGCCTTATCGCTCCCCCGCATCTGACCTTACTCTGACCTTCTAAGTTTCTCTCAGTTTGGATATTTTGCCAAGGCCAGTTCCAGCGTAGCCTTTGTCCTCGAAAGTCATCGGTGGCTGCGCAAACCAGCCACCGCGACCCAAAGCAAGCAACGAAGGAGACCAACATGGAGAACGAGACCCAGGACCGCGTAGCCCTCAACCGCCAGCTCGCCCAGATGCTCAAGAGCGGCGTCATCATGGACGTCACCACGCCCGAGCAGGCGCGCATTGCCGAGGAGGCCGGCGCCTGCGCCGTCATGGCCCTCGAGCGCATCCCGGCCGACATCCGCGCCGCCGGCGGCGTCAGCCGCATGAGCGACCCGGCCATGATCCGCGGCATCCAGGAGGCCGTCTCCATCCCCGTCATGGCCAAGTGCCGCATCGGCCACATCGTCGAGGCGCAGATCCTCCAGGCCATCGAGATCGACTACATCGACGAGTCCGAGGTCCTCACCCCCGCCGATGACACCTACCACATCGACAAGACCGCCTTCGACGTGCCGTTCGTCTGCGGCGCCCGCGACCTCGGCGAGGCTCTTCGCCGCATCGCGGAGGGTGCCACGATGATTCGCACCAAGGGCGAGCCGGGCACCGGCGACGTCGTCCAGGCCGTGCGCCACATGCGCAAGATCCAGAAGCAGATCCGCGACACCGTCGCCCTGCGCGACGACGAGCTCTTCGAGGCCGCCAAGCAGCTCAGCGTCCCCGTTAGCCTCCTGCGCGAGGTCCACGAGACCGGCAAGCTCCCCGTCGTGAACTTCGCCGCCGGCGGCGTGGCCACCCCCGCCGACGCCGCGCTCATGATGCAGCTCGGCGCCGAGGGCGTCTTCGTGGGCTCCGGCATCTTCAAGAGCGGCGACCCGGCCAAGCGCGCCGACGCCATCGTCAAGGCCGTCGCAAACTACCAGGACGCCAAGCTCATCGCCCAGCTCTCCGAGAACCTCGGCGAGGCCATGGTGGGCATCAACGCCGACGAGATCGACACCATCATGGAAGAGCGTGGCCGCTAATGGCGTGCACGACCGCAATCCTCGCAGTCCAGGGCGCCTTCGCCGAGCACGAGCAGATGCTCGACCGCCTCGGAGCGAACTGGATCGAGCTCAGGCAGGCGTCTGACCTCGAGCGGCCCTTCGACCGCCTCATCCTCCCCGGCGGCGAGTCGACCACGCAGGGCAAGCTCCTGGACGAACTCGGCATGCTCGAGCCGCTCCGCAGGCGCATCGAGGAGGGCATGCCAACGCTGGGCACCTGCGCGGGCATGATCCTCCTGGCCAAGACGCTCGCGGCACACGACGACAAGGGCACGCCGCGCCTCGCCACGATGGACGTCGAGGTCGAGCGCAACGCCTACGGCAGGCAGCTCGGGAGCTTCCATGCGAACGCGGAGCTCGAGGGCATCTGTGAGGTCCCGATGACGTTCATCCGCGCGCCGAGGATCGTCTCCGCGGGTGAGACCGCCGAGGTGCTCGCGACCGTCGATGGCCGCATTGTCGCCGCGCGCCAGGGCAACCAGCTCGCCCTCGCCTTCCACCCCGAGCTGGACAAGGACACGCGCATCCACGAGCTGTTCCTATCGCTCTAGCGTGGCATCCTCGAGCGTTAATGCCGTCCCATTTGGAACCACTCCGGGCGCAGAGGCGATCTGAGCGTCTCTGCGCCCTACCGCGCCGCATTTCACGCAGGCGGCTGGCGGGTGGGTCGACTGCACCGCCCTCGCGGCAACGCCGCACAACCAAATAAACTCCGGTCGCTCCGGTTGGATAGTCTTGCAGGGCCCATCTCCAATCGCCCGCGACCAAGCCATGGCTCAGCGGGGCCGTCGCCAAACCGGTTGGCGACGGCCCCGCTCTTAAGGCGACCCCGCCGGGGACGTCACTGACGTGGCTGCCCTGGCGGCTTAGCCAGATCCCCGCACCATCGGCCGCGTGATGGCCAACCAGGAAGAGTCCCGTCGGTTCGCGCCGGCGGGGCTCTTTTTCGTCGCGGGCACCGTGCGCATCGCGCCCATCACGGATGCCACGGGTGTCGCGAGCGTCGCAGGCACCGCTCGCGTCGCGCAATTACGATGGGCTTCGGGCGTGGCATCTCGCGTCGGAGTCCCTTGAGGTGTACCGTATATCCGTTAGACGCGCGACATCGCGCGCAAAGCGCTAAAGAGAGCGAGAACAATGCAGCTCAACATGCTCAAGGGCAAGATTCACCGCGCCACGGTCACCCAGGCCGAGCTCGACTACGTCGGCTCCATCACCATCGACCAAGACCTCCTGGACGCCTCCGGCATCCGCGAGTACGAGAAGGTTCAGGTCGCGGATGTCGACAACGGCAGCCGCCTCGAGACCTACGCCATCGCCGGCGAGGCAGGCAGCGGCGTCATCTGCCTGAACGGTGCCGCCGCCCACCTCGTGAACGTTGGCGATAAGGTCATCATCATGTGCTACTGCCAGATGACCCCGGAGGAGGCCTCCGAGCACGCGCCGCACGTCGTCTTCGTCGACGAGAACAACGCGCCCGCCCGCATCACCCGCTACGAGCGTCACGGCCGTCTCGAGGACATGGCCTAGGCAAGCACGTAACTGCCCGCAGGAGAGTACCCGCACGGCATGCGCGCCAGGCCTCGCACCGCGCGCAGAACCACACGCACGACAACCACCCAGCAGCCGCGGAGAGGACCAGACATGAGCGAAGGCTACCAGCCCCAGACCCCGCAGGGTAGCAACGGCACGCCCGGCCAGCCCGCGCCGCAGCCGGTGCCCCAGCCGCAGCCGCAGCCCGCGCCCGCGCCCACTCCGCAGGTCCCCGTCATCGAGAGCGCGAGCGCCACGACCTCCCCGGACAACCACTCCGGTCCCGGCGTCTACGTCATCCTCGCCATCGGCCTGGCGCTCATCATCGCCTCCTCCCTCGTCCTCGCGAACACGTTTGGCGAGGTCCTCTCCGAGGTAGCAGACATCGTCGCGGAGGAGTACCCGGACGAGGAGTGGGACTTCGACGAGCTCGACCACTATTTCGACGACGGCACCCACAGCACCGACGCCGACCTCACGGCCGACAACATCTTCGAGACTCGCATCGGCTGCGCGGACGAGTCCGTCAACTCCTACGTCTACGCGAGTGATTACGACGGCTCGCAGCAGGCCGTCAGCGAGTTCGTGTTCGCCCTCACCAAGGCGGACGGCGACAGTACCAACCTCCTCTCCATGCACCTCCGCGCCGCGATGGGCGCCACGGACGCCGCCACTCGCACCGAGGAGCTCGACGCCGCGGCACAGGTGGTCGCCGATGCCCAGGCCTCGATTCAGGCGGTCGAGGTACCCGGCACGAACCGCGTGAGCGGCGTCAAGGCCGACTCGATCATCGACGCCCTCGGGGACGCCAAAGAGGACTGCGCCGAGCGCTGGGGCGCAATCGCCAAGTTGGTCGACATCCTCAGGTCGCCCGACGGCCACACCACAGACGAGCTCGCCGAGCTGGACGAGGAAGCGTCCAACATCGTCGACATCGCCATTCGCCTCACGACGGCCCTCACCGATTCGGCCTCGTACAAGTAGCGGAGCACCCAGGGCGCATGCCGCACATGGAACGCGCGGGGACGGTCACTCGCCATACCCCGCACACACGCTACGCACGGGAACGCCCGCTCGCCATACCCCGCAGCACATCCCGCACTCAACCATCAGGAGAAACCATGAGCCAGGCAGACAAGCTCTTCTGCGCCATGTGCGAAGACATCATCGAGAACGGCACCACCACCGAGGGGCAGAAGGTCCGCCCGCGCTGGGAGGACGGCACCCCCGCCTACACCATCAAGCAGTTTGGCGTGGTCAACCGCTATGACCTGCGCCGCGAGTTCCCCGCCCTCACCCTCCGCCGCACCGCCCTCAAGAGCGCCATGGACGAGGTCCTCTGGATCTACCAGCGCAAATCCAACAACATCAACGACCTCAACTCCCACATCTGGGACGAGTGGGCCGACGAGACGGGCTCTATCGGCAAGGCCTACGGCTACCAGATCGGCCAGAAGAGCCACTACCCCGAGGGCGACTTCGACCAGATGGACCGTGTGCTCTATGACCTCGAGCACACGCCCTTCTCGCGCCGCATCATGACGAACACCTACGTCTTCGCGGACCTCTCCGAGATGCACCTCTATCCGTGCGCCTACAGCGTGACCTACAACGTCACCCAGACGCCCGGTGACGACCGCCTCACCCTCAACATGCTGCTCAACCAGCGCAGCCAGGACATCCTCGCCGCCAACAACTGGAACGTCTGCCAGTACGCGATCCTCCTCATGATGGTCGCGCAGTCCGTGGGCATGATTCCCGGCGAGCTCGTCCATGTCATCGCGGACGCCCACATCTACGATCGCCACGTCGACATCATCCGCGAGCTCATCTCGAGGCCGCAGTATCCCGCGCCGCGCGTCTCGCTCAACCCCGAGGTCACGAACTTCTATGACTTCACGACGACGGACCTCATCGTCGAGGGATACGAGCACGGCCCGCAGGTCAAGAACATCCCCATCGCGGTGTAGCCCATGCGTGACGAGAAGAACATGCAGGTGGCAGAGTCTGTCAGTGCCGGCGCCAACCTCCGCGCTCCCCTGCCCAACCTCAACGTGATCGTCGCCGTCTGCGACGACTGGGGCATCGGCATCGGCGGCGGCATGCTTGTGGACAACCGCGCAGACATGCGCCACTTCGTGCGCCACACGAAGGGTCACACCGTCCTCATGGGCCGCAAGACCCTCGAGAGCTTCCCGGGAGGACAACCGCTCAAGGGCCGCCGCAACGTCGTCATCACGCGCGACTCCGGGTTTGCGCGCGGGGGCGTCGACGTCGCCCATAGCATCGACGAGGCCCTCGCCATGGTCGAGGACGATCCCGAGGTCTGGCTCATCGGCGGCGGAATGATCTACCGCGAGCTCCTCCCCCTCTGCACGCGCGCGGAGATCACGAAGAACCACTGCGTGCGTCCGGCGGACACGTTCTTCCCCAACTTGGACGAGGACCCCACCTGGCACGTCGCGGGCTCCGTGTCGCTCGACGACGAAGGGAACCCCCTCGTCACGCCAGAGGGGATTCCCTTCGAATTCGTTACCTATACGCGCGAGTAGCCACCAGGCGCGTGCGAGTCTACTCCATGAGCGTCGAGGGATCGGCGCCGGCGAAGATCGCGCTGACCACCTGGTCCTCGTCCGCGAACTCCCAGGTCTTGCCGTTCTTCTCGAGGTCGAGCGTGACGCTGGCAGTCTTGGTGGGCGCGTCGTCAGCAGCGAGCCTCTCGACGAACTGACCCATGACCTTGGCGAGCATACCGTCCTCGCCGAGGTTCGTGTAGTCGTCAACCGCCTCATCGGACGTGAGATAGGCGGTCACGTCATCCGTCCAGCTCGCTGCGACGGTCGCGAAGTCGAGGTTGGTGACAGAAAGCGACACCGTGGCGGTATCGTCGGAGATGGAGACGTCCTCGACCTCGTAGTCGAAGCGCTTGACGCAGGCGTTGTAGAGCTCGGTCGCATCGATGCCATACTTCTGGAGCTCGGCGATCTCATCGTCACCGAAGACCTCCTTAATATTGGCGTCAGTGACCTGCTCGAGCTGGCCAAACTGCTCCTTGAGCATGCTCTTGATGGCATCTTCCTGGGACTCTCCGCAGGCAGAAAGTCCTGCGACGGAGACGGTGGCGAGGGCCGCAGTGGCGAAGAGCGTTAGTGCCTTGCGGGCGAGCGGACGTAGCTTCATTGCGATTCTCCCATTCTTGTTGTGCGGCCCCTGATGGCCGCCTGCTTCCAGCCTAACAGGTTGAAAGATAGCTGAAACGGGGGGGGGTATGCAATTTGCGGGCGACGAATCGGCGTGGTGGTCGGTATGTGGAGGCAAGTGGCGATGAGTGATCGCCCGTGTACGTCCGAAGCCGCAGGTTGCGCATGATGAGCGTGCGTTGGCTGTCCACGCGTGTTGGCGGCTCGCGTGTGCTGGCGGAACCGCACATTGCCGGTGTAGATGAAAAGCCGAATCCATCCCTGGCCCGGCGAGATGGCGTACAATGACGTGCAAGTTAGCCATCTCGAACATTCAGGGCTCGAACGAGCCTCCTTTGGAGGAACCATGGGCGCAAACATCATCAACGTCGCGATCGTCACCGTCGTTTTCGTTGCGGCGCTGCTCGTCATTCGCAACTACATCGCGCGAGGCGGCAAGGGGGACTGCTGCGGGGGAGCAGATGCCGTGCGCTCGCGTGGCCCCAGGGACAAGGACGCCTCCCACTACCCTTTCGCCTATGACGTCGTGGTCAAAGGCATGAGCTGTGAGAACTGCGCGAAGCGCATTGCGAACGCGTTCAACTCTCGGCCCGACACCATGGCCAAGGTCTCCCTCGCGGAGGGTATTGCCCACGTGCGGACCAAGCAGGCGGCCAACCAAGATGACCTTCGCCGCGTGGTGCGCAGCGAGGGCTACGGCGTCGGCGCCGTAAGCGAGCGCTAGGACGCCGATAGCGGCGTTAAGCATGTCAAAACGCGAGCCTCTGTCGATCCGTTGAGCCCGCCTGGCTGACGCATCCAAACACATGGCCTCCCCCACCACTTTTCCCGTTTTTCCTGCGCCTTTACAGCTCAAGCGCATTGCTGGTTATGTCAAGAATCGGTAAAGTATTGGGGTTATGACTGTACTTAGCCAGACGAACCACGGGGACGCATGAGCAACAACCTCCACCATCCCGAGAACACCAACGAGAAGGCATCCGCCGCACGCGAGGAAGGCGTGGCAGCCCGCGAGAAGACGCCCGCCACACGCGAGGAGGACGCGGCAGCCCGCGAGACATCCGCTGCGAACGAAGCAGGCGCGGCAGCCCGCGAAGCTACCGGCGTTCGCGAAGCCACCGCCACACGCAAGACATCCGACACCCGCAAGGCCACCACCCGCGTGGCCTCCGCCCGCAGCAAGGCCGCCGCCATCCGCGATGCGGCCGCTGCCCAGCTCGCCCGCTTCGACGATGCCCTCGCCCACCTGTTCGGGTTCGTCCCCGCCCCCGTCTCGCGCGCAACCGCCTGGCTCGCCGCGGCGATCTGTCACGTGAGCACCGTCCTGTGGCTCGTCCCGTTCATCGCCCTTGCCGTCCTCTTCATCTTCCTCGCGCGTCAAAACCTGCTCATCTGCAGCACCGAGGCGCTCAACCAGGTCGTAAAGGTCATCTGCCTCGGCATCTTGGTCGCGCTCTTTCGCGAGCCAATCCTCAACGCGCTCGACGGCCTCGGCCGCTCAAAGGATGCCCGCACGCACTTGGCTGGCCTCGTCATCGAGCTGCTTCGCGCCATCGTGGCCCTCGCCATCTGCACCATCTGCGCCGTCGTCGCCATCGAGACGCCCTGGAACGAGGGCGCCCTCAGCGTATCGGTCGAGCACATCCTCATTGACGTCACCTTCATCGGCTCGGTCGTGCTCATCGCCTACTTCCTCGGCCAGCGCCGCGGCGTGATGCCCGCGATATGGCTCGTCGCCCTCTTCGCCCTCGGCATCGGGCAGGCGTTCGTCGCCGAGTTCAGGGGCGCCGCCCTCCTCCCGACGGACCTCCTCGCCCTGAGCACCGCCGCGGAGGTCTCCGCCGGATATACCTATACCGTGACGGACCCCATGCTCACCGCCGGGAGCGCCCTCGGCGTCGGCCTCATCGCCTGCTGTCTCATCCGCCCCGCGACGCCGGCGCCAGGCCGCGTTCGCATCATCCGCCCCATCGCAAACATCGCCCTCGGCATCCTGTGCCTGGTCACGCTCCAGAACGCGTTCTCGGACATCGACCTCACCAAGGACTACGGAATCAACACCGACGTATGGAACCCCATCTCGAGCTACCACGCGGACGGCCTGGTTCCCCACTTCCTCAGCATGGTGCAGCACATGGCGATCGACATGCCCGCAGGCTATTCTGACGATGTCGCCCTCGAGGACGAGCAGACCCTCGCCTCGCTGTACCAGAACGCCAAGAGCGACTCGTATCCCTACACCCAGGCGCAGTTCGCGGACACGAAGCCCAGCGTCATCTGCGTCATGAACGAGACCTTCTCAGACCTCTCGATGCTCGACGGCCTCGGGATCGGCTATACGGGCCCCGCCTACTTCAACTCGATTGACGACGCGCTCGTGCGTGGCGAGCTCGAGGTTTCCGCCTACGGCGGAGGCACCTGCAACTCCGAGTTCGAGTTCATGACCGGAGCCACCCTAGGCTACATCGGCAACGCCAAGTACCCTTACACGCTCTATGACCTCAGCGATGTCGACAACCTCGTCACCCAGTTCGCCGACATGGGATATGACACGACGGCAATCCACCCCTGCGCCCCCACGAACTGGAAGCGCAACATCGTCTACAGGGCCTTCGGGTTCGACCGCTTCCTCTCCGCGGAGGACTTCGCGGGCGCGCCCGGATTCCACTCCGGCGTCACAGACGCCGCGACCTACGAGAGCGTGCTCGACCGCCTCCGCAGCAACGAGGCCCCGCAGTTCATCCTCGACGTCACCATCCAGAACCACAGCGGTTACGACCAGAACAACATCGACGAGTCGCTTCTTCCGGGCTACACCTTCCCGTTCGCGGAGGATGACGCCGCGCTCACGAGTCAACTCAACGAGTACCTCGCCTGCATCAACGCCTCGGACCGCGACCTCCAGTGGTTCATGGAGGAGCTTCGTAATCTCGACCGCCCCGTCATGCTCGTGTTCTTTGGCGATCACCAGCCGGGCGTCTCCGGATACGCGAACGACGCGCTCTTCACCGAAGACGTTGGCGCCGCCCATGGCGCCCGTGCCTATCGCACGAACTACTTCGTCTGGACGAACTACGAGGTCGCCGGCGCTGGCGACATGCGCTGGGAGGACGCCTCCTCGTCGACGCTGGGCGCCCTCGCGCTCGACGCCATCGGCGCTCCCCTCACGGACTTCCAGAAGGCGCAACTTGGCGCCCGCATGTACATGCCGATGATTAACATGTTTGCTTACAAGGACAACGAGGGCGGCTGGCACTCCGTCGCGGACGCCACGCCCAGCCAGAAGGCTTCCAGCGGCGATGGCGGGGACGGCGGCAACGGAGACGATGCGCCAACGCCGGATAACGAGTCCTGGGCCGCCGCCGCTGAATCCTGCCGCCTCCTCCAGAACGTTCAGTACCTCGAGTTTGCGAAGCGGGTGTCTTAGGCACGATGAGCAGCAGCGCGGACAAGGACCGTTCGATGCGCGAGCGCCCGTCTCGCGCCACCCTCGTCTGGGCGCTGCCGTATCCCGTGCTGGCTCTCGCGCTCGTCATCTGGCTCGCACTCGGCCTGGTCGAGGGAGACGCCGTGACGGTCGCCAGCTGCTCTGTTGCCGCCGCCGCAGTCGTTGGTGCGTGCGCGCTGGTCACGCTCTCCCGCGATAGGGTTCGGGGGTCCTACCTGGCAGACGCCGGGCTACTCGTCGCCGCCAGCGTCGCCGCAGCGTTCGCGCTCGAGGTCAGCTGGTGCCGCGGCAACCTCGCCGTCGAGCCGAAGTTCCTCGCGCTCGAAGCCGGGTTTGCCTTGCTCGCGCTCCTTGCCCTTTACCTCGTCTTCCAACGCAGGGGCATTGGCGCCGGCATCGGCATCGGCGTCTTCTGCGCGATGGGCCTCGCCCAGTACTTCGTGCGCGTCCATAAGGGCACCGCGATCCTGCCGTCAGACGTCCTCGGCATGGCCACGGCGATGTCCGTCGCAGGCGGCTACGTCTATAAGGTCGACGGCACAGTAATTCTCGGCATCGCCATCGCCGCAGTTGGCTGGTGTCTCTGCTCGCTCATGCACGGACGCGAGGCAGATTCCGAGAAGGGCCGCGCGCCTCGCCGGTGCAAGGAGGCGGCTTCCGAGAAGGGTCGCGTGCCCCGCCGGCGCAAGCTCGCCGTCGCCGGCAACCTCGGCGTCGCGGCAGCATGCGTGGGCTCATTCGTGGCGGTGGTCGCGTTCGTGGACTTTGGCGTCGTGCTCGGCGTACACGTCGACGGATGGGACACCGCTCGCAGCTACGAGCGCTACGGAGCCATCACGAGCTTCATCGCCGCGGCTCAGGACCTCGAGATTCCTCGCCCCGCCGGCTACTCCTCCGCGCAGGCCGTCGCAGACGAACAGGAGCTGACAGACGACCACGCGTCGAGCGTCGACTCGGACGCTCGCGCCGCCGCGCAAGCCCAGTTCGCGGAGACGTGCCCAAGCATCGTGTGCGTGATGAACGAGAGCTTCAGCGACATGTCTCTCTACGACGGGCTAGGCGTGGGCTACGAGGGTCCCGCGTACTTCAACTCGATCGACGACGCGCTCGTGCGCGGGCAGCTCGCCGTCTCCACCTACGCAGGCGGGACCTGCAACACGGAGTTCGAGTTCCTCACCGGCAATACCCTGGGATACCTCGGCAAAGGCGCGTATCCGTATACGCTCTACGACCTCTCGACGACGGACAACCTCGCCTCTCAGCTGTCGAGCCTGGGCTATGACACGTGCGCGATTCACCCCAACCTCGGCACGAACTGGAACCGCGAGGGTATCTACGCCGGCTTTGGGTTTGACGAGTTCCTCACCATCGACAGGTTCGAGGACGCGCCGCAGTTCCACAGCGGCGTCACCGACGCAGCCACGTACGAGGAGGTCCTCGGGCGCCTGCGCGGCTCGAGCAACCCGCAGTTTATCTTCGACGTGACGATGCAGAATCACAGCAGCTACGACCAGAACAACATCGATCCGGGCCTATTGCGCGGCTACGAGCCTGACTACCTAGACGAGTCGCAGGCGGCGGAGCTCAACGAATACCTCGCGTGTATTGACGCCTCGGATCGCGACCTCGAGTGGTTTATCGGAGAGTTGCGCAAGCTCGACCGACCGGTGCTCCTTGTCTTTTTCGGAGACCATCAGGCAAGCGTTTCTGCCGCCGTCAACGATGCCATGTTCCCGGACGAGGCCGACCAGACCCACGGAGCGCGCACGTACCTCACCAACTACCTCGTCTGGGCGAACTATGACGTGGCGGGCGCTGGAAGCATGCGCGTCGAGGAGGCCTCCTCGAGCACGCTGGGGGCGCTCGCCCTCGACGCCGTCGGCGCTCCCCTCTCGGGCTATCAGGAGGCGCAGCTGGGCGCACGCCTGTCGATGCCGACGATTGGCGCACTCTCGTACACGGATGTCGAGGACCGTCACCATGCGACGGGCGGCCTCAAGACGCTTGCCGGCGCCGATCCCAACGGCGACCCAGCCGCGCGTGCCCGCGACGCCTACCTCAAGCTCGCCCGCGTGCAGTACCACCGCTTCGCCGAGCACGTGCAGTAGCGGGGCCACGTCCGCGCGTCTTCCGCGGCCGGTGCCCGACGCGCTCTCCGCGGCCGAAGCTCACACGAGCACGCACAGCAGCCAGCACGCATGACCGGCGCGCACAACGCAGCAGGTGCGCATGATTTAGCGGCTGATACGCACTACCAGTCCGCACAAAAAAGAGGGGGCGTCCTTTCGGACGTCCCCTCACCCAAGCGTATGTAAGACGTTAATTAAGCGCTCTTACGGACGTTGGAGGCCTGGAGCTTGCCATTCTGACCAGTGGTGATGTCAAACTCGACAGCCTGGCCCTCGTCGAGGGTCTTGAAGCCGTCCATCTGAATCTCGGAGTAGTGGACGAACAGGTCGTCGCCGTCCTCGCGAGAGATGAAGCCGTAGCCCTTGTCCGGATTGAACCACTTAACAGTACCCTGAGCCATGACGTGCCTTTCTTTCGTTTGCCCCTCCGAGGGCAACACTGCGCTTGCGCGCTGAACATAACTTGCGACCAGATGGTCAACAGGGAATAGTCTACCCCAGCAACCAGCCGCTACGGACGAGAAACCGAAAATGCGTAGAGCTCTCGCGAACGGTATAAATGCACCCGCGGACGCAACGCAACGCCCGGCAGCTCCGACACGCCGCCGCCGAGACATGCGTTTCTTCGAGTTATGGGGCCTGATTCTCATTCTTAACTCTAAATAACGCATGTCTCGATGAAGCTAAACCGTGCATCACCGTCGATCATCACACTAAAACCTGAAAAAGGGACTGTCCCTTTTTCAGGTTTTGAGGAGTAGCGGACACGAAAAACAAAAAGCCGGCGCTCGGAGGTGAATCCGAACGCCGGCTAAGTCTCATTGCAGACAAGAGACAACGCCACTAGAGGGCAGTGGCCCATTTAGCTGGACAACAACCCATTACAGGTAGGCGACAGCCTTGATCTCGACCTTGGCACCTTTGGGGAGGGCGGCAACCTCGAAGGCGGCGCGAGCCGGATACGGAGCGGCGAAGAACTCGGCGTAGACCTCGTTCATGGCGCCAAAATCAGCGATGGAGTCGAGGAGAACGACGGTCTCGGCGACGTCGGCCATGGTGGCACCGGCAGCCTCGAGGACGTTCTTGACGTTGGTCAGGCTCTGACGGGTCTGGGCCTGGATGTCGTCGCCAGCGAACTCGCCGGTGGCGGGGTCAACGGGGAGCTGACCAGAAACGTGAATGCAGTTGCCGGACTTGGTGGCGGCGGAGTACGGACCCACAGCAGCGGGGGCCTTGTCAGTGACGACGGCTTCGATGGACATGTGATTCTCCTTTTGTTTGACGATATTGCCTATCGTTGTTTAGAAGCTTAACGATAAAGAAGGCCCCTTGTCAATGACTCGAACGGCGAAAGGACCAGCTTTTAGTGCTCAAGTTGGTGCCGCGCCCGAAACCGCGCACGCAGTCAGCGCGGGACGAACGTGCCCACAGCCGGCTCGCTGCCAGCGCGGGACGCACGCGCCCGGCACCGCGCCCGCCGCCGACTCGCGACTAACGCGGAACGTACGTGCCCGGTGTCGCCCCCGTCGGCTCGCCGTCACGCGCCGCGAGTACGCCGTTCACGTAGGTGAGGCGCACCCTGCCGTGGCAGACAAAACCCTCGTACGGGGTGTGGTCGACGTTCTGGTGCTGGGTCTTCGCCGAGATGGTCCACTCGACGGACGGATCCCAGACGCAGACGTCCGCATCCGAACCCTCCGCCAGGCAACCCTTGCGAGGCCACATGCCAAAGACGCGGGCGGGGTTCTCGCTCATGAGGCGGCAGAGGTCCGTGGGGCCAAGCTGGCCCTCGAACGTCGTCGCGATGAGCGCGGGCCTGTGCTCGACGCCCGCGCCGCCGTTGGGGACGGCGCGGAAGTCATCCACGCCGCGATCCTTCTGCCCATGGAGGTTGAAGCTGCAGTGATCCGTGGCGATGGTGTCGATCTCGCCGTCGAGCAGCGCCTGGCGAAGTGCCGCGCGGTCAGACGGCTTGCGCGGAGGCGGGCTCATGACGAACTCGAGGCCCTCGAGACCGTCCTCTCCCCTACGCGTGAAGCACGTGTCATCAAGCAGCAAGTACTGAGGGCAAGTCTCGACGAAGATGTTCTTCTGACCGCGCGCCTTGGCGGCGCGAATGGCCTCGAGGCCAAGCTTCGTGGAGAGGTGCACCACATTCACGCGCGCGTCTCCCGCGAGGTGGGCGAGGTAGAGCAGGCGGCTTACGGCCTCGGCCTCGCACTCGGCAGGACGGCTCAGAGGATGACCTTCCGGTCCGTGAATGCCAGCCTCGTACACGCGCTTCTGGAGGGCGTCGACGAGGGTGCCGTTCTCGCAGTGGACGCAGAGCGTGCCGCCAAACGGCTTCAGGGCCTCGAGCACCTCAAGGGTCTCCGCGTCATCAAGGCGCAGATGGTCATAGGCGAAGTAGGTCTTGAAGGAGCTGACGCCGCCAGCGCGCATCGCAGCGAGGTCCTCGTGGTTGCGCTCGTTCCACTCCGCGATCGCCATGTGGAAGGCATAGTTTGACGTGCAGGTGCCATCCGCGCGCTTATGCCACTCCGCCAGAGCGTCCGGCATGGTCACGCCGCGATCGGCCGTGGCGTAGTCAACGATGGTGGTGGTGCCACCGCAGGCAGCGGCGCGGGTGCCCGTCTCGAAGCTATCCGCCGTCCAGTCGATGCCCGTCCAGCACTGCATGTGCGTGTGGGCGTCAATGAAACCCGGGAAGACCCAGCAGCCCGCAGCGTCAGCAACCTCATCGCCATCGCCGGCCTCGATCGAAGCCGCGATGCGGACGATCTTGTCACCCTCCAGAGCCACATCACCCACGCGTAGCCCGTCGGGGCAAACTAGGGTTCCGCCCTTGATGATGATCATTGGCAACTCCCTCCACGTCCAAGTCCACTTTCCAGAATCTCACGGGCACGCCCGAGGTCATCGGGCGTGTCGATATCCCAAAGCTCCCACGGAAGCGACGCTTCGACACTCACACAGACGTCGCCCTCCCCCACGACCGAGCTCCCACCAGCATCACCCTCGACGCTCGAAAGTGCTTCATAGAAGTTGCTGGGGAACAACACCGGGGAAGCGGGGCGGCCGCGCCAGGAAAGGCGCACGAGGACATCCGGCCGCAGCGCGGAGACCCCAAGCATGCGAGTGACGCTCCCGTGCTCGACGAGGGGCTGGTCTCCCGGTAGGAACAGGCATGCGTCCCACCCAGCGTCACGGGCAAAGGCGGCCGCAGCACGCACGGAAGCGGATTGCCCGAGCGTAGCGGCGACGTCCTCGTCAAAGCCATCCGGACGAACACGCTCTATGCCGCGGGCGTTCGCGATAGCATCGACCTCAGGCGTGGCGGACACCACGACGATGGGCATGCCGGCGGGCACGCAATCGATGGTGCGGGCAACCACGGGTTCGCCAAGAAGGGGCTCCACGAGTTTGTTCTTGCCATAGCGCACCGAGTGACCGGCGGCGAGCACGGCGGCGCCAACGACGCGGCCTTCGCCCGAAACCGAATCCGCGCCCGCGGACGAAACGGCCACCGTCCCATGCGGAAACGCTGCGTCAAACTGCGCGCCGGCGGCGGAGTTCACCGAAGCGGTCCAGCGCTCGTACGCAGCGAGGAGGGCATCCGCCTCCGGCGTGGGCGTAGACCCGCCACCACCGGCGCCGCCCACGACGCGGGTGGTCAGCGGGGAGCCCAGACCCTTCTCAGCCGTACGGACGAGGGCCAGGGCCTTGGTGTAGGCCATGCCCATGGATATCGAGGCGGCGCGGAGGCTCCCGCACTCGCGGATGCGACGCAGCAGCTCCGCGGGACCGGGACCGAAGACGCGCTCGCCCTCGTCATTAACTAGGTATGTTCTTACGCTTGGTCTCATGTCACCCATTATCCCAAACGAAGCTGACAATTAATCAGCGTTCACGCGTTGTTTTCGCAAACGGACAACCACGGTCCGCAGGCGAGGGCGCGCAAGTCTCCGAAAAGCAAGCGTGCGTGACCTCCCCCGAGGCCACGCACGCGGCATTCGCTCTTAGGCGCGGATGGTGGTTCCGGTATTGCCGGCAAGACCGTCCTTGGCCTTCTCGAGCAGCGTGATGAGGGCGGAGCGGCCAGGCTTGCTCTCGGCGAACTTCGCACACGCGAGGACCTTGGGCTCCATCGAACCCTTGCCAAACTCGCCTGCCTCGGCAAGCTCGTGGGCCTCGGCGGGCGTGAGCTCGTCGAGCCAGCGCTCGTCGGGCTTGCCAAAGCGCACGGCCACCTTCTCGACCGCGGTGAGGATCACGAGGTAGTCCGCGTCGAGGGACTCGGCGAGAAGCTCGGCGGCGAAGTCCTTGTCGATGACAGCCGCGGCACCCTTGAGGTGGTGGTCACCGGTGGGAAGCACCGGGATGCCGCCACCACCGCAGGCGATGACGATGTGGTTCGCTTGGACGAGCGAGGTGATCGTGTCGAGCTCGACGATGCGCTTGGGCTTCGGAGAGGCGACGACACGGCGATAACCCCTGCCAGAGTCCTCCATGAAGTCATAGTCGCGATCGCGGTGAAGGACCTCGGCCTCCTCCTTCGTCATGAAGGAGCCGATGGGCTTGGTCGGGTTGGAGAACGCGGGATCCTCCGGGTCGACCTCGACCTGGGTGAGGACGGTGGCGACGCCCTTGGCAATGCCGCGGCGCTCCATCTCCTCGCGCAGTGCGTTCTGCAGGTCATAGCCGATATAGCCCTGGCTCATGGCACCGCAGACGGAAAGCGGGCACGGGATGTACTTCTCCGGATTAGAGCGCGTGAGCTCGGTCATGGCGTTGGCGATCATACCGACCTGGGGACCGTTGCCATGGACAACGACGACCTCGTTGCCCTGCTCGATGAGATCCACGATCGCCTGGCTGGTCACACGGACGGCGACGGCCTGCTCAGGAAGATTGTTGCCGAGAGCGTTGCCGCCAAGGGCGACGACGATTCGCTTGGACATATCGACTCCGATCCTTGAGGGCGCCTCGGCCCTGCAAGATATGGGCGCACGATTGCGCGGCCCTGAAAATTGATAAAGCTGTCCCTAGGGTCGCGCGTTCGCCCGAAACGAAACGCGCGACCCTGGACCTTCGCCTGTCAGTGGTATTGGCGGCGGTAGTGCCGGAGAACCGGCTCTGTCTAGGTAGCAGGCCTCGGTCCTGCGTCCGCGCTCAGACCGCGGACGCAGGCGGCGGGGGGCATTAGGCCTGGTACCAGCGGGGAGTGGCGGCAGCCTCAAGAGCCTGAAGGGTCTCGATCGGGTTGGCGACCTTCTGCAGGAAGATCATCGCGGCGATCGCGTAGGGCTTGTAGGAGGCCTCCTTGTACATGCCAACGCGGTGCATGTCGAAGACGTCAGCCATGACCTCGCCGTGCTCGCAGGAGACGCCGGAGATGTCAGCGGGCAGCGGGTGCATGAAGATGGTGTCCTGGCCGTTGGCGGTCTTAGCCATGAGGTCAGTCGTGGAGCACCAATCCTTGTGCGTGGCGTTCTGGGCGAGGAGCTCCTTCTCGAGCGCGGCGATGCCGGCGTCGTCACCCTCCGCGTAGAGGTTGGTGCGGCGCTCCATGGCGGCGTAGGGAGCCCAGGACTTCGGGATCACGATGTCGGCGCCCTCGAAGGCCTCTTCCATGGTGTTGACCTGGTTGAAGGTGCAGCCGTTCTCAGAGGCGTACTTCTTGGCGGCCTCGACGCGGTCGCCCATGAGGTCGTAGCCCTCGGGGTGAGCCAGGGTGACGTCCATGCCGAAGCGCGGGAGCAGGCTGATGAGGGACTGCGGGCAGGACAGCGGCTTGCCGTAGGAGGGCGAGTAGGCCCAGGTCACGGCAACCTTCTTGCCACGGAGGTTCTCAAGGCCGCCGAACTCCTCGATGAGGTAGAGCATGTCGGCGGAGGACTGCGTCGGGTGGTCGGAGTCGGACTGGAGGGAGATGAGCGTCGGACGGTGGTCGAGGACGCCATCCTCGTAGGCCTGCGCCACGGAGTCGGAGACCTCCTGCATGTAGGCGTCGCCCTTGCCGATATACATGTCGTCGCGGATGCCGATGACGTCAGCCATGAAGGAGATCATCGTGGCGGTCTCGCGGACGGTCTCGCCGTGGGCGATCTGGGACTTCTTCTCGTCGAGGTCCTGGAGCTCGAGGCCGAGGAGGTTCGTGGCCTTGGAGAAGGAGAAGCGGGTGCGCGTGGAGTTGTCGCGGAAGAGGGAGACGGCGAGGCCGGAGTCGAAGATCTTGGACGAGATGTTGCGCTCGCGGAGGTTGCGGAGGGCGGCGGCGACCGCGTAGAGGGCGCGGAGCTCGTCGGTGGTCTTGTCCCAGGTGTGCAGGAAGTCGCTCTGGTACATGCCCTTGAAGTCGAGGCCGGAAAGCATGTCGGTGTACTGGCTGATCTCGCTCATGTTATGTCCTCTCGGATCGAATTGCGTGTGTATGGCTGGGGAGTTGACAAAGGGACTGTCCCTTTGTCAGTTGTCGTGTGACGGGGGACCTGAAAAAGGGACTGTCCCTTTTGCAGGTTTCCGCGGAGTCGAGCTACTTGATGTCGTTGTCGGTGAGCTCGGCGCGGTAGGTGGTGGCGTTGTCCATCTCGGCGCTGGGCTCGTAGAGGTTCAGAGCGGCGACGTAGAGGGCGGCGCAGGTCGGGAGGTCCTGCTTGTAGGTGACCTCGTTGGGAGCGTGGGCCTGGGACTCGGCGCCGGGACCAAAGCCGACGCAGGGGATGCCGTAGCGGCCCTGGATGGAGACGCAGTTCGTGGAGAAGGTCCACTTGTCGCACAGCGGGCGGCCGGCACGCTTGTCCATGGACTTCTCGCAGCCGATGCGCTCATCGCCGAAGAGGGCCTTGTGGGCGTCGACGAGGGCCTTGACGTGCGGAGCGGTCTCCTTGTTGATCCACGTCGGGAAGTAGGCCTCGGTCTCGTAGACCTCGCCGGTCCAGGACGGACGGTCATACATGTACATGGAGACCTTGACGTCCTCGCCGTACTTCTTGACGGCCGGGAGGTTCTCAACCTCCTCCAGGCAGGACTTGTAGGTCTCGCCGGCGGTCATGCGGCGGTCGATGGAGATAGCGCAGGAGTCGGCGACGGCGCAGCGGGACGGAGAAGTGTAGAAGATCTGGGAGACGGTGCAGGTGCCGCGGCCGAGGAAGCGGGCGTCCTCGTAGTGATCCGGGTTGTACTTCGGGTCGAGCATCTTCACGAGGCCCTTGACGTCGGTCGACTCGTCGCAGCCGTTGTTGTTGAGCTTGCGGACGTCGGCGATGATGTCGGCCATCTTGTAGATGGCGTTGTCGCCGCGGTCGGGGGCAGAGCCGTGGCAGGAGGTGCCGTGAACGTCGACGCGGATCTCCATGCGGCCGCGGTGACCACGGTAGATGCCGCCGTCGGTGGGCTCGGTGGAGATGACGAACTCGGGCTTGATGCCGTCAACGTTGTAGATGTACTGCCAGCACATGCCGTCGCAGTCCTCTTCCTGGACGGTGCCGACGACCATGACCTTGTAGCCCTCGGGGATGAGGTCGAGGTCCTTCATCATCTTGGCAGCGTAGGTGGCGGAGGCCATGCCACCCTCCTGGTCGGAGCCACCACGGCCGCCGATCAGCTCGTCGTCCTCGAAACCCTTGTACGGGTCGAAGTCCCAGTTCTCGATGTTGCCGATGCCAACGGTGTCGATGTGGGAGTCGATGGCGATGATCTTGTCGCCGTCGCCCATAAAGCCCATGACGTTGCCAAGGCCGTCGACCTTGACCTCGTCGAAACCGAGCTTCTCCATCTCGGCCTTGATGCAGGCGACGACCTCGCCCTCCTCGCAGGACTCGGACGGGTGGCTGATCATGGCGCGAAGGAACGCGGTCATGTCCTTGCCGTAGTCCTCAGCGGTCTTCTTGATGAGGTCGTAATCGAGCTGCTTAGCCATGTCTGCAACCTTTCTGTTGGATGGCCCTTTTACCTGGAATCACTTGGCGCCACTCCTGGGGCGCCCGCAGTTAGTAAGGAAGTCCTCGCGGTGAGGCCGGACCTGCGCGAAAGAAACTCTCGCGGCGAGGCCGGTTCGAGCGGAGCGCCCTAGAAGGTGGGGTACTCGCCCTCCCAGACGATCCTACGATACTGCTCGGGATCAGTGTCGCCCTCGGTGGAGAAGCAGAGGACGGAGCTGTTCTCGTCGAGGCCGATGGCCTCCTTGAGCTCGGCGTACTCCGGGTCCTGCATGAGCGTCATGACGAGGCCGCTCGTGACGGCGCCAGACTCGCCGGAAATGACGCGCGGGTCGCCCTTCTCGGGGGCGCCGAGGACGCGCATGCCGCGAGCGGTCACCCAGTCAGGGCAGGAGACGAAGGCGCGGACGTGGTTGCGCAGGATGTCCCAGCCGAGGATGTTGGGCTCGCCGCAGCAGAGGCCGGCCATGATGGACGGCATGTCGCCGCCGACGATGCGGGGCTCGCCGTCGCCAGCCTTGGCACCCTTGTAGAGGCACGCGGCCGGGGCGCACTCGGCGACGACGAAGATGGGCGGGTTGTCCGGGAAGAGGTTGGTGAAGTAGCCCACGACGGCACCGGCGAGCGAACCGACGCCAGCCTGGACGAAGACGTGGGTCGGGCGCTCGACGCCAGCCTCGGCGAGCTGCTCGGCAGCCTCTGAGGCCATGGTGCCGTAGCCCTCCATGATCCAGGACGGGATCTTCTCGTAGCCCTCCCAGGCGGTGTCCTGGACGATCACGCCGCGCTCGCAGGCGTCAGCCTCGGCGGCAGCCATGCGGACGCACTCGTCGTAGTTGACCTCCTCGATGGTGACCTTGGCACCCTCGGCGGCGATGTTGTCGAAGCGGGGCTTCGTGGAACCCTTGGGCATGTGGACGACGGCCTTCTGGCCGAGCTTGTTGGCAGCCCAGGCAACGCCGCGGCCATGGTTGCCGTCAGTGGCGGTGAAGAAGGTGGCCTGGCCGAAGTCGCGCGCGAGCTCGTCGGAGGTGAGGTAGTCGTAGGTGCAATCTGCGACGTCCTTGTTGGTCTCGTCGGCGATGTAGTTGGCCATCGCGAAGGAGCCACCGAGGACCTTGAAGGCGTTGAGGCCGAAGCGATACGACTCGTCCTTCACGGCAAGGCCGGCGATACCGAGGCGCTTGGCCTGCTGATCGAGGCAAGCAAGCGGCGTCACAGAATACTGGGGGAAGCTCTCGTGGAAGGCGCAGGCCTTCTTGACGTTCTCCAGGGACATGATGCCGAGGTGCGCGTCATCGCTCTTGGGCATCTCGTTAACAGCCCATTCGATCCTCTCGCTCACGTTTGCGTCCTTTCCGTCGCGACCGACTAGCACAGCGGGAACCTCACCCGCCGAATGACCGACTAATTGTTTGCGAACCAAACAATTAGTTTGTTATTCCATATGAAACCATACTTCTTGTTCGAATCAAGGCAGGAATTGTGCCGATTGGCGAACGTACGGTTTTCAAGCGTGAACGGAGACGCGCAACATAAACCAGACAAATAGCTTGGATAGGAGCGACGAACGCGGGAGATGAGCGACGGGCACGGGATACAGGCGAGCGGCACACCCCTACCCCGCTAGATAGCAAACGAGCCGCAATCGCGGCTCGCTTGGTTACTTCGCAAATTGTGCGGCAAGACCTGAAAAAGGGACAGTCCCTCTTGCAGGTTGACAAAGGGACTGTCCCTTTGTCAACTTTCGTCGACCAGGCGCTCGCGCTCCTCGGGGGAGAAGGCGGCCTTGTCGACAAGATCGACAGCCCTCGTGCCAAGAGCGATGGCTTCGTCGAACAGGTCAAGCGAACG
Organism: uncultured Parolsenella sp.; assembly: GCF_934660935.1. Taxonomy (GTDB): domain Bacteria; phylum Actinomycetota; class Coriobacteriia; order Coriobacteriales; family Atopobiaceae; genus Parolsenella. Next base: position 181,943 of record NZ_CAKUIH010000002.1, on the reverse strand, counting down.
CTCGAGCGAGGTGCCCTTGTCGCGCACCGTGGCAACAATCTCGTCGAGACGGTCAGTCACGTCCGAGAAGCGCTCGTAACTTGAGGTGTCCGGCTTGGAAGCCATGGCTACTCGCCCTCTCGGGCCCACTCGGGCACGTCAGAGGCCTTGTAATCGCCGTCGTAGAAGTCCTCGTGCTCAGGCGCGAAGCCTTCCTCCGGGGCGTATTCGCAGTCATCCTCGTCGCCATAGGCGGCCGAGGCGAGCTCCGCTGCGGAGTCCTCGTAGTTCTTGCGAGCGACCTCGATCACGTCAACGCCGTTGTCGATATCCGCGGCGACACGGCCGAGAACGCCGTTCACGAAACGGGAGGACTCATCCGAGCTGCCAAAGGCCTTCGCAAGCTCGACGCACTCGTCGATGCTGACGGCCTTGTCGACGTCATCCTCGAAGAGAATCTCGTACAGGGCGACGCGCAGAAGGTTGCGGTCCGTCGCGGACATGCGGGAGATGCTCCAGTTGCGGGCGGCACCGGAAAGGACGTGGTCGAGCTCGGCGCGGTGCTCATCGGTACCGCGAGCGAGCTGCTCGCCGTACTCGACGAGGGGACCCTCGGAGAGCACGTAGTCACCAGCGAGGACATCGGCGACGCTGCGACCACAGGCCTCGGCCTGGAAGAGCAGCTGAAGGGCCTGGCAGCGGGCGAGCGTGCGCCCGACGATACGAGAGCTAGAAGACAAGGGACCTACTCCTTGGGGAAGATGAGTTCGTCGATGCAGACGTCAATGCTCGAGACGCGAACGCCAATCTGCGCGTCAACGGCGTTGGCGACGGCAGAACGGACCTCGGCGGCCAGCTTGGTGAACGGGTAGCCGAAGAACACGACGAGACGAACGGTGATGACGAGAGAGTCGTCATCCGCGACCGAGCACTCGACGGCGTTGGTGGTGGGCTGGGGCTTTGACGTGAGCATGGCGATGAGGCCGCGCGCGATGTCCTGGCCATAGATGGCAGCGACACCCTCGACCTTCTCCGCGGCAGTGCCCACAATCTGGGAGATGACGTTCTTCGACACGCCCATGCCGGCGATTCTCAGCTCATTGCTCATGCCTGCCCCTTTCCATGAGGGAAGCGAGGCCACGCCGGGTGGCGTGGCCGTGGGTTTGTGCTAGACGCGCGCGACGAACTTGCCCTCGCGAGTGTCGACCTTGATGACTTCGCCCTCGTTGAGGTACATCGGGACCTGAATGACAGCGCCGGTCTCGACGGTGGCAGGCTTGCCGCCACCCTGGACGGTGTCGCCCTTGAAGCCCGGGTCGGTCTTGGTGATCTCGACCTCGATGAACATCGGCGGCTGGACGGTGAGAAGGTCGTCGTCAGCGTACATCAGCTGGCAGGTGTCGTTCTCCTTGAGCCACTTGGAGTTCTCGCCGATGAAGTCAGCGGGGACGGGGATCTGCTCGTAGGTCTCCATGTCCATGAAGTAGTAGTTGTCACCGTCGTTGTAGAGATACTGCATCTCCTTGGTGGAGAGCATGACGGAGTCGAACTTGGAGCCAGCGTTGCAGGTCTGGTCGCCGATGACACGGCCGGAGCGGAGGTCCTTGATCTTGTAACGGACGAAGGCGCCACCCTTACCGGGCTTGACGTGCTGGAACTCGACGAGGGTGTAGATCTTATCCTTGATCTTGAGACCCATGCCGTTCTTGAACTCGGCGGTGCTGATCTGCTGCATCTGGCGACTCACTTTCTTATTGCTGCCCTCTCGGGCCGTTACGCATACGACTGATGGATTATATCACCTCGCGGGCTAGCGGCCCAAACGCGACAAACTCCGCACGCCTGCCTTGAGAACGTCGAGGAGCGACGGGCTCCTCTGCAGAAGGTCCTCCGGAAGATGCTCCCTCATGGCGCGCAGCGTCGCCTTGTTATCGCGCGTCGAGAAGTCGAAATGCCCATTTTCCTTGGTAAAGATCGCGAATCGGGCGATCTTTTTCCCGGGCAGGACCTCCGCGGCCACGTAGTCGACCTCATCCCACGGGATCTGGATGAAATCCTCCTTGTTGCGCTCGTTGTAAAACTCGAACGCGCGGTCGCCAACCATAACGTCGCCATAGGTGGTGAGCCCAGAGAGCGACGAGGCCCTCTCCGTGTAGTCGACCTTCGTGTTCTGAGACTGGACCATGCTTGTCTCCTTAGGCGTTTGACGAAAAGGCCGCACCCACCAGCTAGCGCCAGGGGTGCGGCCTGCTAGGACGCTATGAGCGTCTCATATCCTACATGAAGCCGAGCAGACGGCCCACGATGCCCACGGCGAACAGGGCGAGGATGATGACGATCGGGCTGACCTTCTTCTTGAGGAGCTTGCAGACCAGAAGCGTCAGGCCGACAGCTGCGAGACCAGGAATGAGCTGGTCGAGGTTTGCCTGGAGCGTGGTGGTCTTGACCGGGTCAAGTGCAGTGGCGCCGATCGAGCTATACGCCGTCAGAGCTTCCTTGACGCCCTCAGAACCGGCGGGCAGGCTCGCCCAGTCGATGTAGGCGCCCTCGGACTGCGTGATCTGGGAGACGATCGGGGTGAAGGAGATCGAGACCCAGCGCTCGACGAGCGAACCGATGATGAACATGCCGAGGATGGAGGCGCCCTCGGTCACCTTGCCCATGAGGCCGCCGGAGAGGTCCTTGGCGATGGAGGAACCCACCTTGTAGCCAAACTCCTGCGTGTACCAGAGGAACGCGTAGCGGATGATGTTCCACGCGAAGAAGAACAGAAGCGGTCCCATGATGCTGCCGGAGAGCGCGATGGAAGCGCCCAGGGCGCCGAGGATCGGGCGAAGGGTGAACCAGAAGGCCGGGTCGCCGACGCCGGCGAGCGGGCCCATCATGCCAACTTTCACGCCCTGGATGGCGACGTCGTCAATGGGGGCGCCGTTAGCGCGCTCCTCCTCGAGGGCAAGCGTGACGCCGATGACCGGCGCGGACACGTAGGGGTGTGTGTTGTAGAACTCGAGGTGGCGCTTCAGGGCGGCGATCTGGTCGTCCTTGTCGGTGTAGAGCTTCTTGATCGCGGGGATCATCGAGAAGCACCAACCGCCGTTCTGCATGCGCTCGTAGTTCCACGAGCCCTGGAGGAACTGGTGACGGAAGCAGACCTTCTGTCGGTCGGACTTAGTAAGCTGAACCTTATTCTCTGCCATGGTGATCACTCCCCCTTCCTACTCGTAGTCGTTCAGGATGTCGCCGAGCGGGTCGCCGGACCCACCGTTACCGCCGCCCTGCTTGGCCATGTCCTTGAGGCCGAGGTAGATGAGGGCGAGCGAGATGCCGATGAGGCCGAGGGCGATGAGCGTCAGCTGCGAAATGGCGGCGAGGACGAAGCCGAGGATGAAGAACGGCCAGGTCTCCTTGGTGGCCATCATGTTGATGACCATGGCGTAACCGACGGAAGCGACCATGCCGCCACCGACAGCCATGCCGCCGGAGAGCCAGCTGGGCATGGCGTTGAGGACGTTGGTCACGGCCTCGGCCGGGATGATGCAGAGCATGACGGCGGGGATGGCGATGCGGACGCCCTGCATGAGGATGCCGGCGACCTGCCAACGCTCGATGCCCGCAAAGTCGCCCTTCTCGGCGCACGCGTCCATGCCGTGGACCATGGCGGTCGCGATGGTGCGGCAGATCATCGTCAGGAAGAGGCCGGCGACGGACAGCGGCACGGCCACGGCGATGGCGGCCGTGATGGCCGTGGAGGAGTCGACGGTGCCGCCATTGAGGGCGAGCACCATGATGATCGAGGAGGCGACTGAGGCGAGGGCCGCGTCAGGGGCGACGGCGGCACCGATGTTCGCCCAGCCGAGAGCCATCATCTGGAGCGAACCGCCAAGAAGGATGCCCTCCTGGAGGTGGCCCGTGACGAGGCCGATCAGCGTGCACGCGACTAGCGGCTGATGGAACTGGAACTCGTCAAGGATGCCCTCCATGCCTGCAAGCAGGGCAACGATTGCGACGAGCGCGATGGTAATCGGAGACATGTGTTAGACCCTCCCTTACTTTGCCTGTTCGGCCAACTCGGCCTTGGCTTTCCTGAGCATTGCGTCGATGTCCTCAGAGGAGTCAGACGGAACCTTGCGGGCCTCGAGCTCGACACCCTTGGCCTTGAGCTCCTCGAGGGTCTTCACGTCATCCTCGCCCATAGCGATAGCGTTGGTGACCACGACCTTGCCCACGGAGTGCGCCATGGAGCCGATGTTGGCCTTCTTGATGTCAACGCCACCCTCGATGCACCTGAGGAGGTCCTGCGGGGTCTCGAAGAGCAGGAACGCCTTGGTGGCGCCGAAGCGCGGGTCCTTGGCGACCTCGACCATCTTGTTGATGGGCACGACGTTTGCCGGGACTCCCGGAGGCGCCGCCTGCTCGATCATGGTCTTGCGCAGCTCGTCGTGAGCGACGCCATCGGAGACCACGATGATGCGGTTCGGGGCGATCTGCTTGGTCCAGGCGGTTGCCACCTGACCATGGAGCAGACGCGTGTCGATGCGGACGGCGGCGATGTCGATCTTGCCGTCGCCAAGCACGGTCCCCGGCGCGATGGCACCGGCCTTGGCGGCAGGAGCCGCCTTGACCTCGGGTGCGGGCTCGAGCTCCTCGGGCAGAACGCAAACGCCCTTGCGCGCCTCGCCAACGATGTGCGCCGCGATTTCGTGGGCGGTCTTGGACGAATCAAAGCGTGCCGAGAAGGCCTCGATGACCATCGGCAAGCTGAGGCCCGTCACGATTGCCCAAGTGTCGTGGCCCTTGGCGAAGGCGGTCGTCTGGTTGAACGGCGTGCCTCCCCAAAGGTCGACCAGGAACAGGACCTGCTCCTGGTCCTCGAGAGTGGCGACTGCCTTCTCGAGGTTGGCCCTGAAGTCATCAGGGCCCATGGAGGGCTCGAGGCTCACGACGGCAACGTTCTCCTGGTCACCAAAGACCATGGAGCTCGTCTGCCGCACGCCTGCCGCAAGCTCGCCATGACTTGCTAGGACGATGCCTACCATTCCTACCTCCCATGCAGATATGGGGTCCATTTGGACCAAACGCAATGATAGTGGTTAAAGCTTTAACTGTGGAGAAAAATTGAGCTTGGTTTTACGTTCGGTTTCTCCACATTCTTGAAAGGTATATATGTTACAGTAAGCTATTTTCCTTATAGAAGCATCAACCCGACTACCAGCACCTTTAGCATCGGTAGTCGGGCTGAATAAGCCTGATATGTCAGGTAATGTTCACTCGCATGTGGTCATCTAAGCAACCGTTTGCGGAATAGTTCCGCCAGGTCCGAGGATTAACAAGCCTGAAATAACTCAACTCTCCACAGGTCAGAGTCTCTCCTAGGGAACGCCTATTAGCACGGAATGACCACGAGGTCATGGGTCGATTCGGTGAACGGCTCATAACCGTCCTCGGTCACCACGCCGAAGTCCTCGAGGCGGACGCCGAACTTGCCCGGCAGATAGATACCCGGCTCGATCGTGATGACGGCACCCGCGGGAATCGGGTCGAGGTTGCGGCGGTTGAAGTTCGGCTCCTCGTGAATCTCCACGCCAACGCCGTGGCCAAGGCCGTGCTTGTAGTAGTCGCCATAGCCGGCGTCAGAGATGACCTTGACGGAGTGGTCGTAGACGTCCTTACCGATGACGCCGGCGCGCGCCATGGCGGCGCACTCCTCGTGGGCGCGGCGCACGACGTCATAGACGTGACGCTGCTCCTCGGAGGGCTCGCCCAGGCAGACCGTACGGGTCATGTCAGAGTGGTAGTCAGCGACGCAGCAGCCGTAGTCCATGACGATCATGTCGCCTTCCTGGACGGGACGAGGGCCCGGCTGGGCGTGGGGGTTGGCACCGTTGGGGCCGCCGGCGATGATCGATCCGAAGGAAAGCGCGCTCGCACCGTTAGAGAGCATGTAGTTCTCGAGCTCGGCGCGGATCTCCTGCTCGGTCATGCCGGGCTTGATGTAGCCGCAGATGTGCGTGAAGGCATCGTCGGTGATCTTCTGCGCCTGGCACATGAGGTCGATCTCCTCGGCATCCTTGACGGCGCGGATGTTCACGAGGTCGCCGTGCAGGCGCGGGGTTGCAGGGGCAACGGAGTGGGCGGCGAGCTGGTGCTTGAACTCGTCATAGAAGGCAAGCGTGCAGGTGTCCTCGACGGCGACCACGCGGGCGCGGGCAGCGACGACGCAGGCAGCGGCCCAGAGCTCGCCGGTGACCGGCGACTCATCGAGCTCCCAGGCGGTATCGGGCCCAAGGCGCTCGCAGAAAGTGTTGTAGTAGCGGGAGTCGGTGTGGAGCATCTGGCGATCGGCGGTGATCACGACGGTGTGGGCCGTCTCGTCATCGAAGGTACGCTCGCAGCCGGTGAGCCAGCGGAGGTCCGGGTTGTTGCGGAGGACGACGGCGTCATAGCCACGCTCCTCCATGAGCTCGCGAAGGCGGGCGACGCGCTTGGCGCAAGACTTCTCATCTGCCATGTGAATCCCTTTCCACGGGTTTTATAAGCGTATGAACGGACGTAGCGCCGCCTCGGGAGACGGCGCGCGGGCCTTGCTATTTGGTGGCGGCCTCCTCGGCTTGCCTGGCGAGCCTTCGCGCGAGCTTCCTACGAGCGCGGCACCAGCCGGAGAGATGCGCGAGCAGAGTCTCGTCCTCGACGGAGCAAAGCCTCACGCGGCCAAAACCGAGGGGAAGTGCGGGCATGAAGCGATTGGAATGTGCGAACTCGTCCGCGCGCAGGGCCTCGAGCAGGCGTTCAGGATCGACGTTGCAGGCGACCTCCGGCAGGCCGAGCTTCTCGAGCAGGCCGTCCTGCGCGAAGACGAGGTCAACGACCGCCTGGTCAGGAGCCTGGCGAGCCGCAGCGAGGCGTGCGGAGATGCGGAGGCCCTCGGCAAGCAGACGGCCCTCGCAGACCTCGCGCTCAACGGCGAGCTGGCCGCCCTTGTCGTCCTGCTCCGCCAGACAAGCGCCAAGGGCGCGCCCCACGGACAGGCCATAGAGTATGCCCTGACGCATGGCGAGCGCCGTGGAGCTCGCGACGCGCGTGCGAGCCTTGGTGATGTCGAGAATCTCGTCGACGAGCGTGGCAGCGTCCGCGGAGACGATGCCATCCGCACGAACCGCGAGGTCAGAGAAGGCGCTCTCCCCCGCCGCGACGGCGCCGGCAACGAGCACGGCATACGCCATGAGCGTGGTGGGGTCATCCGCGGCCGCGGGGAGAAGGTCGGTGTCACAGAGCGAGAAGCGCAGGTTGGCGCGCGTGCGCAGGGACTCGGGCATGGAGGCGGAGTCGATGGCGCGGGGCGTCACCGGGACGTCGACCATGCCGTCGAGCGTCGTCGGCACGGAGACGACGGGAGAGCCCGTTTGCCAGGTGGCGGCGGCGAAGAGGACGAGCGAGAGGACGTCCGCGTCGCCGACGACAACAACCGGGTCATCGGGCGTCACGCCCGCGGCAGCGAACTCATCATAGAGGCGCATCGCGTGGGCGAGCTTGCGGCTCTCGCGACCAGACGGGACCTCGCGGACGGTGACGGAGAACCCCACGTCGACGAGCGAGCGTCGAAGGCGCTCCACGAGCTCGCCAGAGACGTCGTCGCCGGCGACAAGGAGCGTGTGACCGGGCTTGCCGGCGACGGACTTGGTTGCCTGGCCGAGCTGGTCTGCCACGCCGGGACCAACGCGCATGTCGCAGGCACCAGAGCGCAGCACGATGGACTGGCGGCGGATGGGCACGACGACGGGCTCGGGCTCCAACTCGTCACTCTTAGGGTCGCTCATAGGAGTCCCTTCTCCCAAAGGAGGGCACCCACCTCGTAGGCGACCTCCTCGAACGTCTTTCCGGAAATAATCACGCGATAGTCGCACGCCGCCTCGTAGAGCGGACGGCGATGCGCGTAGAGCGCGCGAGCGTGCTCGGCGTCACCGAGGTCCGGGCGCTTATCCGGCCTGCGGATCTGACGAAGCGAGTCCTCGAGCGTGCCATCTAGATAGACGATGCTACCCATCTCGCGCATGATGCGAGCGTTCTCCTCGGATTCGATCACGCCACCGCCACAGCTCACAAGGAGGCTGCGCTTGTCGCGAAGGCTCTCGAGCGAGCGAGTCTCCGCCTCGCGGAACGCCGCCTCGCCACGCGTCTCGAAGATGCGGGAGACGCTCGCGTGAAGCTCACGCTCGACCATGCGGTCGACGTCGACGAAGTCACGATGGAACATGTTGCCGAGGTTACGGGCGACCGTCGTCTTGCCAGCGCCGAGAAAGCCGATGAAAAAGACGTGGTCACAGCCATGATGAGCACGCTTATGGTCGCCTTGCGGCAGTGTGGGCATCCCCGTCATCGTCTTCGCCTCCCTCGGTCTTCGCTTAGGACAGATTGCACCGGAGCATACGCACCGCACTATGCGATTCTAGCAAGCCGTGAGACCTGTGAGGGCGAGGGCGACTCCGACGAGGCAGAAGGAGCCGGCAAGCCAGGGCCCAAGGGCGAACGTCCGATCGCCACGAACGAGGGAGAACAGCGCGCCCGCGAGGCACGCCAACGCAAACCCGACGAGGTTCCAAGCGCCAATGAGGCAGCCCCATGCGGAGAGGAACTTGACGTCTCCCAGGCCCATGCCAACATGGCCCGAGAGGCGGCGATAGCCCAGCTCAAGAAGCGTCCCGGCGGCAAGTTCGGACAGGGCGGCGGCAAGACAGTGCGCAAGCGGCGGAAATGCGGGCAGCAGCCCCGTCCGAGCACGCACCAGCCCCAAGAGGAGGCCGGCGGCGGCGACACCCACGCATGCGGCGTTGGGGATCGTCCGCTCCCGGGCGTCGACCACGGCGGCCCAAAGGGAGGCGCCCATGGCGAGGACGAGCGAGGCCGCGCAGATCGCCATACCCAAGGTTACTTCCGGGCGCCGATCGCACGTTCGAAGACGCGGAAGATGTGCGTGTACCAGAGGTCCGTCGTGCTCTGCGGGTCAACCAGGATGGGCCGCACGCCAGCGAGGTTGCCGGCCATGACGTCCGTGAAGACCTGATCGCCCACAAGCACCGCCTCTTCGGCGGTGGCACCCATGAGCTTGAGGGCGCGACGCACCGCGAAGGGCGCTGGCTTCATGGCATGGTGCACGACCTCGCAGCCAAGTTCCTTTGCGCTCTCCTCGACCTCGCGGGAGTGGAAGTTGTTCGAGACCATGCAGACCTTAATGCCCGCCGCGCGCAGGGAGTCAAGCCATGCGAGGGCGGACTTTGGGGCCTGCTTGGTGTCGCGCGGGACGACGGTGTTGTCGCGGTCGATCAGGACGCAGCGGACACCAGCCTCGACGAGGCCGTCGACGCCGATGGACGCGACGTCAGGCTCGCGCCTCCAGGGCTTAACCAGTGCCATTAGCGATTCGCCTCGATTGCCTGCAGGTGCTCGTCATAGGTAGCCGAGAACCATTCGTCGGTCTGGGTGATGTAGAAGTACAGGTAGTCAGTCTCGTCCGGAGAGAGCGCCGCCTTGATCGAATCGATGGAGGGTGAGCAGATGGGCGTCGGGGTGAGGCCGCTGTTGAGGTAGGTGTTGTAGGGACTGTCCTGCTTGAGATCATCAGCCGTGACCTCTCCGCCGGTGACGTACATCATCGTGGCGTCGCTCTGTAGCGCCATGCCGATCTTAAGGCGGTTGTAGAACGTGGAGGAGACCTTGGGACGCTGCGAATCCGTCACGGCCTCGCGCTCGATGATGCTCGCGAGCTTGAGGATGTCATAGTCGCTCATGTCAATGCCGTAGCGGTCCTTGATCAGGGACTTGGCGCTGTCAAAGTCGAGCGACATGACGTCGGACTTGTACTGGTCGAGCATCGCGCGGATGACGTCGTCCGCGGTGACGTTCGACTTGCCGGAGAAGTTGTAGGTCTTGGGACAGAGGAAGCCCTCGAGCGAGTCATCCTGCGCGTCGGCAAGGAAGGGGTAGTCCGCGACGTAGTTGGAGGCCTTTGCCTGGGCGAGGAAATCGTCAGAGGAGATGCTCGAGAACGTCTGGGAAACGACCGCCGCGGCCTGGGAGACCGTCAGGCCTTCCGGAATCGTAAACGCCCCGCTCGTGGAATTGGGGCCGGATACGAGCTGGTCGATGATCGAGTCAAAGCTCTGGCCCACGGTGAACATGTAGGCACCGCTCTTGAGAGAAGAGTCCGCCCCCTGCTTCCTGACCTCGGCCACGAAGTCATCGGAGCTGGCGATGACACCGGCATCCTCGAGCTTCGAGGCGATGGCAATGGCTCCGGACCCGTCGTCGATGACGACCTCAACCTGCATGCCCTGGTTGGGAAGATCTCCCTGGCTGGGCCTCTTGAGGAGGCGCGGCACGAAGACGACAGCGGCAACAACGATTGCGACGAGAACGATTACCGCAGCCAGAACGGGACCCTTGTGCGAGTGACCACCGCGGGCAGATGCGGCGCGCTGAGAGCGCGTGCGAGGGGTGGCGAGGCTCTGCATGCCAGTGGCGGAAGAGCGGCGACTCGCATTCGCGGGGCGTGCGGAGCGGGCGACAGCCGGACGCGAGGAACGGGCGGCAGCCGGGCGCGCGCCAGCAACGCGGGAAGGGGCGGCCGGACGAGAGCCTATGGCATACGGAGAGACCTGCGAGCCCGAACCCGTAGGACGCGACGCACGACGAGCGCCTGAAGAAGCCGCGTCACTCGAGAAGTGGGAGCCTCGACGATGCCTCTGAGAATCTGCCATAGGTGACCTTCCGAACTGCGCCGGCGGGCGCGTAGACTACCTGTCGCCCGACCCTCGCGAGTCAAGCCAGGCCTGCAGGAAGAGGGACGCGGCAATCATGTCTACCTTGCCACGCATCTGCTTCTCGTTGAGGCCCTGCTCACGCAGGATCCTCTTTGCCTCCGAGCTGGAGAGGCGCTCGTCGGCGAACTCAAGCGGGAGGTCGCAGGCTTCCGCGATGGAGCGAGCCTGAGCCATGACGCGCTCCGCCTGGGGACCGTCCTCGCCAGACATCGTCTGGGGACGCCCACAGACGAGGACCTCGGGCTCATAGTCCTCGAGGATGCGACGGAACGTCTTCGCGCACGAGAGAACCTCGGCCGCAGGCAGCACCTTCACAGGGCTGGCGACACGGCCGGAGGCATCACTCGCGGCGATGCCGATACGCACCTCGCCGATGTCGAGCGCGAGGACCCTCATGAGAGGGCTCCCGCGACGGCACCGGCGAGGTGGTCATATGTAAGAGTGAGCGAAGCCACGCGAGCCCTAGGAGAGCATCTCGCGGGCGGCAGCGAGCGCGGCGTCGATGCCGGAGGCATCCTTGCCGCCAGCCTGGGCCATGTTCGGGCGTCCGCCACCACGGCCGCCAACGTGGCCGGCGACGTTGCGAATCACGTCGCCAGCGCCGAAGCCGGCGGCAACGGCACCGTCAGTCGCGGCCGCGAGGAGCGCGACCTTGCCCTCGGGCGTGTTCGTGGCGAGGAAGCACGCGACGTCGCCGGTGGCCTTGTCACGGATGGCGTCCCAGGCCTCGCGGAGCTGGCCGGCCTCCAGGCCGTCCATGCGAGCGATGACCGCCTTGTAGGAGCCGCAATCGATAGCGGCGGCCATGGCCGTCTGGATCTTGTGAGAGGAACCGCCGAGGAGGGCCTGCTTGAGCTTGCCCTCGAGGTCACGGGCGGCGGCCTTCATGTCCGCGATGCGGCTGGCGGCGTCCTCGGGGCGGCACTTGAGCTCGGAGGCAACGGCGTCGAGGGCGTCATTGCGCTCGTCAAGCCAGGCAAGTGCGCCAAGGCTCGTCACGGCCTCGATGCGACGGACGTTGGAGCCGGTCGAGCTCTCCGAGACGATCTTGAAGAGACCGAGCTCGGAGGAGTTACGGGCGTGAGTGCCACCGCACAGCTCGCGGCTGAAGGGCTGGTCCTCGTTGCCCACGGAGACCATGCGCACGACGTCACCGTACTTCTCGCCGAACAGGGCGATGGCGCCGGCCTCCTTGGCCTCGTCGATGCTGCAGACGCGAGTCACGACGGGCTTGGCGGCGAAGATTTCGACGTTCACGAGGTCCTCGACCTCGTGAAGCTGCTCGGCCGTGAGGGCCTCGAAGTGCGTGAAGTCAAAGCGCAGGCGCGAATCGTCGCAAAGGGAGCCGGCCTGGCTGACGTGCTCGCCGAGAACCGTCTTGAGGGCGGCGTCGAGCAGGTGCGTGGCGGTGTGGTTGCGGCGGATGAGCTCGCGACGGTGGGCATCGATGGCGGCGCAGACGACGTCGCCCACGGAGATGGCGCCCTCGGCGACGTGAGCCATGTGAGCAAAGAGGCCGTTGTGGCCCTTGGTGTCGCTCACCTCGAGCTTGACGCCCTCGGCGCTGATGGTGCCGGTATCGCCCACCTGGCCGCCCATCTCGGCGTAGAACGGGGTGCGGTCGAGGATAACCTCGACGTCGGCACCGGCCTCGGCGCGCTCGACGGACTCGCCGTTCGTGACGATGGCGACGACGCGGGCATCGTCGACGGCGTTCGCGTCATAGCCCTCGAACTCGGTGGCGGCGAGCTTATCAGAGAGCTCGGTCCAGACGTTGTTGAAGTCACCCCAGGCGTCGCGGTTGGCGTTGGCGCGAGCGCGCTCCTTCTGCTCGGTCATGCAGGCGTCGAAGCCGTCCATGTCGACGTCGTGACCGGCGGCGGCGGAAATCTCGACCGTGAGGTCGATGGGGAAACCGTAGGTGTCGTGCAGCTTGAAGGCGACCTCGCCCGGAAGGGCCGCACCCTCGGCAAGACCGGCGATGGCCTCGTCGAGATAGGTGCGCCCGGTGTCGAGCGTGGTGGAGAAGCGCTCCTCCTCGGCGGCGACGATGCCCTTCACGAGCGCGACGTTTTTGAGCAGCTCGGGATAGGCCTCGCCCATGAGGCGGTTGACCTCATCGATGAACTTGGTGAGGAAGGCGCCCTCGATGCCCAGCAGGCGACCGTGGAACACGGCGCGACGAAGCAGGCGACGAAGGACGTACTCGCGACCCTCGTTGCCCGGCAGGATGCCGTCGGAGATCATGAAGTCAACGGCGCGGGCGTGGTCCGCGATGATGCGGAGGCTGCGGGAGGCGCCGGAGTAATCGTTGGCGTCATAGGTCTTGCCGGAGATCTCCTCGCCGAGGGCGATGAGGCTCTGCATGAGGTCGCCGTCATAGTTGGCGCTCTTGTGCTGCATGATGGCGGCCATGCGCTCGAGGCCCATGCCCGTGTCGAGGTTGCGGTGCGGAAGCTCCGGCAGAGAGCCGTCCTCCTGACGGTCGAACTGGGTGAACACGAGGTTCCAGAACTCGAGGAAGCGGTCGCAGTCGCAGCCGGGGGCGCAATCCGGCTTGCCACAGCCCACGTCCTCGCCCTGGTCGAAGTAAATCTCGGAGCAGGGGCCGCAGGGGCCGGTGGGGCCAGCGGCCCAGAAGTTGTCATCCTCGCCGAGGCGGGAGATGTGGTCCTCCGGGACGCCGAGGCTGCGCCAGACGTCATGCGTCTCGTCGTCATCCGTGAAGATGGTGAAGTAGAGGCGCTCGACCGGGAGGTGGAACTTCTCGGTGATGAGCTCAAAGGCCCAGGCGCAGGCCTGCTCCTTGGAAACTCCGCCGAAGGAGAAGTCACCGAGCATCTCGAAGAAGGAGAGGTGACGGCCATCCTCGCCGATGCAGTCGATGTCGTTGGTGCGCACGCACTTCTGGCAGCTGCAAGCGCCGATCTCCTTCATCGTCTTCTTGCCCTGGTAGTACTCCTTGAACTGGTTCATGCCAGCGTTGGCAAGAAGCAGCGAGGGGTCATCGGGGACGAGCGAGGAGCTGGGATACAGCTTCAGGCCGCGCTCCTCGAAGAACTTGAGGAAGGTCGAGCGAATCTCGGCGGTGGTCATGGACGGGAAATCGGCGGTGCTCATATCTCTCCCCTACGATCGGGTGGTGTCAGCGCATACAGCTCGTAAGTATACCGCGAGCGGCTACGCGGATGAATGGAAACGACGAAGGGCCTGAGCTGAGCCCCGACCCTTCACAAGATTCGATTGAGCGCATCTGCCGCGCCGCTCCCCGCGCACGTGACGCGCGAACGCCCGCATCATCCGACGTGCTACTTGCGCAGGCGCTTGAACTCCTCGAGCTGCTGGCGGAGGGTCTCCGCGAGGATGGGTTTCTCCGCGTCAGGACGCTCCTCCGCCTCCACCCCATCCATGGTGCTGGGATCGATGATGAGGGACCTCTCGAGGAAGGAGTCATCGTCGAGGGCATCGAACGAGGGCACCGGCGTGCCATCCGGGTGATGGAAGGGCGTGCCCTTGAAGAAGGCGCCCTCCCAGCTCACGAGCTGCCTGCCCGTCTTGTTCTCGAAGAAGTAGATGAAGGCGCCCTTGACGGCGGCGGTGAGCGGCACGGCCAGAGCCATGCCCAGCGCCCCGCCGAGGCTCGCGCCCACGGTGACGCCGATGAGGCTCATGGCGGGATGGATCTTGACGGCACTGCGCATCACGAGGGGGCTCAGGACGTTATCCGTGAAGTTCTGCGCCATGTCAGAAAGCACGAATGACCAGAAGGCGACCACGGGATTCACGAGAAGGCCGACAAGCGCGGCGAGGAACGAGGCCGTGAAGGGACCGATGACGGGGACGAAATGCAGGACTCCCGCGACGAGGGCCATCAGGCCAGGATAGGGGTTGCCGCAGATCGTGAACCCGATGTAGGCCAAGACGCCGTCGATGATGCTCGTGACCACGATGCCGCGCATGTAGCCGCCGACGGAGCGCCCGAGGACCGCGACGAGGAGCGCGAGGTCCTCGGCGTGGCGGGGTCCCGCGATGACGCCGAGCTCGCGCATGATCAGCGGATAGTCCTTCGCAAACCAATAGGCCATGAAGAGGCCGAGGAACGACATCACAATGGTATTCACGAGGCTCATGACGTTGGGAACGAACGCCCGGGAAAGCCAGCCAGCGAGCTTGCTCACGAGCGTGGTGCCCACATCGGTAAGCCCGACGAGCAGGGACTGGACGTTGGCCTGGAAGTCCGTGGTCTCGGCGGAGCCGTAGGAAGAGAAGAGATGCTGCACGAACTCCTGGGACTGCGCGAACAGCGAGGGAACGCGGTCGAGCATCTGGCTCAGCTGGCCGACGAACAGCGGCACCAGCCAGATGAGGAATGCGAGGACCACGCCGATGACCAATACGAGCGAGAGCAGGGCGCCAATGCCCCTGCTAACGCCATGGCGCTCGAACCAGTTGGTGATCGAGCTGCAGATGAACCCCACGATGGCGCCGACGGAGAGGCAGATGACCGCAGAGCTCACACGCCCGAGGACCGCAAGGATGATGGCAAACGCAATGGCACAGCCGATGAATGCCCACGCGCGTACGGCAACGAGCCTCGCGGAGCGATAAGACTCCTCTCGCTCCTCGGAGGTTAGTTTCTGTAGGCTCATCGCATAAGGCCTTCCGGGTCGATCTTGTCCTGGAGCTTCTTGAGCGTGCGACGCAGAAGACGACTCACCTGGACCTGGGAGATTCCCAGGCGCTTGGCTATCTCGACCTGCGTAAGGCCCTCGTCGAAGCGCATGCGGACGACTTCCTGCTCGCGCGGAGAGAACTCGCGAATCGTGTCCTCAATGACCATGCGGTCATCCGAGGCGGCGAGGTCTTGGTCGACGCTCGCGTAGTGGTCGATGACGGCGGGGGCGTCCTCGTCCTCGTTGTTCCCACCCTCGAGGGGCACGGAGCTATAGGCACTCGAGGACTCCATCGCCTCAAGGACCTCGTCGACGCTCACGCCAAGGCGAGAAGCGACCTCCTCGGTCGAAGGCGAGCGCTGGAGCTCCTTCGTGAGCTCATCTGTCACCAGGTTGACCTTGGCAGAGAGCTCCTGCAGACGCCTCGGCACGCGGACGCTCCAGCCCTTGTCGCGGAAGTGACGCTTGATCTCTCCCAGGATGGTGGGCGTGGCATAGGTGGTGAACTCGAGGCCACGCTCGGGGTCGAAGCGGTCGATCGCCTTGATAAGACCGATCGTGCCCACCTGGACGAGGTCATCGAGGGGCTCTCCCCTGTTCTTGAATTTTGCGGAGAGGAAGCGAACGAGGTTGAGGTGACTCATGATGAGCTCGTCTCGGGCGTCCTCGTCTCCCTCCTCCTTATAAAGGCGGAATAGCTCACGAGTGCGTTCCTTGTCCCAAGCCAGCTTGCCCTTTGGGGTGGCAGGCAGGTCACGCACGGCGGCGGCAGCCTCGCGACGCGCCTGGGCTCGCTGCTCGCTCGTAAGCTCTCTGGAGTCACTAGGCATCAAGGGCATCCACATTCTTCTGGAGCGTGAGCGAAAGCGTGTGCGCCTCGTCATCGAGCTCGCACTCGTCACAGACGGCGGTAAGGATGAGCTCCGCATACGTAGTGATCTGGTCATCCTCCGGCTCGGCCTCGCCAAGGGCAAAGGTCATGGTGAGGGCGTCTCCGCTCGCGTCAAAGCTGACCTCGCAGGCCTCGGGCTTGGTGGCGCAGCACCACACGAAGGCCTCCTCGGCGGCCATGCGGACGTCTTCGACGCCGTCGACGGAAAGGCCGGCGAGCACGGCGAGGTTCGCGGCGAGCATGCGCACGGGACGCGCGAATGAGGCGCTCGCGGGAACGGAAAGGGAAACGGGCATCTGCTGCTCTTCTTCTGTCGTTGCCATCATCTACTCAGCCTTCTCGGCGGCCGCGGAGGGCTCTGCCGGCGCCTCGCAGGAGGCATCATCGGAAACGGACGGGACCTGCTCCACCGGGACATCATCGGCGGGAGCGGAAGGATAGGTGAAGTAGCCCTCGTCACCAGAGACCCTCTCGACGTTCACGGGCTCTGCGGGAGCCGGGGCATCGAGCGCGCCGGTGGCGGCAGGAGCGGAGATCTTGGCGCTGGTGCGGCCGGAAACCTTGCCGGCGACCTTACCCAGCGCACCGGCGACGCCCGTGACGACGGACTCGACGGCACCACTGACGGCGCCGGTGGCACGCGCGCCCGTGTCAGTCACGGTGTTGACGTCAGAGAGGATGCCCTCGACGCGAACGAGGTCAACGTTGATGAGGTCGACCGTGGTGGAGGCCTTCTCGAGGATGGGCTCGATCTGCTTGGCGGCAGCCGGCAGCTCGTCGGCGACACCATCGAGCTTGGCGACGACGGGGCGGATGTCCGCGATCGTCTCGTTCACGGAATCCGTGAGCTCAGAGACGCTCTTGCGGGTCTGGCGTAGCGTGAGCGCGAGCTCGACCACGGCCCAAACACCGGCGATGACAAGAACAATGAGCGCGATCGTCATGGGGTCAAGAGCAAATCCTTCAGTGGACATCGTGGCTCCTCACGAGTTGGGTGCGCCCGTCTGCGCGGGCGTGCAATGGCTAGGGGACATTCTACCCGTCCGCGCGCGGACTACTCCTCGGCGGCGTCTTGGGTTTGGGACTCTGGCGCAGACGCATGGCCTGCCTCGGGCGACATGGGCTCAGGCGCAGCGGCGACAGCAGCCTGGGGTGCCGGTGCGGCAGGTTCGGGCGCCCGGGGCGCCGATGCGACCAGGCCATCCTCGGCAGACGCGGGCGGAACCTCCACCTCGCGCGGCGTCGCCCCCGTTCGACCGGAAGACGTGACGTCGAGGCGCCAGGCCTCCCAGCCGCGACCGCTCGGGCTAAAGAACTGGCCACGCTCGAGACCGTCCGGCAGGTACTGCTGCTCGACCCACCCCTCCGGATAGTTATGCGGGTAGAGGTAGGGTCCATAGGAATCCGAGCCCGGGCGGTGACGGTCGCGCAGGTGATTGGGCACCTCGCGGCGCGGCCCGTGGCGGACCTCGGCGAGCGCGGCATCGATACCCGCCTCGCAGGCGTTGCTCTTAGGCGCGAGGCACACGTAGAGCGCCGCCTGGGCGAGGTTAATCCGGCACTCCGGATAGCCAATGACCTCGGCGCTCTTGAAGGCGGCCTCCGCCACGAGAATCGCCTGCGGGTCCGCGTTGCCCACGTCCTCGCTCGCGTGGATCATGATGCGGCGGGCGATGAACTTCGGGTCCTCCCCCGCGTCGATCATGCGGGCGAGCCAGTAGAGGACGGCATCCGGGTCGCTGCCGCGCATCGACTTGATGAAGGCGGAGATGATGTCGTAGTGCATGTCGCCGGACTTGTCATAGGGAAGCCCACGGCGGGGATTTGCCTCGGTCACGTTCTCGCGGGTAATGCGGAGAGGCGCCTCCCCGGGGTCACCGGCGTCTCGCGCGAGCATGGAACCACCCTCGAGGAGGATCTCCCCCTCGGGCGTGACCTTCGCTCCCGCGGGAAGTGCCATCTGGCTCGCGAGCTCGAGCGTGGTCAGGGCGGAGCGCGCGTCTCCACCGGCAAGCTGCACAATCTCCGCGCGAGCATCGTCATCGAGGGAGAACAGGCCGCGCAGGCCGTGCTCGGACGCGAGGGCGCGGTCCACCAGAAGGCCGATCGCGGAGTCATCGAGCGGAATCAGCTCGACCACGCGACTGCGCGAGATGAGGGCGGAGTTCACCTCGAAGTAGGGGTTCTCGGTGGTGGCACCCACCAGGATGACGATGCGATCCTCGACCGCATGGAGCAGGGCGTCCTGCTGGGAGCGGTTGAAGCGGTGGATCTCGTCCACGAAGAGTATCGTGCGCAGGCCGCGCGTCATGAGGCGGGACTCCGCCGCCTCGATCTCGCGACGGAGGTCCTTGACCGTCCCCGTGATCGCCGAGACCTCGACGAACTCCGCGTGAGTGGTGTTGGCGATGATGCGCGCGAGCGTCGTCTTGCCGGTGCCGGCGGGGCCGTAGAGCAGGACGCTCGAGAGGACGTCATGCTCGATGGCGCGGCGCAGCCATGAGTCCGGGCCGACAGCCTGCTCCTGGCCCACGTAATCCGCGAGGGTCTGGGGGCGCATGCGAACCGCCAGGGGCGCGTTCATGTTGCGCTTGTAGCGCTCAACTTCTGAAAAAAGAGTATCCATGGGTCCGATTGTATGACGTAGCCGGCGGCGTGAGCTAGCAGAAGTAGCCGCGACGGCGGAACAGGGCCTCGGACTCGGGGAAGAGGTTCTGCGCGAGGGCAACGAAGTAGTCATCCGTCATGCTGGAGATGTAGTCGACCACCGTGAGGTCGAGGTCGTCCTGCCAGCGATAGGTCTGGCCGTAGTATGACAGGGCTCGCTCGACGTCGACGATATGGTGCCGGAAGATCGGGCTCGACTCGTCACCGGCACGCAGGTCACCGAGCATACGATCGTACACGCGGGCGAAGAGCGCGGAGATTTCCTCCGCGCGCTCGCCGTTGAGCTCGCTCGCGTTGTATATCTTCTCGAAGTTCTCCCGCTTGGCGCGGCGCATCTCCGCGAAGGCCTCCTCGCTCATCTCGATGCGGTTGCGGCCAAAGCTATGCTCGATGACGTCCGTGATGAAGGCACCGAGAGCCCACGAGTTATAGGCACCCCCAAGGCCATCGTCGAAGGAATCCTCCGTCACGAAGCCAGCGGCGATGGCGTCCTGGCGGTCTTTGCCCACATAGGCGATGATGTCGCTCACACGGACGACGCACCCCTCGAGCGTCATGGGACGGAGATGGCCGATGGCGCCCTCCCCCGTCTTCCAACAGCCGGAGACCACGGCATCAAGGTCATCGAAGCTCGAGAGGTCGCTCGTCTCGAACACCTGGCGCTCGCACTCGCCGTTGTGGCAGATTACGCCATCGAGCGTCTGGAGGGCGAGGTTACGCCCGGAGAGGACATCGAGAACGCGCACGCTCTGGACGTTATGGAAAAACCAGCGGCCCGTGCGCGCATGGTAGGCGTCATTCAGGAAGCGCTCGCCGGCATGGCCGAACGGCGTGTGGCCGACATCGTGGCCGAGGGCGATCGCCTCGATGAGGTCGAGGTTGAGGCCGAGGGAGAGGCCTATGTCCCTCGCAACGCGGCTCACGAGCTGCACGTGGAGGCCACGACGCGAGATGTCATCGTTGGCGCGCAGCGAGTAGACCTGCGTCTTGCCCGCCAGGCGGTTATAGGCAGGCAGGTGGATGATCTTCTCCGAATCACGGATGAAGGCCGGGCGCTCCGCGCCGTCGCGGTCGCGTGCGTCATCGCGACGGCGCACGGCCGCCTCGTTGGGAGTGGCGTAGGGACTCATGCCCCCGTGCGAGCGCTGCTCGAGCACGGCGGCGGCGACCTCGCTCGAGAGGGTCTCCCTCAGCGTGGGCGCGCAGAGATTGATGCGACTGGACATGGCTCCTCCAGAGGTGTCGTCGATGACACCCCCCACTCTACACCACGCCGCGGACACTAATCCTAGACGAGGTAGCAGGGACGACGGAGCCCGTCGGTCTCGACGCTTATGCCGGCAAAGTGGCCATTGAAGACGAAGACGTTCAGCGTGTCGCAGCCATGCTCCGCCGCATCGCTCCAGGAGGCAAAGCCCCTCACGAGCTCGAGTTCGCTCGAGGAGAGCTCACGGGAGAAGGCCTCGCTCGTGAGAGCGGAGACGAACTGGGGAGACGCCAGCGGCCAGGTGCGCATGCCACCCACGAGACAGGCGACGTTGCGCTCCGCCGCCTGGACAAGCGCGTCGAGGCCCGCTCCACCAATCTCGAGAATCCTCCCGAGGTCGACGCGGCGCCAAACGCAGGCGATGGGGCCGTCACCGTCGACGAGGCGGACGCGGCCCGGACGCACCTCTCGAATCGAAAGCTCGGAGACGTCGGCGAAGCGCGCGTGCACGCCACGGTCACGGAAGAGCGTGATGAAGCGCTCGATCTCGTTCATGTCAGTGTTTGCGCGGTCGCCCACGATGGAGAGGCTCATCGTCTCATCGCCGTAGGTGTAGTCGTCGCCGGGGTTGGTGTCCGGGAAGCCCGGGCCCGCCCAGGCGCGGTAGACGTCGAGCACGGAGTCGACGCACGCCTCGGTGAGGTCGAAGGCGGACAAGGTCTGGTGACGACACTCGAACTCGGTAAAGATGCTGGAGCGCCTCCAGGCGCGCGTCACCTCGTCAGCGCCAACGACACCCCTCGCCGCGGCAGTCGCCACGTTGAAGAGCTGGGCAGCGCCACCGTCGCCAAAGGCGATGTCGAAGCGCACGATGGGCGCCTGGCACTCATAGCCGGTATCGAGGCAGCACAGGCGCTCCGTCGCGGCGTCCATGCCAAACAGGGCACGAAAGTCGGCGTTGTTGCGAAAGGCGCGCAATGCCTTGTCGAGGACGGAATAGGCGATGTTGGAGAAGGTCTCGAGCCGCTCCAGGCCGTTGCCGTCAACGAAGACGGGCTCGCTCGACCAGGCAACAGGCTCGTCACCGAGGCCCGCGCGGGTGCTCGCGAGGTAGTTCTCGGCCCGGGCGAGGTCGCGAGAGACGTCCCCGGAATCCTGAAGGAGACGAGCGTATTCATGGGCAAAGGCCTCGCTGGCCAGAGAGGCAATGGGGTTCCTGGTGGCATTCTCGGTCATGGGTTACTCCTCGTCTTCAATCGAGTCCGCGGGGTCATCGTCTTGCTCACCCGCGATGGCATCTTCTGGGGTTGCAGCCGTACCAAGGCAGGCGCCACAACGGCCGAACTGGCCAAAGTCGCGCAGGCAAGTGCATTCGAGCGACTCGTCGAGGCGGGCGTCGACGAAGTCCGCAAGGATTTGGGCGCCCTCCGCCGTTGGGTGGCCATCCGCGTCAGAAAGGAGCTCTTCGCCAAGCTCCGGCTGCACGACCTCATACACCGCGGCGCGCCCCTCAGAGACGCGACGGGCGCGCACGCGAGCGACGGCGTCGCCGATGATTTTGTCGATGAAAGGATAGCAGCTACCAGGCACGGACGTCTTTCCCCCAGCAGGCGGAACCATGACGAGAAGCGAGGCATCCGGCCAGAGCGCGTCAACGTGCGAAAGGTACTCGGTGACCTCGCGGGAAACGACCGCGACGGAGGCCCGGCCGTAGCTGTAGTTTGCCCCCAGCGCCACGATCACGACATCCGGGGCGTCAAGGCGGTCGAGGCCCACGAGGGCGCTCGACTGGAAGACTTGGCCGCCGACGCTCTGGTTCACGAGGTCAAGGCCACGCTCGCGGGCGACGATGGCGGGCCAAGAGGCTGCGGGAGAGTCACACACGAAGCCCTGGGCCACGGAGTCGCCGAGAACGAGGAGGCGGCGGGCGGACACGTCACGCTCCACCGGACGCAGGAAGGTGCCGTTTCCGCGGACACGGCCAAGCCTAGCTCCCCTCAGGGCGGGAAGCCACACGCAGACGCGGCTCGCATCCGCAAAGCCCGGGAGCTGGAGAAGGTCGCCCGAGGCGGCACCGGCAGTGAGCTCGAAGGCGACCTCACCGCCGCGAGCCCCATGCTCGGCAGGCGGCTCGACCCCGTCGAGCGGAACGTCCGCGAGACGCTTCCCATCGACGTCGACCGCAAGCGCGTCATGCGCGCCCGGGGCGAGGAGGCCCTTCTCGGCAACACCCGCAAGCACGCGAGACGTCGCCGCGGGCTCCGCATCGAGGGCGATCTCGAGGACGAGCTCGCTCGCGTCTGTCTCGAACTCGAGACGGACGCCCGCACAACACGGCGCCATCTGCCGATAGATGCCGGGATACCATGCGGCGCAGCTACCGAGCGCACGCTCCTGCTCGGGCCAGAAGCGATGCGGGCGCACCCACTTGGCACCCACGTCCTCGAGCCATGCGGCGCCACGGACAAGCTTCGATGCCCACGCGGCACAGACGACCTCGGAGGCATTGGCAGCACGGACGCGAGCGGCCTCCACTACTCCCCCTCCCTCACGTCTGCATACCAGGCCTTGCGATCGTCGAGGCGCAGGATGCCGACGCGGCCGACGGGCCAGCCCGCAGCGGCGGCGCAGTCGATATCGATGCGGTCCGCGACACCGCCCGTCTCGGGCCGGGCGCCGAGCTCGACGATCTTCCCGCGACCATCCTCCGTCATGAAGTCTGAAGTCATGTCGTCAGAGTGGCGGGAAAGGTAAATCGAAGGCGTATGGCCAGCGACGACGATGGGGCCCACGCCCTGGGAGTCCACGAGGCCGGTGGGCATGCCCCAGAACCAGTCACGCACCCAGAGGAGCTCCTCCTCGTCGCGCTGGTCGAGGTAGTTCTCGAGCACCGTGTGGTCAGAGAGATCGGCCTCGGGGTTGTCCGCACGCCAGGCCTGCGAGTCCGCGCTGTTGATGCCGGCATGCGTGAGGATGTAGTCTCGCTCGCCGGCGCGCACCACGTCATAGAGCGGAAGCCCCGCGACCCAGGCAAGCACCTCCGCGTACCTCTCGGCATCGAGGGCCTCGAGCTGGGAGGCCGTCGCGGACCCGCCGTTCTGCACCCAGTTCAGCCAGTCGACGAAGTTCGAGGAGTCGAGGCAGGCGGTCGAGAACTCGCCGTCGACGGGATCTCCCGTCGCGGCGATGGCATTGAGCATAAGTCGCTCGTGGTTTCCCAGGAGAACGCGCACGTCAGGAATCGAGCGTACGAGCGAGATGACACCAAGGGGGTCTGGACCGCGATCGACCAGGTCACCGAGCACGTAGACGACGTCACCGTCACCGGGAGCGGCGGCATTAAGTGCCTCGTCCAACGCGTGGACGTGGCCGTGGATATCGGATGTGACGTAGATCGACATGCTCGCCTCCTCCAAACTTGCTAGCGGCGACGCGGGCGGACCCTTCGCGGACCACCCTTTCCACTATGACGCATGCGAACCTTTCTAGCTGCGAGAACACGCCTACGCGTGGAGCGAGCGCCGATAACTATCACAGAACCGCCACGTGGCCAGACGAGGTTCGGGCGCACGTCCTCGCTCGAGGCAGGGGATATGCCCGCACGCGGGCGCGCGGCACCCACGCCGGCAAGCCGCACCTCACGGACAAGCTCGGCAAGCGTCGCCTCCGCCCAAGCGCGCTTGAGGCGGCACTCCCAGACCACGAGGACCGTCCATCCGGCGCGAACGAGCTCGTCTACGTCACGCTCGTCGCGGGCGCGGTTACGCGCGAACTTCTCCTCCCAGAACTCGACGTTGCTCTTGGGCGAGCGCGTCGAGCAGAAAGGGCAGCGATGCCAGAAGCAGCCGTTCACGAAGATGGCGACGTGCTTGCCCGGATAGGACACGTCGGGCTTGCCGGGAGCGGCCTTCCAGTGGAGCCTATAACCGCCAAGGCCCGCCTCGCGAAGAGCCGCACGAACCTTGAGCTCGGGCTTCGTGTTCTTCGACTTATTCGCCTGCATGACATGGCGCGTAGCGAGCGAGGTCATGCGTGTCCTAGGCGAGCGCGAACAGGAGCTGGAAGAGCGCCCTCTCGGCAGCGACGAGCACGAAGAGGGCGATCATCGGCGAGAAGTCCATGCCGCCGATGGGCGGGACAAAGCGACGGAAAATGCCCACGTAGGGCTCGACCAAGCTGTTGATCACCGTGGCGACGTCATCGAGGAGGCTGCCGTCGCGGCGAGGAAACCACGACATGATGCACCAGATGACGACGAGCCACTGATAGAAGTCGACCAGTGACGAAATGACGCGGGCTACCTGATAAACACCCATGCGCCTAACCCCTCGCCAGCTCGGCCGTGCGCGCGAGGGCGGCGTCAACGGCGGCATAGGCGCCCTCGGTAAGGGCCGGCTCAAGCTCAAAGAGAGCGGCGGCGGTAGTGCCACCAGGCGAGGTCACGCGCTCCATGTAGGCACGGGGGTGCTCGCCAGATTTGGCGAGGCTCTCCGCAACACCAAGCATCGTGGCGTTGACCATCTCGCGAGCGGCGGCGGCAGGCAGACCAGCGCGAACGCCGGCGCGCGTCAGGGCGTCGACCATGAGGGCAAAGTAGGCAGGCGCGCAGCCCACGACGGCGCCCTCGGCGTCAAGCTGGTCCTCGCGCATGACCTTGGCGGAGCCGAGCGCGGCGAACATCTCGCGAACGAGCTCGATGTCAGCGGGAGTGGCCGTGCTGCCACCGCAAACGGCGGACGCGCCAGAGCGCACGGAGACGGGCAGGTTGGGCATGACGCGGACGACGCGGCACGCGGGGAGCGCGGCCTCGAGCGTCGAGAGCGCCGTTCCAGCGGCAATCGAGACGACGAGCGAGCCGGCGAGCGCGGACGCGCTCTGAGCAAGAAGGGCGCCAAGGACCTGCGGCTTCACCGCGAGCACCACAACATCGGGATGCTCGGCGAGGAGCGCGTCAGACGTGGCGAGCACGCGCACGCCCGCCTCGGCGGCGAGGGCCTCGAGCTTGGAGGCGTTATGGTCGCAGACGAGGACGCGGGAGCCCTCGATGGCGCCGGCCTCGACGAGGCCGCGCGCGATGGCGCCACCCATCGAACCGGCACCGATGACGCCAACCGTGATGCCCGCAAGGGCGGTGTTGTTCTCAGGCATGCAAACTCCAAACATAAGGGCGGCGGCACGCAGCCACCGCCCCGGACAATACAGGCGCGCGGAAAGCTAGCGGGCGAGACCCTCGCGGGTGAGCTTCGCCCTGTCGGTCTCGGAGAGCTCGACGCCCTGCGGAAGCACGACGAAGACGCGGTCTCCGAGCTCCTCGACCGAACCGTCGATGCCACAGGCAAGGCCAAAGCTGAAGTCGAGGATACGCTTGGCAACCTCGATCTTGAGGTTCTTGAAGGAGAGCACCACGGGCTGGTTGGTGCGGACGCGACGAACAACGGTCTGGACGTCGTCATAGCTCGTGGGCTTGAGAACGTAAGCCGGAAGCTTGCCACTCGTGACGCGCGGAACGGCAGTCAGGCCCACGTCACCAGGAGTGTTGCCCGTAGCGCCAAAGACGCCGGGCTGAGTCGCGGGAGGCACGAAGGAGCTGGGCTCATCGGCGTGCGTAGCACCAAGGTAGTCGCGAGGAGCGGCGTCATCCTTGCGCCAGGAGTCATCCGCGGCACGATATGCGCCGTCGGAGCCGTAGGCGTTATTAGCGCCATAGACATCGCCGGCGCGACCGAAATCGTCACCGGAGAGGTGACGGCCGGAACGCGTGTAGACGCTGATGCTGTCGGCGTCCGGACGCGAGGGATTGCCGAGGAGACCGGAGCCTTGCTGCTGCTGTCCGCGGTCAGCGTAGCGATCGCCACGCTGCGGGACATCGTCGTAGTAGCCCGCGCCGCCGTCATACGGCTCGTCGTAGTCGTCGTACTCGTCTTCGTAGTAGTCATCCTGACGGTTGTCCTGGGGACGGAGGTGGTCCTGGACTGCGTCCTTGATGTTGTCTAAAAAGCCCATGGTGTCTCCCATGTCTCGTCTGGGCGCCGAGGTGGCGCCCCCGCGTATGCCTACTTGAGGCCGTACTCGGAGGAAAACGCTATACGTCCAAGTCTAACGAGGGTGGAGCCCTCCTCGACCGCGATTCCAAAATCATCGCTCATTCCGCAGGAAAGAACCGGAAGAGGAAGACCCATGCGCGAGCGCAGGTCGCACGCGAGCTCCCTCGCGCCCGAGAAGGTTGCGCGGGCGGCCTCGGGGTCATGGGCCGGGGCCATCGTCATGAGACCCTCGAAGGCAAGACCCTCGAGACCAACGAGCTCCTCGGCCTGCTCGCGAACCTCATCAGGCGAGAAGCCACCCTTGCTCTCCTCGCCGCTGACGTTGCACTCAAGCAGCGCCGGCATGACGAGGCCGGCACGGACGGCGCGTTCGGACACCGCGCGGGCAAGCTCGAGGCTCGAGATCGACTGAATGCGCTCGGCACGGTCCAGCACCTGGTTGATCTTGTTCTTCTGGAGGTTGCCGATCATGTCGAAGCGGGGGGCCTCCACGCCAGCGGCCGCAAAAGCGTCGAGCTTGCGGACGAGCTCCTGCGGGCGATTCTCGGCAAATGCGTCCCAGCCGGCGCGCATGGCGGCGACGACCTCGCGGGGTCCAACCGTCTTGGAGACCGCAAAGGCCGTGACCTCGCAGAGTTCGCGTCCGGAACGGGAGCACGCCTCCGCAATCTGATCCATGATCCGGTCATGGCGCTCGTCCATGAAGGCTTGGTAGGTGGCCTCGGGCTCGAGGTCCACGGCACTCGCGACGACGTCCTCGCTACTGGCCATCGCGCTCACCCTCAGACTTCGCGACGGGAGCCGCAGATGCCGCAGGCGCATCGACGGGGATCGCCTTGGCGGCCGGCACGGCCCCATCGTTCTTGAGCTCGGGAATCTGACCCACGAGTTCCTCATCGACCTGCTTGTCCGCCACGAGGCCGGCGCTGCGGGCGGCATACATCTCGGCGAGGTCATCGTCGTCGAGATCCTGCAGGTCATCAAGGTTGCGGCGCTTGCCCGTGAGCAAGAAGACGAGCTTCTCGCCCACCTCGACGGCGTTGTCGGAGATGCGCTCGAGCATGCGGGACGCCATGATGACGCGGCTCGCCGCATCCTTGTCGTCGTCCGGGCCAAGCGTGGAGAGACGCCTGAAGAACTGCTTGTAAAGGTCATCGACCGGCTCGTCGAGAACGGGCAGCGAGGACGCGAGGCGCAGGTCCTCGTTCACGATGGCCATGACGCAGTTCGAGAGAACGCCGTAGACGAGGTGCCCCTCGCCCACGAGGAGGTCGATGAGCTGCGCGGGGACGTCGCGACCGGCGCAGCGCTTCGCGGTCTTGGCGATGTTGCGCACGTGGTTGGACATGCGCGCGAGGTTGAAGTTCGCGTAGATCACGAACTGGATGAGACGAAGGTCGCTCGCGACGGGCTGCTGCGTGGCAATGAGCATGAAGGCCTTCTGCTCGAGGGCGGCGCAGCGGTCATCGAGCCGTCGCGTCTCCGCCTTGACGGCCTTGGCCTTCTCCCTGTTGCCCTCCTCAAGGGCATCGAGCGCCTCGTGGAGCTGAAGGTCGATGTTTGCGTAGATGTAGACGAGCTCCTGGCGAAGCTCGGTGAGCTGGCGATTGAATGCCTCACGCATGGTGTCCTCCTCAGGTGCTTTGGGCCGGATGGTCGCAATCAGCCGAAGCGGCCGGTGATGTAGTCCTCGGTGCGCTGGTCGCTCGGGGAGTTGAAGATCTCGTTCGTGTCGCCGTACTCGACGAGTCCGGCGGGCTCGCCCGCGTGCTCCTGCAGGAAGAAGGCCATGTAGTCAGAGATACGGGCCGCCTGCTGCATGCTGTGGGTGACGATGATGATGGTCATCTCGCTCGAGAGCTCGGCCATAAGGTCCTCGACGCGCTGGACGCTCGTCGGGTCGATGGCGCTGCAGGGCTCGTCCATGAGAAGGACGTCGGGCTGGACGGCGAGGGTGCGCGCGATGCAGAGACGCTGCTGCTGGCCGCCAGAGAGGGCGAGGCCGTTCTTGTCGAGCTGGTCCGCGACCTCCTTCCAGAGGTTCGAGCGCTTGAGCGACTCCTCCACGATGTCATCGAGATCGCCTTTGCTAGTCACGCCCAAAAGGCGTGGGCCAAAGGCGACGTTCTCGTAGATCGACTTCGGGAAGGGGTTGGGCTGCTGGAAGATCATGCCAACGCGGCGGCGGAGGTCGACCGGGTCGACGCCCTCTGCGTAGATGTCGGCGCCGTCGAGGGACATGGTACCCGCGGTGTGAGTGCCCTCGATGAGGTCATTCATGCGATTCATGCAGCGCAGGAAGGTTGACTTGCCGCAGCCGGACGGCCCGATGAAGGCCGTGATCTTGTTGGGCGCGACATCCATGGTGACGCCGGAGAGCGCGTGGAAGTCTCCGTACCAGAAGCCAAAGTCCTCGACGTGGATGCCCATGCCGCCGTTCTCAGGCGCGTGGCGATAGACGGTCATGCTAGTTTCCCTTCGACTTCGATGCGGAACGACGCGACAGGTAGCGCGCGAACAAGTTAAAGGCCAGGATCATCACCATGAGCAGAAGGGCAGTGCCATAGGCGGCCTGCATGTTGATGCCCTCGTTGGCAAGCTGGTACAAGTGGATGGTCATCGGACGGCCAGAGTCAAGCGGTGTGAGGGGCAGGTTGATCGCCTGGCCCATCGTGTAGAGCACGACGGCAGTCTCGCCGATGGCGCGGCCGATGGCTAGGACGATGCCCGTGGCGATCCGCGGGAAGGCGCTCGGGAGAACGATCTTGGAGACGACCTGCCACTTCGTGGAGCCGAGACCGTAGGCGCCCCAGCGAATGTAGCGAGGCACCGAGCGAATAGCCTCCTCCGTGGTGCGCATGACGATCGGGAGCATCATGAGCGCGAGGGCGAGGGCGGCGGAGAGCATCGAGAGCCCAAAGCCCATCGCCTCGACGAAGAGCGCGTACCCGAAGAGGCCCATCACGATGGACGGGACGGACGAGAGCGTGTCTGCGGCGTAGCGGATGAAGGTGACGAGGCGACCCTGCTTCGCGTACTCCGCGAGATAGACCGCCGCGAGAACGGCGATCGGCACGCAGATGAGCATGGCGAGCGCCGTGACGTAGAGGGTCGAGACGATCGTCGGGAAGATGCCGCCCTCCGCGTTAACGCCCTCGGGCCAGCCAAAGATGAAGTCGAGCGACATCACGGGCAGGCCGTTCACGGCAACGAAGCCGATGATGAGGACGAGAACCGCCGTCGCGACGACGCCCGCGGTGCGGAAGACGCCGATCATGAGGTCATTCGTGCGGTTCTTGTTCGAGCCGCCGGCAGAGGAGGAACCCTGGGCAAGAAGGCGCTTGATACGGGCGCGGCTGCCCTCTCGGGGCTCCGTGACGACGCCGGTAACGGGGGTGACGTCATCGCCGGTGAGGACCTGCACGGGCGCGTGCTCCGCGGGATCCTCGGGATGGTCGAACGAGATGCCGGCGGCGGCGACGGCCGCGCGGTCCGCGGCCTTGGCACGACGATGCTTCGAGCGTCCGCGGCCATCCTCCCTCATGCTCGACATCTTGCGAACGATGCCCACGAGCGCCGCGGAGATGATGAACAGCACGCAGCCCATGCCAAACAGGGCGCTCCTGTGGAGTCCGCTCGAGTAGCCCATGTCGAGCGCGACCTGGCTCGTGAGCGTGGAAAGCGGGCTTGCGATGCCGGCAGGGATGACGGGCGCGTTGCCCACGACCATGAGGACGGCCATCGTCTCGCCGATGGCGCGACCCATGCCGAGGACCACGGCGTTCACGATGCCCATCTTCGCCGCGGGAAGGACGACCTTGTAGATGGTCTGCCAGCGCGTGGCGCCCATCGCGAAGCTCGCCTCGCGAATGCCCATGGGAATGGAGCGCAGCGCGTCCATCGTGAGCGTGGTGATGGTGGGCACGATCATGATGGCGAGCACGAGCCAGACCGTGAGGGCGCCGAAGCCCAGGCCACCCGTGAGCCTGGCCACGATCGGGCGGAGGATGACGAGGCCAAAGAAGCCGTAGACGACGGACGGCACGCCGGCGAGCAGGTCAACGGCGGTGCTGACGACGCTCGCGAGCTTCTTGCCGGCAATCTCCGTCAGGAAGACCGCGCAGCCCACGGCAAGGGGCACGCCAAGGGCAAGGGAGCCCACCGTGACGATGCCAGAGCCGGCGAGCAGGGCGAGGATGCCGTAGTGGCCCTCCGTGGGAGCCCAGCTGAGACTGAAGAAGTCTTTGAGGCCGATCTGGGTGATGACCGGGATCGCCTTCCAGAAGGTGAAGATGAAAATGAGGATGACGGCCAAGACCGCAACGCACGCGCAGGCGAGGAAGAGGTTCTTGAGGGCAGTCTCCTTCATGCGCGTGGCGCGCGTCACCTGCTTCAGGCTCGCGGGCTGCTGAGACGGGGCGCTGGTGGTGTCGCTCACTTGCCCTCACTCCCCTCTCCCTGCGTCTGGTGGGCGGGGATGTAGCCCGCGTCGCGGATGGTGTCGTTCATGGCATCGGAGAGGACGTAGGAGATGTAGTCATAGGCGGCGCCCTGCGGGTCTCCGTTGGTGAAGAAGTAGAGATCACGCGAGATGGGATAGGACCCGTCCTCGACGTTCTCCTCCGTCGCCTCGACGCCGTCGATCGCCAGGGAGCGCACGGAGGTGCTGGCGAAGTCATTGTCGACAAAGCCGATGGAGATGTAGCCGATGGCACCGGGCGTGCGGCTCACGACATCGCGGACCTGCCCCGTGCCGGGGAGAACCGCGGCGGTGCGGTCGAACGAGACGTCGCCCATGACGATCGTGCGGAACGCCTCGCGAGTGCCGGACGCCTCATCGCGGTTCACGACCTGAATGGCGAGGTCAGGACCGCCGACCTCACTCCAGTTGCGGATCTTTCCGGCATAGATGTCTCGGAGCTGCTCGGTGGTGAGACCCTTGACCGGGTTCTCCGGGCTCACGATGACGGCGATGCCGTCATGCGCGATGACCGTCTCGACAAGCTCGTGCTCGGACTCCTCAGCCGTAAGCTGGCGGCTCGAGGTGGCGATATCCGCAGTGCCGTTGGAGACCGCCTCGATGCCGGCAGAGGAACCAAGACCGCTCACGAGCACGTTCGTGCCCGTGTTGGCCTCAAAATCCTCGGCAGCCATCTCGGCGATGGGAAGCACCGTGGTGGAACCCGCGACGGTCAGCGTCTCGGAGGCGGAGGAATCCGCGCAACCCGAGAGCGCGAGCGCGCCCACAAGGGCGAGCGTTGCCGTTACGAGAGGTAGGCGATAGCAGCGTGACGACCGCATAGCCCCCCTTCCGCTCGATACGAAAAGAAACGACCGGTGTTGGCGGCCGTGGAAACGCACGAATCCACGAGGTTGGCGGCAGGAAGGCCGGCATCCCCGAGGGCGCACGCTATGGCTGCGGACAAGTCAAGGTTCGAGTTCGTCGAGGCAGCATGAACCATGCTACCAAACTCATCCACGAAGGTCTGCAGCAGCTCGGGCGACACCTCGTAGTCCTCGCCAAGGATGTGCGGGCCAATGTAGGCATAGACCTCGTCCGGGCGAGCGTTCGCCTCGCGGCAGAGGATGCCGAGGGCCTTGGCGGAGATGCGCGCGAGCGTCCCGCGCCAACCGGAGTGGATGACCGCGAACGCCCCGGGCACCGCAAGCACGACCGGCACGCAGTCCGCGAAGCACAGGAGCACGGGAACTCCAGGGGCCGTGCAGACAATGGCGTCCGCCCCCTCGAGCGCCTCGACGCGGGCGGCCTCGATAGCGTCTGGCGCGGCGTCGCGAATGACAAGCACAGTGTCCCCGTGGACCTGCTTGGGCTCCACGAGGTTGCCGGCGATGTCCGCGGCCCCCACGGCGGTGAGCGCACGCGCGCGGTTCTCCGCGACGTCTGCCGGCTCATCGCCGCAGCGAGATCCCAGGTTCAGGCTAGCGAACTGGCCTTTTGAGACTCCACCCTCACGCTCGGTAAACGCGAACGTGACCCCGCCCGGGCGATCGGTGTCGCCGAGCAGGGTCACGCCGTTCGAGACGTACCGGGTGAGCGAAGGGCCCGTCATTACAGGCGGCCACGCTTCAGGAAGTCAGGAATGTCGAACTCCTTGCTGCCCGTGGTGCTCGCGGCAGGGCGGGCGGGAGCAGCAGCGGGGGCCGGGGCCGGGGTCTCGACCGCAGCGGGAGCGCGGAAGTCACCGAGGAGGGACGGCTGCTGGGAGGCATCGGCGAAGCCGGTGGCGATGACGGTGATGCGGACCTGATCGCCCAGGCTCTCGTCGACCGTGGTTCCGAAGATGATGTTGGCCTCGGGGTCAACGTTGGAAGCGACGAGGTCTGCGGCGTCGGAGATCTCGGTGATGCCGAGGTCCTTGTTGCCGGCGATGGAGAGCAGGACGCGGGTGGCGCCGTCGACGGAGCTCTCGAGCAGGCGGCTGGAGATGGCCTCCTGGGCGGCGTCGGTGGCGCGGTTGTCGCCAGAGGCCATGCCGATGCCCATCATGGCCGTGCCGGAGCCGCGCATGATCGTGCAGACGTCGGCGAAGTCGAGGTTGATGAGGCCCGGGACGGTGATGAGGTCCGTGATGCCCTGGGTGCCCTGGCACAGGACGTCGTCCGCCATGCGGAAGGCCTCGAGCATGGTCGTCTTCTTCTCGGCGAGGTCGAGGAGGCGGTCATTCGGAATGACGATGAGGGTGTCGACGTTCTCGGAGAGGTTCTCGACGCCGGTAAGGGCGCTGGCGGTGCGCTTGCGGCCCTCGAAGGTGAACGGCTTGGTGACGACGGCGATGGTGAGGGCGCCCACGTCGTTCTTGGCGATGTCGGCGACGACAGGGGCAGCGCCGGTGCCGGTGCCGCCACCCTCGCCCGCGGTGATGAAGACCATGTCGGCGCCGGCAAGGGCGGCCTTGATCTCGTCACGGGAGTCCTCGGCGGCCTGAGCGCCGACCTCGGGGTTGGCGCCAGCGCCAAGGCCCTTGGTGATGTCGGTACCGATGTGGACCTTCACGTCCGCGTCAGACATGGCGAGAGCCTGGGCATCGGTGTTGACAGCCACGAACTCGACGCCGCGGATGCCCTCCTCGATCATGCGGTTGACGGCGTTGGTGCCGCCACCGCCGACTCCGACGACCTTGATGACGGCGAGGTAGTTGCTGAGGGTATCGGTGGCGCTCATGGTTCCTCCTTGCGTGGCGGTGCTTGTTGTGGTCGTTCTTCTGTGGGCGGGGCCCGTCTTAGTGGCGCTGTGTTTAGCCATATTCTTCAAACTCTCAAGCTCAGGTTTAGCTCTACCCGAAAGGTAAAGCGGCACATACTGTCATATATGGCGCTCCCCTGTCAACAAATCGTTGGCGTTTTTTCACGCGAACTGCAGATTGGGGCCGCCGGCGGTAGCGGTGTTATCCCTCGTCCGCCCCCGCATCTTCGTACTGGCC
The DNA here is from genome assembly GCF_934660935.1 of uncultured Parolsenella sp. Lineage (GTDB taxonomy): Bacteria > Actinomycetota > Coriobacteriia > Coriobacteriales > Atopobiaceae > Parolsenella. The sequence goes on along the minus strand of NZ_CAKUIH010000002.1, from coordinate 148,225 downwards.
AGAGTCTCCGGCGGAGTCACCATCCGAGCCGTCACCGGCATCCTCGCCGGAGTCATCGCTCGAGGAAGAGGTTGTCGCCGGCGTGGACTCGGCCGTGATCTGCGCCACGGTGTTGGCAGCGCCAGAAAGCGTGGTGCCATCCGCGACCTTGCGATAGGTGGGCTTGCTCGGGACGCGAACGTTGACGTAGGTGAGCTGATCGCCGTAGTTAGCCATGATCTCGCTCAGGGCCTGAGCCTTTGCGGAGACATCATTCGCCGCGCCAAGGGAGACCTCGAGGCCGCTCTTGAGAACGACGGAGATGCTTCCGGAGCTCGCGGCGTAGAAGACCTGGGCCTCGGCGCTGATGGAATCGGGGAGCTGGCTCTGGTAGGTCAGGACATCAAGGATGGGGTCATCGGTCGAGGGCGCGCCCTGCGCGGGGTTGACCGTGGCCGGCACGTTGGCGATGAGCAGGCAGCCCATCTCCTGCGCACGGGCGAGGGCGAGCTGGACGACGTCCTCCCCGGAAGAGGTATCGAGTTGCACGGGCTCGATCCAGACACCGTCGTCACCAAGCGCCCACACGCTCGTACCGCCGCCAATAACGACGAGCGCGGCAACCGAGCGCTCCTCGATGGAGACCCCGAGCGTATCCGGAAACTCGCGCTTGATGATGACGCGCTTGACCCAGGGATTCTTCGAGACCTTCTCCGTGATCTGGGAGGTGTCGACGTTGAGCAGCGTCGTCCCCTCCTCGACGGAGGCGAGCTTGGCGATCAGGGACTCGCTCACGTGCTCCGAGGCCGTGGCGTTGATGCCGGTGATCACGAAGACCGGCAGCTGCGCCAAGACGAGAAGCACGATTAGCGAGACGAGGGCGAGGCCGGCGACGATGCCCGCGCCAACGGCAACCCTACGCACGTTGACGTTGCCGCTCGAGCCCCCATCGCGCCCGCGCAGCGCCTCGCGAGACGACGGTGAAGGCGTCTTGGGACGCGAGCCCGGGGTATTGAGCTTGCCACGAGTGCCCGCCTTGGAGCCCGCCGGACCGCCGGGGGCGACCCTGGGAGTCACTCGCGCCGTGGGGCGCGCGGACGGCAGCCCAGAGGCCGGACGACCCGATCCTGTGCGCGAAGCTATCTTTGAGGAGCCACGCGGCGTGGCGACGCGACCGCGCGCGCTACGACGTGAAGCCGAGGAACTTGACTTCCGGTTGGAGGTCGACACCCGTTGCCTCCCTCACCCTGTCATGCATCGCCCTCATGACGGCCAGGACGTCGGCCGCGGTGGCGGTGCCGTTGTTTACGACGAAGTTGGCGTGCACGTCAGAGACCTGAGCGCCGCCGGAGGAGTACCCCTTGAGGCCGCATGCCTCGACGAGCTGGGCCGCGCCCCTGTCTCCGGGAGGATTCCTGAAGACCGAGCCGCAGCAGGGCTTGCCCATGGGCTGCGTCGCGCGCCTACGCGCGAGGAGCTGCTCCATCTGGGCGGTGATCTCAGCGCGGTCGCCGGGGTCGAGGGCGAGCGTCGCCTCGAGAACGATATCCGCGCCGCCAAGGCTCGTCCAACGATAGCCCCACTCGACGTCAGTACCCCAGACGCGCATGAGGCCCCTTCCGGGGCGAAAGACCACGAGGCTCTCGACGCGACGGCCGATCCACTCGCGACGCGCGCCCGCATCCATGGAGACGGCGCCACCAAGCGTGCCCGGGATGCCGCAGGCGAATTCCAGGCCCGACATCGACGCCTTCGTCGCCGCGGTCACCACGCGCGAAAGCGGGACGGCGGCACCCGCGACGATCTTGTTATCCTCCGCCAGGACCTCGATGCGGGAGAACTCGCGGCCGAGGACGATGACGCAGCCGTCAAAGCCGGCGTCCGAGACGAGCAGGTTCGAACCCTTGCCCATGACGACCCACTCGACGCCCTGGGCGCCGAGGACCTCGATCACGCGAGAGAGAGCCGCGGGCGTGTGGCAGACGGCGAGCATCGCCGCGGGGCCACCGATTCGATACGTCGTGCGGTGCGCGAGGCGCTCGCCGCGGGTGATATCCGCGTCGACGGCACCGGAGAGTGTGAGATATGCGTTAGCCAGACTCAAGCGCAGCCCCTAGGCCTCGTTCTTTGCCTCGATGAACGCCGGACCCACGAGGGTGACGTCACCGGCGCCCATGGTCAGGAGGATGTCGCCGGGGCGAACCTCCTCGACGAGGCGCGCCATGAGCTCACGACGGTTGGGGACGTAGTTCACCTCGGCGACATGGCCGTTCTCCTTGACGGAGTTGGCGACGGTCTTGCCGGAGATGCCGGGGATCGGCATCTCGCCCGCGGAGAAGACGTCCATCACGAAGAGGACGTCAGCGTCGTCGAAGGCGTGGCCGAACTGCTCCGCCAGGGCCTGGGTGCGCGTGTAGCGGTGCGGCTGGAAGACGACGACCACGCGGTCATAGTCAAGGCCGGAGGCGGCGGAGAGGGTCGCGGCGACCTCCGTGGGGTGGTGGCCGTAGTCATCGACGACGGTGATGCCGTCCACGTCGCCGACGTGGGTGAAGCGGCGCTTTACGCCGGCGAAGGTGGAGAGGGCGGCCGCGGCCTTCTCGATGTCGAGGCCGAGGACATCCGCCACGGCAATGGCGGCGGTGGCGTTCAGCATGTTGTGGCGGCCGGGGTTGGCCTTGATGACGACCTTGACCTCGGAGCCAGAGGGGGTCTTCACCGTGAGGTGGCTTTCGATGGAGTGGTGCGTCGGCTCGGGGACGCAGACGTAGTCGAACTCTCCGTCGCCCTCGAAGCCGTACGTGGCGACCTTACGGCCGCAGGAGGCGGCGACCCTACGCACGCGCTCGGACTCGCCACAGGCGACGACCCAGCCGTCTTCGCCCACGGAACCCATGAACTGGCCGAAGGTGTTCTCGAGGTTCTCGATGGTGCCGTAGTGGTCGAGGTGGTCCGCCTCGATGTTGGTGACCACGACGACGGTCGGGTCGAAGAAGAGGAAGGAGCCGTCGGACTCGTCGGCCTCGGCCACGTAGAACTCGGACTTGCCGCTGTGGGCGTTCGTGTCGTAGCCCTCGACGAAGCCGCCGATGAGGAACGACGGGTCGAGCTTCATGCGGTCAAGCATGGTGGTGACCATGGAAGACGTGGTGGTCTTGCCGTGGGTACCGGAAACCGCGATGGTCTTGTGGCCGAGCGAGAGGGCTGGGAGCATCTTGGCGCGCGGCCAGACGTCGATGCCGAGCTCGCGGGCGCGGATGACCTCGGGGTTAGACTCCGGAATGGCCGTCGAGATGACGACGACGTCAGGGTTCACGGCGTCGATCGTGGCGGCGTCATGGCCAACGTGAACCTCGATGCCGGCAGCCTCGAGCTCGCGAACGTAGCGAGAGCTCTTGAGGTCGCTGCCGGTGACGTGAATGCCACGCTCGTGGAGGACGAGCGCGATGCCGCTCATGCCGGCACCACCAATGCCGATGATGTGGACGCGCTCGAACGGAAGCTTCTCAGAAGTGGTTGCCATGCGATGGCTCCCCTCTTGTTTGTGGCGGCGATAGCCGCACCTGTCCGCATGCCAGAAGACACGCGTTGGATTCGCATACAGCTCTTTAGTTTAGCCCAGCCCCACGGTCGCGCGCACAAGCATGCCCGTCTTCATCAGGAACGCCAAAGGCCGAGGCGCCGCAGGCCCTCGGCACCCGGCCTCTGGGCATGCGACGCCTCGGATTTGCGAATGGCAACGACGTAAGCTGGAGCGAGCCCAAGGTGCGTGCCGGCACAACTCTGCCCGCGGGCCCTAGGCGCGCGCGACGGCCTCGAGCTCGTCGGCGAGCTTGACGGCGGCGCGGTCCTGGGCAAGGCCCCGGGCGCGCTCGCGCATGGCGCCGCGCTCCTGCGCGTCCGTCACGAGCGCGAGGAGCTTCTCGGCAAACGCCTCGCCGGAGACCTCCTCATCGGTGAAGAGCACCGCGGCGCCCGCGTCGGTGAGGTAGCGGGCGTTCGTGGTCTGGTGGTCCGCCGTGGCGAAGGGATACGGAACGAGCACGGAGGGTACGCCGAGGGCGGCAATCTCCGCGATGGATGAGGCGCCGGCACGCGAGAGCACGAGGTCCGCCGAGGCGAGCACGTCTCCCATGTTGTCGATGTAGGGAAGAAGGCGCCAGCGCCTGGCCTGATCCTCCGTGAGCGCGAGGGCCTCCGCGGCAGCGTCATAGCCGCCCTTGCCCGTCGACTGCACGACATAGAGTCCGTCAACCGCAAGCAGCCGCTCCTTGAGGGCTGCCATACCCTCGTTGAGGGTGCGCGCGCCAAGGCTGCCACCAAAGACGAGCAGCAGCGTGGCGTCGGCGGGGATGCCTAGCGCCTCACGGCCGGCCTCGCGCGAACCCGCGATGACGCTCCTGCGAACGGGATTGCCCGTGAGCACCACGAGCTCGGGCTTGTCCGCGCGGGCGAAGACCTCACGCGCGGCGGGCACGGATATGCAGACGCGCTCCGCGTGAGCCGCCATCATCTTGTTGGCAAGCCCCGGAACGGAGTTCTGCTCGTGAAGCAGATAGGGTACGTGAGCGTCCTTGCACCAGCCCAGGAGCGGAACCTCGACGTAGGCGCCAAAGCCGCAGGCGACATCGGGCGCGCCCTGCGCGCGGAAGAGCTTGCCGAGGGCCCTCTTCGCGGACCAGACGCGGTAGAGCGACGTAAGCGCGGTCCAGGGGCGAGAGCGGTCGAAGCCCGTGACCTCGACGGGCACGAGCTCGAAACCCGCAGCAGGCACGAGCGTTCCCTCGAGCTTGGAGGGGCGGCCATAGAAGGTCACTTCGTGGCCGCGGTCGCGAAGCTCCTCCGCGAGCGCAAGCGCCGGATTGATGTGGCCAGCCGTACCGCCCGCCGCAATCGCGACCCTGAGCTTGTCTGCCATCGCTATCCCCTTCTCCTTGGTCTGTTTGAACCACCCGAGGCACCGCCGTTGTTGCGGACCCTGGGACCCTTATCGTCCGAGCGCAGACGCGAGCGCGCGTCACCCTGGAGGTTGATCCTCTGGCGGGGGCCAGCGGCCCTGCCCGCCCCTCCCTCGACGACGGTGAAGGCACCGCCCGACGAGGGCCTGCCCTGAAGCGGCGTCGAGGCGACGCGCGAACCTGCGCCGGAGTAGCCGGAACCACGCGAGCTAGGCCTACTCGTGGGAGGCGTCGCGTATCCGACGCCCCTCACGTGCGCCTCGCCAACGCCCGTGTCCTCCTCGTCCGAGACGACGCCGATCTGCCTACGACGACGGTCGTGCTCCGTCTCGGGGAGGCTCGAATGCCTCGAGACGCCCACGATGGCCCCCGCCAGCGCCAGGCAGCTCATGATCGAGGAGCCGCCATAGCTCAGGAACGGCAGGGGCTTGCCAGAGAGCGGGAAGAAGCCGAGCACGCCAAAGACGTTCAGGAAGAACTGCGTGAGAAACAGGGTCGTCGCCCCGATGACGATGAGACGGCCCATGAGGTCAGGGGCGGAATCGGCGATCTTCTTGGCCTCATACGCGAGGAGCACGAAAAGCGCGACGACAAAGAGCGTGCCCACGAGGCCCAGTTCCTCGCCGATGACGGCGAAGATGAAGTCGTTGTGCGCCTCGGGGAGGTAGGAGTACTTGGCGACGCTCATGCCGAGGCCACGGCCGAAAAGACCACCGGAGCCAAAGGCCATGAACCCCTGCGTGAGCTGATAGCCGGAGTCCCATTGATCCAGCCAGGGGTCGAGCATCGTGAGGACGCGTTGGCGCGAGTAGCCGTCGGAGAGGACGATGACCATCGCCATGGCGCACAGGGCGCCAAGGACCTTGACGATCAGGTCGCGCCGAAAGCCCGAGGCATAGGCAAGCGAGATGATCATCAAGACGATGATGCCCGTGGTTCCCTTGTCAGGCTGGACGAGGATGAGCGCGAGCGGCCCGCCGAGGGCGACTCCCGCGGTGATCGCGAACGAGCCAATCGACGTGGCACGGTCGCCAAAGAACTCCGAGGCAAGCGTGGCGGCCGCGTACAAGACCGTCACCTTGGCGAACTCCGAGGGCTGGATGCGGAGCGGTCCCACGCTTAGCCAGCGCGTCGCTCCGTTGGCGCCCGATCCGGCGACGAAGACGACGACCAGCATGCCCATCGTCACGACCCAGAGGAACAGCAGCACGGGCCTCGAACAGATGCTGTGATAGTCGAAGAATCCCGTGCAAAACGCGAGTATGAGGCCAAGGCCGATGCAAAGCAGCTGACGCTTCAGGTAATACGCGGCGTCGCCCTGCTCGGACAGGGCCTCGATCGAGGAGGCCGAGAAGATCATGACGAGGCCGAAGCACGTCAGCGCGACGATGGCCGCGACGAACAAGAGCCTCGGCTTCATGATCGAAGCGGGCACGCCCATGATCTTGCGCTCTATGTTTGAGGCAGACGACTCCTCGCGGCCCGCCCGGGAGCCGCGCGCAGAAGCCACGCTGGCGTTGGCGCGTGAAGACACTAGTTGCTCCCCTTGGCGATGCGATCGGCGACGAGGGACTTGAAGACGCGGCCACGCTCCTCGAAGCCCGAGAACTCATCGAAAGACGAGCACGCGGGCGAGAGAAGCACGGTATCGCCGGGGCGCGCTGCTTCGATGCCGGCATCGAGCGCCTGCTCGAGGTGCTCGGCGCGGACCACCACGCCGCCGGCGGCCTCGACCGCCTCGGCGATGCGCTCCCCTGCCTCGCCGAAGCACACGGCGACGTGGGCGTGGCGGGCGACGTCTGCGGCCATCTCGGAAAGGTCCGTGCCCTTGTCGTGTCCGCCGAGGAGAATGACGACGCGGCCGGGCTCGAAGGCGGTGAGCGCCTTGGAGACCGCATCGGTGTTCGTAGCCTTTGAGTCGTTCACGAAGCGCACGCCGACAAGCTCGCCGCACGGCTCGATGCGATGCTCGAGCGGACTGAAGGCGAGAAGCCCGGCGCGGACGTCGACGGCGTCAACGTCGCACGCAAGCGCGAGCGCAGAGGCGGCGAGCGCGTTCTCGACGTTGTGCTCGCCGGCGATCGAGAGATCGCCCTTGTTCACGAGCTCGACGTCGCAGCCGTCAAGGCGCACGACGAGCATGCCGTCGGTACGTTCCCACGCGGCGCTCGCGGTCGTGGCCTCGGGGGCCTCGCCCGCGGCAAGCAGATGGCAGACGCGCAGGCCACGTGCCTCGCAGCGCGCGGCAATGTCACGGCACCAGGAGTCTCCGTCAGAGATGACGGCGAGGTCGCCGGCGTCCATGTTCCGGAAGAGGCGCTCCTTGGCGGCTGCGTAGTTCTCCATCGTCTTATGCCAATAGAGGTGGTCAGGCGTGACGTTGAGCAGCACGCCCGCATGGGGATGCAGCTCGACCGTTCCCGCAAGCTGGAAGCTCGAGAGCTCGGCCACGAGCCACTCGCCGGGAGCGCGCCTGGCAACCTCGCCGATGGCCATCGTTCCGATGTTGCCGACCGCCTCGGCAGCAAGGCCACCCGCGCGAAGGAGGTCGCGGGCGAGGGTGGTCGTCGTGGTCTTGCCGTTGGTGCCGGTGATGCCAACCCAGCGCTCGGGGCTCTCGCGCCAGGCAAGCTCGGGCTCGCCGATGATCTCCTTGGAGGCGGCCTTGCCATTCGCATAGAAGTCGCTGAACTCGGAGATGCCCGGGGAGGCGATCGCGAGGTCGAAATCGCCCTCGACGCCCTCGGTGCCGTAGACGACCTTCGCACCCTCATGCTCGAGGGCGAGCGACTCGTCAGACGGGGCGCTCTTGGCGCCGCCCACCACGGTCACGGAACTCACCCTGCCATCATCGCGCTGGGCGAGAAGGTACTCGGCAACGGCCTCTCCCGTCTTGCCAAGGCCAAGGACGCAAACGTCCCCAAGTTTGCCGCCAGTCATGTGAAAGCCCCCTTTGGCTCGTCATTTCAGTGTGTGGCGCGTCCCTGCCCGCAGCCATGGCGTCAGTGCCTCGGCAGCCCGCAGGGCTGTGCCACTCGTGCGACCACACTGCACGCGGCTTGTCGTGCGTCGCGGGCGCGAGCGGATGCGAGAAGGCCGCCCGAGGGCGGCCCGTCGTTAGCGAAGCTGGAAGTAGAGTGCGAAGCCCACCGCGGCGAACATGGCGCTCACGATCCAGAAGCGAATGACCACCTTTGTCTCGCTCCAGCCCTTCTTCTCGAAGTGGTGGTGCAGCGGCGCCATCAGGAAGATGCGCTTGCCAGTGGTCTTGAAGCTGATTACCTGAAGCATCACGGAGAGAGCCTCGCAAATGAAGAGGCCGCCCATGACAAGTGACGTCACCTCAGTCTTCGTGAGGACCGCAAGGGCCGCGAAGCCCGCGCCCAGCGCAAGCGAGCCCGTGTCGCCCATGAAGATGGCCGCGGGATAGCAGTTGTGCCAGAGGAATCCCACGCACGCGCCGGCGCTCGCCGCGGCGAACACGGAGAGGTTGATCTCGTCGTAGGAGAAGGCGACCATCGACATCGCGAGCATGACCACCATGACGGTGCCGCCCGCAAGGCCATCGAGGCCATCGGTGAGGTTAACGGCGTTGGAGAGGCCCGCAAGCAGCAGGAACACGAAGATCAGATAGAGCCAGGGCACGCTGACGCCGCCGACGCTGAAGCCAAGCACGCCTAGGTCGAGCGTGAAGCCACCCGGGAAGGTGATCGTCGGGGGGACGCCCACCCAGTTGACGGCGAGCAGGCAGAAGGACACGGAGATGACGATGAGGCCGAGCATCTTCTGCGACGGGGTGAGGCCGAGCGAGCGCCCGTGGCTCACGGACTCGACGTCGTCAAGCAGGCCGAGGAGGCCCGTCGCAATCGTAGCCGCGACGCAAAGGATGAGGTCGGGCGTCCAGCGCGCGAAGAGCACGGTCGTGAGGATCATGCCGGCGAGGATGATCACGCCGCCCATCGTGGGCGTGCCCTGCTTCACGAGGTGCGTCTGTGGGCCGTCAGCACGGACCTGCTGGCCGATGCCGTCCTTGCGCATGAGGCGGATGAACGACGGCATGAGGAGCGCCGTGATGAGACACGAGACGAAGAAGGACACAAACACCTGATAGGTCGGGTACTGGGACCCAACGAGAAGATTGGTCAACACTTACGCCGTCACCGCCTTCACGAATACGTCGAGCATAGCCGCGCGAGACGCCTTGACGAGAACGAGATCATCGGGCGCGAGCACGCCCGACATGACGTTCATGAGCGCATGGACGTCATCGACGCGAACGATCTTGTCCTCGGAGAAGCCCATGAGCCTCGCGGCGGACTCCATGTGGTCCGCGCGGTCGGTGCCGACGATGACGAGCATGTCGAGCGGCTTCGCGGCGGCATAAGCGCCCACGAGCTCGTGAAGGCGCTCCTCCTCGTCACCGAGTTCGCCGATCTCGCCGAGCACGGCGATGCGGCGGCCGCCCTCCTCCACCTTCATGCTGCAGAGGGCGTTGAGAGCCGCGGCCACCGAATCCGGCGCTGCGTTATAAGAATCGTCGATGATGCGGCAACCACATGCGGCGCGGACGACCTCCTGGCGCATGTGGGTCGGGGCGAGCGACGAGAGCGCACAGACCGCGGCATTCGCGTCGACGCCCATGTGGCAGGCAACGGAGAGCGCGAGCAGGAAGTCGGGCACGACCTGCGAGCCCGTAAGCGAGAGCGTGACGCGACGAGCCCCATCCTCGCCAGCGATCGAGAGGTCGAAGCTCGGGTGCGCCTCGTCATCCAGCGTGACGTTGGCGGCACCGGCGAAGCAACCCGCCCCAGCGCCCACGAGCGTGACGGGGATACCTGCCGCATCGGCGAACTCGCGCGCGATGAAGGGCGTGTAGTCGCCGTCCGCGCACATGAACAGGCGCGGCTCGGGAGCGACGGTGCTTGCCGGGACGGCAGCCAGGGGCGCCACGATCTCGCCCTTGGCGCGGGCGATGTTCTCGCGAGAGCCAAGCAGGCCGATGTGGCTGGTCCCGACGTTCGTGATCACGGCGACGCGCGGGCGCGCGCACTTTGCGAGGCGATCGATCTCGCCGGGGTGGTTCATGCCCATCTCGACGACGAGGACCTGTGCCGAAGTGGGAGCCTCGAGCAGCGTGATGGGCACGCCAATCAGGTTGTTGAAGTTGCCGGCGGTGGCGTGGACCTCGTACTTGGCGCCGAGGGCGTCCGCGAGCATCTCCTTGGTGGTGGTCTTGCCCACGGAACCCGTCACGCCAACGACGCACCAGTCCTGCCGCGCGCGCCACCACTCGGCAAGACGGAGCATGAACTCCGTACCGTCGTCATCGGCGGCGCGGACGATGGCGCAGCCGGCCTCGAGCGCGGCGCGCTCGACCTCGGGAGAGACCGCGCGTGTGACGGCGACGACGCCGGCACCGGCACCGGCAGCGATGGCGTTGGCAACGTAGTCGTTTCCGTCAACGTTCTCGCCGGGGAACGCGACGAACAGCCCACGCTCGCCAACGCGTCGGGAGTCGATGGCGACGCCGACGAGGGTCTCCTCGCCCGTGCCGCAGACAAGCGTGGCCCCGGTGGCCGCGCAGACGTCATTCGCAGTGCATTCGATCATGCGATCTCTCCAGTCGGTGGTTACGTTATGCCTTGGGGACATTCAGGTCGGTCAAGGCCTCATTCATGATAGCGACAAACGGCGGGACGGCCGCGGCGCTTCCGTGATACGCGGTGCCGTTGATGCCCACGTAGCACAGGATCGCGGCGTCGTTACCATTGGCGAAGCCGATAAACGAGCTCATGAAGCGGTTCTCGACATAGCCGCCCTCGCTCGAGGCCTGCTCGCCCGTGCCGGTCTTACCGACGACGTCGTAGCCCGCGATGTTGGCCTTCCTGCCGGTGCCGTCATCCTGCACGACGGCGCGCATATCGCTCACGACACACTCGGCGGCGTGCTCGGAGATGACCTGCTCGCCCTCTCCCCAGTCGACCGTCTCGCCGCCCTTCTGGACGAGGAAGTGCGGCGTCATCATCGTGCCGCCGTTGGCAACCGCACCGACCGCGCGCACGAGCTGCACGCTCGGGAAGGCGATGCCCTGGCCGAACGCCGCCGCGCCCGTCGTGGCGCCGGTGTACTGGTCGCGCGAGGGCACGATGCCGTCCGCCTCGCCGGGGAAGTCGATTCCGGTCTTCTGGCCGATGCCAAACTTGGCGAGGCCCGCACTGAAATTGTCCGCGCCGATGGTCATGCCCACGAGGGCCGCGCCCGTGTTGGAGGAGCGGCGCATGATCTCGGTGGGGGTCATGTCCATGGTGTAGTCACGATCGTCCGCGTCGCTGACCTCGTCGTCGCCGACCTTGACCGTCGGCGGGACCGTGAAGTTCGTGTTCTGGGTGATGGAGCCGGTGTCATAGCCGATCGCCATCGTGAGAACCTTCATCGTCGAGCCGGGCTCGTAGGAGTCCGAGACACTCGAGAGCTTGAGGCCCTCGTTGGTGATGCTCGAAGGGTCGGTGAGGTCCGCGAACGGCGTGGAGCAGGCAGCAAGGATCTCGCCCGTCTTCGGATCCGTCACCATGACGTTGCCCGACTCGCCTTTCACGTCCTCGACCGCCTGAGCGAGCTGGGTCTCGGCGACCTGCTGGATGTTGATGTCGAGGGAGACGATGATGTCCTGGCCGTCCGTCGCCTCGTGGATCTGGGAGGCGCCGCCGGCGACCGGCTGGCCATCGCGACCGCGCTCCATGAGCATCTCGCCGTCGGTGCCCTTGAGGACGTCGTCATACTGGAGCTCGAGGCCCGTGATGCCGTTGCCGTCAGTGTCGACGAAGCCGAGCACCTGGCCGCCAACGGCACCGTACGGATAGACGCGCTTCACGTCCGTGAGGGCGTAGACGCCGGTGATGCCATCCTCAGAGAGCGTGGAGAGGAGGTCGTCGGCAACCTCGGTGTCGATCTTGCGCTGCACGTAGGCGAAGGTGGTGTCCTGGGAGAGCGTCGACAGGTAATCATCCGCCGTGCCGCCAAGGGCGCTCGCAAGCTCCTGGGCACACGTGGGCTTGTTCGTGACCTCTTTGGGATTGCAGTAGATGGTGCGGCATTCGACGCTCGTGGCGAGGACGTTGCCATTGCGGTCATAGATGGTGCCGCGCTTGGCCGTCAGCGTGACATTCGTCGTGTGCAGGCTCTGAGCCTTCGTCGAGAGGTTAGGGGCATCGATGACCTGCAGCCACAGAAGCCTCGCCACGACGAGGGCGAACAGCACCATGACGAGCCTCGGGAGGGGCGTGTTCGAATTCGAGCCCCTACCACCAGAGCGCGCGCGGCGCGCCTCTTCATAAGAAGACGCGGGACGCCCCCTTCGGGCACCCGCGCCTCGATCGTTTCTGTTACCTCTCGTTGCCATGGCTCACCAGTCTACGCGAAACAAACCCTGGCGGGCATGTTATGAGATGGAGTCCACATCGACTGCATTCGCGCCGGCCGTGGAACCGTCGCCCTGGGTGATGTTGGCCTGGCCGAGCTGGGAGGCGACCTCCTCCGGAGAGGCGGCGGTGCTGGCGCTGGTCTCCTGGGCATCCGCGCTGGCAGAATTCTCGGCCTCTGCCTCGGCAGCGGCAGCCGCCTCGGCATCGCCGACGGCGAGCTTGACGGAGTCGCCCGCGAGGACCATGCCGTAGCTCTGGGTAGCGATGCGGTCGATGCGCGAGGCGCTCGAGAGGACGGAGCGCTGAACTCGGAGGTCATCCTGAAGGGAGCGGGCCTCCTTGAGCTCGCTTCTCATCGTGGAATTCTGGGAGAGGATGGTCGCAGCGTACGTGAAGACGCCGACGCGTGCGGCGGAGAGCACCATGAAGACCGCCGCGACGACCGCGAGGACCTTGAGGGCGGAGAGAACCTGCCTTGAGACGCCGGCGCGCTCGCGGGCATCGAGACCAGCACCTTCGATCGTCTCGAAAGAGCGAGCCCCCTGCGGAGCGAACGCCCCCCTCGAGGCGTCGAGGTCATATGCCTCGGTACCCATGTACGTCATTGCGAATCATCCTTGTGCTGTGAGAGTGGCGACAGGTGCGCCCGCCCCGCTTTCGCGGGGCGGCTTGGCACCCTGTTCTTCGTTGGTGGTGCGATTAGGCTGCGTTTAAGTGCGTTGTAGTGTGTTCGTGCTTCGGTGGTGCGTCGTTTGTGCGTCGTACTATGCAAGACGGCCTCGCGGCCGGCGTTGCCCTGTTTGCGCGTATCGGCAGAGCCCTAGAGCTTCACCGCGACGCGCGTCTTGGCGCTACGGGCGCGGGGATTGCGCTCGAGCTCCTCCTCGCTTGCCACGAGCGGCTTGCGAGTCTTGACGCGAATGATCGGCACGTGTCCGCACACGCACACCGGGAAATCCGGCGGGCAGGTGCAACCCTGGGAGTAGACGCCAAACAGGTGCTTGACGATGCGATCCTCCAGGGAGTGATAACTGATGACGCAGATGCGGCCACCGGGGTTTGCCCAGCGGATTGCCGCCTCAAGACCTCGCTCGAGGACTTCAAGCTCGTGGTTCACCTCGAGCCTGAGAGCCTGGAAGGACTTGCGGGCGGGATGTCCGCCGTGGCGACGCGCGGCTGCCGGGATGGCGGCCTTGATGGCGTCGACCAGCTCGAAGGTGGTCTCGATGGGAGCCTTCTCCCTGCGACGACACACCTCGCGGGCGATACGGGAGGCGAAACGCTCGTCTCCGTAAACGGAAAGAATCCGGGCGAGGTCGGCTTCGGTGTAGGTGTTTATGACCTCAGCTGCGGTTTGGGTGTGTTTTCCCGGATCCATCCGCATATCGAGGGGCGCATCCTCGTTGTAGGAAAAGCCCCTCTCGGGTAAGTCGAGCTGTGGAGACGAAACGCCAAGATCGAACAGGAAGCAGTCGACTCCAGGGACTTGGGCCTTGACGAGAAGATCGTCGAGATCGCCGAAGTTGCCCTTGAGGAACTGGTGCTGGCCCTCCGGGACCTCGCGCTCGAAACGCGCGGAAGCGGCGGCAAGCGCCATGTCATCCTGGTCGATGCCTAGGGACAGGCCGTTGGGGGCGACACGACGAGCGAGCTCGACCGTGTGGCCGGCACCGCCAAGCGTACAGTCGCAGACGATGTCTCCCGGCTTGGGGTCCAGCTCTCGCAGGACCTCCTCCAGCATCACGGGTACATGCCGATATTCTGCTGTCAACTTCTCCACCTCGCTAGTCCTCGTCGAAGAACATGTCATCGTCATCCTCCATCAGAGCGGCGAGCTGCTCGGCCCACTTCTCCGTGTTGTACACGGCGAAGTGATCCGCGTCGCCGACGACGACAGCGTCCTTGCCAAGTCCAAGCTTCTCCTGCACGGCAGCGGGGACCTTGTTGAGCGGAAGACGACCGCTCTTGTCAATCTCCACCGTGACGGTGCTGGAGTTGAGCCTCAGGCGACGGAGATTGTCCTTCTTGGAGTTGGCGTTGAAGCCCTCCTTGAAGTGACTCATCACCCATTCCCTGTGGCCCTCCGGGGTGAAGCCCCACAGCGCGTCCTTCACGAGGATGAGGCAGACCTTGTTGCCAGACTCTTCCTTGAACTCATCGCGATACTCGGCTGGAAGCGTAATGCGCCCCTGGGCGTCGACAGAAACGGTCTTCGACCCAGTCAGGTACATATTCAGCTCCCCTCCGGCTTCGCGACCGGCGTCCCGGTCTGAGTCATCCGCGTGCGTTTGCGCTAGCCAGAATATTACCGCCTGGGCACGCCTGAGCAAGCCTAAATCTGACTATTTCCCCCTAAACGGCACTACGAATGACTTATCGACATTCGTTCGAGGAACGCCATCACCACGGATAGTGGCGAACGTCCGTTTGCATACAGGAACTTGGGGCGCACGGATTTGCAATCGCTAGACGGGCACAAACGCGCAGGGCAAACGTTTGACGAAGCTGTGAAGGTGCAGGTAAAAGAGATGTCTTTCACAATGCTTGTCAAGTGGCGACCGGACGAGCGGTATCCGTGCACCGGCAGGAGGTATCGCACGAACATCAAAATGTATGCTATTGGCTCAAACTCGAGCACAGGGACGCTGTGGTTTGGAGACTTCGAGGCCGCAACGGAGAAGATGCGCTTTCATACGCCAAGCGCCCCTTCACGCCCCTCCTCCGACAGCCCTTCGCGCTCCCGGCAGTCAAAAGATGCGCCAAGTAGGGGGCTATTCCGGAACCAGGCGAGTAGACAAGCGAAACGCCTCCTCGCCAGCTGGGGTTTTGTCACGAGAATAAGGCGTCTACTCGGCCATTCGAGGATTAGGCCCCTACTTAGCGACCTTTTTGTGCGCCGCTAGGCCAACTCGGCCGAAAAGCATGGGCATGAATCTCGATTCGCCAAGTAGACATGCGGTCCCGCCGCCCAACGGTTACCGCCAGACGGATGAAAGCCGCTCCCCGCCCCTACGCGTTGGCGCGGGGGTGAGCTCCCAGATAGACCTCACGGATGTGGCTGCGGTCAAGGTGCGTGTAAAGCTGAGTGGTCGAGATGTCGGCATGGCCGAGGAGTTCCTGGACGATGCGCAGATCCGCCCCTCCCTCGAGCATGTGGGTGGCAAAGCTGTGACGAAGCGTATGCGGATGCAGTCCCTCGATGCCCACGACGCCGCCGGCTCTCGCCACAAGCGAGTGCACGCTCTGGCGCGAGAGTCGACGACCTCGGTTGTTGAGAAACACGGCAGGCGTCGACACGCGGGGGTTCACGAGCTGCGGGCGCCAATTCTCGAGATAGTCGCCAAGAACCTCTGCGGCCGTACCCACGATGGGCACGATACGCTCCTTGTCACCCTTGCCCACGACGCGCAGAACCTGCTCGTCGAGAAGGACGCGGCGCAGGTCAAGGCCGCAAAGCTCAGAGACGCGCAAGCCGCAGCCGTAGAGGACCTCGACGATCGCATGGTCGCGCTGCCCCGCCGGGGTCTCCGGGAAGGGCTGGTCAAGAAGGGAAGCGGCCTGGTCACGGCTGATAACGTCAGGCAGGCGGTCAGGCTTCTTGGGAAGCGGCAGATCGGCAGCGGGATGAGCCGCGGTTATACGCTCGGACACCATGAAACGGTGAAAGCCCTTGATGGCTGACACCGCGCGCTCGACGCTCGAGATGGCAAGGCCGCTCTCACGCAGGTGCTGAATGTGGGCCTCGATGCGTTCGCGGGTGATCTGGTCAGGCAGGGTAACGCCCGCGCGCTTGAGGCCTGCGATGTAGTTGCGCAGGTCTCGGCCATAGGCCAAGACGGTGTTGCGCGAGCAGCCGCGCTCGACCGAGACGTAGTTGAGGTACTCCCTGAGAGCTCGAGACAGATCCAACGTCGCTCATCCTTCAAACCAAATCGGACACGCCCGAAAAAACAACGGTCGCCCCACGCAAAAAACGCGAGGCGACCAAGATGGTAACAAGTTAACGAAGCGTTATGTCAGCTTACCAGCCCAACGCGCCAAATCGCCAGACGACAGGCACATCGCGGCGGTGTGGACGGAGGCCTGACGCCGTCAGACGGCGACCCGCCCTCCGCCGGCGCGCAGAGGTCACGGGGCGCCAGGAAATCAGACACCACCAGGCGTTTCCCTACTCCCCCGCGTTGACCTCGTGACGGTCGACACCCTCATGCTTGGCGATTGCCGCGCGAACGAACTCGCGGAACAGCGGCTGAGGACGAGTCGGACGGCTCTTGAACTCCGGGTGGAACTGGGCGGCCACGAACCACGGGTGCACGTCCTCGGGAAGCTCGACCATCTCGACGAGGCGGTCGTCCGGAGAGACGCCGGAGAAGGTGAGGCCGGCCTCGCGGAGCTTATCGCGGTACGAGTTGTTGACCTCGAAGCGGTGACGGTGACGCTCGTAGATGAGCTCCTCGCCATACGCCTCTCGGGCAAGCGAGCCCTCGGCAACCTTGCACGGATAGGCGCCCAGGCGCATGGTGCCGCCCTTGGACGTGACATCCTGCTGGTCAGGCATGATGTCAATCACGGGATACTCGCAGTCGGGGAGGAACTCGGTCGAGCTAGCGCCCGGCATACCGGCGACGTTGCGCGCGTACTCGCAGACAGCCACCTGCATGCCCAGGCAAATGCCGAGGAACGGGACCTTCTTGGTGCGAGCGCGATGCGCCGCCAGGATCTTGCCCTCGAGGCCACGGATGCCAAAGCCACCCGGCACCAGGATGCCGTCGGCGTCACCGAGGACCTCCTCGACGTCATCCTCGCCGAGGTTCTCGCCATCAATGAGGTCGATCTTGACGTGGCGGCCATAGTAGACGCCGGAGTGGTGGAGCGCCTCGATGACGGAGAGGTAGGCATCGGGCAGCTGCGTGTACTTGCCCACCACGGCGATACGCGTCGTGTCGGCCTTCGCGTTCGCCTCGTGCATGCGCGTCGTGAAGCCGTACCACTCGCTCATGTCGCACGTCCTGGGATCGAGGCCGAGCCTCTCGCAGACCTTCACGTCAAAGCCCTGGTCAGCGAGGTGCTTCGGCACGTCGTAGATGGAGGGGCAATCGGAGTTCTCGAAGACGCAATCCGCCTCGACGTCGCAGAAGCTCGCAATCTTGGCACGGATGGACTCGTCGACCTCGTGGTCGGAACGGCACATGATGAAGTCAGGCTGGATGCCCATGGAGCGAAGCTCGCGGACAGAGTGCTGCGTCGGCTTCGTCTTAACCTCGTGAGCGGCAGCGATGTAAGGCACGAGGCTCACATGGATGAGGCAGCAATCAGCAGCGCCCTTCTCCTTGCGGAACTGGCGGATGGCCTCGACGAACGCCTGGCCCTCAATGTCGCCGATGGTGCCGCCGAGCTCGGTGATCACAACATCGGCGCCACTCTGCTCCTCGACGCGGCGGAAGCGCTCCTTGATGGCATTGGTCACGTGCGGGATGACCTGGACGGTGCCGCCGAGGAAGTCGCCGCGCCTCTCGCGAGCGATGAGGCTCTGGTAAATGGCACCAGTAGTGAAGTTGGAGTTGCGCGTTAGGTTCTCGTCAATGAAACGCTCATAGTGGCCGAGGTCGAGGTCAGACTCGTAGCCGTCCTCGGTGACAAAGACCTCGCCGTGCTGGAAGGGGCTCATCGTGCCCGGATCGACGTTGAGGTAGGGATCTGCCTTCTGCATCATGACCTTGTAGCCACGAGCCTTAAGCAGGCGACCGAGCGAGGCGGCAGTGATGCCCTTGCCCAGCGAAGAAACAACGCCTCCGGTCACAAAGATGTGCTTTGTCATTCGATGATCCTCCCGTAAAAAGTGCCGACAAACACGTATCTACGGGCTTTCATCCTAGCACCGGAAATATACCTAAATATCGACGAACTTCACGTTAATAGAGATGCAACATGTCGCCACAAATTACATGCGCACCTCCCCCCCCATGCAACTATTGGCACCTTCAAACGGGGATCACATGCCATAGGGTCGCCAAAGATTCCGGGCCATCGACACCTACTGCGGACGAACACGCTTAAGCATCCGATACATGCCAAGGCATCATCGCGGATCAGACGAAAAGGCGGCGCCGGCACGATAGCCGACGCCGCCCGAATCACACGGCATTCAAAAAGCGAGGCAGTCGCCCGGCCCCGCTAGATGCCGGAGCGCTCGTACTTGGGCTCGCAGCAGACATTAAGGCCCAGACGACGGAGGAACTGCTCGTCCTCCGTCGAGATGATGACGGAGAAGAAGGCGTCGCAGCCACGAAGCTCGTCGAGCGCGCCGAGGACCTTCTCGGCGACCTCGCTCGTCGCCGACGTGATGGAAAGAGCCATCAGCGTCTCGTCCGGGTGCAGGCGCGGGTTCTTCGAGCCGAGGTAGTGCGTCTTGAGGCGGCTGATGGGCTCGATCGCAGAATCGGAGATGACCTCGAGCTCGAGATCGACGCCGGCAATCGCCTTGAGGGCGTTCATGAGCAGAGAGCTCGCGCAACCCAGGCGCGTGGAAGTCTTGCCCGTGATGACCGAGGCGTCCGGCATGACCATCGCACCCGCGGGGCCGCCCGTGACACGCTCGCGCGTGAGGGCGGCAGAGCGCGCCGGCGAGTAGTTCTTGTCGACGCCCGCCTTCTTCATGATGCGCTCGAGTCGCTCGACCTGGTCAGCTCCGGCACCGGTGCGCTTGAGCTGAACGGCGGCCTGGAAATAGCGGCGCACGATCTCCATACGGCTCGCATCCCGGCAGGCGTCATCGTCAGTGATGGCAAAGCCCACCATGTTAACGCCCATGTCCGTCGGGCTCTGGTAGGGACTCTCGCCCAGGATCTTCTCCATCAGGGCGCGTACCACGGGGAAGGCGTCGACGTCGCGGTTATAGTTGACCGTCATCTCGCCGTAGGCCTCGAGGTGGAAGGGGTCGATGATGTTGGCGTCGTCGAGATCAGCCGTGGCAGCCTCATAGGCGACGTTCACGGGGTGTGTGAGCGGCAGGTTCCACACGGGGAACGTCTCGAACTTCGCATAGCCGGCTTCGACGCCGCGCTTGTGCTCGTGATAGATCTGCGAGAGGCAGGTCGCGAGCTTGCCGGAACCAGGGCCGGGCGCCGTCACCACGACGAGCGGGCGTGAGGTCTCGACGAACTCGTTCTTGCCATAGCCCTCGTCGGAGACGATGAGGTCGACGTTGTGGGGATAGCCGTCGATGGGATAGTGCAGCTTGCAGGTGATGCCGAGGGAATCGAGACGACGACGGAAAGCGTCGGCGGCAGGCTGGCCGGCATACTGCGTGATGACCACACCCGCGACGGAAAAGCCCTGGCCGCGGAACAGGTCGACGAGGCGAAGCGCGTCCTCGTCATACGTGATGCCGAGGTCTCCCCTCGCCTTGTTCTTCTCGATGTGGTTGGCGTTGATCGCGATGATGACCTCGGCCTCGGACGAGAGGCTCTTGAGCATACGGAACTTGGAATCGGGCTCGAAGCCAGGGAGCACGCGGCTCGCGTGGTAGTCGTCGAACAGCTTGCCGCCAAACTCGAGGTAGAGCTTGCCGCCAAACTGGTTGATGCGCTCACGGATGCGCGAAGCCTGTAGTTCGATGTACTTGTCGTTATCAAAACCCTGACGCATGCGCATCCCTTCTCGTAACCACCACTCAAGCACGGGCGAGGCGGACGTCCCGCTCGTCCACATGCTACCGTGGCATCATGTCCCAAGACTATGACTTTAACCGACTGGAGGCCCCACGTGAGCGAGACCCACAATGAGCAGATGACGGGACACGCCACCACCAAAAACAGCGCGGACGCCGACATCACGACGAGGCTTCGCCCCATCTACACACAGAGCGGGCTCGACGCCCTCGCCGGCTCGCGCGTGCTCGTATTCGGGCTCGGCGGAGTGGGCTCTAGCTGCGTGGAAGCACTCGCACGCTCAACCGTGGGTGAGCTTTACCTCGTGGACCGCGACACCGTCGACCGCAGCAACCTCAACCGACAAGCCCTCGCCTTCGAGAGCACGATTGGCCGGGACAAGACGACCGTCATGCGCGAGATTGTGGCCCAGATCAACTCTCAGTGCCACGTGGAGACGCTCAAGACCTTCATTGACAGGGACAACGTGTCCAAGGTGCTCGCCTGGGCAGGCGCCGAGGTGGACGAGGAAGGCCGCGTGGTCGGTCGCGGACGCATCGACTATGTGGTTGACGCCATCGACACGATGACGCAGAAGCTCGTGCTCGCGAAGCTGTGCTGGGACGCCAACATTCCGCTGATCAGCAGCATGGGCGCCGCGAACAGGCTCAACCCCGAGCTACTCGAGATCTGCGACATCAGGAAGACCCACGGCTGCCGCATGTCCCGCACGATTCGCAAGGAGTGCGGCAGGCGCGGCATCCCCCACCTCGAGGTCCTCTACTCCTCCGAAGGCCCGGTGCGCCCGAGCACCGTGGCCGGCTCCTCGCATGGCGGCCTCTCCAACCTGGGAACGGCAAGCTACATGCCCCCGATCATGGGGCAGATGGTGGCGGGTCGCGTCGTCCGGGCGCTAATCGGCTACGAGCCGTGGCGCTGGGACAAGAAGAGCGGTGCCATCGACGCCGCCCGCGAAACCGGGACAGAATCCGTGACTGCCGCAGCCACCACGACAGGCGGCACCGCCATCGCCCCCGAGACGGAGTAGACGCGATGGCGGCCGATATCTTCGACATGCACTGCCACCTCGGGTTTTATGAGAATCCCGGCGAAGCGGCCACCGAGCTGTCGCGCCTGGGCGTAAGCGGCATTTGTGCCACCGTGACGCCCGACGAGTACGCCAGGCTTTCGAATAAAGCCCAGGTAGCAGAGGCGTTCCGCCTAGGCGTGGGTCTCCACCCCTGGTGGCTCGCAGACGGTCGCTGCACCAAGGCGGACGTGCGCCAAGCCGCCGAGATCGCCGCCGAGTGCACCCACATCGCCGAGATAGGCCTCGACTTCTCCCACGGGAGGGACGCTTGCGCGCGCACGCAGGTCGAAGCGCTCGACATCCTGCTCGAAGCCTGTGCCGCCTCCCACCACGTGCTCTCGATTCACGCCGTCGCATCTGCGACCACCTTGCTCGACGCGCTCGAGCGACACAGGACGCACGAGACGAGCACGCCGATCCTGCACTGGTTCTCGGGTTCTGGCGACGAGCTGGTTCGCGCGCGCCAGATGGGCTGCCTCTTCTCGGTCAACGAGTTCATGCTCGCAACGCGCCGGGGCCGCGCCTACGCGCGCCAGATCCCGACAGGCCAGCTACTCCTCGAGACCGACCTCCCCGCCGAGCCGGGACACCCCCTCGCCGTCTCACCAGCCGAACACGCGCGGCGACTGCGCGCCACGCTTGACGCCCTCTGCGAGCTGCGGGGCGAGGACGTCCGCGACGCCATCGCCTGCACCAGCCGCGAGCTACTCGCGCCGTAGCCTCGAGACGCGCCAGACGGCCGCGCGGCACGCCGCGTCCGCGTCGTCCACCTGGCCGCACGCCACGCGCCAAACGCGAGCGCCCAAGATTGGGTAGCATCGAGCCAAGAACGAACGGGCGCCCGAGTGGCGCCACGCACCAGAGAAGGGACCCGCCATGCAAGACTTCCTCACACTCGCCCACAAGCGTTACTCCTGCCGCAAGCTCTCTGACGCCCCGGTCGAGGCCGAGAAGATCGACGCCCTGCTAGAGGCCGCCATCTGTGCCCCCACCGCATGCAACAAGCAGCCCTGGCACGCCTGGGTCATCGAGAGCCCAGAGGCCATCGAGCGCCTCGGTGGCTGCACGCGCTTCGTGTTCGGCGCGCACGCGGTCATCGCCATCGGTGCCAAGGCAGAGGACGGATGGGTCCGCAAGTCTGACGGCCGCGCGTTCGCCGACGTCGACGCCGCCATCGCTGCCACGCACGTCATGCTCGCGGCGCAGGACCTGGGCCTTGGCACCACGTGGGTGGGAGCCTTCGACACGAACGCCTTCGCCGAAGCCTTCCCGGAGACCGCCGGCTATGACATGATCGCCCTCTTCCCCATCGGCTACCCCGCCGATGACGCAGAGCCCGGTCCGCTCCACCCCGCGCGCAAGGACGCCTCCGAGCTCGT
The DNA here is from genome assembly GCF_934660935.1 of uncultured Parolsenella sp. GTDB lineage: Bacteria > Actinomycetota > Coriobacteriia > Coriobacteriales > Atopobiaceae > Parolsenella. The sequence goes on along the minus strand of NZ_CAKUIH010000002.1, from coordinate 125,749 downwards.
CAGTCGCATCTAGCCCGTTCGGCGGCAGCACCTACTCAGCCCGCCGCCAGCACCTGTCCCGCTCGTCGGCAGCACCCAGCCCACGCCCGAAAACGTCGCCCCTTCCCGACCACTCCGAGGTACGCATGAACATCCAGATATTCGGCACCAAGAAGAGCTTCGACACGAAGAAGGCCCAACGCTGGTTCAAGGAGCGCCGCATCAAGTTCCAGTTCATCGACCTCAAGGAGAAGGAGATGAGCAAGGGCGAGCTCAGAAGCGTCTGCCAGGTCGTCGGCGGCATTGACACCGTGCTCGACCCCAAGGCGAAGGACGAGGATACCCTCGCCCTCGTTCAGAACCTCGCCGAGAGCCAGCGCTTCGACAAGCTCCTCGAAAACCAGCAGCTCCTCCGCAAGCCGATCGTCCGTAACGGCCGCGCCGCGACCGTGGGCTACGCCCCCGAGGTCTGGAGCACGTGGGAGTAGACCCCAAAGACCGACCGCACGCGCGCTCTCCACTACCGCCTACGGGCCGATTGCTGACAGCGTTACCGGTTCCCAATATTCTTTACACATTATTGGTAATCGCAGGTATACGCAGTGTGTGATCTTCGCAATAGGCCTGCACTCATATTGAGGGGGAAATCATGAGCTTCAAGAAGGTCGTTGTCGCGGGCGGCGGTGTGCTCGGTAGCCAGATTGCGTTCCAGGCGGCTTATTGCGGGTTTGACGTCACCATCTGGCTCCGGAGCGAGGGCAGCATCGGTCGCACGCAGCCCAAGATCGACAAGCTGCTGGATACCTATCGTGACGAGATCGAGGGCATGGCAGCCGGCACCGCCACCTGGTGCGCCGGCATCGCGGATTCAGACAAGCCCCTCGACAAGGAGGCCTGTCTCGAGCGCGCCCAGGCTGCCCACGATGGCATTAAGCTCGAGCTTGACATGGCCACCGCCGTCGCTGACGCCGACCTCGTGATCGAGTCGATGGCGGAGGACGCCAAGGCGAAGGTCGAGTTCTACGAGAAGATCGCCCCGCTCCTGCCCGCCAAGACCGTCATCGCCACGAACTCCTCCACCCTCCTGCCAAGCCAGTTCGCAAAGTACACCGGCAGGCCCGACAGGTACCTGGCGCTTCACTTCGCCAACTCCATCTGGAGGAACAACACCGCCGAGGTCATGGGGCAGGCGTCGACCGACCCGACCCGCTTTGACGAGATGCTCGAGTTCGCCAACCAGATCCGCATGATCGCGCTGCCGGTTCGCAAGGAGAAGAACGGCTACCTGCTGAACTCCATGCTCGTACCGTGGCTGCTTTCCGGCCTCGACCTGTGGGCGAGCGGCGTGTCTGACCCGAAGAGCATCGACATCGCCTGGGAGCACGGCACCGGCGCCCCCAAGGGTCCCTTCCGCGTTATCGACACCGTGGGCCTCAACACCGCCTACAACATCGTGCTTCAGTTCCAGAGCGTTCCGGGCCTGCTCAACCCGCTCTTCAAGAAGATGATGCTGCCGTACAACTACAAGGAGATGGCACGTCTCCTCAAGTCCATGATTGACGAGGGCAAGCTCGGCATGAGTTCGGGCGAGGGATTCTACAGCTACGAGTAGGTCACGCCCGGGACCGAGGCGGCAGCGGCAACGGGTCCCGCGGCGCGCGACACCGCAGCCAGGGCCCACCGCAGCCCTGGCTCTGCCGCAACGCACGGCGCACACAAACGACGGAGCCTCCTGGCGAGTTCGCCAGGAGGCTCCGCGCATTAGGTCCCGTCACTTTGACCCGAGCAGTGCCTTCGTGCGCCCGACGAGCTTCGCGTAGACACGCTCACACATCCAAGGCTCGTTCGAGAGCTTGCAGACGTCATCAATCGAAACCCACCTGAGGCCGCTATTCTCGTCCGGCTTCTCGCGAAGCGGCTCGGACGGGTCGGCAACGAAAAGGTAGGTCGCGTTCAGGTGCACATGGGAGCTCACGTAGCTCCCGCGCTTGACGTGCCCCGCCACGGGCAGGGCCTCGACGGATAGGATCGCGCCCTCGCCCAAACCCTCGCTGACAAGGCAAGCGCCCGCGACCCCGGTCTCCTCCTCGAGCTCGCGCGCCGCGACCGCCGCGAGGTCAAAGTCGCCATCCGCATGGCCGCCGACCCAGCTCCAGGAGTTATAGATGTTGTGATAGCACAGGAGCGTCCGCTCGCCGGTGGCGTCGACCGTCCAAGCAGACGCCGTGAGATGCGCGAGCGAGCCGCGGAGGGCAACCTCGGGGTCGTGCTCGAGGCAGTCCAGCATAAGCGCCCTGTCCGCGACCTCCTGATCGCATTCCGGTACGAACGCGCGAACGTCATCAATGAGCGCCATGACAGCCTCCCCGTGGGCAAAGGATGAGTAAACACCAGGATATCGCAGCGACGCGGCTCCCTCGCGCCCGCATTCGCCAAGCGTGCGCAAAGTGGCATCTCGCCATTCCCGTGGCACCTTCGCAAGCATCCGGCATCAGGATCCCACATGCCCCGCAAGCAGGACTTTATTCTGTATTTGTTGCGCAGCGCATAGCATATGCCATTGGCATGGCGACACTTTGGATACACTCGGAAGAGACAGCCTGTTTGGTAACGGAGTGTGTCACGATGACGATCGAAGAATCGAGCGCCAATAGCAACCGCGTCTGTGCGGGCGAGGGCCACGATTGCGCCTTCAGCCGCGCGGGCAGCTCCTGCATGGACAACATCCGCCTTTTCGCAGACCTCCCCGCAGACGCCAAACGCGAGCTCCTCTCCTGCTCGCGCCATTCCGTCCACGAGGAGGGCTCCATCATCGTCCACGAAGGCGATCCCATCGAGAGCATCATCGTCGTGCGCTCCGGTCGCATCAAGACCTTCCGAACGGGCGCCGATGGCGAGGAGTACGTGCTCAGCGTCCTTCATGATGGCCAGGCCCTCTGGCACGGCATGTTCCTCGAAGACCACGTCTATCACTACTCGGTCGAGTGCCTCACGCCCGCCCGCCTCTGCCGCATCCATCGCGCGGATTTCGAGTCCCTCCTCGCCCGTCACCCTGATGTGGCGCTCGGCCTTATCCGCATGGTCTGCACGGAGCTCGATGACGCCGAACAGCGCATCATGATGCTCTCCATCCGCGACCCGCGCCGCCGCCTCGCCCAATACCTGCTCGTCCGCGACCAGAGCTGCGTCGGGCCCGAGATTCACCTCAAGTTGGATGACATCGCAAGCTCCATCGGTCTGCGCCCGGAGACCGTCTCGCGCAACGTCGCCCGCTTCGTGCGCGAGGGCCTCGTCGAGCGCGTGGGCAGGGGCCGCCTGCTCGTCACGGATCACGACGGCCTCGAAGCGGTTGCCGGCGAAGAATAGCCTCCGGGAGCCGCGTCCGCACCCGGGCTCGCCCCTATCGTCCCGTATCTTCCTCCACAAGTCGTCCATAAACCGGCATCCGCTCGCCGTTACAGACGCTACGCTCGCGATTTGCCTCACGAACCGGTATTGGAATCGCGCCATTCACCCGAAAAAATACGCCGTTCGCGGACATGCCGCTAATGTTGCCATTACATTTCTTCGCTCCTTGATTTCAGTCAAGGAACACCTCAATCCGGCGAATTACATTCTTCTCGTTGATTGGGTGATGGGCCAGATGCCCGTCCGCCCGCGCCATGGCAACTTGCCGCGGCAAGAATAACGAGGAGGCGTCATGCAAGGCAGGGTTCACTCGACGGAGTCTTTCGGCTCGGCTGACGGCCCCGGCGTTCGTTTCCTCATCTTCCTTCAGGGTTGCCCCATGCGCTGCCGCTTCTGCCACAACCCGGATACCTGGCGTACCGAGGGTGGCACCCTCATGGGCGTCGACGAGCTCCTTGACCGCGCCGAGCGCTACAGGAGCTACTGGGGTCCCGAAGGCGGCATCACCGTCTCCGGCGGCGAGGCTCTCGCCCAGGCCGAATTCGTGGCCGAGCTCTTCGAGGCCGCCCACGCCCGTGGCATCAACACCTGCCTCGACACCTCCCTCGCTCCGTTCACCCGCGAGGAGCCTACCTTCTCGACGCTTCGCCGCGTCTTCGACGCCTGCGACCTCGTGATGGCAGACATCAAGCACATTGATCCCGAGCGTCACCGCTGGCTCACCGGCCGCGACAACGCCAACATCCTCGACTGCCTCACCTGGCTCTCCGAGCAGGGCAAGGCCATGTGGATCCGCCAGGTCCTCGTGCCGGGCATCACCGACGGCGAGACCTCCCTGCACCAGACTCGCGACTTCATCGCCTCCCTCGGTGATGCCGTCAAGCGCGTCGAAGTGCTCCCGTACCACACGCTGGGCGTCTTCAAGTGGGAAGAGCTCGGCATCCCCTACACCCTCTCCGACGTGAAGCCGCCCTCCCACGAGGACGTCGTCCACGCGGAGCAGATCCTCAGGGGGCTCAACTAGGTAAACCTCTCCGGCGCGGGGGCGCGTCGGAGAACGTAACGAGCGTCGAGCCCGATGGGCGGCGGCGCAGAAGGAGGAAGCATGCAGCTTCGCGAAGAGTGGAAGGGCTTCAAGGGAGGCCACTGGGTCGACGACATCAACGTCCGCGACTTCATCCAGAACAACTACACCGTCTATGACGGCGACGAGTCGTTCCTCGCCGGTCCCACCGAGGCCACCGACGAGCTCTGGGGCAAGGTCCAGGAGCTCCAGGCCGCCGAGCGCGCCAACAACGGCGTCCTCGAGTGCGAGACCGAGATCGTCTCCGGCCTGACCGCCTACGGCCCCGGCTACATCGACGCCGACCACAAGGAGCTTGAGAAGATCGTCGGCCTCCAGACCGACAAGCCCCTCAAGCGCGCCTTCATGCCCTACGGCGGCATCAAGATGGCCCAGCAGGCTGCCGAGAACTACGGCTTCCACGTCAACGACAAGTACAACCAGATCTTCAACGAGTATCGCAAGACCCACAACCAGGGCGTCTTCGATGCGTACACCCCCGAGATGCGCGCCGCTCGTCACTCCCACGTCATCACCGGTCTCCCCGACACCTATGGCCGTGGCCGCATCGTCGGCGACTACCGTCGCGTCGCCCTCTACGGCATCGACCGCCTGATCGCCGGCAAGCAGTACGACCTCGCCAACTGCGGTGGCCGCACCATGACCGACGACGTCGTGCGCAACCGCGAGGAGATCGCCGAGCAGATCCGCGCCCTCAAGGGCCTCAAGGAGATGGCCGCCATCTACGGCTTCGATATCTCCAAGCCCGCCACCAACGCCCGCGAGGCCGTCCAGTGGCTCTACTTCGGCTACCTCGGTGCCATCAAGACCCAGAACGGCGCCGCCATGTCCGTGGGTCGCGTCTCCACGTTCCTCGACATCTTCATTCAGCGTGACCTCGAGGCCGGCACGATCACCGAGTCCGAGGCCCAGGAGCTCATCGACCACCTCGTCCTGAAGCTCCGCATCGTCAAGTTCGCCCGCATCCCGTCCTACCAGGCCCTCTTCTCCGGTGACCCGGTCTGGGCCACCCTCGAGGTCGCCGGCCTCGGCCAGGACGGCCGTAGCCTCGTCACCAAGACGGACTACCGCTTCCTCCACACCCTCGAGAACATGGGCCCGGCCCCCGAGCCGAACCTGACGGTCCTCTACAGCAAGCGCCTGCAGGAGAACTTCCGCAAGTACGCCGCCAAGATCTCCGTCACCACCTCCTCCATCCAGTACGAGAACGACGACGTCATGCGTCCGGTCTGGGGCGACGACTACAGCATCTGCTGCTGCGTTTCCGCCACTGAGACCGGCAAGGAGATGCAGTTCTTCGGCGCCCGCGCCAACCTCGCCAAGTGCCTCAACTACGCCATCAACGGCGGCAAGGACGAGAAGTTCCTGGACAAGCAGGGCAACCACATGCAGGTTGGCCCGGAGTACTCGCCCATCACGAGCGAGTACCTCGACTACGACGAGGTCATGCACAAGTTCGATCTCATGATGGACTGGCTGGCCGACCTCTACGTCAACATCCTCAACCTCATCCAGTACATGCACGACAAGTACTTCTATGAGGCCGAGGAGATGGCTCTCATCGACACCAACGTCCGTCGCACCTTCGCCACGGGCATCGCCGGCTTCTCCCACGTTGTCGACTCCCTCTGCGCCATTAAGTACGCCAAGGTCAAGACCATCCGTGACGAGCAGGGCATCGTTGTCGACTACGAGGTCGAGGGCGACTTCCCGAAGTACGGCAACGACGACGAGCGCGCCGACGACATCGCGGTCTGGCTGCTCAAGACCTTCATGGCCAAGATCGCCAAGCACCACACCTACCGCAACTCCGAGCCCACGACCTCGATCCTGACGATCACCTCCAACGTGGTCTACGGCAAGGCCACCGGCGGCACCCCCGACGGCCGCAAGGCGTTCACCCCGTTCGCCCCGGGTGCCAACCCGGCCTACGGCGCCGAGCAGAACGGCCTGCTCGCCTCGCTCAACTCCGTCGCCAAGCTCCCCTACGAGTACGCCCTCGACGGCATCTCCAACACGCAGACGATCAACCCGTCCGCGCTCGGCAACGATGACGACCAGCGCATCGCCAACCTCGTGAACGTTCTCGACGGCTACTTCGCCAACGGTGCCCACCACCTCAACGTCAACGTCTTTGGCGTCGAGAAGCTCAAGGATGCCATGGAGCACCCCGAGAAGCCCGAGTACGCCAACTTCACCATCCGCGTCTCCGGCTACGCCGTGAAGTTCATCGACCTCACGCGCGAGCAGCAGCTCGACGTCATCGCCCGCACCTGCCACGAGCGCCTCTAAAGGCAAACTGCGGCAGAACGCCAGCGAATACCGCTGACGGCGTAAATGTCAGCCTCCTAGGCGCCTAGGCGCCCGCACAAAGCAGAGGGAGTCCGTCTCAGACGGGCTCCCTCTTTTGGTATCACCAATATGTAGGAAACGATGCCGCTCGGTCGTCGAGGCTCAGCAACCCAGCTACGGACGCTCAGCAGAGCGCCTACAGGTAGTCCAAGAAGGCCTGAGCAGCGAGGCTCATCTCGGTGGTACGGCGGCGCACGAGATAGAGCACGCGGCTCGCGGGATGCGAGAGGTGTCGTACTTCGATGTCGTAGTTGGTACGCTCGAGAGCAAGGCTCGGGAGCAGAGAAACGCCAAGACCCGCCTCGACCATCGCGAGGATCGCGGAGATGTTACTCGTCTCGCAGCTGATACACGGGCCCTTGAGCTCGCGCTGGAGAAGCGGGGCGGTTTCCGTGTCAGCAATAAAGCGTTCGCCGAGAAGCGCGTCTACAGGAATCTCGAAGGGAACCTGAGGGAAATACCCCGGAGGCGTCACCGCCACGATCTCGTCCTTATCGTATGCGGAGGAAATGAAGCCCTCCCCTTCTAGCTTGCTGGGAATGAAGGCCATATCGACCTCGCCGGCAATAAGAAGGCGTTCCGCCTCGCCGTAGGTGCACTCGTTAATGCTGATCTCAATGCCGGGATGTTCCTCGACGAACCTACCAAGCGGCTTGGGAAGGCGAAGAGACACGACACTCGAGGGGGCCGCAATGGCAAGGCTGCCGTCTTCGAGCGACCCCATATTGGAGACGCGCCTGCCGAGAAGATCGTATGCCTCGCAGGCATTGCGAGCATCTCCCAGAAGGCGCTCACCATCATCGGTAAGCGCAAGAAGGGGCCCATGACGCTCGAACAGACGAACTCCCCACTCGCACTCAAGGCTCGCCACAGAGCGACTCACCGTGGACTGCGCGGAGCCAAGCTTCTCTGCCGCACGCGAGATGCTACCTAGACTGGCAGCCTCAACAAACGCTCGAATTTTGTTAACGCTAGATTCCACAGCGTTCCTCCCCCCAGGAACAGCTTGACCACTCATGCGAGTTCAAGTTTTCGTATGTTACAGCTTTATAACAAAAAACAAACTCCCCCTCGCGGACAATTCCGCGAGGGGGAGCTGGGGGACATACAAGCGGCTAATTAGAAGAGGGGGCGGACGGCGGACGACAACAAAGGTTGGGGGGTATCTCGCCCACCGTCCAGGGGGCATCTAATTAGCCATGGCGATCTTACAGACCACCCTTGATGACCTTCTCGCCCTCCTTCATGATGACGTCCATGTTCTCAGGCTTGAGGTCGTGGATGTCACGGGCAACGTCGCCGTTGACGACGAGGAGGTCAGCGAGCTTACCAGCCTCGAGGGAGCCGAACTCATCCTCGTGGTGGACCATCTTGGCGCCGTTGAGGGTAGCGGCCTTGATGGTGTCGAGAATGGTGACGCCGGCCTTGTCGACGAAGTCATACATCTCGTCGATGGTGACGTAGCCGTACGGGGTGACGAAGGAGAAGGAGTCAGAGCCGATGGTGAGCGTGACGCCCATCTCGTTGGCGCGACGGAGGTTGGCGTAGGTGCGCTGGAGCTCACGCTCGATGACGGTGTCGCCGGGGTAGCAAGCGTTGGCCTCGGTCTCCTCGGGCGGGTAGGTGGCGTACCAGGTCGGCAGGAAGCCGATGGTCGGGGTGAAGAAGGTGCCCTGCTCGGCCATGAGCTCCATGGTCTTGTCGTCGAGCTCGAAGCCGTGGATGAGCTGCTCGGCGCCGAAGCGGACGGAGTCGTAAGCGGCGCTCACGGAGTTGTAGGAGTGAGACCACAGAGGAATGCCGGTGATCTTGCACTCGTCAGCAACGGCCTTGATCTCCTCGGTGCTCATGAGCTGCTTGCAGCCGGAGTCCCAGCGCCAGATGCCGCCACCGGTCGCCCAGATCTTGATGGCGTCGGGGTTCTCACGAAGGCGCAGACGGACGGCGTGACGGAGCTCCCACGGACCGTCGACCTGATCGCCCCAGGGGTGAGAGTCCTTGGAGACCTGCAGCGGCAGGTGGTGCGAGTCGCCGTGACCAGCGGTGCGGCAGAAGCCAAGGCCGGTGGCGTAGATGCGGGGACCCTTCATGACGCCCATGTTGACGAGGTCACGGATGGCGATACCGTTGCGGCCGATCTCGCAGACGGTGGTCAGGCCGTGGGTGAGGCAGTCGTAGGACTGCTTGACGGCGCAAGCCTGCTTCTGGGCGACGGACTCGATGACCCAGTCGTTGTCGTCGTCGGTGAGGTTGCCGGAGAAGTGCAGGTGGGTGTCGATGAGGCCCGGCATGACGGTCTTGCCGGTGCAGTCCTCGACCTCGTAGCCAGCGGGCACCTCAGTGCGAGCGCCAGCGTAGGTGATCTTGTCGTCGTCGACGAGGACGAGAGAGTCATCAACCGGAGCAGCGCCGGTGCCGTCGACGAGCCTACCACCAACAAATGCGAACTTGCCCATTTCTTTCCTCCAATACGAGATTCCAACCAAACTACTTGCTTGTATTACTCACGCGTTTCTTACGCGCTTGGAGCCTAAGTACTTGGTGCAGGTCGAACTAGAGAGTGCGGGGGGAACTAGGCCGTGGCCTTCTGCTTGCCGAAGACGGCAAGGATGACGAAGCCGATGGCGAGCCAGCCGAGGGTCAGAGCCCACTCGATCGGCTTAAGAGCGGCCGGCGAGAACGGGACGACCATGAGGCCGATGATCAGCAGGCCGGCGCCCATGGCACAGTAGATGCCGAACATGCCACCGTTGACCTTGTACGGACGCGGGAGGTCGGGCTCGGTCTTGCGAAGCTTCATGCAGGCGAAGCCGGCCATGGTGCAGGCGAACACGAAGCCGAGGGCAGCGACGTTCGTCAGCGGGACGAGCATGTTGTTGCCGAGGAACGGACCAACGAGGGTCAGGACGCCCATGACAGCGACGGCCTTCTTGGGGACACCGGAGCCCTCGTCGAGGACGGCGAAGTCAGCGGGGAGCATGCCCTTGCGGCCGAGGGCCAGCATGAGGCGGGTGGAAGCGCCGAAGAAGGAGTTCATCGGGCCCAGAGGTCCAAGCGTGGCGATGATGAGCATCGCGATGTAGAAGAAGAGGTTGATGCGCTCGAGCACAGCCAGAGCGGGAACCGGAGCCATAACGAACTCGTGCCAGTCGATGATGGTGCCGAAGCTGTAGATGCAGATCAGGTAGAAGGCACCAGAGGCGAGAAGAGCGAGGGCCGGGATGAGGCCGAACTTCTTCCAGTCAATGTTCTCAGAGGCCTCCTCAGCCTGCTGAGGGATGGTGTCGAAGCCCGCGTAGAAGAACGGGGTCATGACGAGAACTGCAACGATGCCGCTCATGAGGCTCGTAGCGGACGTGGAGGTACCACCCGCAGCGTCAGCCACCTGAGAGAACACGGGCATGGCGTTGCTCGGGGAACCGGTCATGAAGCTGATGACCATGGCGAGGACCATGCCGGTCAGGAGCGCCTTGGTGAGGAAGCTGGAGAGCTTAGCAGCGGCACCAGCGCCCTTGAGGTTCATGAAGATGACGAGCACGGCGAAGCCAAGAGCGATGACCGTCGGCCAGAGGTACACGTCAGCGCCGAGAATCGTGTAGAGCTTGACGCTCGTGAGCCACGAAAGGATCTCGAACTTAGCGAAGCGGGTGGTCAGAAGCTTCGAGATGGCGATGGCCTCCCAGGGGCAGAGGGGCGCGTTGCCGAGAAGAAGCATCCAGCCGGTGATGAAGCCCATCTTGCGGCCGTACGTACGCTCGACGTACTCGATGATGCCGCCAGAAATAGGAATAGCCGCGGTAAGCTCGCCGAAGACCATTCCGATGGGCACAAGAAGGATGGAGCCGAGAGCGAAGGCGATCATTGCGGGGATGGGACCGCCACCGAGCACCATCCAATCGCCCACGAGAAGCACCCATCCGGTGCCGATGATTGCGCCAAAGCCGATGGTGAAGAAGTTGAAGAGCGTTAGCTCCTTCTTCATCCCTCCGGCGCTGGCCTCCTGTTCTGCCATAACTTGTCTCCCTTCGTCTTTAGCAGTTTCTCCTGCTGGCTTTGATTCTGGTCAAGGAGACGAAGGGACAAAAGAAGCCTGGGAGTCCGCTCGATCTGAGCGGTATCAAATGGCCCGCGAATGGTGTTTGTTTCGTGATGGTAACATCGAAGCGTTCGATGACAGTCTCACAACGCCTGCATAATCGCAGGTAGAGAGCGTGTTAATCCTGCAGAAACATACATGGGGACAAGTTAACGTGCTTTTAACGGGCTTTCGCACTAAAATTAAGCACTAATGACTAAAGGTCTTTTTTCTCGTATATCCCCAGGCTCACGGCATAGCTCGCACCATATGCGAGCAGCGAAATCACGCCCAGAAGGGCGAGGGACATCACGAGGTTCTGGTCAATCCAACCGGCCACTTCCGCAGCCTTCTCGGCTGTGACCATGTTCACCCCAACTGCAATCGCAAACGAAGCAACGAGTACCGCCGCGCACGCAAAAGCCCTTGCGCCACGCGCTCCCCCAAACTTCGTGAGGAATGGAATCGCAATCGCGCAGACGATTAGGCCACACGCCATCGACGCGAGCGATGAGGCGAAGACCTCGGCAGGTGCTACCAGCTCTGGCGATTTAGCCTGGGGCAACGCCGCAAATAGGCATTGGAGCGCCAAGCTGACCGCAGTGCCCAAGAGCGCGCCCGCAAAAGCCAGGACGAGCACCGTCGCATACCGACCCGCCACGACCTCCCTCCGCGAGAGGGGCAAAGTCGCCCGAAACCTCCCCCAGTTGTTCTGGTCCTCATAGCCCGCAAGGGAAAATGCGCACAGCAGCGTCATCATCGCGCTGACACTTCCTGCAACCCCCACCCCACCAGAGCCGATCATAATAAACGTGCTGGTAAAGACCAAAGTCACGATAATCGAGGGCATAAAGGGAGCGAGCGTTCTCAGGTCACAGGAAACGGCGTTTTTCATCGGGTCTCCCCCTTCAGGAAGAAGTGCAGGTAATCGTCAATGCTTGCGTGATCGCAGGGGATGTCGGGAAAGGCCTCGGCGAACTCGAAGCGATTGGGCACGAGAACGTCACAGGCAAACTCGCGTCGGATCACTCGGGCGCCGACAACGCAGGATAGGACCTCGCCAAGCTGGGCCTGGGCGCATCGCGCCACGCCAGCAGTGTCCGTGATGTCCTCTCGGGCGACATCAAAGAGAATCCGTCCCCCATCGATCGCCACCACGCGGTCCGCGATACGCTCCAGGTCCGTCGTGATGTGGCTCGAGAGCAGCACGCCATGGCCCTCCTCGCTTGCGAACGCGCGGAACTGGTCAAGGACTTCGTCGCGAGCGATGGGGTCAAGGCCAGCCGTCGCCTCATCGAGAATCAGCAGCTCGGCTTCGTGCGAGAATGCCACCGCAAGCTGCAGCTTCATCCCCATGCCACGCGAGAGGTCCTTCACCTTGGTCTTGAGGCCGAGGCCATACTCCGCACACAGGCCCTCGAAGCGAGCTTGATCCCAGGATCCATACGCGGCCGATACGCAAGCCGCGGATTGCCGGACGGTGTGGTCTCTAGGGAACGGGCACCCGTCAAGCACCACGCCCACGCGAGAGCGAACGTCTCTCTGGCACTCGCTCGAGGCGTGGGCGCCGAACGCATTGCCGAACAGGCTTAGCTCACCGGAGTCAAGGGGCAGAAGACCGAGGGCGGCGCGAATCGTCGTGGTCTTACCGGCACCATTCGCCCCCACGAGGCCCACGACCTCGCCCTCTCCCACCGTCAGGCTAACGCCGTCAAGGGCAAAGGAGTCATTCACGCGACGGCATATGTCGCGCATTTCAAGCAGGTTTGTCATCGTCACACCTTTCTAGTCGAGGGATTCCGGCGCCATGAGGTCGAGCAAGTCATGTAGCTCCCGGCGGGTTAGCCCGACGTCCATCGCCTCGACGCATGCCCGCGAGAGGAGCGTCTCGACGTGTTTCTGGCGTTCCTCGCGCAGGAGCTCGCGGTTCTTCTCGGAGACAAAGCAGCCCTTGCCCTGGACCGTTTCGATCAGGCCGACCGCCTCGAGATCCGCATAGGCACGCTTGGTGGTGATGACGCTCACGCCCAAACCGTCCGCGAGGGCGCGAATGGAGGGCAACCTCTCCCCCGCCGCAAGAGCCCCAGAAAGAACCTGCGACTTTATCTGCGAGGAGATCTGCTCGTAGATTGGCTTATCGCTCGATTTGGAAAGGATGATGTCCATGCGCCGTCCTTACTGTGTATATCTGTTAAGCACAGTATATACACAGTATGCACAGTCACGCAAGAGTGAAGTATTAGACTTTGGATTTTCCTAAAGCCGCAGGTAAACAAGCATGTTATTTGTGATACGGCTCTCCGCGGCTAATCTTGCAGGCACGATAGACCTGCTCGAGCAGGACCACGCGCGCGAGGTTGTGCGGCAGGGTGATGGGGCCAAAGGAGAACGTCTCGTCAGCACGGGAGCGAACATCGGGCGAGACGCCATCCGAGCCACCAATCACAAACGTGAGGTCGCTCTTGCCCCGGAGGGCAAGCTCGTCAAGGTGTTCCGAGAAGGCCTCGCTCGAACGCTGCTTGCCATCAATCGCCAGGAGAATCACGTGGCTGCGCTCGGGAATCACAGAGAGGATCTCCTCGCCCTCGCGCGAGCGACTCGCCTCGACTCCACCCGCGCGAGCCGGGTCGATATCCGCCACCTCACGAATCTCGACCTTGCCATAGGCGCCCAGGCGCTTCGTATACTCGGCGCAGGCATCACGCCAGAAGCGCTCCTTGAGCTTGCCGACAGCGACGACCGTATAGCGCATGAGACTCCCTTACATTCCCTTACATATATACATATTGAGGGACAGTCCGGTTGGCGAGTGCGCGCGGACGCGCGAATCCTCAAAGTGGGACAATGCCCTTGTTCGCAACAAATTGTCCCACAGGAGGTGGAGATGGGAAGCCACAAGAAATCGGCGCTCAAGGCGCAGCGTAGCGCCTTCGAGGCGAGCCTCGGCGATCAACTTGCGAGCACGTTCGAACGCGAGGACGCCCGCCGCGAGCAGGCGGCGCAGCAGCGCGAAGCCCAGCTCCGCCACAAGGCGTGCGAACGCAAGAAGCGCTATTCGAGCGAAAGCGAGGCCAAACTCGCGATTCGCGACTGCGAGCGCCATGGGTCTCGCGACCTCCACACCTATCGCTGCCCCTATTGCGGCGGCTGGCATCTCACCCACAAGTCCACGCGCAAGTAGATTCCGGACAATATCTGAGCCCAAAGACGTCATGGCCAAAGCCTTCGGATGCGAAAACAATCTTCTCAACCAGATGCCATCCGTTCGCGCAAGCAGGCAGACACGAAGGAGACACCCGTGCTCACCTCGTTGTTAAGTGAATCTCCCGTAGGGTCGCTCGTGCTCGGGAGCGAGGACGGCGAGAGGTTGCGTTCATGCCTGTTCACAACGGGAAGGCAGGGAACGAAAACTCCGGAAACCAGCCAACGCAGCCATACGCCCATCTTCGACCAGGCTCGAGATTGGCTGACAAGGTACTTCGCAGGAGAGCGACCAAACCCCGCTGAGTTACCGCTCGACCCCGAGGGCACAGCCTTCCAGCTCAGCGTCTGGGAGGTCCTGGCAGCCATCCCCTACGGTGAGACGGTCACGTACGGTTGGGTCGCCGAGAGAGTTGGCGAGAATCGTGGCAAGCGAACGTCCGCCAGGGCTGTGGGTGGCGCCGTTGGCGCAAACCCGCTCGGCATCATCATCCCTTGCCATCGCGTCATCGGCGCGAACGGCAGCCTTACGGGATTTGGTGGCGGCCTTGAGGCGAAAGTTGCCCTGCTCGAGCTAGAGGGCGTTGCGATGTCGCGCGGCGCGAGGTCTGAGGCGATTGAAACTCCTAGCAAAAAAACGGTCCAGATGCTCTGATTGCGACTGAAACTCCTAGCGAATTCAGCCTGGATGCTCTGACTGCGGCAACACGTCTCGAAAAATCAGATACGGCTTGCAAAGCCATTCGCGACCGACAGGAATTGATGTCTTAGATCCACAAAGCCCCGGTTAGCATGCACCGAATTAGTGTCCGAAAGGCGCGGTATGCTCCCACAAAAAGGGCGAAGGGAGTGATGGTGGCAGCGAGTTCGCAGAAACAAGGTAAGACCGGCTGGCTATTTGGCCTTTGCGTCGTCATGGCCATCCTAGTCCTCATAGCAGGCTGCGAGAAGAAGGCTCCGAAGAGGCAGAGCGCTCCCCTGACGGTGCCGCCGTCCGTCTCCGCTGCCGCCACCACTCCCCCGCCGGCAACCACTGCACCCGCGATCACAGAAGCCACCACACCCGCCGCCACGCTGCCCACCACCTCGCCTGATGGCACCCCGGTAGAGGACTCTCTCCCCTGGAAGGGCATGCCCGCAGGGCTCCTCGACAAGACCTGGCTCGGCGCCCCTGAGCGCACGGGCGAGGTCATCGACGGTGGTTTGTTTGATGGTGGCGTCACCTACTACTGGTACTCGACGAACGGGCTCCACGACGTCCTGTTTTCGGCAACCGTTCGCGACGGGGAAGTCATCAACGTCGCGAAGTGGAACACAGGCAGGAACTATTGGGAAGGCTACTGGGGCCTGCCCAATAGGGATGCATCGGGAGAAAAGGTCAAGACCGCCGCTCCCACGTATGAGTCCCCCTATGACTATGACTCGCCGGATGACTACGCGGACACCGCGGAGGATTACTTTCGCTGGCTCGGGTGCGATGACCCCTATGACGCCGCCTATCAGCACTGGGAGGACCTTGCCGGTTAGGGTACGGGTGCCGCCACCGCGACTCATCACCGGAGACAAAAAATGAGACACGGGGCCCAGATGCTCTGCATACAATTAAGACGTCGGCCAAAAGCCCGCCAACAAACCCAAGCTCGCAAGCAGGACCTTATAGATTTGGAGCAGCCATGACCGTCAGATTCTTCAACTTCACCGATGGACAAAACGTAAAGCTCACCGCGGAGCGCGGCGGGTACTCGGTGATTGAGTACCAGAGCGACATGAGCGTCAACCCCCACGAGGCCCAGCTCGCCTACTTCGCCTCCAAGATGAACGTAAGGCGTCGTCAGCTCGTCTGCCACCTCGACAGGTTCCCCTCGCACTGCGTCTCCATGCAGGCGGGCGCCATGCAATGGATGAGCGGCGACGTCCAGCCGAGGACCGGCATTCGCGGCGCAGGCGACTTCGCCCGCAAGCTCGTCCGCGGCTCCGTCACAGGCGAGTCCGCGATCAAGCCCGAGTACGAGGGGACCGGCATCGTCACCCTCGAGCCCACCTACAAGTTCATCCTGCTAGAGGACGTGACGGATTGGAACGGCGGCATCATCATCGAAGACGGCGCCTATCTCTCCAGCGACGCCTCCCTCACTCACAGGGCAGAGATGATTTCACGTCCCTCTGCCGCCATCGCGGGTGGCGAGGGCCTCTTCAACCTCGGTCTCTATGGAAATGGCCTTGTCGCCCTTGAGTCGTCTGTTCCCAGGGAGGAGCTCATCATCGCCGATCTCTACGATGACGTCATCAAGATTGACGGTTCCCTCGCCATCGCTTGGTCGCCCACGCTTCAGTTCACCGTCGAGCGCACCACGAAGTCGCTCATCGGCTCCGCTGCCTCGGGCGAGGGGCTCGTTAACGTCTACCGTGGTACCGGCAGGATCATGTTCGCGCCCGTCGCCGCTGGCCACGTCAGCGGAGCGTCCACGGGTGCATAGCGGCGCGTCCGCGGATGCACGCAAAAGCCGGCGGGAAGCCGCGCACCGATGGGGCTATCCTCCAGAGGAGAGACGGCCCCGTTCGACGCGCAAGCTTCCCGTCGGCTTCGTCTTAAAACGTTTTATCATGGCGCGTCGCCAGCTTGCCCCGCCTCGCGAACGCCGAAAGTAAGCCTACCAGCTAAGGAGCTCGTAGCCGTCCTCGGTCACGACAAGCTGGACCTCCCACTGGGCAGAATCCGAACCATCGGCCGTGCGCACGGTCCAGCCATTGGGATCGTCCATGTCGATATCCGCACCGCCGGCGTTGACCATCGGCTCGATCGTGAAGCACATGCCCGGAGCAAGCACGACGCCCTCCCCCGGCTCGCCGACGTGCGATACGAACGGATCCTCGTGAAACGCGTTGCCAATGCCGTGACCGCCAAACTCGCGTACAACGCTAAAGCCGTTCTCCTCCACGTAGCTCTGGACGGCATGAGCCATGTCGCCCAACGTGTTCCAGGGCTTCACCTGGGCAAGGCCACGCTGGACACTCTCGCGTGTTACGTCAACGAGCTTCTGACGCTCAGGCGAGACCTCGCCGATGCAGAACATGCGGCTCGAATCAGAGTAATAGCCGTCGAGAATCGTGGAGCAGTCGACGTTGACGATGTCACCGTCCTTGAGAATGTCCCCCTCGCTGGGGATACCGTGGCACACCACGTCGTTGATGGAGGTGCAAACGCTGTTGGGGAAGCCCTCGTAATTGAGGTCCGCCGGGGTACCGCCGTGCTCGACGGTGTAGTCATAAATCCACTTGTCCACCTCGGCAGTGCTGACACCGGCGTGGATGCGCTCCCCCACCATGTCAAGCACGCCGATGTTGATGGCGGCAGAGCGCTTGATGCCCTCGATGTCTTCCGGCGTCTTTAGCAGGCGGCGGACGATGACTTCCATACCGGCGTTGTAGCACTCCTGCAGACGCTCGTCGATTCGAGCGTGGCACTTCTTGTACTTCTTGCCGCTACCGCACCAGCAGAGGTCGTTACGTCCGGGAACCGGATCGTTGTCATACATGGTTAACTCCTTTCGTCTGCAGGTAAGTATGGCACTTTACGTGCCGACAAGGACGCAGAGAGCCCGCCCGGACAATCCGGACGGGCTCCAATCACGTCATCAGCCGCTAGGCGTCTGCGAAGAGGCGTTAGTTCCAAGCCTTGCCGTCAGAGCCGAACTCGCGGATGAGCTCCTTGGTGCGCTCGACGATGGCGTCGCGACCAGGCTTCAGCATCTTGCGCGGATCGTAGCCCTTGCCCTGCTGATCCTTGCCAGCCTCGACGTACTCACGAACGCCCTTGGCGAAGACGACCTGGAGGTCAGTGTTGACGTTGACCTTGCAGATGCCCATGGAGACGGCCTTCTGGACCTGGTCGACGGGGATGCCGGTGCCACCGTGGAGAACGAGGGGCAGGTCGCCGGTCTTTGCCTTGATGGCGGCAAGCTGATCGAAGGAGAGGCCCTTCCAGTCGGCCGGGTAGAGGCCGTGGATGTTGCCGATGCCGCAGGCGAGGAAGTCAACACCGAGGTCAGCGATCTGCTTGCACTGATCGGGGTCAGCGAGCTCACCCTCAGAGGCAACGCCGTCCTCGACGCCACCAATGCCACCGACCTCAGCCTCGATGGAGAGGCCCTTGGAGTGGGCGAGCTTCACGAGCTCAGCGGTGCGCTCGAGGTTGGTCTCGAAGTCCTTCTCGTGGGAGCCGTCATACATGATGGAGGAGAAGCCGGCCTCGATGGCCTTGAAGCAGTCCTCGTAGGAGCCGTGATCGAGGTGGAGGCAGACGGGCACGGTGATGTTCAGGGTGTCCATCATGTCGACAACAACGTCGTGGCAGAGCTTGAAGCTGGTCATCCACTTGGCGGCACCAGCGGTGCACTGGATGATGAGCGGGCTCTGGAGCTCCTCGGCGGCGGTGAGGATGCCGTAGGTCCACTCGATGTTGTTGGTGTTGAACGCGCCAAGGCCGTAGTGGCCCTTCTCGGCGGACTGGAGCATGTGCGTAGCGTTAACGAGCATGTCTTTCCTCCATTGCTTGATGAGCAACAAACACTAACTGAATCGGATTATAGCGAGCGATGCTGACACGAGAGCGAAAAGTACCGAGTTCTTACAGAAATCTGCAGCTAGATGGCTAGTTGTTCGCTATGCCGTAGTCATTTTGTGATGAGGATGAACTGCATTCGGCATTCATTCATGCAACAAGCGGATGCTCACGCCGCGGGTGCGGCAACGGTTGCGCGCACGGTCGAGCGTCGCGCGGTGCGGGGGCGCGCCGCGGGCAGGCATGGCACGGGGCCCGGCGCAGGGAGCCCCGGCGTGGGCAGGCGCAGCGACAAGCCGCCGCCGCAGCGGAACGGCGAAGCCTATGCCAGGCGAACGATGGCGAAGACGAACGCGAAGACGAACGTGACGAGCATCATTACCGCGCCCGAGAAGAGAAAGACATCGGAGAGCAGCATCACGCGCCTCTCGGCGTGAGAGTCACAACGAGCGCACATCTCCGCCACCATCGAGAGGACGGTGGTCGTGACGAGAATGGCCACGCAGGCGAGGATGAGCGAGAGAAGCACGATCTTCTGCCAGGTGGCCTCGATCCCCGTGAACGCATAGGGACCAGCGATAGCCAGCGCCACACCCATGATCGCGGCCACACACGCACGCATGACTCCGCCCTCCGCCATTGCCTCTCCAGTCCCTCGCCCCTCAGAACCTGAAAAAGGGACAGTCCCTATTTCAGGTTTCGTTTTGCAACCTGCAAAAGGGACTGTCCCTTTTGCAGGTTTCCATCGTCAGCCTCCGGATTTGTTGTCCGGCATGCTTTTGCAGGTTTCCATCGTCAGCCTCCGGATTTGTTGTCCGGCATGGGGAATACAATAGTGAAATCGAATCGCCCGACGCAACCTGCCCACGAAAGGAAACGCATGAATGACTTCAGTTTCTCCATGCCCACCAAAGTCGTCTTTGGCAGGGGCATGACGGACCATACCGGCTCCGAGCTCGCGTCTCGCGGCTTTAAGCATGCCCTCGTCGTCTATGGCAAGGATTCCGTCGTGCGCACGGGCACGCTTGACCGAGTCCTCGCCTCCCTCGATGCCGCCGGCGTCGCCCACACGGAGTACGGCGGTGCCCAGCCCAACCCCAGCCTCGCCCACGCCCGAGAGGGCGTAGAGGTGGCACGCGCCTCGGGCGCCGATGTCGTTCTCGCCGTTGGCGGCGGTTCCGCCATCGACACCGCAAAGGGCATCGCCCTCGGTGTCCCCTACCAGGGTGACCTGTGGGACCTCTACACCCATGCCGCCAAGCCCGTGGCGGAGGGCAAGCTTCCCGTCGCGTGCGTCCTCACCATTCCTGCCGCCGGCTCCGAGGCAAGCGCCTCAAGCGTCCTTACCAACGAGGAGACCCACCTCAAGAAGGGCCTCTCGTCCGAGCTCAACCGCCCCGTCGTCTCCGTTCTCGACCCTGAGCTGACCTTCACCCTCCCCGCCTACCAGACGGCAGCCGGCGTAACGGACATGTGCGCTCACATCCTCGAGCGCTTCTTCTCAACCAGCGGCCCCGTTCCCGTGACCGACCAGCTTGACTGCGGCCTCATCCGCGCCATCATCTCCGAGGCAGGCCGCGTCATGGAGGACCCCGAGTGCTATGACGCGCGCGCCAACCTCATGTGGGCCGGCACGCTCGCCCACAATGACCTCGCCGGATGCGGCCGTGGAGCCAACGGCGGTCGCGCGGGCGGCTGGGAGAGCCATGGCATGGAGCACGAGCTCTCCGCACATGACCCCAAGGTCGCCCACGGCGCCGGCCTTGCCGTCATCATGCCGGCATGGATGCGCTACGTCTGGCAGTCCAACCCCGAGCGCTTCCTCACCCTGGGCGCCGGCGTGTTTGACATCGAGCCGGTGGATGTCGTCGAGGATTGCATCGACGCCACGCCGGAGGAGGCCGTCGAGGACGCCATCCTCGCCACGATCGACGAGCTGCAGGCCTTCTTCTGTTCCATCGGTATGCCGCGCACGCTGGGAGAGCTCGGCTTCACCGCCGATGACATCCCCGCTTTCCTCGAGACGCTCAAGCAGAACAAGGGCGCCGAGTTTGGCCAGCTCCAAAGGCTCACGATGGATGACGCGCGCGCCATCTACGAGAGCTGCCTGTAGTCAGCCATGGATGTAAGTGAGGTCATCCGCACCTGGGATATCGACGGAGAGGTTCGCCTCGTCCTCGTCTTCGACGGCACCGTCCAGGGCGTCGGTTTCCGTTGGACCACGCAATCGCTCGCGAATGAGGCCGGCGTCACCGGCTGGGTCCGCAACGAGCCAAACGGCACCGTAACCGCGGAGATGCAGGGCACGGGCCACGCCATCTGCCAAGTGCTCGCCAGCCTTCGCGACCAATACGCCAGCGCTCGCTCGCACGCTTTCCTGCGTGCGATGAACCTGCGCTTCACCGTTACTTCATGCGAAAGGAGGGCCTGCCGCCAATCCGGCGACAAACCCTCCTTTGAGGTTCGGTATTAACCAGCGATGACTGCCTCACGGGGTTGACAAAGGGACAGTCCCTTTGTCAACCGCCGAAGTCTCCGTCGCTTAGTCCTGGTCGGCGTAGAACGAGCCCATGTAGCGGATGTACTCGTCCTCGGTGTGGTTGGCCTTCCAGTCGTGGACGCTCTTCTTGTTGCGCTCGCCCGTGATGATGGAGAACTCCTTCCCGAGCTTCTCGAACGCCTCGTCGGCCACCTCGTCGGGCGTAAGTGCGAGCTTGACGACCTGCTCGCCCACCGGGCCCTTCGGGAAGTTCTTGATGGCCGTGGGCGTAAGCGTCGTGCCAAGCGTGCAGACCTCGACGTCGACGCCCGTCTTCTCGCACTCGCAGGCGACGGCCTCGGTGAGCTTGAGGATGTAGGCCTTACCGGCACCGTACTCGGCGTTCCACGGGGAGCTCGAGATGCCCGTCATGGACGAGACGTTGATGACCGCGCCGCGGTCCTGCTCGGCAAAGATCGTCATGAAGTGGTGGAACATGCGCAGAAAGCTGATGACGTTGACGTTCACCATCTTCTCGTGGTCCTCAAGCGAGGTGTGCTGGAACTTGCCAAAGTGGTGCAGGCAGGCGACGTAGCTCATGAAG
This sequence comes from uncultured Parolsenella sp., assembly GCF_934660935.1. Classification (GTDB taxonomy): domain Bacteria; phylum Actinomycetota; class Coriobacteriia; order Coriobacteriales; family Atopobiaceae; genus Parolsenella. Next base: position 104,006 of record NZ_CAKUIH010000002.1, on the reverse strand, counting down.
CCCATATCAAGGCCCTCGGTAGCCGAGAAGACCGCCTCGCAGGCCTCGTCGGGACAGGACAGGTCGGCACGGACGACCTTATAGTCCACGCCGTACTCCTCGTGGAACTTCTCGCCCTTCTCGCGCAGCAGCTCCTCGCGTCGACCCACCATAACCAGGTTCATGCCACCCTCAGCGAGCTTCTTGCAGAACGCCTCGCCCACGCCCTCGGTGGCACCAAGGACGATGCCCCACTCGCCGTACTTCTCGCGTAGATTCGTCATAAGTCTCCCTTTTCTTTTGCCGCCAGCCCCGGCGGCATCGAACACTCGCGGGGCACAGGGATACTCCTTCATGCAAAGCTATGACCCTTCGCCTCCGCGAGTGGCGAGACGCCCATCCACGAACGGTGCCCAGGCCGCGAGAGGTTGACAGGAGCCGTAAACTCGGCTCTTTTCAGCAAGGAGAGCTGACAAAGGGACTGTCCCTTTGTCAGCTACAGCAAGGGGCCCGGCCCGCATATGCGAGACGGGCCCCGAGGGCTCAGCTGTGTGGCAGGTTCCACGCGGCGGTGTAGCCGCTCTAAATTGTCACGCCCAGAGTTCGCGGGCGGTCCCGCGTCTCCGCGCGCCGCGCAGGCGCGTGGCGCCCGTGCGCCGTCCGGCCTCGCGTCTCCGCGCGCCGCGCAGGCGCGTGGCGCCCGTGCGCCGTCCGGCCTCGCGTCTCCGCGTTCCGGAAGGTCCCGCGTCCATCGCGCGCTATCCCTTACTTATAGCTAGCCTTGAGAATCGCAGTCACGTCATCGACGGTCAGCGGCGACGGATCGTGACCGAAGAGAGCGTCGTTGGTGGTAATGGCATTCTCCGCGATGGCAGAAAGCTCGTCCTCGGTAATGCCCCAGTCGCTCATCTTGAGCCCGTCCATGCCACATTCGCGCTTGAGGCGAGAGAGCTCGGTCACGAACGCACTCGGGCCCTGCTCGGCAAGCTCCACCTCGCCGGCACCCATGAGGCGAGCCATCTCGACGTAGCGGTCGTCGCACGCATGGACGTCAATCATATGCTGGTGATAGGCGCAGGCGATCATGATGAGGCCAGCGCCGTGCGGAAGGTCATGGTGATGAGCGCTCATGCCGTGCTCGGTACCATGACAACCGGCGCAGCCGGAGCAGACCATCGCGTAGCCACCGAGCGTGTTGGCGAACGCGAGCTGGGTGCGCGCCTCGAGGTTCGTTCCGTCGTTGACGCAGGCAGCAAGCGAGGCCGCGGCATTCCTGATGCCCTCGCGGCAGATCATGTCGCCCATGAGGGTGTGGTTCTTGGCGATAAAGCACTCGACGTTGTGGAACAGCGCATCAAAGCCCTGGAAGGCGGTCAGACGCGCGGGAACCGTGAGCATGAGCTCGGGATCGACCACGGACAGGCACGGGAAGAGACGCGAATCGCCCAGGCGCAGCTTCTCGTCGGTCTCCTCGCAGGAGATGACGGCGCCAGCGTCTGCCTCGGAGCCGGTGCCGGCAGTTGTGGTCACGCACACGAGAGGCAGCGGATCGTTGGGGATGGGCTGGGACTTTGCCGTGCCACCCATGACGTAGGTCCAGATATCACCGGCGGTAACGTTGCCCTCGGCGTCCACGGCCGGATTCGCGGCGATCGTGCAAATGCCCTTGCTCGCGTCCATGACCGAACCTCCGCCGAGCGCGAGAACGAAGTCGCAGCCCTCGCCTCGAGCAAGCCAACCGCCCGCGTTAACCGTATCGCGCAGCGGGTTAGGCTCGATGCGGTCGAACAGCACATGCTTCACGCCGGCACGATCGAGCTCGGCCTCGACACGAGTGAGGTAGCCGTTTGCCTTCACGGACTTGCCGCCGGTGGTCACGATCAAGGCCTTGGCGCCGGGAAGCTTCTGGTCACCGAGTTCGCCGAGCTTGCCTGGACCAAAGAGCACTTTTGTGGGCGCATAGAAGTTATAGGTCTCCATGCTGCATCCTTTCGTTCGAGCGCGTTGATTCCAATGCGTGTTATAGCGCGAGAACTAGCACGTCACAATACGCAAGCGCATTCGAGACAATAAGATACGCGCGCTTGTTTTCTGCTTCGTCACGGGTGGCAATCTTCACGAGCGAAGAGCCATCGCAGATGGAAGATCAACTCGAGCGTGGAATCACCTCGAGCGGCGAACATCGCGGGCCTTAGCACGCCACATGTGGCAGGCGCTCTCAATCGGCAGGCGCTCTCAATCGACGGGTCGACACGAACTAAAAGTCGCCACATGCAGCGAGTCGACACGGGCGGCGAGAAAAACTCGCTAAGTAGGGGGCTATTCCGGAACTATCGGAGTAGACACCCCAATTCCGCCGCAAAAGCCCAGTTGATCATTGCGAAAACAAAGCCTCTACTCGGCAACTGATCAAATAGCCCCCTACTTAACGCACTTTTCAAATCGAAACCGATGCGTAAACGATAACGCAGCGTCTAGGAGTGCGATGAAACGCCCCTCCTCTAGCAGAAATAGCAGCTCGGCCGAGAAGTATGGACATAAAGCGTGAACGCGCGGGTAGCCATCGTATCTCGATCACAAAGCCCCATTTGGTAAACGCCCGATTGGCAACGCTACTTGGCGAATCCCGAATCATGTCCATACTTCTCGGACGAGTTAAAACACGTGACCGCTCAGGCGAGCAAACAGTCTCGCCGCGCCCCCGTTCAACGCACAATATAGGCGTATCCTATGGCAAGCAAACATTGTCAAGGGAGGCCCCATGACCCTCACCCAGCTTCGTTACGTCACGCGCGTCGCCGAGTGCGGCTCAATCACCGAGGCCGCACGACAGCTTTACATCTCGCAGCCGTCCCTCTCCGCCGCCGTGCGTGATCTCGAAACCGAGCTTGGCATCCAGATCTTCAACCGCAGCGCGCGCGGCATTTCGCTCACGCCCGACGGCTCGGAGTTCCTCTCCTATGCTCGTCAGATTCTCGAGCAGACGGAGCTCGTCGAGCAGCGCTACTCCCACGCCCGCCCGTCAAAGCGCCTATTCGCCATCTCGTCGCAGCACTACGCGTTCGTCGTCCTCGCCTTCGTTCGCCTACTCGAGGGTTCAGACGCCGACGAATACGAAATGACCCTGCGAGAGAGCCGCACCTACGAGATCATCGAGGACGTCGCCGGCTACCGCAGCGAGCTGGGCGTGATCTATCTCAGCTCATTCAACGAGAAAGTCCTGCGCAAGCTCATGCGCGAGAACCGCCTCACCTACACGCCGCTGTTCAACGCGCGCCCACACGTCTTCGTAAGCGCGTCGCACCCGCTGGCAAACGCGAAAAGCGTCCGCCTCGAGGACCTCGATGACTACCCGTACCTTTGCTACGAGCAGGGCACACATAACTCGCTCTACTTCTCCGAGGAGCTCCTGCCTTTCGAAAGCCACCGCAAGACCATCGTCCTCACCGACCGTGCGACGCTGTTCAACCTGCTGCGCGGCGTGAACGGCTACACCATCAGCTCTGGCGTGCTCAACAGCGACCTCAACGGCGTCGACATCGTCTCCGTCCCGCTCGAGACTGACGAGACGATGCAGCTGGGCTTCCTCACGAACGACCGCGCTCGCCTCTCCCCCATGGCCAAGCGCTACCTCGACGAGCTCCGCTCCCTCATCGCCGATAACGGCTTCGAAATCCTGGGGTAGCGGCGAGCGCGGCGCGTCCCCACAGCTACGGCAGAACGTTGCCCGCGGAGCAGTAGATCTCGTACCACTCCTTGCGGGTGAGCTCGAAGTCGCAGGCGCGCGCGGCCTCGCGGACGCGCGACGCCTTCGTGGTGCCGATGACGGCCTGCATCTTCGCCGGATAGCGGAGCACCCAGGCGAGCGCCACGGCCATCGGGGTCACGTCGTACTTCTCGGCCAGCTCCTCGAGCTTGGCGTTGAGCTCGGGATACTTGGGGCTGCCGAGGAAGACGCCCTCAAAGTAGCCGTACTGCATGGTGGACCAGGCCTGGATGACCATGTCCCTATCCTCGCAGTACTCGAAGATGCCCCCGTCTCGCATGATGGCGGCGTCGTTCTCCATGTTCACGTTGAACGCACCGTTGAACGCAGGCGTAAACGCGCAGCTGAGCTGCATCTGGTTGGTCGCGAGCTTGACCGGGACGCGACGCTCGAGACGACCGAGCATGGCGGGATTGAGGTTCGAGACGCCCCAGTCGAGGACCTTACCCTGATCCTTGAGGGTCTCAAGGGCCTCGCCCACCTCGTCCGGCTCCATGAGCACGTCGGGGCGATGGAGCAGCATCGAGTCGACGTGGTCGACGCCCATGCGGGCGAGGCCGGCGTCAACGGCTTCGATGATGTGCTCCTTCGAGAAGTCGTACCACGTGAAGCCGTCCGGCTCCTTGCGAATGCCGACCTTCGACTGCAGGAAGACGCGATCGCGCAGACCCGGATTGGCGGCGAAAACCTCGCCGAGGATGCTCTCGCAGGTGCCTCGGCCGTAGACATCAGCGATGTCCAGGGCGTTGATGCCCTCGTCGAGCGCGGTCTCGATGAGCTCCGTGACCTCGGGCACGCTCATTTCCTTGATGCGCATGAGGCCAATCATGACCTCGGACGCCTTAGCCTTCTGCTCTCCAAATTCGATGTAGCGCATGAGCTTCCTCCTTGCTATTGAATACCCCTGCGCCTGATGATGACGCTTTAGCCAAGAGGAGTGCACGCCCCCATCGGCGAATGGCGCGCGATGCAGAAGTGGGACCTCGCGACGTCACGTGGCATCCGGCGGATAGCGGCGGCTCGCTTGCCACGGCGACTCGCAGCCGGGCGGCGATAGCGGTGACTCGCTTGCCACGGCGACTCGGGACGTCACGTGGCATTCGGCGTATAGCGGCGGCTCGCGGCCGGGCGGCAAAACGACCTCACGGCGGCCCACAATAGAAATCTGACCGCCAAACACCCCTCCCTACCTCGATGTAACAGAATCTTAATCCCTAGTTACCCACTAGGGTATTGACCTTATCGCCCACGCGGGCGTATAAACTCACCAGCAAAACCGAAGGCGCAAGGAGGTGCCGAGAGATGACTGCCAAGACCACCACGATGATGATGTGCATGCGAATGCTGAGCTCCCGGGCACCGCAGGGGTCTACCTGCAGGGTTGTCGTGCGTCATTAGCACCATCGCCTTGCGAAACGTCTCCGACTTGCGCCCGGGAGCCCGTGAGCTGCCGGGCGTTTCTTTTTTGGCAGCTACCCCGTTCGGCGCGTCGGCAGGCAACACGATCGCAGCGTCGAAGCCTCAAACACGCCCATCGAATCCAACAAGAACCCGCTCGACCAATATCCCGCAAGAACCATCCTTTAGGAGGAACCCATGTCTGACATCACCGCCGAGACCGAGAAGACCTTCCACTTCGAGACCCTTCAGCTCCACGTCGGCCAGGAGGCGGCCGATCCCGCCACCGACTCCCGCGCCGTGCCCATCTACCAGACCACGAGCTATGTCTTCCGCAACTCCCAGCACGCCGCCGACCGCTTCGGCCTTGCCGACGCCGGCAACATCTACGGCCGCCTGACCAACTCCACGCAGGGCGTCTTCGAGGACCGCATCGCCGCGCTCGAGGGTGGCGTGGCCGGTCTCGCCGTCGCCTCCGGCGCTGCCGCCATCACCTACGCCATCCAGGCGCTCGCCAAGGCCGGCGATCACGTGGTCGCCCAGAAGACCATCTACGGCGGCTCCTACAACCTGCTCGAGCACACGCTCCCGCAGTACGGCATCACGACCACCTTCGTCGACGCCCACAACCTCGACGAGGTCGAGGCGGCCATCCAGGACAACACCACCCTCATCTACCTCGAGACCCTCGGCAACCCCAACTCCGATATCCCCAACATCGACGCTATCTCCGAGATCGCCCACAAGCACGGTCTGCCCGTCGTCGTGGACAACACGTTTGGCACGCCGTATCTCTTCCGTCCGCTCGAGCATGGTGCCAACGTCGTCGTCCACTCCGCCACGAAGTTCATCGGCGGCCACGGCACCTCGCTTGGCGGCGTGATCGTCGACGGTGGCAACTTTGATTGGAAGGCCTCTGGCAAGTATCCGCAGATCGCCGAGCCCAACCCCTCCTACCACGGCATCTCCTTCGCCGACGCCTGCGGTGCCGCCGCGTACGTGACCTACATCCGCGCGATCCTCCTCCGCGACGAGGGCGCCTGCATCTCGCCCTTCAACGCGTTCCTGCTGCTCCAGGGCACCGAGACCCTGTCGCTTCGCCTCGAACGCCATGCCGAGAACACCAAGAAGGTCATCGAGTACCTCGTGAACAACCCTCACGTCGAGAAGGTCAACCACCCGAGCCTCCCCGACCACCCCGACCACGACCTCTACGAGAAGTACTTCCCCAACGGCGGCGCCTCGATCTTCACCTTCGAGATCAAGGGCGGCAAGGACGCCGCGTGGAAGTTCATCGACAACCTGCAGCTCTTCTCGCTGCTCGCCAACGTCGCTGACGTCAAGAGCCTCGTGATCCACCCGGCCAGCACGACGCACTCCCAGCTCTCGGACGAGGAGCTCGCCAACGTAGGCATCTCGCAGTCCACGATCCGCCTCTCCATCGGCACGGAGCACATCGACGACATCATCGCCGACCTCGAGCGTGGCTTCGCCGCCCTCGACTAGTTCGCAAGCCGCAGACAATCGCATCGACTCGGAAGGGGCGGGCCAGGTGGTCCGCCCCTTTTTGTGCGCTGGCGAGCCGGTTGTGTGGCACGGGCGGCACGGGTACGCAGGCCACACGTCGCGGAAGCGCCCGATACACAACGCGGAAGTGCAACTTGCACGGCACAGGCGCGCCGGCCGCATGCCGTGGAAGTGCCCGATCGCACTCGCCGCATGGAGGAACAGCGCCAGGACGCTCGTGCCGTCGAATGGCTCCCAGCAACCCCATAGTTTCAGGCTATATAACCATATCAGCTATCGATTCTTCCGGATGACCAACCGCTCTGTAATACTTGGTCTCGTGGCCGCTCTCGCCCAGCCTTCCATGCGGGGAAGCCCCACGTAACAGGCGAAGCGTCACCTCTTCGCAACGAACCCACAGCTCAAAGGAGCCATCATGGCAAAGCTCAACGCACCCTTCCGCTATGACATCGTCGGCAGTTTCCTCCGCCCGCAGGCAATCCACGACGCGCGCGCCAAGCACGCCGCCGGAGAGATCTCCTTCGAGCAGCTTCGCGAGGTCGAAGACGCCGAGGTCTCCAAGATCATCGAGAAGCAGAAGGCCGTGGGCCTGCACGCCGTCACCGACGGTGAGTTTCGTCGCCGCTGGTGGCACCTCGACTGGCTCGCCGGCTTCAACGGCATCAAGGTGTATGACTTCAAGACCGCCGGCTTCGGCGTCGAGAAGGTCATGCAGAGCACCTACGTCGACTCCCCCATCTCCTTTGACCCCAACCATCCCTTCCTCGACGGTTTCCGCCGCACGCAGAAGCTCGCCGGCGACACGCCCGTCAAGCAGACTATCGCCGGCCCCAACATGGTCACGCTTGACTCCGTGGTCCTCTCCCAGCAGTACGCCGCGAACCCCGTCTACGCCAACCTCGACGAGCTGCGCCACGACCTCGCCAAGACCTATCAGGACGCGATCCGCGCCTTCTATGACGCCGGCTGCCGCTATCTGCAGCTTGACGACACGAGCTGGGGCGCGCTCTTCTCGGGCCGCTTCCGCGACAGGATCGTCGCCTGCGGCTATGACCCCGACGAGCTCATCGACGTCTTCGGCGACATCACCGACGAGGCTCTCGAGGGCCGCCCGGAGGACATGGTCATCACGACCCACATGTGCAAGGGCAACTTCATGAGCCACTGGCTCTATGAGGGCACCTACGAGACCATCGCGCGCCGCCTGCTGGGCATCCGCGGCTTTGACGGCTTCTTCCTCGAGTACGACGACGAGCGCTCCGGTAGCTTCGAGCCGCTCAGGCACCTGCCGGCGGACACCGACCAGCGCGTCGTCCTCGGCCTCGTGACCACCAAGACGGCTGGCCTCGAGGATCCGGACGCCATCCGTGCGCGCATCGCCGAGGCCGCGAAGATCGTGCCCCTCGAGCGTCTCTGCCTCTCCCCGCAGTGCGGCTTCTCCTCCACCGAGGAGGGCAACTCGATCGCCGAGCAGGTCCAGTGGGACAAGCTCAGGCTCGTGCGCGAGGTTGCGGAGTCCGTCTGGGACGACGCGGACGAGGCATAGTCAGCGAGGCTCGCAGCCAGGCGTGCCAACTACCGTGACATTAAAACCTTGGGGCCCGGGACGCCAGCCGTTCCGGGCCCCTTCTCTTGGCCATCGCTCACCGTCTCGGCAAGCGCCACGCCTTTCTCGGCATCCCGCGTGTGTCATAGCTTCATCCTATGCATTCGCATACATGATGCGTAGTACCGGATAGCCCACAGACGTGGAATACTATTCCCAGCCAATTGGTCGGTTAGTTAAACGACTAGCAAAGAGCCTGGTAGAGATGATAATTGCGCACATCTCCCAAGCTCTTGCGACACTCACGAGTCACCTCACACCCAAGGAGAAACCCATGTCCTACAAGCACAATGCCCCGTTCCGCTATGACGTCGTCGGCAGCTTCCTGCGCCCGGACGTCCTCAAGCAGGCCCGTGCGGACCACGCCGCCGGCGTCATCGACGACGCCGCCCTCACGGCGGTCGAAAACGAGGCCATCCGCGACCTCGTCGCCAAGCAGAAGGCCGCCGGTCTGCACGTCATCACCGATGGCGAGTTCCGCCGCAGCTATTGGCACCTCGACTTCATGTGGGGCCTGAACGGCATCGAGCGCCGCACGAGCCGCACCGGCTATATGTTCCACGACGAGGAGACCACCGCTGACACCGCCGTCGTCACGGGCAAGATCTCCGGCGAGAACCACCCGTTCGTCGAGCACTTCAAGTTCGTGAAGGCCCTCGAGGAGGACGGCCAGGTCGCGCGTCAGACCGTCCCCGCCCCCGTCCAGACCTACTCCGAGGTCATCCTCGACCGCTGTGACGGCCAGGTTGAGAGCCTGCGCTCCGTCTACGCCGACGACGAGGCCCTCATCGAGGACATCGCTGCCGCCTACCGCACCGTCATCGCAGACCTCTACGCCGCCGGCTGCCGCTCCATTCAGTTCGACGACTGCACCTGGGGCATCTACTGCGACACGGACTTCGTCGCCAAGACCGGCATGAGCCCGGTCGACATCCAGAAGGTCTCCGAGCTCGGCGTTCGCCTCAACAACCTCGCGATCGAGGGCAAGCCCGAGGACCTCGTGATCACCACGCACGTCTGCCGTGGCAACTACCACTCCACCTACGCCTTCGAGGGCGGCTATGACCCCGTCGCGCCCTACCTCTTCGCCGACGAGAACGTCGATGCCTTCTACCTCGAGTTCGATACCCCGCGCGCCGGCACCTTCGAGCCGCTCAAGTACGTGGCCGAGGGCAAGAAGGTCGTGCTCGGCCTCGTGACCTCCAAGCAGCCGGGCCTCGAGGACGAGGATCTTCTCGTCAGCCGCATCAACGAGGCGGCCAAGTACGTGCCGCTCGAGAACCTCTACCTCTCCCCGCAGTGCGGCTTCGCCTCCTGCGAGTGCGGCAACAAGCTCACCGAGGACGAGCAGTGGGCCAAGGTCGCCCTCGTCAAGCGCGTCGCCGAGAAGGTCTGGGGCGAGGCGTAAGGCGGCCGCCACAGGTACGGCCAACGGACGCGTCCGGGCAAGCACGACCGGCAAGCATGTCCGGCAAGTGCGGCCAAACAAGCACGTCCCAATTAGCACGTCCAAACGAAATCCCCCGGTCCTAGCGCCGTTCTCGCACGCAGCTGCGCGAGAAGAGGCATCAGAACCGGGGGATTCGTCTTTACCGCGCTGACGGCCACTGGCCGCGGCGAGCCAATCTTTACTGCGAGGTACGGCCACTGGCCGCGGCGAGTCTAGTCGAACTGATGAGCCAGGCGAAGGGCCTCGGCGGCCTGCTCCGCAACCGCGGCGGCATCGGAGTGCGGGTCGCCAATGCCAGCAAGCACGCGAGCAATGGCTACGCAAGCCTCCTCGTTCTCGCAACCGGAGTCCTCAACGGCGCACGCAGCCATCTGGACATCTGAAACGGCATCCGCGATCGGTTCCCTACCAGGGCCGGCATACGGACAGGTCACGGCTCCACGGGGCACCCCACGGTGCTCTGCGATGTGCTCGCTGCGCGCGTGGACCTTATCCGCCTGCTCGCGGAGGGTCTCCAAGGGAGCAGGGACAGCGGCCGCCTCGAGGCCCTCGAGAAGCACGTCAAACGCATGGCCGCAGGGCACGAATCCAGGGTTTGCGTCCATCGCGGCGCACATCGTGGTGCCAAGGCCCACGAGCTCGGCCATGAGCAGGGACACGAAGCTCTCCCTCTTGAACTCAGGGTTCTCATGAAGATACATGTCTCTCTCCTATCGTCGTCAGTATCCCCCGTGATAGTAGCAAACGAAAAGACCCGCCAAGGGACTCCCCCCAGCGGGTCTCGAAAAACCTGAAAAAGGGACTGTCCCTTTTTCAGGTTTTGCCACTTACAGACCCAGGGTCGCGGCGACCTCGGCGGCACAGGCGAGGGCGTCGGCCATGGCGGTCACGACGAGGGTGGAGCCGTTGCGGGCGTCGCCAGCGGTGAAGACGGGCTTGCCGGCGACGCTCGCGGCCGTGCGGTGCGAGTTTGCCGTCGCCATAACGGGCAGCGGACGGCCCTTCTCGGCGATCTTCGCGCCGAAGGCCTCGACCACGCTAGCCTCGGGACCGGTGAAGCCGCAGGCGATGAGCACGAGCTGCGCCGGCACCTCACGCTCGGAGCCCTCGACGCGCTCGGGCTTCCCATGGCTCCAGTCAAGGTCGACCACACGCAGGCCACGGACGCCGCCGTCTTCGTCGAACAGCACCTCGAGCGTGTCAACGCCCCACTCGCGCATCTCGCCGCCCATGAGGTCGATGGCCTCGACCTGGCCGTAATCGGTCTTCTTGACGTTGGGCCATTGCGGCCAGGCGTCTCCAGCCGCGCGCTCCTCCGGAGGGCAGCTCAGGAACTCGAACTGGCGCACGGAACGCGCGCCCTGGCGCACCGCGGTGCCCAGGCAGTCGTTACCCGTGTCGCCGCCGCCGATGACCACGACGTCCTTGCCCGCAGCGTCAATCGCCGGCGCGCCGCCGTCAAGCACCGAGCGCGTGGCACTCGTAAGGTAGTCGACCGCGTAGACCACGCCACCGGCAGCGAGTCCCTCGTCATAGCCCGCGGCGGCAAGGCCACGCGGCTTGCACGCGCCCGCGGCGACCACAACGGCGTCGAACTCGTCCTTGAGCGCGGCCGCGACCGTGGCGTCACTCGCGTCGACACCCAGGCGGAACTCGATGCCCAGCTCGCGCATGAGCTCGACGCGACGCTTCACGACGTCCTTCTCGAGCTTCATGTTGGGGATGCCGTACATGAGCAGGCCGCCAGCACGGTCATGACGCTCGACCACGGTCACGCGGGCACCGCGGCGCGCGAGTTCCCAGGCACTGACGAGGCCGGCGGGACCGGAGCCCACCACGGCCACGCTCGGCGCGTCTGCCCCCGCAGGAGCGAAGCGAGCCGGGCCGCCGTGCGCCCACTGCCAGTCGCTGATGGCGCGCTCGTTGTCGTGAATCGTCTCCGGCTCGTCGGCACGGCCAAGGTTGCAGGCCGCCTCGCACAGCGCCGGACACACGCGGCTCGTGAACTCGGGCATGGGAGAGGTCAGTGCCAGACGCTCGGCCGCCTCCTCCCACTGGCCGCGATAGACGAGGTCGTTCCACTCGGGAATGAGGTTGTGCAAGGGACAACCACTCGGACGTGCCTTGCCAAACGAGATGCCCGTCTGGCAGAAGGCCACGCCGCACATCATGCAGCGGCTTGCCTGCACCTGCTGCTGCTCGGGCGTGAGCAGCTCGTAGAGCTCGTTGTAGTCACCCGTACGCTCGGCCACGTCACGAAGCCCATGGGCCTGCCTGCCGTGCTCGAGAAACGCTCCTGGCTTGCCCATGCTAGTTCCTCCCCGTGATCTGATCGAAGGCCACCTGCAGGGCCTCCTCGTGAGACTTACCCGCCGCCTCGGCAGCAGCGACAGCCTCGAGAACGTGCTCGTAATCGCGCGGAATCACCTTCACGAACTTCTTCCCGTACGTCTCGAAGCGATAGAGCATCTTGATGCCGCGCGGGCTCGAGGTGCGGGCGACGTGCTCCTCGACCAGGCCGCGGACGAACTCGAGCTCGTCAGCCGTGGGTTCCTTGAGCTCCACCATGTCGGTGTTGCAGCGTCCCGCGAGCGTGCCGAACTCGTCGAACACGTAGGCCACGCCACCGCTCATGCCAGCCGCGAAGTTGAGGCCAACCTCGCCGAGCACGACGGCTACGCCACCCGTCATGTACTCGCAGCCGTGGTTGCCCACGCCCTCGACGACGACCGTGGCGCCCGAGTTTCGCACGGCGAAGCGCTGGCCGGCGAGACCGTTCACGAAGCCCTTGCCGCTCGTGGCGCCATAGAACGCGACGTTGCCCACGATGATGTTCTCGTCGAACTTGTAGTTCGAACGCTTGGGCGGACGCACGGAGAGGATGCCGCCGGAGAGGCCCTTGCCGAAGTAGTCGTTCGCGTCGCCCTCGATGTTGAGCGTGACGCCCTTCGGCAGGAACGCGCCGAAGCTCTGGCCGCCCGAGCCCGTGCAGTCGACGGTGACGGAGCCCTCGGGAAGTCCCTCGGGGTGCGCCGCGGTGACCTCATGGCCGAGCATCGTGCCCACGCAGCGGTTCACGTTGTCGATATCGGCATGGAAGCGGATGGGCTCGAGGTGCTTGCGGGCGCTCGCGGTGTAGGGCACGAGCAGCGTCGCGTCGAGCGTGCGCTCGAGCTCGAGGTCGGGAGCCATGCTCGGCAGGAAGTGACGGCCCTCGGCACCCGGGATGTTGCGGCCGAACTCGTTCGTCCCGTTCGCGAGCACGCGAGAGAGGTCGACCTCGTTGGCCTTCCAGTTGCCCTCGACCTCGACCTGGCGCAGGCACTCGGGGTGGCCCACCATCTCGTCAACGGTGCGGAAGCCCAGGCGCGCCATGATCTCGCGCAGCTCGGCGGCCGTGAACTCCATGAAGTTGACGACCTGCTCGGGCGTGCCCGTGAAGCGGCCGCGGAGCTTGCAGTTCTGCGTGGCGATACCGGCCGGGCAGGTGTCCTGCTGGCAGTCGCGCTGCATGAGGCAGCCCATAGCAACGAGCGGCATCGTCGCGAAGCCAAACTCCTCCGCGCCGAGGAGCGCCGCGATGGCGACGTCTCGGCCGTCCATGAGCTTGCCGTCCGTCTCGACGACGACGCGGCTGCGCAGGCCGTTCATGAGGAGCGTCTGCTGGGTCTCGGCCAGGCCGATCTCGAACGGGATGCCAGCGTGCCAAATCGAGTCGCGCGGGGCGGCGCCGGTGCCGCCATTGTGGCCGCTAATCGTGATCTTGTCGGCACCACCCTTGGCAACGCCCGTCGCGATGGTGCCCACGCCTGCGAGGGCACAGAGCTTCACGCTGATGCGAGCACCGGGATTGGCGTTCTTGAGGTCGAAGATGAGCTCGGCAAGGTCCTCGATGGAGTAGATGTCGTGGTGCGGCGGCGGCGAGATGAGGCCGACACCAGGCGTGGACTGACGCACCTCGGCGATCCAGGGGTAGACCTTCTTGCCGGGCAGGTGACCGCCCTCGCCGGGCTTGGCGCCCTGGGCCATCTTGATCTGGATCTCGATGGCGCTCGAGAGGTAGCGGCTCGTCACGCCAAAGCGGCCAGAGGCGACCTGCTTGATGGCGCTCTTCTTGGAGTCGCCGTTGGGCAGCGGCACCTCGCGCGCCGGGTCCTCACCGCCCTCGCCGGTGTTGGAGCGGCCGTGCAGGCGGTTCATGGCGATGGCGAGGGTCTCGTGAGCCTCCTTGGAGATGGAGCCGTAGCTCATGGCGCCCGTGTTGAAGCGCTTCACAATCTCCGAGACGGGCTCGACCTCCTCGAGCGGCACCGGCGTGCGGCGGACGGCGTCGAAGTCGAGCAGGTCGCGCAGGGTGACGGCACGGCCAGAGCGGTGGATGACCTCGCCATACTCGCGGAAGAGGTCCATGTCACCCTCGGTGCAGGCGCGCTGCAGAAGATAGATCGCACGCGGCTCGATGAGGTGCTCCTCGCCGTCGATCGGACGCCACTTCGTGAGGCCCAGACTCGGGAGCTGGTTCGGCGACGAACTCTTCGCAAGAGCCATCGCCGCGGCATAGCGCTCGTTCTGCTCACGCTGGACTCCCTCGATGTCGAGGCCACCCACACTCGTCGTGGTGCTCGTGAAGTAGCGGTCGACGAGACCGTCCGCAAGGCCGATGATCTCGAAGATCTGCGCGGAGTGGTAGCCCTGCATCGTCGAGATGCCCATCTTGGACATGATCGAGGTGATGCCCGCGGTCACGGCGCGGTCATAGTTGGCGACAGCCTCGTCGCCGGGAAGGTCAATCGCGCCCTTGGCCACGAGGTCACGGATGCACTCGTGCGCCATGTAGGGGTAGATGCCGCTCGCGGAGTAGCCCACGAGGCACGCGAAGTCGTGCGCGCAGATGGCGTCGCCGGTCTCCACCACGATGTCCGCGAGCATGCGCACGCCCGTGCGGATGAGGTGGTTGTGGACGCTGCCGAGCGAGAGCAGGCTGGGGATGGGCACCTCGCCCGCGGCGGCGCGATCGGAGATGACGACGATGTTCACGCCTCCGCGCACCGCGGCCTCGATGTCGGCGTCGAGCTTCTCAAGGGCGGCCTCGAGGGCACCCTCTCCCCCATCGACCGGATACGTGGCGTGGAAGACCTGCGTCTTGAAGCCCACGCGGTCGATGGCGCAGATGCGCCTGAACGCGTCGTGGGTGAGCAGCGGCCCCTGCAGGCGCACGAGGCGGCAGGTGTCGCGGCAGTCCTCGAGCAGGTTGCCGTGATTGCCGAGATAGAGCACCGAGCTCGTGACGAGGCTCTCGCGCAGCGCGTCGATAGGCGGGTTGGTGACCTGGGCGAAGAGCTGGTGGAAGTAATCGAAGAAGGAGCGCGTGCGCTTCGAGAGCACGGCGAGAGGCGCGTCGACGCCCATCGAGGCCAGGGGGACCTTGGCCGCAGTCGCCATCGGACGGATCAGCTCGTCGACGTCATCGTAGTGGTAGCCGAGCTTCGCCATGCGCTCGGTGAGGCGCAGGTCCTCGTCGGGCTCCGCGGGCAGCTCGTCCGCGGCAGGCTCGCGCAGGTCGTGGATGTCGAGCGTCTCGTCGCCCAGCCAGTCGCGGTAGGGCTTCTCGTTGGCGTACTTGTCGCGGATCTCGTCGTTCCAGATCACGCGGCCCTGCGAAGGATCAACCTCGAGCATCTCGCCCGGGCCGAGGCAGCCCGTGCGCAGGATGTTCTCCGGCTCCACGTCGATGGTGCCCACCTCGGAGGAGAGGATGATGCGGTCGTCACGCGTGACGTAGTAGCGCGCCGGGCGCAGGCCGTTGCGGTCGAGCGCGGCGCCGAGGATGCGGCCGTCCGTGAAGGCGATGGCGGCGGGGCCGTCCCAGGGCTCCATGAGCATCGACTGGTAGGAGTCGTAGGCGCGGCGCTTCTCGGAGAGGTTGGGGTTGTGGTCCCAGGGCTCCGGAATCATGAGCGTCACGGCGCGGTCGAGCGGGCGCCCGTTCATCGTGAGGAACTCGAGCACGTTGTCGAGGATGGCGGAGTCGGAGCCCTCGCGGTTGATGATGGGCAGGACCTTCTCGAGGTCATGCTGCAGCACCGGGCTGTAGAGGTTTGGCTCGCGGGCGCGGATCCAGGAGACGTTGCCTCGCAGCGTGTTGATCTCGCCGTTGTGGATGATGTAGCGGTTGGGGTGCGCGCGCTCCCAGCTCGGCGTGGTGTTGGTCGAGTAGCGGGAGTGGACGAGGGCGAGCGCCGTCTCGACGGCGGCGTCGGAGAGGTCCGTGTAGAAGCGACGCATCTGCGTGGCGACGAGCATGCCCTTGTAGACGATGGTGCGCGAGCTCATGGAGCACACGTAGAAGATCTTGTTCGCAAGGGCAGGGTTCGCGTCGGCGGCGCGCTCGATGGTGCGGCGGCAGACGTAGAGCTTGCGCTCGAAGTCCTGACCGGCGGCGACGCCCTCGGGGCGACGGAGAAACGCCTGGAGGATGGTGGGCATGCACGCCTTCGCCGTGTCGCCCAGGTCATGCGGGTCGACCGGCACGCGGCGCCAGAACATGAGCGGCACGCCGCATTCGGCGCAACCCTCCTCGAAGACGCGGATCGCGGCCTGGACGGCAGTCGAGTCGGCGACGCCATCGGTCTCGCCGGTCTCGTCGCTGTGTGGGAAGAAGAGCATCGCCACGCCGTAATCGCCCTCGTCGGGGAGCAGCTGGCCCTCCTTCTGCGCCTCCTTGCGGAAGAAGCGGTGCGGAATCTGGAACAGAACGCCCGCGCCGTCTCCGGTGTTGCGCTCGAGACCCTTGCCGCCGCGGTGCTCGAGGTTGACGAGAACCGAGAGGGCGTCGTCGAGAGTCTGGTGGCTCTTGACGCCCTTCAGGCTGGCAATGGCACCGATTCCGCAAGCGTCATGCTCGTAGCTGGGACGATACAGACCGGTCTGGCTGGCGTTGTACTGATGAGACTCCATAGTGACGTCCTTCTCCGTAGGTCATTTCGCGCCGTCGCGACCCCGTTGACGAACGGGGCGCAAGCAAGCTCTCGCTACTCTAGGAGCCGGATATGTCACGTCCGTTACGCCAACACGGGCGCAACACGAGCGAAGCAATCTTGTAACACGGACCCACCAACCCGAAAAAGGGACAGTCCCTTTTTCAGGTCCGGGCATTACCGTAGAGCGCTACAAAGAAGGCGGCAGAGGATCGATTCCCCTGCCGCCATCCGCTACATGTCTTCCGGGAGCTCGCCCTCGAGCTCGGGAAGCTCGTCGTCAAGGCTGTCCGAGACGGTCTTGAGCTTGCGTTCCATGACGTTCGTGCGCGTGGTGATGATGCCGTCGACCGTCCTGCCGGCGCGGTCGATCTGCTCCTTGGCTTTGCGAAGCTCCGCCTGGTAGCGGGGAAGCTCCGCCTTGACGGCTTGGAGCACATGCATGACTTCGTTGGTGCGACGCTGCAGGTTGAAGGTCTGATAGGTCATCTGCAGGCTCGAGAGAATCGCCGCCATCGTCGATGGTCCGGCGACGTTCACGTGATAGTCGCGAGCGAGGCGCTCGATGAGGCCCGGCATGTTGACGACCTCGGCATAGAGGCCCTCGAAGGGTAGGAACATCACGGCGAAGTTCGTGGTCTCGGGAACGGAGATGTACTTCTGGGAGATGTCCGACGCCTCCTGGCAGATGCGTGCCTCGAGGCGCTTGCGCGCCGCCGTAAGGTCCTCGCGCGAGCCCTCGTCAGCCGCATCGCGGAGCTGGGCATAGAGGTCTCCCGGGAACTTCGCGTCAATGGGGAGCCAGATGGGGTCTCCCTCCTCCACCGGCAGCTTCACGGCAAACTCGACGCGATCGGCGCTGCCGGGCTTGGTGGCGACGTTCTCCGCATACTGCGAGGGGACGAGGATCTCAGAGAGGATGGCGCCGAGCTGGACCTCGCCCAGGATGCCGCGCGTCTTCACGTTGGAGAGGGTCTTCTTGAGGTCGCCCACGCCCGCGGCGAGGCCCTGCATGTCGCCCAGACCCTTGTAGACGGCCTCGAGGTTGTCATTGATCTGCTTGAAGGAAACGGAGAGGCGTTCGTTGAGCGTGCTCGTGAGGCGCTCGTCGACGGTCGCGCGGATCTGGTCGAGCTGGCGCTGGTTGTCGCCGCGAATCTGGCTCAGCTGCTCGTTCATGACCTGGGTGTTGCTGGAGAGTTGGTCATTCATCGTCTTAGTGTTGGCAGCGAGCTGCTGGGTCACCGCGTTGGTGACGCCATTCAGCTGCTCGTTCGCGACGCGGGCGTTGTCCGTGAGCTGACGGGTGACCGCCGCCGTCGCGTCGCTCAACTGGTTGTTGACGTCACGGCGAAGCGCATCGACGCGCATGCCGGACCCCTCGACTCCGCGCGCGACGCCCTCGAGCGTGGCCTTCGTCTCCGAGGCGCTCTGAACCTGGCGATCGGCGAGCGCCCTCATGAGGTCTTCGGCCTTTTCAAAGCGCGCGTCAAGTTGGTCCTCAAGCTGGTCCTCGCGGAGGACGGAGCGCATCGCGCGCAGGGCCGTCACGGAAACGGCGAGCGCGACTGCCACGGAGGCCGCGGCGATGACGATACAGACAAGCTCAATGGTACTCACGGGCAATCCCCATCCCTAGAGGTCGAATCGATAGCGGACGACAACCGGCTGGCCATTGGCAACGCCCAGCTCAACGCAAACGAAGGCGCAGGAAATGTGCCTATAGCCCTGGTCACGAAGGACCTTGGCATAGAAGCGCGCCTGCATCTCGTGGCGACGGCGAATCTCACCGAAGGTGGCCCCGACGTCGCCCGTCTTGTAGTCCACGAGAAGGGCCTCGTCCGCTCCGGGCGAAGGCAAGGCGGCGTCGGTCGCGAGCAGGTCGATCGCGCCCTCGAGGTTCGAGCCAAACGGCGAAGCGACCTCGCAGAAGAACGGCACCTCCGCGCGAACGAGCGAATGGCCAAGAGCCTCCGCGCGGATGTCGCTCGCCTCCCAACGCGCGAGCGCCTCCTCAAGGCGAGCCGCGTCACGGGCGGTCACCTGGTAATTTGCGGCGACGATACGCAAGCGGCGAGCATCCGGGACATGCCCGGTCTCCACCATGTAGCGCGCGAGCTCATGGAATGCCGAGCCCAGGTTCGTCGCTCGGTCGGCGTCCGATGCCTCGGGCAGCTCGTCGTCCACGACGACGGGCCACTGGGCGCCGGCCCGGCCGTCGGCTACCTCCGGCAGCTTGCCAGGCACGAGGTTCGCGAGCGCAAGCTCCGAGGCGTCGGGCTTAGCAGGGACCGGAAGGTCGAGCACCTCATCGAGAGAGATGGGCCTACCCTCCTCCGCGGCAGCCGCCATGGCGGCGTGGGCGGACGAATAGCTGAACACGCCCTCGCGCGGACGCCAGAAGTCGAGCCGCGCGCGGGTCTCTGCGTCGATGTCGAAGATCTTGAACGGTACACGGCCACCAGCGCCGGAGGCACTGGGCGCGAGTTCGCCAGAACCAGCGGCTTCGCTTACCGCCGCAGCACCTTCGAGCGGGAGCGTCTCGGCGGAGTCGACCTCGACCGAGACCTCCGGCGTGGGCCTCACGTCAACGCAGCGGACGAGGCCCAGACGAGCGCCACCGTACTCGAAGCGACCCTCTCCCGCACCCGGACGCTCCGCGAAGAGCGAGTTCGCAACCGTCCCCGCCATCGCGGGCGTCAGCCTGCCATCCTTGGCCTCGGTCACGTCGAGCGAGAGGATGACGCACTCCTTGGCACGCGTGAGGGCGACATAGAGGAGCCTGCCCGCCTCGCGCTCGTCCGCGAGCTTGCCTTCCTCCTCCATGAGATAGCGCCACTCGAGCGGCGTCACGCACTCCTCCGCGCAGGTGGGCGCGTCCTCGCTCAGATCGGGAAGCTTGAGCGACGCCGGCGCGAGGGAGAGGACCATGCGCTCGCCGTCGCGCTTCGAAAGCAGGCGCGGCGTCTTGTGCGGCCTGTCGGAGCCACAGCAACCCACCACCGCAACGACGTCGAACTCGAGACCCTTCGAGGCATGCGCCGTCATGATGCTCACCGCGTCGAGGCCCTCGCCGGAAAGCGACGCCGGTCCCTCCTTGGCAGCCTCGAGCCAACGGGAGAACTCGTCTGCGGCGAGCGGGGCGTCGAGGGCCGCCGGCTCCGAGAGCTCGCGGACATGGCGTACCGCAGCGAGCACGTTTGCCGCGACGGCACGTCCCGTCACGCCCTCGCCCTCGAGCCTCGCCAGCCAACCGGACTCTCGGACGGCCATCAAACAGACGTCCGCGACGGGGATCTTGCCCACGCGTGACAGGGCACGGCCGATCACGCGACGGGCATGCGCGAGGCGCGCGCTCACGGGCTCGTCGCCAAAATCAGCCGCGTCCTCGCGAACCCCCGGGTAGATGCGACGCTTTGCGGGAGCGTCGATCATCTCCTGGGGCTTCGTGGCCAGGCGCAGCATGTCGTTCGCATCGAGCTCGAACATGTCGCTGTCAAGCACCGGGTACAGGCCACTCTTGGTGTCCTGGGGATTCGCGAGAAGGCGGAGGAATGCCTCGACGACGCGGACCTCGGGCGCACTCGAGAAGGTCGAGCCACCCGTCACGACGCTCTCGAGGCCGCGCTCGCGCAGGGCGTCGATGTAGGCGTCCGCGCCCGTGAGGGTGCGCATCAGCACGGCCATGCGCCTCGGCGCCACGCCCTGCTCGCGGATACGGGCGAGGCGGTCCGCCAGCTGGGCGGCGGCGATCCTCGTCCTCGCCTCGCGTTTCACGGGCACAGCGCCAAGGCGATGGGCACGCGTCAGCTCGACCACGACGCGCGGGCACGCGTCCTCGGGGAAGTCGCTCTTGCGCGCCGGCTTGGGATGCAGGTCCATGAATGACGGCACGATGCCCGTGTCGCCGCAGACGCGAGCGACGAAGCGCAGGATCGCGTCATCGCTCCTGAAGTTCGTGTCGAGACGCACGGTCTTCGCCACCTCGGCGGAACGGTCCTCGAAGACGCTCACGTCCGCGCCGCGGAAGCCATAAATCGACTGCTGCGCGTCTCCCACCGTCGTGAGGTGGCAGGCATCCTCGCCCGACAGGCGCTTGACCATCGAGACCTGCTGGGCGTTCGTGTCCTGGAACTCATCGACCATGACGAGGCGGAAGCGCTCCGAGTACTCCGCGGCGATGTCCGGATGCTCGCGGAAGGCGCGCGCGAGCAGGTGGAGGAGGTCATCGTTGTCGAGCACGCCGCAGGAGCGCTTTGCGTCCGCGTAGTACCTCGTCGCAAGGCGGGCGAGGCGCATGAGGGGCTCCGAGAGGTGCTGCACGCTCGCGAGCGCAACCTCGCCACGGGCGCAACCCAGGGCGGCCTTCGTATCGCTCCAGAATTGCTTTACGGCCTTGGCGCTCCACTTCCTGCCGTCGGGGCCGCTGATGCCTTCGAGGATGTCTCGGGCGGCAGCGGCGTCACGCCTCGAGGGAGGAAGCTCCCAGAACTCCTGGAGGGAGGAAAGCTCGTCCCGCAGCCGGGAGAGCTCGTCTGCGTGCTTCGTCTCGCATGCGCACATGGCCTCGTAGCAATCCGTCAGGGAGCGCATGACTCCCGAGACGTCCGGGAGGGCGGGCGCGAACCCGAGCGAGTCAAGGCCCTCGAGCGCGCTCGAGGCCTCGTTCTCGATCATGCGAACGAGCGCCATGACGCCGTCTCGCTCCGTGCTGCCGTATTCCGCGAAGAGGGCGGCGACGCCCGGGTCTCCCTCGGACTCGCGAAGGGCCTGCTCGCTGGCCTCCTCGCGCATGAGACGCGCCTCCTGCTCCCCCACCATGGCGAAGCTCGGGTCGAGGTCAAGGTCAAGAGCGTGGTCGCGAAGGATGCGCGAGCACATGTGGTGGATGGTGCTCACCCACGCCGAGTCGACTCGAAGGGCCTCGTCCGCGAGGCCCGCCGCGCGAAGGGCGCCACGGATGCGGTCCTTGATCTCGCCGGCGGCCTTCTCGGTGAAGGTGATGATGAGCGCCTGGTCAAGGCTGTCGAGGTAGGGGCGGCCACCCTCGCCGGAGCCGGGGCAGAGCGCCCAGACGATGCGGCGCGTCAGCGTGAAGGTCTTGCCGGAGCCGGCACCCGCCGCGACGAACACGGGGCGATCGAGCGTTTCGACGATCTCGCGCTGGCCTGGCATGAGGCCGTCGAGTAGCGCGGCGGCACGGTCTGCGTCCGCGGGGGTCGCGAAGTTCTGGTCGCTCATTACTGCCTCCTCTCACAGGACAGGACGGGGCACCACTCGCATGCCTTGGGGCTTCTGGGACGAGCGTCGATCTCGCCGGCACTCATGCGCCCGATGACACCGGCGATTGCCTCCTCCGTGCGGTCGAGGAGCTCGTCGAAGTTGCGAGCACCCGGGACGGGAAGGCTGATTCGCTCGAGCTGCTTCTCCGTGAGGACCCCACCCAGGCAACGGGTGGAATCGGTGGCGGAGATGGCGCCGGTCACCTGGTGGCAGCCCTTCGTGCCGAGGTAGAGAGAGCCCACGACCCGTATGCCCTCGCTCGAGAAGAACTCCCTCGCGATACTCGCGTAGATGAGGGTCTGGACGCGATTGGGAAGCACGAAGCCGGCATCCCAGTCCTGGTCGCCCCTTGGCAGAAGGGCATACTCGTCAAAGAGCGCGCCCTTGTGCTTATAGTCGATGACGACGGCGCGACCCTCGGCGTCGACGTCGAGGCGGTCGATGGTGCCCACGAAGTCCGCGCCGGCATACGTCGCGGGACGGCCGCTCTTGCCTCCGAAGTCCCCCTCGAAGAGTCGCGGCTCGAAGCCGTCAAAGAGGGTTGCCTCGTACTCGAGCGTCGAGATGAGGTCGCGCTCGAGCTCCTCGAGGCGACGGAGCTCGCTCGGCACGTGGGGAACGAGCGCTTGCTTCGCCCTCGTCTTGCCCTCCGCACGCTGATGGGCGTAGTGCTCCGCAAACTCCGCGCGAAGGAGTTCGATGGCATGCGGGAGCGTCTGCTGGTCCACGCGCGAGCCTGGAACGCGGACGAGGGGATCCAGCCAGAATGAGGCGCCGTTCTCCGGCTCCTCGCCGAGCTCGCCCCCCAGAAGGCCCGCGGCCTGGGCGGCCTCCAGGAAAAGGCGCCTGTGGGTCACCTCGAGCACGCGGTGCGCAAAGGTGCCCATCTGCATGTTGGTGAAGGTGGCGTCCATGTCATCGAGGCCGAGGCGACGCAGCGTGAACCACTTGAACGGGCACTCGAGGTAGGTCTCGACCTGGGAGGCGGAAAGCGACAGGCGGCCCCCCGGAAGCTCCGCCTGACCATCGCGAGGAACCACGACGAGGCGGCGCAGTGCAGGGTCGAGATGGCCCGCCTCGGCGCGAGGGGCCACCTCATGAGTTGCCGGAGCAACGGGCTCAGCTCCGATGTTCTCCTCGACGGACCCCTCGTCGAGACGGCTCGACGGCGCGGACTCGAGCGCGCAGCGCAGCTCGCCGGAGGCGTTCGCCTCCGAGTAGCAGGCCAGGACCTCGGACAGCATCACCGAGGGGAAGGTCTCCGTCGCAGACGCGTCATGCGAGGGGCACACGAGCGCGAGCGAGCGCGCAGGAACGCGCAAGGCGCTCGCGAAACGGGCGCGCGAGGCATCGAGCGGATCCTGGGGTGCCTCGACGCCGGTGGCATCGAGAAGGCGCTCGAAGGCGCCGCCCGGGGCGGGGACGGGAGTCGTTCCCGCATCGAGGCCGAGGTAGACAAGCGCGTCCGCAGACGCAGGGGCAAGCGCCGCGGCGTCCGTGGGAGACACGACGTCTACCACGCACGTTGCGCCATCGCACGCGAGCCCGGGCCTGACCTGAACCGAGGAGCCCATCAGCGCCGCGTGGACGAGACGAACGAGCTCGTTCAGGCTGTAGCCCGCGTCAAGCGAGACGCCCGCCGCCTTGAGCGTGCGGCCGGCCTCCGCCAGCGCCGCCAGGGCCGCGGCATCCGCCGCGCGGGCAAGGGACTCCTCCGCAGAAGGCTCCGCCGGCTGCTCAACCGGGATGCCGTCCTCGTCCTGGGCGGGCTGGGCCGCGGCGAGGAGCAGCCTCGTCGCGGCGGCGCCAACGTGACCCTGCATGAGGTCACGCGTGGCGGCGGCGACTGCAGGCGAGGTGAGGGACTGGTTCTGGAGCGTCGCGAGGACGGCGGCGGGAGACAGGATGCGATTGCCGCGCCAGGAGACGTCACGACGCCAGGCAACCTCCGCGCCAGCGCGGGAGGAGACACCCATCAGGAAGTCCGTGAGGCCACGCGGCGGCCACCAGCTCATGTCCGGCAGGCACTCCGGGCTCGCGAGCTCCTCCTTCGAAGGCCACGAGGCATCAAGCTCGACCAGGTGCGCCACCGAATCCGCAAGGCGGAGGAGACCCGCGCCGGCGCCCGTCTCCTCGACGGAAAGACGCAGGCTGCCACGGACGGAAACGCCGCGGGCGTGGAGCTTGGGCGCAAGCGAGCGCCAAGTGGCGCGAGCGTCTGGAGAGACGACGACCACGTGCGTGGCACCCTCGGAGGCAAGCCCCTGGATATGCTGGCATGCCGCCTCGTCTTGAGCGAGCGGACCCGCGGGCTCGAGCAGCCTGACCGCGCCCGTGGGCCTAAGCACCTCGGAAGCCGGTCGGAACAACGTGCCGAGAAGCGAGTTGAGCTCGGGCTCACGAGAGATGGGCTCCGCGGCAGAAACTACCTCGTCGATGACCTCGATCCCAGCGGCGACAGCGGCCTCGCGAAGCTCGCCCGCGGAGGCGAGGGCCCTGCCAGACGCCTCGCCCTCGAGGACGCGCACGAAGACGGTGACCTCGCCCAGGCGGGCAAGCGCGCAGATAAGCTCCCTCGTCACCCGGTTGAACTCGTCAAAGCCCAGGAATACGCAGGGAGGCACGGGCGCGCCCTGCTCTCCCATCATGGCAGGCAGGAGCGAGGTCGCCTCGCAGGGCTCCACGAAACCCTTCTCGGCGAGGGCCTGCGCATAGGCATCCGTGAGATCGAGGGCGCGCGCCTCGCCCGCGGTGAGCGAAGCTCGCTCCCCCGCGGCGGGAAGCCAGGGAAGGGCACGAGCGACGACATCGCAGAGCAAGGCGACCGTACCCTCGCCCCCGTCGAGCGGGGCCATCTCGTGACCCGCGGCGACGAGGCTCATGAGAACGGGACGAAGCCCGCGCGTCACAAGCGAGCGCCCGTCTCCGTAGAGTGCCCAGCGGAGGTCCGTCCACGTGGAGGGCGTCTCGCAGTCGACACCGGCCGTGAGACCGGCGGCTGCAAGCTCACGCTGGACCTCAAGCCCACACGTGAGGCTCGGCACGAACACGAGCGCCCTTCCCGACGCCGCACGCCCCGCATCGAGCACGCTGACGGCCGAGGCACCGACGAGCCTCTCATCTGACGTTGTGATAAGTCGAAGAGCCATGTTCCTCCGCTTGTCGAGGTCTTTCCCGACAATCCTACCGCGTAAAGCGGACATTTATAAATCGGATAAAAGCCCAGGGTAGCGCACTGGCAAAGCACGGCGCACGTCCGCTTGAAAGCTGATGCATGCGCGACCGTCGCTGGCACAAGGGCGTGCCTAGCCGCACGCCTCCGCCGGCACGAGGGCGTGCCTAGGCGCGCGCCTCCGTAAGCAGCTCGCGAGCGTGCTCGAGCGAAATCTCGCTCGCGTCGCCGGAGAGCATGCGGGCGATCTCGGCCACGCGCTCGTCACCGTCAATCTGGCGAAGGCTCGTCTCGGGCTTGCCGTCGGCGCCGATGCCCTTGGAGACGAGGTAGTGGCACTCGCCCATCACGGCGACCTGCGCCAGGTGCGTCACGACGATGACCTGATGCGTCTTCGCGAGGTCCGCGAGCACGGCGGCGAGCGAACGGGCGGTCGAACCACCCACGCCGGCATCGACCTCGTCGAAGACGAGGGTGTCGACGCCATCCGCCTGGCCAAGGACGACCTTGCAGGCGAGCATCACGCGGCTCACCTCGCCGCCGCTCGCGATCTTCCTGAGCGGCCGTGGCGTGAGCCCCGCGCCGGAACGATACATGAGCTCGATCTTGCTGGGACCCGCCGGCGTCCACTGTGCGCGCGGCATGCGCTCGCACCTGACCTCGAGTTCCGCGCCACCCATCTCGAGACGCCCCATCTGCCCCGTCACGGCGGCGGCAAAGCGCGGCGCCGCCTCGGAGCGAGCGGCATCGAGGGCGTCTGCCGCCTTGGCAAGCGCGGCCTCCGCCTCCTCCATCGCACGGTGCGCCAGGCGCACGCGCTCGCCGGAATCCCCGGCGGCCTCGACGACCACGCGCGCCGCCTCACGCCTGGCGAACACATCCGCCATGCTGGGGCCGTACGAGCGCATGAGGCCCTGGAGCGCGCCCATGCGCTCCTGCATGCGAACGAGCTCCTCCGGGTCAAGGTCGACGGAGTCGCGGTAGTCACGAAGCCTTGAAGCGAGGTCATCGATGTCAATGAGCGAGCTCTCGAGGGAGTCCGCGAGCGCGGAAAGTGCGTTGTCGAAGCGAGCGGCGTCCCGCAGAGTCGAGACCGCGGAGGAGAGCGCATCCATGGCCCCCGCGTCACCCGCGATCGCCTCGCGCGCCCCCTCGCTTGCGCGGAGAAGGGCCTCGGCGTGTTCCGCTCGAGGCAGCGCCTCCTCGAGCTCCTCGAGCTCACCCTCCAGCGGGTCAACCTCGTCAATGCGCCTGAGCTCGAAGGCGGCCTGCTCGAGCCTCTCCGCGCCGGAGCGAGAGAGCTCGTCGACGCGCTCGTACTCAGCGCGAGCGTCTCGTGCAGAAGCGAAGGCCTCGCGGTAGGCGGCGAGCGCCGCGGCGACGCCCTCCCCCGCCCACGCGTCGAGCATCTGGGCGTGCGTGGAGGTGGAAAGCAGGCGCTGGTGCTCGTGCTGGCCGCAGAGATCGACCGTGGAGCCCACCTTCTCCGCAAGCTCAGACACGCTGGCCATGCGCCCGTCGATCTCGACGCGCCCGCGGCCCGCGGACTCAACGCGACGCCTCACGATGTGACCGTCGACGTCATCGAGACCGAGGTAGACGCGCCCCTCGACAAGCAGGTGGTCATCACCCTCGCGAACGGCGCCGGCGTCCGCGCGCTCGCCCACAAGCAACTTGCAGGCGCTGAGCAGCGCGGTCTTGCCCGCACCCGTCTCGCCCGTGAGCACGGTGAGGCCCGCGGCGGGCACGAGCGTCGCGTCGCGGATGAGTGCCACGCTCTCGACGTGGAGCTCGTCAATCATTGAATGGGACCTCCCCTGGGGCCTGCGCCGTCGTTACTGCTTCTTCCGCATCTGGCCATAGAACACGCGCGACACCGAGTCATAGAACCCGCCCGCGTCGGAGTCGAGCAGGATGACGTCGCCCGGGCCGCGCCTGACCGTGCACTTCATGGCCGAGCCGCCCTCCGGGCAGGTCACGAGCTGGCCATCGACGAACACGCTGCTCTCCGCCGGGCGATCGTCCGAGAGGGAGACCTCGACCACGTCCGAGGAAGAGGTGAGGAACGCGCGCGCGAGGATGGTGTGCGGCGCGATGGGCACGCAGACCATGCCGCTGAACTCGGGCGTCACGATGGGGCCGCCGCTGGAGAGGGCATAGCCGGTGGAACCCGTCGCCGTGGAGACCACGAAGCCGTCGCCGCGAAGGCGGTCAATGTGGTTGCCGGAGACGTCGACGTCGAACTCGATCATGTCGCCCAGCGCGCCGCGCGTGAGGGCGAGCTCGTTCAAGGCGAAATGATGCGTGTCGCGAAGAAGGCCGCCACCGCAGTCGAACGTGACGCCCACGTCAAGCGTGGCGCGCCTGCTCTGGTGCATCTCGCCCGCGAGCGCGCGCGAGACGGACTCAACGATGTTCTCCGAGCCAGCACCGGTAAGAAAGCCGAGATGGCCAAAGGAGAGGCCGAGGATGGGAATCTCGCGATAGCCCACGATGCTCGCGGCGCGCAGGAGCGTGCCGTCACCACCGAGGGAAACCACGAGCACGGCACCCGAAGGGTCACAGGTGCGGTTAGGCTCGCGTTTCTTGTCGTGCGCCCAGACCACCTCGACACCCTCGTGGGAAAGCCAAACCTCGAGCGTAGCCGCCGCCTGGATGGCATCAGCCCGCGAGTAATTGGGAACGAGAAGGACCTTCACACGCCACTCCCCTCAAAGCCGTCAGATAGAACAAGTGTACCACCCCACCAGTCCCCACCACAGCAGCCCGTAGCCCCCTGGCGCCGTGGCACTTGCCACCAGAATGGGTTCCAAAACACGAAAGAGGCCTGAGGTTCCTAAGCAAACATTCCGCAGCCACCACAGCAGCCCGTAGCTCGCTGGTGCCGTGGCGATTACCACCGGCAAGGTCCCAAAACACGAAAGGCCCCCGGAGGCTCCGTAGCAAACATTCCGCAGCCGCTATTGGCTACGACTCGCACTAGCATGCGAGCGAGGACGTTTGCGAGGAGCCTCCGGGGGCCGCGC
The DNA here is from genome assembly GCF_934660935.1 of uncultured Parolsenella sp. Taxonomy (GTDB): domain Bacteria; phylum Actinomycetota; class Coriobacteriia; order Coriobacteriales; family Atopobiaceae; genus Parolsenella. Next base: position 75,822 of record NZ_CAKUIH010000002.1, on the reverse strand, counting down.
TAGCGTTCAGTCAACCAACCCTACTGGTAATCAGCCACGTCGATCCAGCTGCGGAGGAACTCTTCCTCCTTAGCGTCGCGGTGGCGAGCCAGCTCGCTGGCGGCGACGATGCTCGTCCAGCGACGGACGACCTGGATCGGCATGTCAGCCATCTTGCAGAACAGGACGAGGTACTTGTCCGCGAGGTCAAGGTCCTCGAGCGCGAACAGCAGGTACGTCATGGCAGCGTCAGCCGCGGGCGAACCCTGGGTCGCGTGAGCCCAGTCGCAGACGTAGAGCAGGCCGTCGTCGCCGACGATGACGTTCGACGGATTGAAGTCGCCGTGGCAGACCCTATTCTCGACCTTCATGCCGTCGAGACGCATGAGCAGCTCGTAGCGGGTCGTGGCGTCGATCTCGGTCAGGCCGTTGATCATGCGGGCGTACTTGTCGCGCTGACGGTTGAGCAGCGGCGCGGTGTGACCGTTGATCTCGAGCTGGAGGCGGACGAACTGCTCGAGGTAGGCCTCGACGTTCTTCTTGTCAGCCTTCATGCGCTCGGCGAGCGTGGTGCCAGCGATCTTCTCCGTGGCGAGAGCCCAGCCCTCCTCGCAGCGAGAGACCTCGACGATCGCGGGAACGCGAATGCCGGACTCCTCGATGCGGGCGAGGTTGAGCGCCTCGTTGAAGACGTCGCTCTCGGGCTTGGAGTTGTTGAACACCTTGACGATGCGATCGCCGGCGTCATAGACGACCTTGTTACCGCGTCGAGCGAGCTCGACCTTGTTCTCCGGTAGCTCCATGAGAAGCCTCCTTAGGGTTCCTCCTGATGTGCCGGACGCGCCCCCGCACGTCCGGCAGCCTTGGACTCGTGACGGCACCTGCCAGTCCCTGGCAGGAAGCCGCCACGTAGTTCACGATTTACTCCTCGTAGCTCTTCGGCTCGCGGCCGTAGTAGGCGTCGAGGTAGAGCTCCTTGATCTCACTCATGAGCGGGTAACGCGGGTTGGCCGGCGTGCACTGGTCGTTGAACGCGTTCTCGGTCATCTCATCGAGCGTGGCAAGGAAGTCCTTCTCGTCCACGCCGTACTCGGCGATGGTCTGCTTGACGCCGACCTTCTCCTTGAGCTCCTCGATCTTGGCGATGAAGTTCTCGAAGACCTCGTCGTCGTTCTTGCCGGTCACGCCGCAGTAGCGGGCGGCCTCGGCGTAGCGGGCCTTCGCGTGCGGGTAGGCGTACTGCGGGAAGGTGCCCATCTTGGTCGGGACATCGGCCGCGTTGTAGCGCATGACGCGCGTGAGGATGACGGCGTTGGCCAGGCCGTGCGGGATGTGGTGGTAGGCGCCGAGCTTGTGGGCCATGGAGTGGTTGAGGCCGAGGAAGGCGTTGGCGAAGGCCATGCCGGCGAGGCAGGAGGCGTTGGCCATGCGCTCGCGGGCCTCGGGGTCGGCGGCACCCTTGTCATAGGCGCGCGGCAGGTACTCGAAGACGAGCTTCATGGCCTGCAGGGCGTACGGGTCGGTCCAGTCGCTCGCCATGACGGAGACGTAGGCCTCGAGGGCGTGCGTGAGGACGTCCACGCCAGAGGCCGAGGTGAGGCCCTTGGGCTGGGAGTCCATGTTGTTGGCGTCGACGATGGCCATGTTCGGGAGCAGCGCGTAGTCAGCGAGCGGCCACTTGATGCCGGTCTCGGCGTCGGTGATGACGGAGAACGGCGTGCACTCGGAGCCGGTGCCGGAGGAGGTGGGGATGGCCACGAAGTAGGCCTTGGAGCCCATCTCCGGGTAGGTGTAGACCCTCTTGCGGATGTCCATGAAGTCCATGGCCATGTCCTCGAAGTTGGCCTCGGGGTGCTCGTAGAGGACCCACATGATCTTGCCGGCGTCCATGGCGGAGCCGCCGCCGAAGGCGATGATCACGTCAGGCTGGAAGGAGTCGAGGATCTTGGCACCCTCGCGAGCGCACTGCAGCGTCGGGTCCGGGGCGACGTCCCAGAAGCAGGCGTGCTCGATGCCGAGCTCGTCGAGCTTCTGCTCGATCGGCTTGATGTAGCCGTTCTTGTAAAGGAACTGGTCGGTCACGATGAAGGCACGCTTCTTGCCCATGATCGTGCCGAGCTCGTCGAGGGCGACCGGCATGCAGCCCCTCTTGAAGTAGACCTTCTCGGGTGCGCGGAACCAGAGCATGTTCTCCCGCCTCTCAGCGACCGTCTTGACATTGAGCAGGTGCTTGGGACCAACGTTCTCGGAGACGGAGTTGCCGCCCCAGGAGCCGCAGCCCAGCGTGAGGGACGGCGCCATCTTGAAGTTGTAGAGGTCGCCGATGCCGCCCTGGGAGGACGGGGTGTTGACGAGGATACGGCAGGTCTTCATGGCCTCGGCGTGCTTGGCCATCTTCTCCTTCTCGGTCACGGCGATGTAGAGCGAGGAGGTGTGGCCGTAGCCGCCGTCGGCGACGAGGCGCTCTGCCTTGGCGATAGCCTCGTCGAAGGTCTTGGCCTTGTACATGCCGAGGACCGGGGACAGCTTCTCGTGAGCCATCTCCTCGGACGGGTCGACGCTGGTGACCTCGCCGATGAGGATCTTGGTCTTCTCGGGCACCTCAACGCCGGCGAGCTTGGCGATGGTGTAGGCGCTCTGGCCGACGATCTTGGCGTTGACGGAGCCGTTGACGATGACGGTCTTGCGGACCTTGTCGAGCTCGGCGCCCTTGAGGAAGTAGCAGCCACGGGCCTTGAACTCGGCCTTGACCTCGTCGTAGATGTCGGCGAGGACGGTCACGGACTGCTCGGACGCGCAGATCATGCCGTTGTCGAAGGTCTTGGAGTGGATGATCGAGTTCACCGCGAGCTTGACGTCTGCCGTGGAGTCGATGATCACGGGCGTGTTGCCGGGGCCGACGCCGAGGGCGGGCTTGCCGGAGGAGTACGCGGCCTGGACCATGCCCGGGCCACCGGTGGCCAGGATGATGTCGGCGGAGCGCATGAGCTCGTTGGTGAGCTCGAGGGACGGCTGGGCGATCCAGTCGATGATGCCCTCGGGGGCGCCAGCGGCGACGGCAGCGTCGCGCACGATGCGGGCGGCCTCGATGGTGCAGGCCTTGGCGCGCGGGTGCGGCGAGATGAGGATGGCGTTACGGGTCTTCAGGCTGATGAGCGTCTTGAAGATGGCCGTAGACGTCGGGTTGGTGGTGGGGATGACGGCGGCGACGATGCCGATGGGCTCGGCGATGCGCTTATAGCCAAACGCCGGGTCCTCCTCGATGACGCCGCAGGTCTTCATGTTCTTGTACTTGTTGTAGATGTACTCGGCCGCATAGTGGTTCTTGATGACCTTGTCCTCCACGATGCCCATGCCGGTCTCTTCGACCGCCATCTTGGCGAGAGGAATGCGGGCCTTGTTGGCGGCGATGGCCGCCGCGTGGAAGATCTTGTCCACCTGCTCCTGGGAGAACGTAGCGAACTCGGCCTGCGCCTTGCGCATGCTGGCCAGTCGCGAGTTGAGGGCATCGAGGCTGTCGATGACCTTCTCCGCCTTTGCCATGTGGTACCTCCAGATCGATTCGTGGGCAAATGCTGCCCTTTTGACCAACTGGCTCCGTGCCTACGCGCCCGGACTTCGCATGGCTTCTAGCCCCATGCATAAAACCTGAGCCTCAGACACCATGAACATGATACCGAAATTTAATGGCGCAAAATACGCAAAGGGATGAGCGGTAGTGCGTTTACCTGCGCTTGCACAGACTTCACTGGTCATTTACGCAACGATTACCCAAAGGTGGTTGCATACGTTTGTATGGTCAACATGCTAATTATGCGCATATTATCAATGTTGTTTTGCATATGTCAATGCAAACCCGCAGCTACTCCCCAGCATGGGGCGCAAATGCCCAGCCGGGCATGCATAGAGCAAAATCGCCTTATGCCCAACTACTGTTTTCCGAGGGAAAAGCCGCTGCTACCACTCGCACGCAATTATCAACCGTTCACGGCAAATTAGCTGCCGCTTGCTGTGAAGGAGTCTTGTCGGATTCCACAAACGGCAACGGCTCGCCGGATGGCAAAGGGACCGGCCGGCGAGATTGGAACCAGTCCCCTTCTGGTAAATGCAGGACCATCTTCCTGTCGCATCAACTTGCAGCAGACGCTCTTGCGGCAACGAGGCGCTCAACGGCACAGAAAACGCCAGGCAGGACGAAGGCGATTCCTCCAAGCATGGAGATGTCGGTGAGCCCCAACAGGACAACGCCGACAGTTTGGCGTGCGACGACGCAGACGATGGCCAAGCCAACCAGGATGAGAAACGAGACAAATAGGGCGCGGCGGCCGCAACCGACGGACGCCGCCACCGCATAGCCAAGGAAAAGCCACATAAGCGGACGAGACAGTATAACCGCAGCCAGGGTCACCCCATCGATTCCCATGATGGTGTTTGGGATGCCGCTGACAAGAGAATACGCTTCCACAAGCGCGGCGCCCCAGATTGGTCCTGGCAACGACGGCAACCTCAACCAGACACCCGCCATAAGCATCGCAAGAGCCAACGGAATGGCTACGTCTCTTAGCCTGTTCATGATGGCCTCCCCACCACGGCAGAACACACAGACGAGTCTGACTAGCTTGGTTTGATATACCGCAAAAAGGGAGCGGTCAAACACCCCGCCGTCACAACGTCCCGAGCGCGCGCTCGAGGCGCAGGACCTCTTCGCAGGCGTCGCCGCACGCCTCTCGTGCGTCATAGCGCAGCCAGGCGCCGTCGCGTGCCAGGCATACGTCCACGAGGGGGCCAAAGCCGCCCTCCAGGGTGCAGGAGGCCTCGTGGTAGCTCGCGTCGGTCGTAAGGCCCGGGTAGCGCACGGCGAGCACGGCCGGATGGCAGGTTAGATACTTGGCGCACGTCTGGGCAACGTCGGAGACGCGTCGCCAGGCGGCGGCGTCCGTCTTGCGTCGCAGGGCCGCGAGCGCGCTAAGCGAGGGACCTCCCCCGCCGGCAGGCAGGAGAGGTCCCAGGTTGTTGTCGTTCGAGATAGTCAACGGACACCCAGACTAGCTGCGACGCTCGGAGATCTCGGCGGTGATGTCGGCGATGAACTCGTCGACGGAGCGCTGGACGGTCTCGCCGGAGCGGTCGCGGACGGAGATGTTGCCGGCCTCGACCTCCTTCTCGCCCAGGATCAGCATGTAGGGCACGCGGTCGATGCTGCGGGCCTCGCGGATCTTGTAGCCGATCTTCTCGTCACGGTCATCGACCTTGACGCGGATGCCGGCGGCGTCGAGCTTCTCGGCGACCTGGTGGGCGTAGTCACGGCTCTTCTCGGAAACGGGAAGGACGTCGACCTGGACGGGCGCGAGCCACGTCGGGAACTTGCCGGCGTAGTGCTCGATCAGGATGCCGATGAAGCGCTCGACGGAGCCGAAGCAGACGCGGTGAAGCATGATCGGGCGCTTCTTGGTGCCGTCGGCGTCGGTGTACTCGAGGTTGAAGTTGATCGGCATCTGGAAGTCGAGCTGGACGGTGCCGCACTGCCAGGTACGGCCGAGGGAGTCCTCGAGGTGGAAGTCGATCTTCGGGCCGTAGAAGGCACCGTCGCCCTCGTTGACCTCGTAGTCCATGCCAAGCTCGTTGAGGGCGGTCTTGAGGCCCTCCTCCGCGCGCTCCCAGTCCTCGTCAGAGCCCATGGAGTCGTCCGGACGGGTGGAGAGCTCGACGTGGTACTTGAAGCCGAACTTCTGGTACACGGAGTCGATGAGGTTCACGACGCCGACGATCTCATCGGTGAGCTGGTCCGGACGGACGAACAGGTGGGCGTCGTCCTGGTTGAAGCAGCGGACGCGGAACAGGCCGTGGAGGGCGCCGCGCAGCTCGTGACGGTGCACGAGGCCAATCTCGCCGGCGCGGATGGGCAGCTCGCGGTAGGAGTGCGGCTTGGAGGCATAGACGAGGACGCCACCCGGGCAGTTCATCGGCTTGATGCAGTACTCCTCGTCATCGATGACGGTGGAGTACATGTTGTCCTTGTAGTGGTCCCAGTGGCCGGAGGTCTTCCAGAGCTGCTTGTTCATGATGAGCGGCGTGGAAATCTCGACGTAGCCGGCCTTGTGGTGGATCTCGCGCCAGTAGTCGAGGAGCGTGTTCTTGAGGATCATGCCATTGGGCAGGAAGAACGGGAAGCCGGGGGCCTCGTCGCGCATCATGAAGAGGTCCATCTCGCGGCCGATCTTGCGGTGGTCGCGCTTCTTGGCCTCCTCGATCATGTGCAGGTGCTCCTCGAGCTCCTCCTTGGTGGCAAAGGCGACGCCGTTGATGCGCGTGAGCATCTTGTTGTTCTTGTCGCCCTTCCAGTAGGCGCCGGAGGTGCCGGTGAGCTTGAAGGCCTTGAGGGCCTTCGTGTAGCAGAGGTGCGGGCCGACGCACATATCGATGTACTCGCCCTGCTGGTAGAAGGTGATGCGGGCGTCATCAGCGAGGTCGCCGATGTGCTCGACCTTGTACTTCTCGCCGCGTTCCTCCATGAGGGCGACGGCCTCCTCGCGGGACTTCTCGAAGACGGTGAACTTGAGGTTCTCCTTGCAGATCTTCTTCATCTCGGCCTCGATCGCGGGGAAGTCCTCCTCGCTGATCTTCTTGTCGCCGAGGTCGACGTCGTAGTAGAAGCCGTTGTCCGTGGCGGGACCGTAGGCGAAGTCAGCCTCGGGATAGAGACGCTTGATGGCCTGGGCCATGATGTGGGCGGCGGAGTGGCGGATGACGTGGAGCTCTTCCTCCGCGGGGCACTCGTCGACGTGGCCGTCGTTGTACAGAACCTTCATGGAAAACCTCTCTCGAGTATGTGCAAACAGTTAAGAAAAACGCCCATGCGCCATGACGGCGGTGGGGCGGTTATAGGGCGCCTGTCACATGACCTCGCGGCCCTGAAAGGGACAGACGCCTAGATAGTCTGAGTTCGTGTTCCCTGTGCGAGCGAAAGCTGCATCAGTTGGAGCCTTTCGAACGACGGCGCGGTAGACGCGCGCATTTACAGCTCTCTAGGTTTACCACAAAGCGCCCTTCACTGCAGCCGTGGCAGCCTGAAGGGGCGGATTGTCGCACTTTGGAAACGTTACATTGCGGCGATACCACCGTTTTGGCGGCAAGGTGTGCAACGAATTTGAGATTCTGCGGCTGAAATCCGACTTCTGGTGCAAGGCAGGATTTGGCCACCTGGGGTTTTATTTACTATCTTTTTCCTTACATATGTGTGTTGGGGCCCAAAAGGCCATAAACGAGCCGCAGAATCTCATATTTGTTGCACGCGTCCTCGCAAAAGGCCCCATACGATGCGCAAATCCCGGCAGCGGACGCGCAAATCGATGGCCGTCGGCAGGTTGCAAAACCCAACGGCGGCACGCTTGCCCACGACACGGACGCGCAAGTCGGTGGACGTCGGCTGACCCCGCAACCGAGCGCCACGAGACACGAAAAAGGCCCCGTCGCGAAGACGAGGCCTCGTAGGCTGCATATGGGGCAGGCGCGCTACTGGATGCGCGTACGGCAGTAGGGGCAGACCTTCCAGTCCGCGTTGAGCGGGCGGTGGCACGTCGGGCAGACATTGCGGACCTGCGTGTTGCAGTTGGGGCACACGATGAAGTCCTTGTCGATGGGCGTGCCGCACTTGGGGCAGATGCCGTAGTGCGAGAGCTGGTGCTCGCGAAGCGCGATGTCGAGGTCCTGCTCCTCACGGTCGACCAGGTAGGAGCTAGGACGGAGGATGACGTAGGCGAGAAGGCCCACGATGGGGATCACGGAGATGATCGCCCAGAGCCACCAGGGCTCTGCGCCACGGCGCTGAGCGTCGCGGATGACGTAGACGATCGAGAGCACGTAGAGCATGACGACGCAGGCGAGCATGAGGTAGAGCACCATGCGCACCTCGGGGGTGAGAATCTGGTCGATGAGGTCGGACATGTGACGAGCTCCTTTGTCATACGAGACGTTCACCGCGAGCAACGGCAGTCCTCAACTTAAGACACAACGAACGAGATTGTACCAGCCATCGGGCGATGGACAAGGCGGCCGGGGACGTCTCCGCGTCAGGCACAAATTCAGGCACGAGGCGCCGGCGCTGCCAGGCTTCCACGTTCAGGCGCGTGGCACAGCTCGACTAGGTCCCGCGCTCAGGCGTGTGGTGCCGGCGCGGCTAGGCCTCCCCGCCCTGCACTCCGGGCCTGAGGATGCCCGCTACCTCGCCCGCCGTCGTGATGGAGCCGCAAGCCACGAGGGAAACGTCCTCGAGCGCGGCCAGCGCCTCCTCGACGCTCGCAAACACGGCCTTGGGCGCCTTCCCGGCGCGCTCGAACATCTCGGCGAGCTCGGCGGGCTCGAGGGCGCGGTCAGACTGGGTGCGCGTGACGTAGACCTCGGGGAACTCCGGGGCGAGAAGGCCCACGATGCCCTCGACGTCCTTATCGGCGAGGACCGCGCACAGAAGCGCCGGCCTGCTCGCGACGTCCGGGTCGATGCCACGCACGGCGGCGAGGAACGTCTGGACGCTCTGCGGGTTGTGGCAGGCGTCGATGAGCACGGGCGGCTCGGCAGAGACGAGGTCGAAGCGGCCCGGCGTGGGGCAGTCGGCCACGGAGCGAAGGAGGCTCTCCTCGTCGAGCGCGCGACCAAGGTAGTGCTCGACCAGCGCGATGGCACACGAGATGTTCGCCGCCTGATAGCCGGGCTTAGGAGCCGAGACGCCACGATACGCGTGAGCCTCGGCATCCCCCACGCCGGTCTCCACGTCGAGGACGAGGTTGTCGCCAATCCTCGTGGGGCGGCTCGTGACCTCGTAGAACGCATGCGGCAGGTCCGCGTGCTCACGCGGGACGCCCGGATGCATCTCGCCCGCGGCGTCAGCGAGGTTCCTTGGACGAAGGAGCGTCGGGATGACGCCGACCTCTGCGCAACGCTCGAGGAAGACGTCCTCGACGCTCGCCGGGGTCGCCGTGCCCACGCCAAGAACGCAGGTCCTTCCGGGCTTGATGATGGCGGCCTTCTCGCCCGCGATGGCCTCGAGCGTGTCGCCGAGAATCCTCATGTGGTCGAGACCGATGCCCGTGACGGCGACGGACTTGATATTGTGCGCGGCGCTCGTCGCGTCCCAGCGCCCGCCCATGCCGCACTCGAGCACGGCGACGTCAACGCCCGCCTCGGCGAAGACGACGAAGGCAGCCACGGTGAGCAGGTCGAACTCCGTGATGTCATAGGGCCTCTCCCCCGCGGCGCTGCGGCGCGCGTTCACGCGCTCGCCTGAGGTGACGGCTGCCGCCATGCCACGCGCGAAGCTCTCCTCGCTCACAGGACGGCCCATGACCTCCATGCGCTCCGTGAGGCACACGAGCTCGGGCGAGGTATAGAGGGCGACGCGCTTACCCTCCCCCATGAGGATCGCGGCGGTATAGCGCGAGGTCGAGGTCTTACCGTTGGTGCCTGCGATCTGAACGCTCTCGAAATGGTCATCCGGATTGCCGAGCTCTGCGAGCATGTCCTCGACGCTCTCGAGCAGGGGCTGGATGCCGAACTTCTTGGTGGCGTGAAGCCTCTCCATCGCCTCGTCGAAGGTATAGGAGGGAATCTCAAACGGAATCTGATACATGTGCAAGGAACTCCTCAGGAAGGGGCACGGCCGCGCTTCGCGCCTGGTGGCGGAGGGCGGCACGCGAAGGGTCGGGCGCGGACGGCGGACGAGAGCCTGGGGCACGCTACCTGCCAAGGAGGCGAAGGGCCTCCTCACGGGTCTTGTTGTCGGTCTTGAGCGTGCCACGGACGGCGCTCGTGACGGTCATGGCTCCGGCAGCACGGATGCCGCGCATCGTCATGCAGGTGTGCTCCGCCTCGATGACGACCATAACGCCCACGGGGTCGAGCTCGGCCATCATGGCGTCGGCCACCTGACCGGTGAGGCGTTCCTGGAGCTGAGGACGGGCGGCGAAGCCCGCCACGCAGCGCGCGATCTTCGAGAGACCCGTGATACGGCCGTCGCGCGGGATGTAGGCGACGTGCGCGCGGCCGATGAACGGCAGGATGTGATGCTCGCACATGGAGTGGAACGGGATATCGCGCACGACGACAAGCTCCTCGTTGCCCTCCTCGTGGAACTGCTTGCGCAGGTGGCGGGCCGGATCGTCTGCCAGGCCCGAGAAGAGCTCCTCGCACGCGCGGGCGACGCGGTCCGGCGTGCCCACGAGGCCCGGGCGGTCCGGGTCCTCGCCGATGCCGATGAGCAACTCGCGGACGGCGGCCTCGATGCGCGCGCGGTCGACGCCGCCGGCAGGCGATGCGGAGGCGGTGAGCCTCTCCTGGCCCTGTGCCTCGACGCCGGTGGCGCCTTCCTCCGGCGCGCCGGCCATCTGAGTACGAAGGTTTTCGGTCATGCTATTCCCCCTTAGTGCGGGCCGCGGCACGCTCCGCCGCCCGCACGACATGCTTCATAAGAACGGCGGTAGTGAGCGAACCCACCCCGCCCGGCACGGGCGTCACGGCGTCCACGATGGGCTCCACGGCGTCGAAGTCGACGTCGCCGACGAGCCTGCCGGCGTTCTCGTCCCAGTTGATACCCACGTCGACGACCACCTGGCCGGCTCGCACGCAATCCGCGCCAACCATGCGCGCCCGTCCGCAGGCGACCACGAGCACGTCCGCCTCGCGACAGCACTCCGCGAGGTCTCGCGTCTTGGAGTGGCACATCGTCACGGTGGCGTTCGCGGCTTGGAGCATCATCGCGACGGGCCTGCCGATCACGAGCGAGCGGCCCACCACGGTCACGCGAGCACCCTCGAGCGGCACGCCGGCGTCTGCGAGCAGGTGCATGACCGCGCCCGCCGTGCACGGAGCGTAGCCCTCGCCAGAGCCCGTGAACACGCCGGCGAGCGACGCCGAGGTAAGGCAGTCGATGTCCTTCTCGGGAGCGATTGCCTCGCAAGCGGCCGCCTCGTCGAGCGAGGCGGGCAGGGGACGAAACATCAGGATGCCATGGACGGCGGAGTCCGCGTTGGCGGAGGCGATGGCGGCCATGAGCTCGCCTTGCGAGCAGGCAGGGTCAAGCACAACCTTGCGCACGTCAACGCCGGCAGACGCGGCGCGCTTGAGCAGGCCACGCTCGTAGGAGAGGTCGTCGGCGCGCTCGCCCACGCGGATCAGGCAGAGCGTGGGCACGATACCGCGGGGGCCGAGCTCCGCCGCGCGGGCAGCAGTCTCCTCCGTAAGCCTCGCCGCGACGGGTGCACCCTTGAGAAGCTTCGCCATACTAACCCCTCCCCCTCACCGCGCGTGCGGCTGCGTCAGCCAGGGCGTCCGCCCGAGGCAGCCAGTGCTCGAGCAGCTCCTCGCACTCCTCCTCGAGCTCACAGGCACGCTTGCGATCGACCATGGCAGTAGTGTTGGCATAGAGCGTGAGGCTCGCGCTCATGAGGGCGGCTCGGCAAAGCTGCGCGCCACACGCCACGTCCGAGATGAGCAGGCGCGACACGTGGTCTCCCAGCTCCTCGAGAAGTGCCAGCGAGCGGGCGCAGGCCACCATGATGCGATACGGCGGAAGCGCCGCTTCATGGAGGGCCGCCTCGATGGCGTCCGCACGGCGCGGGTCGTCGCGATCGATCGCGTAGGCGGCCGAGACCGCCGCATATGCGCGGGCATCCTCATCCATAAGGACGAGGAGCTCGCGGCGAATGCGGTCGGTCGCGGCGATCGTATGGCGAATGCTCTCGTCATGTGCGGCGTATGCGGGCTTGCCCTCGGTGAAGCGGCAGACCATCGTGCAGAGGGCCGTTCCCAGCGCTCCCACGTAGGCGGAGGCCCCGCCGCCGCCCGGAACGGGCTCCCGGGCGGCCAGGCGCTCGGAGAACTCCGCGCAGGTCTTCTCGGTCATAGAAACACTCATGAACTGGGGTGACTCCCTAGAAAAGGCCGGTGATGCGGCCGTCCTCGTCGACATCGATGTTCTCCGCGGCGGGGCGCTTGGGCAGACCCGGCATCGTCATGATGTCACCCGTGAGGGCAACGATGAAGCCGGCACCGGCGGAGACCTTCACCGAGCGGACGGTGATGCGGAAGCCCTCGGGGGCGCCCAGCTTCTTGGCGTCGTCGGAGAAGGAGTACTGGGTCTTGGCCATGCAGACGGGCATGTTCGTGAAGCCCTGCTCCTCGAGCTGCGTGATCTGTTTGGCGGCAGCCGGCGTGAGATCGACGCCGTCGGCGTGGTAGACGCGGGTGGCAATGGCCTCGATGCTCTCGCGGATGCCGCCGAGCTCATAGGCCTGGGTGAACTCGCTGGGCTCGTCGCACAGGCGCACGACCTCCTCGGCAAGCGCGAGACCGCCCTCGCCACCCTTCGCCCAGACCTCGGAGAGGGCGACGTTCACGCCCAGCTCGTGGCACTTGGCCTCGACGAGGTCGAGCTCGGCCTTGGTGTCCGTGGGGAACGCGTTGATGGCGACGACAACGGGCAGGCCAAAGACCTCGCGCATGTTGGTGACATGGCGCAGGAGGTTGGGCATGCCGGCCTCGAGGGCCTCGAGGTTTTCCTCGGAGAGCGCCGTCTTGGGCACGCCGCCGTTGTGCTTGAGGGCGCGCACGGTGGCGACGACCACGCAGGCGCTCGGGGTGAGCCCGGCCATGCGGCACTTGATGTCGCAGAACTTCTCGGCACCGAGGTCCGCGCCAAAGCCCGCCTCGGTGACGACGTAGTCGCCGAGCTTCATCGCGACGTCGGTCGCCATAACGGAGTTGCAGCCGTGGGCGATGTTGGCGAAGGGGCCTCCGTGGACGAACGCGGGCGTGTGCTCGAGCGTCTGGACGAGGTTGGGCGAGATGGCATCCTTGAGCAGCGCCGTCATGGCACCCTCGGCGTGGAGGTCATGCGCGGTGACGGGCGTGCGGTCGAAGGTGTAGCCAACCACGATGCGACCGAGACGGGCCTTGAGGTCCGCGATGGAGGTGGCCAGGCAGAAGCAAGCCATGACCTCGGAGGCGACGGTGATGTCGAAGCCGTCCTCGCGGGGCATGCCGTTGGCGACGCCGCCGAGGCCGCAGACGATGTTGCGCAGCTGGCGGTCGTTCATGTCGACGACGCGCTTCCAGGTGATGCGGCGCGGGTCGATGCCGAGGGCGTTGCCCTGCTTGATGTGGTTGTCGAGCATGGCGGCGAGCAGGTTGTTCGCCGCGCCAATGGCGTGGAAGTCACCGGTGAAGTGCAGGTTGATGTTCTCCATGGGCACGACCTGCGCGTAGCCGCCGCCGGCGGCGCCACCCTTGACGCCGAAGACCGGGCCGAGGGACGGCTCGCGAAGCGCGAGCACGGCCTTCTTGCCAAGACGCTGGAGGGCGTCAGCGAGGCCCACGGACGTCGTGGTCTTGCCCTCGCCCGCGGGCGTGGGGTTGATGGCGGTCACGAGAATGAGCTTGGCGCGGCGCTCCTTGTCGCGGAGCTTCGTGACGTCGACCTTGGCCATGTGATGGCCGTAGGGGATGAGCTCGTCATCGGTCAGGCCGAGACCCTCGGCGACCTTGCTGATGGGCCAAACCTCGGCCTGCTGTGCGATTTCGATATCCGTCAGTGCCATGGGAGCTCCATTCGCTCGAGGGGCCTGCTGCGCTGCCATTATCCAACGTCTCGTCGGCCAAACTTGGGAAGCCCTCGCAACTGAGACAGTTTGTGTCTCATAGGCGCGAGGGCGAGCGCGGACGATGTCATGTGGAAAAGGCAAAACAAACCCGTTTATCTCAACGGATAGAATTCTATGAACCTCACGCGCGAACGTCTCCGCCAGAGCGCGGCAATAACGCTACGATGATGGAACACTTTGTATCATTCAACGATGGAGACCCCATGAGGTTGAACCTCCAGATCCTCCGAGACGAGCTCGCCCCGCTAGAGTTCTCGAGCCACCTTGCCCCCGGCGCGGCGACGCGCACGTGCACCTATGCTCTCCCCCTCGTGCCCGGAGAGCCCCTCGAGGAGGGTCCCGTCTATGTAGCGGAGGCAAGCGAGCTGCCCGCGCGTCCCAACGCGAGTGGCATCGCGTCCGTCATCTGCGTGGGCCAGCCAACGGCCTCCTGGCGCCACGGAGACCTCGACATCCTCTGGACCGAGGAGGGCGCGATCGACGTGAGGGCGCTGCTCGCCCGCGTCACCAGGTCCTTCGCGCGCCACGAGGAGTGGGAGCGCTCGATGCGCGGGCAGATCGAGGAGGCGGGTCAGCCCCGCGAGCTCGAGCTCGTGCTCGAGGGCCTTCTCGCCCACCAACTGCTTGACGAGCGCCGCATCGAGGCGGGGGCGGGGCTTCTCGGCTGGGACGTGTTCGACCGCTACCTGTGCGTCTCGATCGCCTCCGTACAGCGCGGGCAGAGCCAGGAGCGCCTGGAGTCCACAGCGCGCTCGCTCTCCGGGAGGATCGGCGAGCTCGCCTGCGTCATGCATGGCGAGCACCTCGTCGTCGTCTGCAACCTCACGCGCGCCGACACGGACGAGGACGGCATGCTGCGACGCCTTGCCGGCGTGTTCATCCCGGGGCTCCTCGCCGTGGGCGCGAGCGAGGCATACGGAGATCTCAAGAACACGTTCTACTACTACAACCAGGCGCTGGCGGCAGCGCGGCTCGGCATACGGAGGCAGCCGGAAAGCGCGTGCTGGCGCTACGCGGACTTCCTGCTCGCGGACATGCTGCGCCGCGTGCGCGTGCGACAGATCCCCGCGGCGATGACCCCGCCGGGCCTCCTGCGCCTCATGGAGCACGACCGTGCGAATGGCACGGAGCTCACGCGGCTCCTGCGTGGCTACCTCGACCGCGATCGAAACGTGACGCGCACCGCGCGCGACCTCTTCCTCACGAGAAGCACCTGCATCAGGCACCTGGAGCAGATCGGCGAGATAAGCGGTCTCGATCTGGACGACCCTGACGTCCGCCTCGCCTGCAGCATCGCCCTACGCCTCCACGAGCGGGAGTAGCGGGGCGAAGCCGCAGCAGAACCACGTGTTGGGAGCCGGCTAACAACCAAGAAAAAGCCCGGACGCCAGAAGGCATCCGGGCTCGCAAGCCACAACGTATGTGTGCTCGCTACTCCGCGAGCAGCTCCGCGATGGCGGCCTCGTCGGCCTCGGTGGCCTGGACGGCCGGGTCGAAGATCTTCGTGGAGATGGGCAGGCCCTTGACCTTCACGGCAGCCTTGATGGCGGAGACGAACAGGTCGCACACGTCATAGACGGCCATGAGCTTGGAGATGCGCTCGGCGCACGAGACGGCCGTGGCATAGTCGCCGGCCTGGTAGGCGGCGTGCATCTTGGCGAACGTCTCGGGCTCCACGTTCGTGAGGCCGCACAGCACGCCGTTACCGCCGCTCACACGGTTGACCAGGTAGTACTCGTCAAAGCCGGAGAACACGGTGAACTCGGGGTTCACGGCACGCGCGGCGCGAATGACCTTGCGCGTGTGGCTGATGGTGTCCACGGTGTCCTTGATGCCACAGATGTTGGGGTGCTTGGCCGCGAGGGAGGCAACGAGCTCGGGCGTGAGATCGGTGCCGGTACGTGCCGGGAAGTTGTAGAGAATGACCGGGAGCTTCGTGGCCTCGGCGATGCCACCGAAGTAGTGCTCAGCGGTAGGCGCGCTCGGGCCAAAGTAGTACGGGGACACCGCGAGAACCGCGTCCACGCCAGCCTTCTCGGCATAGCGGGTGAGCTCCAGGACGTTGGCGTAGTTCGTGTCGCCAACACCAATGAAGACCTTCATGCGATCGCCCACGCGCTTCACGGCAAAGTCGCAAGCGGCCTTCTTGTCCTCGAGCGAGACGCTGTAGAACTCGCCAATGCTGCCAAAGAGCAGAACGCCGTTGAGACCGGCGTCGGCAAGGTGGTCGAGATGCTTGCCCCACAGATCAAAATCGATGTTGCCCTCATCATCAGTGATGGTGATGGACGGACAGAAAATGCCCTCGAACATGTCACTACCCTTCCTTTTCTAGGGACGGAGGCCATCTCCGCTACCCCTATCCTTATATCCAAGACAGCCACGTGGGGCCGGACGCACGAGGCGCCGGTCCCACAGGCATTTACCAGATCTGACCAGGTAAGCTAGTCAATCTTCTCGTTCTCACGAACGTCATCCTTCTTCAGGATAGCGCTTGCAAACTGGGTGTGCGAGACAGCCAGCTTAGAGCTCGAGGCCATACGCACGCACGGCGTTGTTCATGAAGAAGTCCTCGTCGTCGCCAAACGCGTCGCGCAGCGTCTGGAAGTGCTCGTCGAAGGAGCTGTAGAGCTTGACGACGGGCCAGTTGGACGCGTACAGGAGCTTCTTGGGGTCGAACGTGTCGCGCGTGAACTTGAGCAGCTCGGAGACGAACTGCTTGTCGGCCGTGGGGAAGCCAGAGACCTTCACGTAGAGGTTCGGCAGGGTCGCGAACTTCTTCATGACCGCACACCACTCCGGCGTGAGCGCCTCGACGTTGCCGAGGTGGTTCAGGATGACGGTCTCCTCGGGCGCCTGGGCGAATGCCTCGTAGGCGTCCTCGAGCTCGTTCACGCGGTTGCAGGACTCAAACGGCAGGCCCTTGGCGGCCAGCGTGTGCAGGCCCTCGACGAAGCTGGACTCGAGGCAACGGCCCTTGGGCTCGGAGTCGATGTGGAGCGGCTCGCGAATGCCGGCGGCAAACGCGGGGACGCGCATCCACGGGGAGACGTCGCTGCGAAGCATGCAGGCGAGCATCTTGGGGTGGGCGGCCTTGAGATCGTAGGCGATCTTGTCCTCGGCCTCGTGGTCAGCGCAGTCTACCTCGACGTACACGCCACCGACGAACTCCACGCCAGCCTGGCGGGCATACTCAGCCTCGAGGTCCTCCACCTTGTAGGTGTGGGTGATGGTGCCGTCGGTGCCGTCAAGCCAGGGCAGGCTCTGCGTATCGAGGTTCCACACGTGGAAGTGGGAATCGACAACCTTGAGATCAGACATGTTGAGCTACTTCCTTTCCAGACCGATCTTGCAGCCAAACAGGCCATACCAGGCGACGTAGAGGAAGCCCGGGACCGCGACGAGCAGTGCGACGTTGATGCCAGCGGCATCGGCAATGGCACTCATCAGCAGCGGAATGAGGGCGGCGCCCACGATCGACATGACGAGCGCGGAGGAACCGGTCTTGACGGCAGAGCCCTGGAAGCCCGTGAGTGTAAGCGAGAAGACGACCGGGTAGCCGATGGAGACGAACAGGTACGACACGATCATCGCGATGACCGAGACCGGGCCAAGGCCGAGGAACGCGACGAAGAAGAGCACGGCGGAAACGGTCATATAGACGCCGAGCAGCTTACCGGCGTCGACCTTGGCCATGATCGGCGTGGAGACGAAGCGGCCCACGGTGAACAGCAGCGAGAGGATCGAGAGGTACGCCGCGGCGGTGCCGGCGGTCATGCCAGGCCACTGCTGCATCGCGAAGGTGGAGAACAGCGACATGCCGGCGACCTGCAGGCCGATGAAGATGAACTCCGCAAGAACGCCAAGCGCAAAGTAGGGACGCTTGAGCATGGAGCCGAAGGTGACCTTCTCGGCAGAGGCGTTCGCAGCCTCCTCCTCGTCACCGGGAGGCGTCGGGAGCTTCACGAAGAGGAAGATGGCAAGCACGATGGCGAGCACGACGGCGATCACGATGTACATGCCGCGCATGCTGGAGAGGAACGCCAGCTTCGCCTCGGCGAATCCCGGCTGGCCCGCGGCGACGGTGCTGCCGAGGAACTGCGAGAGGATGAGCGGGCCCACGATGTTGCCAACGCCGTTGAAGGACTGGGCGAGGTTCAGACGCATGGACTCGTGCTGCTCGTCGCCAAGCTTGGTGATGTAGGGGTTGCAGTTGGTCTCGAGCGTCGAGGCACCGGCCGCGATCACGAACATGGCGAGCAGGAACATGCCGTACGAGGCAACGTTAGTGGCAGGCACGGTGACGAGCGAGCCGAGCACGAACAGGGCGAGGCCCATGATGACGCCACCCTTGTAGCCAAACTTCTTGGCCACGATGGAGGCGGGAATGGCCATCACGAAATAGGCGCCGTAGTAAGCGACCTGCAGGAGGCTCGCCTCAGTACCGGAAAGCTCCAGGTAGTTAGCCATGGGGCTGTTCAGGGCATTGACCAGGTTCATGGTCAGGCCCCAGACGAAGAACAGCGAAGTAACGAGGACGATGGCGACGGTCGCCGCAGAACCCTTCGAGCTCGCCTTCTTGGTGGGATCAGACATTCGAAAGCCCTCTTTCAGACCGCGGACTAGTCAATCGCGCGGTCGAGGTTGACGTAGCCGCCGTCGACGTTGCACCACTGGCCGGTGGTGTGGCTGGAGCGGTCGGAGAGCAGGAAGCACGTGGTGTCGGCAATCTCCTCGGTGGAGGTCATGCGGTGCTCCAGCGGGATGCGGTCCGTGATGAGGGACAGACGCTTCTGCTGGGCCTCCTCGTCACCGAAGGTCTTGATCCAGTTGGCGTACAGCGGCGTCCAGGCCTCGGCGACGACGATGGCGTTGACACGCACGGAGTCGTGGACGAGAGCGGCGGCCCACTCACGGGTGAGGCCGAGGATGGCGCCCTTGGCGGCGGCGTAGGCCGTCGTCTTGCCCTGGCCGGTGAGAGCGACCTTGGAAGCGATGTTCACGATGGAGCCCTTGGACTCCTTGAGGTACGGGCAGGTCTCGTGGACGAGCTCGAAGTAGTGCGTGAGGTTGCCGTGCAGGGACTTCTCGAAGTCCTGCCAGCTCGTGGTCTCAAGCTCGAGGTTGTCGTTGCGGCCAGCGTTGTTCACGACGCCGTCGATGTGGCCATACTTCTTGTAGACCTCCTCGACGATGGGCTTGATGGCATCGGTGTCGTTGAGGTCGATGTAGTACATCTCGAACGTCTTGGTGATCTCGGAGATCTCGGCGCGGAACTCGTCCTCGACACCGTCCTTGCGGTTCAGGACCACGGGGACAGCGCCCTCACGAGCAAGCTGCAGAGCGATGCCCTTGCCGATGCCCTTGAAGCCACCAGTGACGAAAACGACCTTGCCCTCGAGATGAAGATCCATGATGCGCTCCTTCTGGTTGTTCCGGGTATTCCTTCCCCGGTACTTGTCCTGACGCAGCTATTGGGGGGCTGCGTCGTATGTATCACGCGGTTTGACCCACGGTGATGCCTAGTGTTTGCGACGGCGACGCCTTCGGCGGTAACTGGCGCCCCCGGGACTGCTTGGTGTGATCCGCTCGCAAAGGCAGCTAGAGCGAATCAACCAGGCGTGTCTTTGTTACATGTAGTTGCACAGGTGCGGGAGAGCCGTCTCGGTGTAGCCAAGTGCCTCGGCGCAGGTAGGCTCGCCATTGCAGACGGCGATGATCTGGTCGATGAGGCGGTCGCGAAGCTCTTCCATGGACTCGGGCCCATAGATCGTGGCCTGCGCGTCGAAGTCGATGTTATCGGCCATGGTCTGGGCCGTGCGGCCATTGGCCGTGATGCGGAGCACAGGCGCGATGGCATTGCCCGTGGGCGTGCCGAGACCCGTCGAGAAGATCACGAGCTGGCAACCGCCGGCGATGATGCCGCCCACGCTGGACGGATCGTTGCCCGGCGTGTCCATGATGACGAGGCCCTCGTGGCTCTTGAGCTTAGCCGCATAGGGATAGACGGCGTTGATGGGGCTGTGACCCGCCTTGTGGATGCAGCCGAGGGACTTCTCCTCGAGCGTCGTCAGACCGCCGGCCATGTTGCCGGGGCTGGGGTTGCCCTCACGCATCTCGGCGCCGAACATCTGCACGTACTTCTCGTAGTCGCGCACGATCTTGAGGATCTGCTCGCCCACCTCGGGCGTGGAGGCGCGGCGCGCGAGGATGTGCTCGCCGCCGAACAGCTCGGGCGTCTCGCACAGGACGGTCGTGGCGCCCTGCGAGACCATCCAGTCGGACACCTCGCCGATGAGCGGGTTGGAGCCCAGGCCACTCGAGGTGTCGGAGCCGCCGCAGTTGGTACCAAAGATGAGCTCGGAGACCGGCACGTCCTCTCGCTCGCACAGGCTTGCGGCGCGGACGAGCTCGCGGGCGATGCGCGTGCCCTCCTCGACGGCCTTGATGGAACCGCCGACCTTCTGGATGATCAGCGAGCGGACGGGCTTGTCGCAGCGCTTGCGGATGGCATCGATGACGAGGTCATTCTGGCAGCCCTCGCAGCCGAGCGAGACGGCAAGCACGGCATAGACGTTGGGGTTTGCCGCAAGGCCAGCGAGCGTGTCGAGCGTGAGCTGCTGGTCGACGTTCACCTGGCTGCAGCCGTTCTGGTTGTGGAACGTCACGCAGCCGCTGACGGCGCGGGCGATGCGCTCCGTGGTGTCAGAGGCGCAGATGCTCGTGGGGAGGACGAGCACGTGGTTGCGGATGCCCACTTGACCGTCCGCTCGACGGTAGCCGCGGAAGGTGCGGGTGGACTTGGGCGCGGCCACAGGAGAAATGGCGTCGGAGGCAGCGGAGGTCACGTCGTTGGCATCCGTGTCCTTGAGGTCATCGGAGCTGGAGCAGTTGTGCGTGTGCACATGCTCGCCCGCCGCGATGTCAGCGGTGGCGACACCGATGTACTCGCCGTACTTCATGACCTTCTCGCCACGCTTGATATCCGTGCGCGCGATCTTGTGGAACAGCGGAATGTGCTCGCGAGTCACGACATGGCCCTCGCCTCCGCCAGGCAGCGGATAGGCGACGTCAGTGCCAGCCTCGAGCTCGTGAATGGCGACGACGACGTTGTCCTTCTCGTCGATGATGACGCCGTTTCTCATGAACGATCCTCCCTCTTTCTGGGACGGTTCATTGCCCACAAAGACCAAGCGCAGCGCCTGGCATCCGTTGGTGTTGCCTGAATCCGTTTTGTTCGGATATGCGAACCTCGTTCCCAAATTGCAATTGCAGGGTAATTCTATCGCTTGGCGCGTGAAAGGGTGGCGCTCCGGGTATCCGTGGGCGGTAGTAATTTCTCTGCGAACGGCGTTCGTATTTGCGAACTCTAGGAATCAGTGCTAAGAATGACTAGGAACCTGAATAGCCGAGGCCGCACGCATGGCCTCCGGACCCGGCTTTTGCCCCAATGACTAGAAACCTGAAGAACCGAGGCTGCGCGCATGGCCTCCGGACCCGACTTTTGCCCCAAGGGAGCTCAAAAAATGACAACGGATGAGGATAAGACCCAACATCGCTCGACAAAGCGCGTTCTCGATATCTTCGAGGCGCTTGCGAACGCTTCCGAGGGACTCACGATGGCAGAGATCTGCCGCGAGGTGAACGCGCCCAAGGGGAGCCTCTCCCCCATCCTGCACACGATGGCCGATACCAGCTACGTCGCTTATGACGACACGACGAAGCGCTACTCCATCGGCCTCAAGACGTATCTGCTCGGCAAGTCGTTCGATCGCGAGAGCACCTCGATAAGCCTGTTCATGGCAGCGATGCGAGACGTAACGAACGCATGCGGGGAGACCTGTCAGCTCGGCGTTCTCGACCGTGGTCGTGTGCTCTACATCGCCAAGGTGGACTCGCCCCAGCCCGTGCGCCTCACCTCGAGCATCGGTAAGACGCTGCCCATCCACTACACGGCGATCGGCAAGGCGCTCGTAAGCGAAATGGACGAGGAGAAAGTGCGCGCGATGCTCCATGAGCCGCTCGAGCGACCCACCGACGCCACGGTGCGAACTGTCGATGAGTTCATCGACCAGCTTGCCGAGATAAGGAACGAGGGCTTCGCCTATGACCGGGAAGAGGCGACGAAGGCCGTTCAGTGCATCGGCATAGGCATACGCAGCCATGGCACGATTCAGTACGGATTGTCAGTTACGACGCCCTCCTATCGCCTCACCGAAGACAAGCAGGAGCTCATCAAGGAGGCGCTCTCGCGCGCCAAGCGCCATATGGAGCGCGTGCTGGCGTAGGGACGGCTCAGACCAAGTCAACGCTCGGTCATCGATACGCGGAGCGGGCCACAAGCATTCGCGGGGCGGGTCAAAAGCGCTAGCGAAGTAGGCGGCTCTCGGTGGCGACGATGCCGACGGCACGGTCGTGTGTCTCGAGGGCACCCATGTCGGCGAGGGACGGCATCAGCACCGCATCCCGACAAAGCCCGATGGAGACGCCCCTGAATCGCTCGAGGAACGCGTCATAGAAGCCGCCGCCATAACCCAGGCGGTAGCCCATCTCGTCAAAGGCGAGACCTGGAACGAGCGCGACCGAGTGCTCACCGAGGCACGCAGGGTCGACGCGCCGCTCCCCGCGCGCCACCGGCTCTTCGATGCCCATCGCGCTTGCTTCGAGCTCGTCGCCCGCCTCGACGCGATACCACGCGAGAGAGCGAGGACCCGTCACGCGCGGTGCCGCCACCACCTTACCGGCATCCCAGGCAAGGCGCACGAGCTCGCGCGTATCGACCTCATCCCTCACGGAGAGGTACGCGAGAACCGCCGGAGCCTCGCGCCATTCCTCGGTCGCCATCACGGCAGCCGCAATCCGCGCGTCGACCTCGGCGCGAACGGAAGGACCCAGCCCCCGGCGAAGTGCCAGGAGCTGGGTCCTCAGCTGTTTCTTATCGAGTGGCACGGTAGCCACGGATCGCCTTAGGCGAGGTCCGCGAGCTGGGCCTTGATGCGCTCGACCGTGGCGGTAAGATCGGCGGCACGCTCGCGCTTGGCAGCGACGACCTCGGCCGTCGCCTTGGCGAGGAAGCCCTCGTTGGAGAGGGTGCGCTCGACGCCAGCGAGCTCCTTCTCAGCCTTGGCAAGGTCCTTCTCGAGCTTCTTGCCCTCGGCGGCGAAATCGACGAGGTCGCCCATGACAACGAAGGCCTCGAAGTCGCTCTCGACGAGCGTGACGGAGGCGGCGGGCTTCTCGGCATCCTCGGCGACGGTGAGCTCGCTCACGCGGCCGACACTCTTGACGAAGTCAGTCTGGCTGGCGAGCTTGGAGACGGCATCGGCACCAGTACGGACGACGACCGCAAGCTCGGTCTTGGGAGAGAGCTTGTAGCGGGCGCGAGCGGAGCGAACGCCGGCGACCAGGCGACGAGCGATGTCAAACGTGGACTCGGCCTCGTCATCGACGAAGGCGGCAAGAGCCTCGGGCTCGGGCCAAGCGGCCATCATGAGGAAGCGGCCGGCATGCGCGGCGTAGTTGCCCTCGCCGTCAGCATCGAGCTCGCTGGCGGGCATGGTGTCCCACACGCTCTCGGTCACGAACGGCATGACCGGGTGCAGCATGCGCAGCGACGCGTCGAGGACGTAGACGAGGTTGCGCTGGACCTGCAGGCGCTCCTCGCCCTCGCCGTCGAGCAGACGACCCTTGCAAAGCTCGATGTACCAGTCGCAGACCTCGCCCCAGAAGAAGCTCTGGAGCTCGCGGGCGTAGTCACCGAGCTCATAGGACTCGAGGCGGTTGGTCGACTCAGACACCATCTTGGCGAGGCGGCTGAGCATCCAGGCGTCCTCGGGCGTGGCGGCCTTGGCGGGACCGGGCGTGTAGCCGTCCATGTTCATGAGGACGAAGCGGCTCGCGTTCCAGATCTTCGTGACGAAGCTCTTGGCCTGCTCAGTGCGCGGGCTGTCGATGAGCTCCTTCGTCTTCTTGTCGATGTTGGCATCGAACTTGACGTCCTGGTTGTTGGTGATGAGCGTCAGGAGATTGAAGCGCATGGCGTCAGCACCATACTTGGCAATGAGGTCCATCGGGTTCACGCCGTTGCCCTTGGACTTGGACATGCGGCTGCCGTCCTTGGCGAGGATCGTGGCGTAGATGACCACGTCCTTGAACGGGATCTCCTTGGTGAAGTAGAGCGAGCTCATGATCATGCGGGCGACCCACAGCGCGATGATGTCGCGGGCGGTGACGAGCGCCGTCGTGGGGTGGTGGCCCTCCATCTGCTCCGGGTGATCCGGCCAGCCCTGCGTGGCGAAGGTCCACAGCTGCGAGGAGAACCAGGTGTCGAGGACGTTCTCGTCCTGGTGGACGTGCTTGCCGTGGCAGTGCGGGCACTCGTGGACGTCATCCATGCAGGCGTCCTCCCAACCGCAGTCCTCGCAGTAGAAGACGGGGATGCGGTGGCCCCACCAGAGCTGACGGGAAATGCACCAGTCCTTCAGGTTCTCCATCCAGGTGGTGTAGGTGTCAGTCCAACGAGCGGGGTGGAACTTGACCTCGCCAGACTTCACGACGTCAAGTGCCGGGCCCTTGAGCTTGTCGACGGCGACGAACCACTGCTCGGACAGCCACGGCTCGAGGGCCGCGTCGCAGCGATAGCAGTGCATGACGGAGTGCTCGAGCTCGTCGACGTGGTCGAGCAGGCCATGCTCCTCGAACCAGGCGATAACGGCCTCGCGGCACTCGTCGCGGTTCATGCCCGTGAACTCGCCGTAGCCATCGACGACGACGGCGTGCTCGTCGAAGATGTTGATCTGTGGGAGGTCGTGCGCCTGGCCCATGGCGTAGTCATTGGGGTCATGCGCCGGGGTGACCTTCACGAAGCCGGAGCCGAAATCCTTGTCGACGTGATAGTCCGAGAAGATGGGGATCTCGCGGTTCACGATGGGCAGCATGACGGTCTTGCCCACGAAGGCGGCCTTCTCCGGATCAGACGGGCTGACGGCCACGCCCGTGTCGCCGAGCATGGTCTCCGGGCGCGTGGTGGCGACCACGATGTACTCCTGGCCGTTCACCGGCTCGGTGAGCGGGTAGCGGAGGTGCCAGAGGTGGCCCTTCTCGTTCTTGTACTCGGCCTCGTCATCGGAGATGGCGGTGGTGCAGGAGGGGCACCAGTTGACGATGCGCTTGCCGCGATAGATCAGGCCGTCGTGGTACCAGTCGCAGAAGACCTTGCGGACGGCCTTGGCGTAATCCGGGTCCATCGTGAAGCGCTCGTCAGAGAAGTCGACCGAGCAGCCCATGCGGCGAATCTGCTTGATGATGGTTCCGCCGTACTCGCGGCGCCAATCCCAGCAGGCGTCGAGGAACTTCTCGCGGCCGATCTCGAGACGGGAGATGCCCTCCGCCTTGAGCTTCTTGTCCACCTTGGTCTGGGTGGCGATACCCGCGTGGTCCGTGCCGACGATCCAGCGAGTGGAACGGCCGCGCATGCGGTTGTAGCGAATGATGGTGTCCTGAATCGAGTCATCCATGGCATGGCCCATGTGGAGCACGCCGGTGACGTTGGGCGGCGGGATGACGACGGTGCAGTCGCCTACACCCTTGCTGCGCTGATAGCAGCCAGCGTTGATCCACTGGTCAATGAGCGCAGGCTCGGTGGTTGCCGGGTCATATGTCTTGGGCATCTCGGCCGCCTGGGCCGAGGGGGTGTTCTCTGCCACGAAAAGCCATCCTCTCGCACGTGTACAACTAGCTGTTCAGGATAACACGTGCGTGGGGGACGAGTACGCCATTGCGGAAAAGGTGACAAAGGGACAGTCCCTTTGTCAACTCTCTAGCGCGCGTCGACCATGAACAGGCCCACGAACACCTGGTTCCAGGTCTTTGCCTCGGGATCGACCTGCTGAACGCGGCACTCGATCACGCCAGTGTGACCAAAGTGGAGAAGCTGGGCGAGGAGCGCGTTCTTATCCGCGGGCACGAAGCCAAGCTTGACGCCCTGGAACAGGATGGCGACAGCGTTGGGGTCATAGGGATTGTCAGGCTCGGGGACGAGCGTGAGCCGCATGCCAGGCTTGAGCTCTGACAGGACGAGGGCGCCATCCCAGTGCTGAAAACCGGCGATGTTGAACGACGTGATGTGGCGTGACGGCTCGTACATGGTTGCCTCCTCATGTGGGGCGGCTCCTTTGCCTCCCCCTCGTTAAGACAACCTTACGAGTCGATGCGGACATTAAAGCGAGACCGGCGCAACGCCCAAGCTAGAGGCCCTGGCGGGAGAGGAAGTCCACGACATCGGACATGACCTTCTCCTTGATGGGCTCGTTCAGAATCTCGTGACGGACACCCGGATAGATCGTGAGCTCGACGAGGCGAACGCCGGCATTCCTGTACTCGCTCACCGCCGCGCGCACGCCACGGCCGCGATCGCCCACCGGGTCCTCGGCGCCAGCAATGAAGTACAGAGGAAGACCTGCCGGCACGCGACGAGCAAGCGATTCATCCGTCGCGTCGGCGACGAGGCAGGAAAGGGTGTGGTAGGCGCCCACGGTGAACGGCTGGCCGCAGAGGGGGTCCGCCTGGTATTCGTCCACGACCTCAGGGTCTGTGGCGATCCAATCGACGTTCGTGCGTGCGTCCCTGATGGCCTTGGCGTAGGCGCCAGCACCCATCGAATCGATGAGCTTGCTCACATAGCGCTCGCCGCGAAGGGACGCCATCACGCGCGTCAGCGTCTTACCGGCGGCCGCCTGGGCATGTGGCTGCTGGCCAGTCCCACAAAGCACGGCCGCGCTCAGACCCTCGGCATGGCGCGTGAGGTAGACGCGCGTGACGAAGCTGCCCATTGAGTGACCGAAGATGACATGCGGGACATCCGCCAGATAGCGCTCCCCCACCAGCTCGCGAAGCGCGTGCACGTCCTCCACCAGCACGTCCTCGCCACCCTCGAGTGGCATGTGGCCGAGGTCTGCCTCCGAGGAGGCCGTCTTGCCATGGCCCACGTGATCGTTCGCGCAGACGACGAAGCCCTCACCCACGAGGTGCTCCGCGAAGGGCGCATAGCGCTCGACGTGCTCCGCCATGCCATGGACGAGCTGGACCACGGCGCGCGGCGCGAAATCCGGCTTGACGGCAGCGTCTGGCTCCCAGAGAAGCGCGCGGATGGTCGAGGTGCCATCGTGGCTTGGATACGTGAGCGTGGTGGTGAGCATGCGTCCTCCTGACGGAATAGTCTTGAGTGGCTTATACCCACGTGGCGCGGAAGCGGGCCGCCGCCACCGCAACCACACGACGTCCGCTCCGGCGTCGCCGCTTGGCTGGGTGCCGCGCGCTCGGGTGCCGCGCGGCAGTGCCTCGCCCGGCGTCGTGCGCTCGGTCGTCACGCGCTCGGGTGCCGCGCGGCAGTGCCACGCCCGACGTCGTGCGTCAGCGCCTACCTCTTGTAAGGGTTCGGGCCCAATTTCGGCGCAGAAACGTTACAAGAGGTAGGTTTTGGCGAACGCCGCGCCACCGCGCGCCACCGCGCGGCCGCACCTCGCCACCGCGCCGCACCTCCGCGCCCGGTGCGCGCAAACGAAAGCGGCGCCGCACGGGAAACGTCCCCGCGCGACGCCGCCACCAGCGGCGCTATGCCAGTCCTAGCTACTTCTTGGGAACCGAGGCCTCGGTGCTCTCGGCGACAAGCTCGTCACCGTGCTTGCCGTCCTCGGGACGCTCGAGCTCGGGGATCAGGTCGCAGTAGGCGTTCTCCGTGGCGTTCTTGCGCTCGCTCTTCTTGGCGTACATCTTCACCGCGCCCGCCGTCTTGGCAACCGCCTGAAGCGTGCCCGCGCCGGCAACGCAGCCACCCGGGCACGCCATGCCCTCGAGCAGGTAGCCGTTGTACTTGCCCTTCACAGCGGCCTTCATCATCTTGCGACACTCGTCCAGGCCCTCTGCGTTTACGACGTTGACCTCGCGGTCAGGATGGCGACGGTGAATCGCGTTGACCACGGCGTTCGCAACGCCGCCAGCCACGGCAAAGCCGCGGGCGTCAGCGCTGGCGACCTCAAAGTCGCCGCCCTCGCCAGCGAGGCTCGTGTAGTCGATGTCCTTGGCACGCATCATGCCGGCCATCTCCTCGAAGGTCAGTACGAAGTCGACTTCGCTCTTCACGCTCCTACGCATGGCCTCGAGCTTCTTGGCAGAGCACGGGCCAACGAAGACGATCTTGGCGTTGGGGTGCTGCTTGCGAATAAGCCTCGCCGTGAGCGTCATCGGGGTGAGGGCCATCGAGACGCATCCCGCGTGCTCGGGGAACTCCTTCTTCGCCATGACGGACCACGCGGGGCAGCACGAGGTGCCCATGAACGGGATCTTCTCAGGAACCTCCTTGAGGAAGTCCTCCGCCTCCTCGACGGTGCAGAGGTCCGCGCCAAGCGCGACCTCCTCCATGCCGGCAAAGCCAAGATCCTTGAAGGCCTCGCGAAGCTTGTCGACGTTGCCCTTGCCGCCAAACTGGCCCACGAACGCGGGCGCGACCTCGGCGATGACCTCGTCGCCGGCATTGATGGCCATGATCGTCTGGAAGATCTGGCTCTTGTCGGCGATGGCACCAAACGGGCAGTTCACGAGGCACTGGCCGCAGGAGACGCACTTCTCGTAGTCGATCTCGGCGCGGCCGTGCTCGTCGGAGCCGATAGCGTGCATGCCACAGGCATCAGCACAGGGGCGCACGTGGTGATGGATTGCCTGGTAGGGGCAGACGCTCGCGCAACGACCGCACTTGATGCACTTCTCGTGGTCGATGAAGGCCTTCTTGTCCTTGAACGTGATGGCGCCCTTGGGGCAGATCTCGCGGCACGGGTGCGCGAGGCAGCCCTGGCAGGCGTTGGGCATGACGCGATAGACGTTGTCCTCGCAGGCGTTGCAAGCGAACTTGATAACGTTGACCAGCGGCGCCTCATAGTAGGTCTCGGGCACCGCGGCCTTCTTGAGGCCCTCCGTCACGCTCTCCGGACGATCGAGGTCCTGGAGCGGGAGACCCATAGCGAGGCGGATGCGCTCCTGAACGATGGCGCGCTCGAGGAAGACGGACTCGCGGTACGTCGCCACATCGCCAGGGATGATCTCATAGGGCAGGTTGCGGAGGTTGTGCGCGATGGAGTCGAGCCCCTCCTCCGCGTTATCGCCACCGGCGTCATAGGCGATCTTCGCCACCTCAGCGAAGACCCTGCGACGAATCTCGGTCAGATTTGTATACACGCCACGCATGGTTCCAGACATAAGCGTCCTCTCCTTGAAGGTTGCCCCATCCCAATGGGACCACGAGGCGTGCGCCATCCCCATGGCGGGCGTCTCGCGCAAGCAATCTGGCATTCGCGGCGCGCGGAACCCACGCCCGTGAATGTCCAGTCATTCGTGACCATCTTAGCAGCTCAGGCATAGCAACTCGAGCATTGCGTGAGAAATACGGAATGGCGTTCGTCATACGGAACGACTCGGCCACAACACCGCCATATTGCCAGGCAGCATTGCCTGCTACTCGATTTCCCGCGACGCGAAACCGAGATTCGAGAAACGTTCGGGCCACTCGCCGGCCAAAACCAGCCGTTCGCCCGTCGCAGGATGCACGAGCGTCTCGCGCGCGGCGTGCAGCATAAGCGGCACGCGGCCGCCTCGGTCCGCCGGCACGCCATAGAGAGGGTCTCCCACGATCGGGTAGCCGCGACTCGAGAGGTGGACGCGAATCTGGTGCTTGCGACCCGTCCTGAGCGTAAGCTCGACGAGCGAGACGCGCTTGCCGCGCGCACCGGCAACCGCAAGGCGACGCACGAGCGTGAGGCTGGACTTGCCGTGCGCGTCCACGCGCATGCGACGCGCGTCGTGGCGGTCGCGAGCGAGGGGCGCGTCTATCTCGCGCAGGCCCTCCGGCAGCTCGCCGCGGACGATGGCGAGGTAGCGCTTCTCGATGCCGTCATGGCTCGCCACGAGCGCGTCGAGCTTGGGCTGCACGGCCTTGTCCAGGCTGAACAGCACGAGGCCCGTAGTGTCGCGGTCGAGGCGCTGCACGGCCTGGAGCTGCGATGCGGCCTCGGCCCTCCCCTCGCGCTCGAGATGCGCACGGGCGAGGTCCGTGAGCGAGGCCGCGCCCGTGCCATCGCCATGCACGATGATGCCCGCGGGCTTGTCCACCGCGAGCAGCCACTCGTCCTCGTAGACGACCGCGGGCGCGGCCAGGCCCTCGCCAGAGAGCCCGCTCGCGCCCGCGGAGGCGTTGTCGTATGTGCGCGCCACGCCCTAGGCCAGGCGTTCGGCGACGGCGGAGGCGAGCTCCGCCATGGCGACGCTCGTCTGCTCGTGGGTCTTCATGTCGCGAATCGTGGCGGTGCCAGCGGCGACCTCGTCAGGGCCGATGACCACGCAGAGCACGGCGTTGTGCTTGTCGGCCTGCTTGAACTGCGCCTTGAGGCTGCGGCCCTGGTAGTCCGCCTCGGTACGAATGCCAGCGCGGCGAAGCGCAAGCGTGGCCGAGAAGACCGCCGGGCGCATTTCGGCCTCGGTGCCGGCAACGTAGACGCAGGAAGGCTCCACGCCACCGAGGTCGACGCCCTCCGCCTCGAGGGCGAGCATGATGCGCTCGAAGCCAACGGCAAAGCCGATGCCAGGCGTGGGCTTGCCGCCCTCGAGCTCCATGAGGCCGTCATAGCGGCCGCCGCCACCGATGGCGCCGATGGCCGGATCGGGCGTGTAGTCGACCTCGAAGACGGTACGCGTGTAGTAGTCGAGGCCGCGGACGAGCGTCGGGTCCTCCTCGTAGGCGATGCCCGCCTCGTCGAGGTAGCGCTTCACCTGCTCGTAGTGGGCGGCGCACTCCTCGCAAAGGTTCTCGTGGGCGAGCGGGGCGTCCGCCATGACCTCGCGGCAGTGAGCGTTCTTGCAGTCGAAGGCGCGCAGTGGGTTGATCTCCGCACGCTCGCGGCACTCGTCGCACATCTCGTCAGAGTGGTCGAGGATGAACTGGCGAACCTTCTCGCGATAGGCGGGACGGCACGCGGCGTCGCCCATCGAGTTGATGGCGAGGTGGAGGTGAGCGGGGTCGATGCCGAGGGCCTTGTAGAAGTCCATCAGCATGATGATGCACTCGGCGTCAGCCGCCGGATCGGGGGCGCCCAGCCACTCGACGCCCACCTGGTGGAACTGGCGGAGACGTCCCTTCTGCGGACGCTCGCCACGGAACATCGGCTCTGCGTACCACAGCTTCACGGGCGCGCCGCCCTGCGGGACGAAGTTGTTCTCGACGGCGGCGCGAACGACGCCCGCCGTGCCCTCGGGACGCATGGCGAGGCGCTGCTTGGGCTTGAGGCCGCTCTCGTCGCCGGCCTGGAAGACGCGGTCGAGCAGGGCGCCGGAGAAGACGCGGAACATCTCCTTGCGCACGACGTCCGTCGACTCGCCGATGCCATGCACGAACGTGGAGACCTGCTCCATCGCCGGCGTCTCGATGGCGCCGAAGCCATAGGGTTCGAACGTCTCGCGGGCCGTCTTCTGCATGTGCTCCCAGGCACGCATACGTGCGCCGAACAGGTCTTCGGTGCCCTCTGCCTTGTTCGCCATCGTGGCATCCTCTCACTCGGGTTCAACCCGGCTAGTATACCGCGAGGGATGGACACACCTGACGACGCGAACCAGGTGTACCAAGCACGAGGGCAATCGCCCCCATTTGCTCGCATTCCCTCTCCGAAGCACCCGGTTAGGCCGCCCCAAAAGGCTCTGATTTAGTGTCCGCATCGCCTGCTTTACTGAAGTCACTAGAGCTCGCCGAGGCAAGATATCCAAGCAAACCACACCGCAAGCCCTCGTCACGCTATCATGACTTCCAGCAAGCACTAAATTCGAGAAGCCGGCGAGGCAGTTCCCACACCGGCTTGACGAGGAGGACCCATGCACCTGTTCCGCAACGATTACTCAGAGGGCGCCGCGCCCCAGATTCTCGACGCCGTCTGCCACGTGAGTGCAGAGCAGAACGTGGGCTATTCGGAGGGCGACGCCCACTGCGACCACGCTCGCGAGCTCATCCGCGCCGCATGCGAGTGCCCGGACGCCATGGTCGAGTTCTGCATCGGCGGCACCAGCGCCAACGTCATCTGCCTCAACGGCATGCTCCGCGACTGGGAGGGCGTCATCTGCACGCCTGACGCGCACATCATCGTTCACGAGACGGGCGCGCTTGGCGCCACCGGCCGCACCAGCCTCCCCACGACCGATCGCGACGGTTTCCTCAGCCCCGAGGCGGCGGAGCGCGTCTATCAGTTCCAGATGGGCACCGGCCGCCATATGACGCGCCCGGCGGCCATCTACATCACCGACACGACGGAGCTCGGCGGCGTCTGGGACCGCGAGCGCCTCGACGCCATCTGCGACTGGGCCCGCAGCCATGACCTGGGCATCTTCCTCGACGGCGCCCGTCTCGGCAGCGCCCTCACTGCTCCCGGCAACGACCTCACCCTCCCCTACATCGCCAGCCGCGTCGATGCCTTCTACATCGGCGGCACGAAGAACGGCATGCTCATGGGCGAGGCCGTCGTCATCTGCGGTCACAGCAAGCACGCAGAGCGCCTACGCGAGGCCTTCCCGTTCCTCCAGAAGGAGCGCGGTGGTCTTCTCGCCAAGGGCTTTCTGATGGGCGCCCAGTTCGAGGCTGCCTTCGCCAAGCAGGAGGATGGCTCGGAGGAGCTCTACTGGCAGCTCGCCCACC
Organism: uncultured Parolsenella sp.; assembly: GCF_934660935.1. Classification (GTDB taxonomy): domain Bacteria; phylum Actinomycetota; class Coriobacteriia; order Coriobacteriales; family Atopobiaceae; genus Parolsenella. The sequence continues at coordinate 43,473 of NZ_CAKUIH010000002.1, read as the reverse complement.
ACGCCAACGAGCAGGCGACCGCCCTTCGCAAGGGTCTCGTCTCCGCCGGCTATGAGCTCTACGGCAACTCCACCAGCAACCAGGTCTTCGTGACGGCCACGCCCGAGCAGACCGAGGCTCTCGAGGCCGCCGTGGGTTGCGAGACCTTCTACGTCCTGGAGGACGGCCGCCGCGTCATCCGCTTCGTCTGCTCCTGGGCGACGGAGACCGCAGACGTGACTGAGGTCCTCGAGCTCGCAGGCAAGCTGAGCGCCTAAGTGGCATCGGATCGACCTTCGCGAGCCAGTTCCCGCACGTCAAAAGAAGCGCCGCAGCCCAATTGGGACTGCGGCGCTTTTCGCTTTGTGTCACGGCAACGCGCGCTGGCTCCCCCAAGCTACCTCCGGCTCGGCCAGCGCTCGATGAGGCGCTCCCCCACCTCGGAGAAGACAATGCCCGCGAAGATGAGCACGAAGCCGATCAAAAGCTTGGGTGTGAGGCTCTCATAACCAAACGCGACGGAGAACGCCACACCACTCGGGCTCTCGAGCGACGAGAGGAGCGAGCCGCTCGCTGGGTCAACCTTCGTGAGGGCATAGTTGAGAAGCGCAAGCGTCCCGAATGAGCACACGACGGCAAGGAAGACCAGGGAAGCGACGTTGCCGAACGTGTAGAGCGCAGGAGCAGGCGCCTCTTCGACGAGGAGGAACCCCACGGCCACAATCAACGTGATGGTGACGAACTGCCAGAAGGTGAGCGCCCAGACATCCTTACCTCGGCCCTCAGACGAGACGACCACCATCTCAAGCGCGTAGAACACCGAGCCCGCGAGGGTCAGGGCATCGCCCACATTGAGCGGCAGGCCGTTGTCGAGCACGACAAAGCCGGCGCCCACGAGGCTCACGAACGCGGCGATCAGGCTCACGCGGCGCGGACGCCCATGTCCTAACGCCCAGGCGCAAAACGGCACAAGCACGCAATACACGCCGGTCAGGAAGGCATTCTTGCCGGGCGTGGTAAAGACGATGCCATAGGTCTGGAAGATGTAGCCGGCACCATAGAGCACGCCGAGCAGCACGCCCGTCTTTACCACGGAGAAGTTGAGGTTCGCGAAGATCGCCTTACGGAAAACGACAGCCATGATCGCGCTCGAGATGCCAAAACGAACAAGAAGGAGCCAGAACACCGGGAAGAGCTCCGTGACGTCCTTCATCACGAAGAACGAGAAGCCCCAGGCGAGCGCGCAAGCAACGATGAGGGCCTTGTTGAAGGCAGAGGACTCGAGCAGACCCCGCTGCGTCGAGGCGGAGGCCTCGGAAACAGGGGCGTCGAGGCCCTCCGCCTCGGATGCAGTTGGGTTTGCCACGGACGCCTCATCCACCGGGGACCCGTTTGCGTCCATTTCTGCCGAGGCCATCTCGGCCACGGCCATATCGACCGTGGTCTCCCCGTCCACACTCATCCTATTTTCAACCCTTCCGTTCGCGTTATCGCAGCGTATGGACTATACCAGGTCGAACTCAGCGTAGCTGGCGAGTACCTCGGCGGCGGCGCTCACGTCTTGCACGACGCTCGAACCCGTATAGCCAAGCACGTAGGCGCCAGAGGCCACGCCCGCGGCGACGCCCGTCGGAGAGTCCTCGACAACCACGGCATGCTCGGGCGTGGTACCGAGGATCTCCATGGCGGTAAGGTAGGGCTCGGGGTTGGGCTTCCTGTTCTGCACCATGTCGCCCGCGATGATGACGTCGAAGAGCGACACAAGGCCAAACCTGTTGAGCAGCGCGAGGACATGCGCGGCGACGGTGGTGGAGACGAGGCCACACTTGACGCCCTTCTCGCGCAGGCTGACGAGAAGATCGCGGACGCCCTCGTTGAGCTCGAGAGTGGGATCGATATAGATGGTGCGCGGGAGAATGCCGTTATCGCGCGCCTCGGTGGTCTTGGCCTCGAAACGCTCCTTGTCCATCTCCTTGCCATACTTGGCGGCAATGGCGGGAATGCCGGCGACGCCGTCACAGCCACAGAGCGTCAGCGCGTCCTCATACGTCGCTGGAATGTCGAGCATGTGAAAAACCTTGACGTTACGGCGAGCCGCGACGGGCTCGGAGTCCACCAGGACGCCGTCACAATCGAACAGGACACAGTCTACCTTCTGCGGACGCTCCATCAATATCCTCCCTGCTAGTTGATTTGCGTCGTTGATTCTAGCAGAGGTAACGGACAGCAGATCGAAGGCGAAAGATCCTGGGTGCCCGCGCGCAACGCCAGCAAACGAGAGCTTGCGCGGTCGATTCGGCAGCGCGATCGCGCGAACACATTCGAGACCGGCGAGCACGACAGGTTGCCAAAAGTCTCGTCAAGTTTTTCTCGCAAACTTCTTGCGCAAATACGGGTGTTTCCGCTATAGTTCCTATTCGCTGCGCGCGATAGCGCGTACCGCATGGAGTCGCCAGCTTAGCTCAGTTGGTAGAGCACCGCTCTCGTAAAGCGGGGGTCACCAGTTCAAGTCTGGTAGCTGGCTCCAGCGTAATTTCAGGCCAGGGGCATCGCGCCCCTGGCCTTTTTGTTTGTCTCGAGCTGTTCCCCGCCAGCACCCGCCTCAAGCAAGCCGGAAGCTGCAGCTATGACGCCTAATTAGCGCGCTGAGTCATGCTTTTGCGCCAACAGTTGCAGCCATTGCCCGACTCCGGATTCGCGGTCAAAACCAAGCACTGGCACTCGCGACTACGCCGTGTACTCGGCCTTCCAGAGCCCATGCAGGTTGCAGAACTCGTAGACCGTGGCGCTCGTCTGGCCATGCAGGCAGAACGTCGCCTCTGGGGCTTCGCCCGGAGCCAGATGCTTGAACTCGACCGTACTGTCCGGCCTCGCAATGGCAATGAACTGGATGTAGTGCTCGGGGAGCATCGGATGAGCGACCTCGCCCACGCGAACGTGCAGGCGCTTTCCGCCCTCCAGCTCGAGCGCGGGCACATGCTTCTCGTGCGCGCCGTCGGTCTCACCAGCGCGGAGTTCCGTCATCGGTTCGCCGCAGCACGTGGGCACGCATGCCCCGTCCACGGCGGACCACAGGACGGCACCGCACTTCTTGCAGCGGAAGAACTTGAGCTCGGCCATGATGCGTCCTTTCTCTCTGACGTGTTGGACGAGCGGGCACTCTGCGACGGGCAGAAGTGAGCGTTCGCCCCGTATCGAGAGAGCGGACCTATCCCTCACGGCGCACCGGCAGGCAAAAGCCATGCGCCAGGCGAGCAAGCCCGCCTCTCACCTAGCTTCTTCCCACGGATCGCCCGTCCTTACACGTCAGGCGCAATTGCCACATATGCGTTTGGGCGAGCGGGGCTTTCGACGCGCTTACGCCAGCTAAGCATGCCGTTTCGTTATGCGTCACTCCCCGTGCGAGTCCCGACGCAATGTCCGCACCTCGTCATGCGCGCCGCGCGCCTCGCCGGCCCCGTTCACAAAAGCATTCGCCCGTTCACAAAAGGCTTCTCTTTGACCGCGGTCAATTACTTAGAATTGTCGTGCCGAACGCAGCCCGGTCATCCCAGCACGCCCGGTGCGTGCCAGCTCGCACCGCCGCCCCTGTCAACTCGACCCAGCGCCACCAACAAACGAGGAGAACCACATGCCAGAGCCCATCCGCCTTGCCACCATCGGAACGTCAATGATCAGCGACGACCTCCTCGACGCAGCGGCGCAAGTCGATGACATCAAATACGTGGGCACCTACTCGCGCAACCCCATCACAGCCCGCGAGTTCACCGAGCGTCACGGTGGTACTCGCCCGTTCACCACGCTCGAGCAGCTCGCCAACTGCAAGGACGTCGATGCCGTCTACATCGCGAGCCCCAACGCGCTCCACTTTGACCAGGCCCTCGCCTGCATCCGCGGCGATAAGCACGTCCTCATCGAGAAGCCGGCCTGCTCCAACCGTTTCCAGACACAGTCCCTTTATGCCGCGGCGGAGCTCCACCACGTCATCGCGCTCGAAGCGATGCGCCCCATCCACGATCCCGCCTGGGCCAAGATCTTCGACTCCCTCGAGGAGCTCGGCACCCTCCGCCGCGCGACCTTCCGCTTCGGCAAGTACTCCTCGCGCTATGACGACGTGAAGGCTGGTCGCCACACGAACATCTTCGACACCAAGATGGCGTCCGGCGCCCTCATGGACATGGGCATCTACACGGTCGAGCCCATGGTCGCACTCTTCGGCATGCCGGACAGGGTCGTTGCGGCGCCCACACTCATCTCGGACTCCAAGTGCGAGACCACCAACGGCATCATCGACGGAGCCGGCTCCGTGCTCTGCACCTACGGCCCCCACTCCGGCACGCCTGGCCTCGTGGCCGAGCTCGCCTATTCGAAGATCTCGACAGATCTGCTTCCCTCGCAGATCGAGGGCGACCTCGGCACGATGACCATCGATTCGATGGCATCGCCGCAGCACGTGTCCATCATGACGCGTGGCAAGGCGGTTCGCGGCAGTGCCTCGACCGAATCGAACAGGCCCAATTCGACCACGCGCGAGCTCGACATCGAGTGTCGCACGAACAACATGGTCTACGAGCTCAGGGACTTCGTCTCCCTCATTCGCGGCGAGAAGCTCGACACGCTGTGGGGAAGGGAGATCACGGTTCGTGGCGCGCTCCAGAGCTATGACTGCGTGACCTTTAACTCGCTCAGCGTCTGCGACGAGATTCGTAACCAGGCGGACGTCCACTTCCCGGCGGACTTCCGCTTCTCTTCCGACTTCCGCGTGGAGTAGGCGGAGACCAAGGGCGCATCGCGCGCGGGCCCGCTTGCCCACGCGGCCAGGCTCCGTTCGCACGAGAACCCCCGCGCTGGCGAGCAAATCGAGAAACGCGAAAGGCGGCGCAGGATGGGAACCATTCCCACCTGCGCCGCCTATTTTGATGCCTTCGAACCGCAGGAACGCCCCTGGGAGCGGGCGTCGGCAGCCATCGAACCGGAGAAACGTCCCTGGGAGCGGGCATCGGCAGTCATCGAGAGCCGCGGGTGCCGTCAGTGGCCGTCCGGTGCCCTACCCCAGCAGCTCCAGCACCCTTCGCTTCACATCGAGCGAGGCAGGCGTGAGGAGCCACTCCCCTCGCGCGTCACGCGAGACGTCGACGGGCACCTCGCCCACGAGGCTGCTCGGACGCCCCTCCTTGGGGTTGCCGCGCATAACGAGGATCCGATCGGCCATCTCTACCGCCTCATCCACGTCATGTGTGATGAGAACGCAGGAAATGCCCAGGTCAGTCACCATGGAGAGGAACCACGAGCGCATATCCCGACGCGTGAGGGCGTCAAGCGCGCTAAACGGCTCGTCCATGAGGACGACGTCGTTGTCCATGAGGTAGGTGCGAAGCAGGGCCGCACGCTGGCGCATGCCTCCGGACAGCTCGCCGGGATAGCTCGTCTGCGTGCCGTCGAGCCCGAAGCGCTCGAAGAGCGGCTCCGCCTTGGCGTGCGCCTCGCGACGCGGCGTGCCGGAGAGGAGAAGCGGCAGGCAGACGTTATCGATGATGGTGCGCTGAGGCAGGAGGAGGTCCTTCTGCAGCATGTACGAGATGTGACCGGGCCTTCCCGTGACGTCCTCCCCATGGAGCAGAACCTCGCCAGAAACGGGCTTCGTGAGACCAGCGAGGCCGTGGAACAGCGTCGACTTTCCGCAGCCGGAGCGGCCCACGAGGCACACCATCTCTCCCGGCGCGACCGAGAGCGAGACGCCTTCGACCGTCGGCGTACCACCTGCCTCCCACGCGAGCGTGAGGTCGTGGACCTCAAGCGCGAGCGCGGATGGAGCGCTCGACGCGGCGACCATAGCGTCCTCGGCACCGATGCCCGCGACAGCATCCACGCCGGCGGCGTCCGTGCGCACCTCTCCCCTATCCTCAGACACAGCCACCCTACTGCTCCAGGTAGTCCATGCTGAAGCCGCCGTTGACATCGAGCGCGACGGGCGTGAGCTGGTTGTCGTTCATCCAGGTGTAGAACTTGGCCCAGCGCTCGGAGTCGATGATGCCCCAGCTGGAGGCATCGGCGGTGTACTGGTCGGCGAGGTACTCGGCACTGGCCTTCGCGAGGTCTGCGTCGGTCTCGGGGGCGGCGTCGACGAGGATCTGGGCAGCCTCGTCCGGATTCGTCACACAGAACTCGTAGCCCTTCTTCGTGGCGCGGAGGAACGCCTTGGCGACCTCGGGGCTATTGGCGAGGAAGTCGTTGTTGGCGATGATGACCGGAGTGTAGTAGTCGAAGACGGAGTCGATGCTGCGGAAGGACCAGTAGTCGCAGGCGAGGTCCTGGAGCTTGGCGTTCTGCAGGCCCCAGCCCTCGTAGCCCCAGACGCAGTCGAACTGGTCGGACTTCAGGCCGCTGACCTCGTCACCGGAGGGAACGAGCTGGACCTTGGAGAAGTCGCCGCCGTCGGTCTCGACGACGCTCTTGACCATGGCCTTCTCGACGTCCTGGTCCCAGGTGCCGTAGCGCTTGCCCTCCATGCCGCGCGGGCGGTCGATGCCCTCGCCGGCGCGGCTCATGATGCCGGAGGTGTTGTGCTGGATGGTCGCGGCGACGGCCGTCACGGGCAGCGGGTCGTCAGAGCCGAGATAGTTGGCCATGACGTCCTGGTAACCCATGCCGAACTGGGCCTTGCCGGTACCCACGAGAGCGTCAGCGCCATCCTCGGGCGGCTGGACGACCTCGACGTCGAGGCCCTCGTCGGCATAGAAGCCCTTAGCGATGGCCACGTAGACGCCGGAGTGGTTGGTGTTGGGCGTGTAGTCGAGCACGAACGTGAGCTTGGTGGCGTCACCCGCGGCGGCGGTGGAGGCGGCGGCAGTATCAGCGGCCTTCTGGCCGCCACAAGCGGTGAGGCCGGCAAGCGCGACGGCGGAGGTGGCGATTCCGGCGCTCGCCACGAACTCGCGGCGGGAGATGGAGGAATTGGTCATTACTGATTCTTCCTTTCTGCCCTGTCCCACGGCATGCACGCCTTACGCAGCACGGAGACGAGCCCCATGAGCAGCAGGGAAAGGGCCGAGATGATGAGGATGACGGCAAACATCTTGTCGTACGAATAGGACTTGCGAACACGCGTCATGTAGACACCAAGGCCCACGAAGCCACCGAGCCACTCGGAAACCACGGCACCCACCACGGCATACGTCGCGCTGATCTTGAGGCCCGCGAAGAAGCTCTCCGCAGCGGCGGGCAGCTTCGCGTACCAGAAGATTTGGGCGCGCGTCGCGTTCATGGTGCGCATGAGGTCGATGACGTCCGGGTCGACGCTGCGGAAGCCGCTCGCAAGCGACACGGTGACGGGGAAGAACGTCCCCAGCACGACGAGCAGCACCTTTGGCATCAGCCCGTAGCCAAACCACAGCACGAGGAGCGGGGCGATAGCCACGGTGGGGATGGTCTGCGAGATGGTGACGATCGGGTCGAGCGCACGATAGACGGCTTCGAAGCGGTCCATGAGGACGGCGACGACGAAGCCCACGGCGACGCCTAGGACGAGGCCGAGAAGCGCCTCGGCGATCGTGACGCCCGAATGGCTCACGAGCAGCGGGAGATCGGCCACGAGCGCCTGGACGACCTGCACCGGGCTCGGCAGCAGATAGGTGGGAACGAGACCCGCCATGCAGACGAGCTGCCACAACACGAGAAGCGCGGCGACCGTCAGCACCGGCGCGACCCAACGCGCCCGAGGGCGCGCGGCGCCGTTGCCCGCATCGACCCGAACGGCTGTGGTGCCCTTCGTGGCCGCATGGCCCGCAGCGGCGCTTTTCGTCGAGTTGCCGTACGCGCGGCTTCCCGCCAAGGCGTCCCCGGTGATCACGTCCTTGTCCTTCGAGTGCGAGGCCATGGGCTAGTTCTCGTCCTGGTGGTACTTGCCGACCTTCTTCTCGGTGGAGAGGACGGCGCCATTCGGCTTGTAGTCGATCTTGGCGTAGGTCATGACCTGGCCGCAGCCAGCCTCGGCCGCCACGAGCTGGCAGCGCTTGAGGACCTCCATGCAGGTGTCATAGTCGCCCTCGATAGCGGTCTCGAACGGGCCAACATACGGGTTCACGTCGTACTTCTGGATCTCCTCGATGACGGCGTCGACCACGCGGATGACCTCGTCGTCGTTGGCGGCGTCCATCGGCAGGACCTGAATCGCAACGCTACATTCCATGCAAACCTCGCTTTCCGCGAGGGTCCGAGCTCGCCGGGCGGCGCACCGTCAAACGAATCGGGGCCCTCGCCATTGGCGGGAGCCCCGTACGAATCGCACGTATTGGTTCCCTACGCTGGCATTACCCAGATCAGGTTTTAGGTCAGGGCCGCAATCCTAGGCCCAATCTCAGCCGGCATGCGCCAGCCCCCTTTTACGGCACGAATAATAGCACGTCGAGATGTCGAGCAAGTGGTTTTATCTCCGCGGCGCGCGGGACGGGTGGAGCGAGGGATACGGCGGGCGACAGGGGCGCGAACAACGCGCAAGCAGAGTTCCCTCGCGCACCGCATACGCGTCTTGCGAATTCGTGAGAATTGCTTCACATGGGAAGAGCCCGCTGACAATCCGGGTACGTATTCCCTACAGCAAAAAACGAAGGAACGCAGGAAGCGAACGTGCATGGCTCAGTTTAATGATCGCAACACGAAGGGCGGACTCTTCGACGATTTTTCGTTCTCGACCGTCATTGCAAGCGGTCTAGCAGCGGGTACATCATTTGCCCTCTCCTCACAGATTGGCCTCGCGGGCTCGCTTATCGGCGTCGTCATAGGCGGTCTCGCGTCCGCCGCGGCATCACAGATCTACAAGTCCATCCTCAAGGCCTCGGCGGAGAAGCTCTCGTCGAATGATGGCGAGACGGGCTCCGTCGCCATCGACGGCCAGGCTCCCCATGACGATAACGATGCGACGTGCGTCGTAGACAGAGCCCGCATCGCCGACAAGACGCGCGCCCTTGGCAACTCGCACGACGATGTCCTCAAGCGCAGCGCTTCCGTCGCCGACACGACCATCCCCAGCCAACCGCGCGCGGCATCGGTCTCAGGCAGCAGCCACGTCGAGGAATTCGCCGAGACGGGCACGCCCATCGCGCCGGTAGCCATACGTGCCGCCGCCCGCCGACGCGAGCGCGACGTCATACGCCGCAGGGCGACCATCTTCATGGCCGCGGCATCCATCGTCGCGGTGCTCGTCTTCGCGCTCGTCGTCAGCATCGCGACCAAGGGCGAGGGCATCGGCGGCTCCACCACCATCGTGGTCGAAGCGCCGCAGACGACGCAGGCCGCCACTGAAGCCGCAACGGCGCACAAGCACCCTGCCACGACCGAGGGGGCAAACGCCAGCCTGCAAGGCGGATCGAGCAGCAACCAGGGCGAGAACACGGGGTCATCCTCTCCCTCAACATCCGGCTCCTCGTCAAACCCCTCGAATGGCGGCTCGAGCGACGGCGGCGCATCGGACTCCAGTTCCAGCAAGCCAGAAGGCGATACCTCCAACTCCGGCTCCGCCTCGAACTCGACCCATTCGAATGGCTCGGCTAACGCCAACGGCTCGGGCGACACGGTAAGCGGATCCGGCGGTTCGACGAAGTAGATTCCGACAGCGGATCAGCCCCTACGCGCCAGCCGCCAGCAGCTAAGGCTCACTTTGGCGTGCCCAGCGTCGAGACGGCACGTTGAGGCACCGGCTCCGAGATGCTCGGTAACCGACTCGCCAATCCAGGGAAACGCGCTCGATAACCGACCTCCAAGCAGGGAGGGGTGCTCGGTAACCGACTCGCCAATCAAGGACAAGGCGCTTAGAAGATCGGCCCATCGATGACTTGCCCGTCGATGATCGCCCTGGCCCTCTCCTGACCCTCGATGGCCTCCTCGAGGCGCTTGCGGTAGTAGGTCTGGCCGTTATCGATATCGACGCGAAGGCCAATCTCCGCCTGCTGGAAGAGCTGGAGGGCGCGCATGGGATCGCGCTTGGCACCCGCAGACTCGCAGTCCTCGGACAGAAGCAGCTGGGCGATCCTGATGGCGGGCTGGGCAATCTCGACGATGTCCTCCGCAAGATCAAGACTGCGGCTCCAGAGCTGATAGGCCTTGGCCATATCGCGCTCGACGAACTTGCCGCGACTGTACATGTCGCCGAGCTTGTACGCCGCCTCGCTGGAATCAGCCAGCGCGGCAGCGAGGGCGTAGTACTGGTATGCCTTCTGATAATCACGCTCGCCGGTGCGACCATACTCCCAAATGTAACCGAGATTGATGATGGACTGATAGCAGCCGTGGTTCATCGCCATCTCGTAGAGCTCCGCCGCCTTGACATAGTCCTGCTCAACGAGGTCACCCATGTAATAGAGGACGCCAAGGTCATTCATGCAGGCGGCGTCTCCGCGTGAGATGCCCATCTTGTAGCCGATGACGAGAAGCTTCGGCACGTCGTCGCTATCCGCTGCGGCCACGCAAATGCGCTGGTGGTTCCGCGCGACGAAGGCCGCGAACGTTCCGGACTCGCTCGAGAACGCTGCCTCGGCCATCTCCTGAAGGAGAGCATCGACATCCACGTGAGGCCTGTCATCAAACCGCAGAAACGTGACGTCCACCTCATTGACGGACGAACGCTCGATACCCGCGAGCGCGGCGGCGTGCTTTTCCTCGTCAGCCGTTGCCACGTACTTGGTCTTATCAACCATGGTCCCTCCCGAGGAGCCTCGATTCATCGAAGGCAAGGCCATTATAGAAAGGCTTTCGGACATTAATGGGAGTCCAACGCGAACGGCAAACGACGAGCTCGCGCCCCGTCAACGGCAGCGCCGAGTTTTGCGCGCCACACGCGAGGTACCTGGTACGATAAGCCGAGCGTGACTGATAAGTGATAGCCGCGGGCACGCGGGAGACCCCGGTGCCGCGCGGCGCGACCACGACCGAGGAGCGCCATGGCACCCCTGAGCGAGAACGAGAAGAAGCAGATCCGGCGCTACTGCGTCTACCCCAAGGTCGCCCTCGTGGCGCTCGTCATGGCATTCGTGACGTGCCTCATGCTGGTCCCCCTCGAGATGATCGATGACCTGGTCTTCCATCACAAGGGCTTCCAGGACACGGGGCTCAACGTCATCCTCGCGCTTGTCGCCATCAACCTCGTGGCCTTCTGCTTCTGGACCCTCCGCCCGAAGTTTGGCATGCGCGGCAAGCAGTGGCGCGCGCTGCAGGAGAGGCTCGACGTCTCGCAGCAGGAGACTGACCGCTCGGCGCAGGTCGCTGCCGCCATAGGCGCGCAGGCAGCAGGGCGTCTGCTTAGCGACAGCGATTCCGACCTGGCAAAAGGCCTGGGCGGAGTCGCGCAGGTTGCCGGTTCCGTGGGCACCGTGCTGACCGTGGCGGACATCCTGTCGGAGACCTCGGCCAACGCCGAGGCGATGGCCGGTGCCTACGGCGTGCCCGTCCCGAACGTCAGGAGATGGAGGGTCGCGCTCGTGGTGCTGCCCATCGTCATCGCCATCGGGGCGTACGTCCCGCAGTACGCGCAGGCGAGCCGTGAGCTCGACGCGCGCGTCGCCAGCGCCGCCGAGCGGATTGACATCGCACGAGATGCGCTGGCGGGCACCTGCGCCCGCGTCTCGGCGGACGATCCCCGCGAGCGCTACAAGGACTACGGCTACCACGTGATCGGCTACCTGCGCGAGTCCGAGGACGGCGTCCAGGAATCCTACGTCTACCTCGACTTTGACGACGGGGGCACGCTCACCGACGTCAGCTATTGCATGGAGGTCGACGTGAGCGCCACGCTCGAGGAGAGCCTCGACCAAGCCATGCTCGACATCGCGGAGCTCGGCGCGGCGCTCGAGGGGCTTAACGTGCCCACCTCGAACGCAGGCCTGCTCGCGGCACCGCGGGTACCGGACGATTTCCGCGAGGCGTTCCTCGCCGGCTCGCCCTACGAGAGCATTCGCGTCTACTCGGACGACGGTCCCGTCAAGACGTCATGCTCCTTCGACACGGAACCTGAGGAGGAGTTTGACCAGTACACGCACCCGAGCATCCGGGTCTCACTCCGGAGTTGACAAAGGGACTGTCCCTTTTTCAGATTTTGCCGCCTACACGTGGGTGGCGCGCCTGTCCCCTTGGGCCCAGGCGTAGTTCATCTGCGTATCCGCCGTGCGGCCGATCACGCCCGCGCCCTTGGCGGGGATAACGATAACGCCGCCGTTGCCTCCCCTGCCGTCCACGGCGGAAAGCATCGCCTCGGCGGCCTCGCTCGGCGTCTTGCCCGCAAGCGCGACGCGCGCATGAATCTGGAACGCCGACGACTCCTGGATGAACTTCTCGCCCGTTCCGGTGCAGCTCACAGCCACGCTGCCTTGGTTCGCATAGGTTCCGGCACCGATGACGGGCGAGTCTCCCACGCGGCCAGGCATCTGTCCCGTGATACCGCCAGTTGACGTGCCCGCGGCGATGCGGCCGTTGACGTCGCGCGCGACGGCGCCAACCGTGCCATGGCGCGTCGCGGAGTCGTCGCAACCCGCCGCCGCACGGGCACGGAATTCCTCGAGCTCGGCGAGGCGGCGCTCAGTCACGAAGTAGGAGTTGTCGACTTGTTCGATCCCCCATTCCTCGAGTTGGGACCCCGTGGGCTGGGAGAAGAGCACGTGCGGCGTACGCTCCATGACCGCGCGAGCAACGTCGATGGGATGCTTCGCCGTCGTAAGGCCGCAAGCAGATCCGCACGATCCGTCACCGAGCATAAGGCTACTATCAAGCGCCGCCGTGCCGTCGAGCGTGAGCGCGGCGCCATGGGCGCAATTGAAGCAAGGGGCGTCTTCCATGACGTGGATAGCCGCGATGACGGCCTCCTCGGCAGGCTCACCGGCAGCGAGCTGAGCATATCCCGCCTCAACCGCGCGGGCGAGGGCAGCTTCCGTCTCAGCCGCCCGCTCCGGCGTCATCTCGTGAATGCGCCTGCCGGCGCCACCATGGATGACGAGGAGCGGACCGTCTCCGCCGACCTCGATAACATCCGGCATCTTTACCGATTCGACTACCTGCGCCTTCATGGCTCCCCTTCCGCCTGTCGTCAGATGAATGATAGCCGTCGCCCATGAGGATGCACTTGCCATGGCACCTCAGCACCACGATCGCGCAACGAAAACCCGCTCGAAACACAAATAGTGGCCCAAGAATGGCAGCAAAAGCTGGTGGTTGATATTAACGGATAGCGACTGTGAGCAGCCAAACGAGGGGGCACCGAGTAGACCCGCTATTTCCGTTTCCATCACCGCAGGTAGATGAACTGGCAAATTTCGGTCTACTTCGAGCGAGCCGATTTGGCTGCTCACAGTCGCTATCCCCCTATTTTTAGCTTGAGCCAGCGCTCTCAATTGGCCTTGAAATGCATCAAGCAGCCTGCCTTGCGCGCATTAAATAAACTCGCCCGCCGCGTGCGTCACGCAAAAACAGTGCGCCCCGGCAAGAACGCCGGGACGCACTGATAATCCGCTCATCGCGGAGCGACAACAAAGCTCGTCGCACGCAAAACGCATCGCCATCGCAGGCAACAGCCCAAACCGCGAGCATGGCACTCGCGACGCAAGCCCCAGCGGGACAGCCGTCGCTTGGCAAACGCGGCATTCGCGGCGCAAGTCCCCAGCGAAGCGAGCGGCTCCAGGCAAGCACGGCGCGCGTGACACAAGCCCCAACGGGACAGCCGCCGCTACGCAACCGTGGCCGTCCCCTTGTCCCTTAGGAGGTCCTGGACGCGCGCCATGAGCATGACGTTCTTCGCGTCGACGCGACACGGCACCTCCATGCGGAGGCGGTCACCCGACTCGCTCACGACAAACAGCTCGACGCGGTCAAAGCCCTGGTGCAGGCTGAGAACCTTCTGCAGCTGCTCGAGCATGCTACGCGACAGCGCGCTCGGCTCGAGCATGATCTCGAGGACCTTGGGCTTGTTGGTCTTCTCCGACAGCTCGAGCGGCTCGACAGCCGTCGCCAAGAATTGGTCGCCGCGGTCGCTGCGGTCGATGCGGCCGAGGACGCGCACGAACACGTCGCCCGTCTGCTCGCCCGTCTGCTCGTCGGTCTGGCCGGCGAGGACCGCGGCGCTCTTCTTGTACGCCTTCGGGAAGACGACGACGTCAAGCTCGTTCTCCATGTCCTCGAGCTGGACGATGGCCATCGGGTCGCCGTTCTTCGTCGTGCGCTTCTGCATACCCGACACCATGCCGGCAACCCAGAAGGGCTTCTCGCCACCTACGTCAACATGGCGCACCTCGCCCGTGACGCTGGTCTTTTCGTAGCCGTTCAGCACCTCGCCCAGCGTGTAGTCGCGCGCCTTGGAGAGCGCGTACTCATACGGGCGCAGCGGGTGGTCGGAAATGTAGAGGCCGAGAACCTCGCGCTCCTGCGCGAGCTTGAGCGTACGGTCCCACTCGACAGGGCTCGGCTCGGGAGCCTCGTCCTCGAAACCAGCCCCCTCGACATCGCCAAACAGGTCGAACATCGAGCTCTGACCAGCGGCGCGATCCTTCTGGCGCTTCGTCGCGGCGTCGATGATGTTGGCCGGGTTGTTCTTGTCGACGAACTCCATGAGCTGGCGGCGCGGGTATCCCGTCGAGTCGAAGGCACCGCCCTTGATGAGGGCTTCGATAACGCGGCGGTTGCACGTGCCGGTATCCACGCGATCAACCAGGTCATGCAGGTTCTTGAAGTTGCCCCCGCGCTCGCGCTCCTCGATGATGAGGTCCGCGACGCCCTCGCCCACGCCACGAATGCCGGCGAGGCCGAAGCGCACGCCCTCCTTCGTGGCCGTGAACTCCTTACCAGACTCGTTGATGTCAGGCGGCAGCACCTGGATGCCGTCGTGGCGACACGCGGAGACGTAGTGGACGATCTTATCCGTCTTGCCCGTGTAGCTCGTGAGAACTGCGGCCATGTACTCGTTGGGATAGTGCGCCTTGAGCCAGGCCGTCTGCATGACGAGGATGGCATAGCCCGCGGAGTGCGACTTGTTGAACGCGTAGGACGCGAACTCGAGAACGTCGTCCCAGATGCGCTGGGCGACCTCGCGCTTGTAGCCGTTCTTGACCGCGCCGTTCATCCAGTGGTCATACGTCGTCTCGTCCGAGCCGTCCTCCCAGTGAAGGATGGTCGAGGTCAGAAGCTTGATCTTCTTCTTGGCCACGGGCTTACGGATGCGAGAGTCAGACTCGCCCTTGGAGAAGCCGCACATCTCGACGGAGATGAGCATGACCTGCTCCTGGTAGACCATGGTGCCATAGGTCTCGCCGAGGATGTCATCGAGGCGCGGGTCATAGGAGACCGCAGGCTCCTTGCCGTTCATGCGGTTGATGTAGGACGAGACCATGCCGGCGCCAAGGGGGCCCGGGCGGTACAGGGCGATAAGTGCCACCACGTGCTTGTACTCGGTGGGCTTCATGTTCTTGATTGTGGCCGTCATGCCCGAGGACTCGACCTGGAAGACGCCCGCCGTGTGGCCCGAACCCATGAGCTCGAAGATCTTCGGGTCATCGAAGGGAATCTCCGCCTCGTTGATGTCGATGCCGTAGTTGGCCTTGATGTTCGCCTTTGCCTTCGAGATGACCGTGAGCGTGCGCAGGCCCAGGAAGTCCATCTTGAGCAGGCCCATGTCCGCGACGGTGTGGCCCTCGTACTGGGTGATCTCGACGCCACCCTTGGTGTCGAGCTTCGTGGGGCAGTGCTCGTTGACGGGGTCACGACAGATGAGGACCGCGCACGCGTGCACGCCCTCGCCGCGGATCATGCCCTCGAGAGACAGCGCCGCGTCGATGATGCGGTGGGCGTCCGGATCGGAGTTGTAGGCGTCGACGAAGTCCTGCGAGTACTGGTCCTCGCGGCCCTCGACCTTGTTCATCGTTGCCTTGAGCGTGGCGTTGGGCGCGGCGCTGATCATCTTGGAAAGGCGCTGGCCCATGTAGACCGGGAAGTCGAGGACGCGCGCGGCGTCGTTGACGGCCTGCTTGGCCTTGATGGTGGAGTAGGTGATGACGTGCGTGACCTTCTCGGGGCCGTAGAGCTGGCGCACGTGCTCTACGACCTCGAGGCGACGCTCATCGTCGAAATCCATATCGATATCGGGCATCTCGGTACGCTGCGGGGAGAGGAACCTCTCGAACATCAGGCCGTTCTCGAGCGGGTCGAACGCCGTGATGTTCATGGCGTAGGCGACGATGGCGCCCGCCGCCGAGCCACGGCCCGGGCCGACGCCAATGCCGTTGTCCTTGGCCCACTGCACGTACTCCGCCACGATCAGGAAGTACGCGGCGAAGCCCTTGTCGCAGATGACCTTGTACTCGTACTCGAAGCGCTCCTTGATGTTCACGCCACCGATCTCGCGCGTGGCCCAGTCGTCGCCGTAGTGCTGGCGCAGGCCCTTCTCGCACTCGCGACGGAACTGACTCTCGTGAGTCTCGCCCGGGTCGAGCAGCGGGAAGCGCGGGAGGATGATCTGGTCCCAGTCGAGCTCGACGTTGCACTTGTCCGCCAGCTCGAGAGTGTTCTCGCAGGCCTCCGGACACCAGGAGAAGAGGGCGCGCATCTCCTCCTCGCTCTTCATGTAGAACTCGCTGCCCTCCATGCGCATGCGGTTCTCGTCATCGATCTTCGAGTTCATGCCGATGCACATCATGAGGTCCTGCGTGGGGGCGTCCTCGCGCGTGAGGTAGTGGAAGTCGTTCGTGGCGATGACCTTGAGGTCGAGCGAGTGAGCAAGCTCCACCAGCTGCTCGTCGAGCAGGCGGTCCGTCATGCCGTTCTCGAAGGTCAGGCCGTGGTCCTGGATCTCGATGTAGAAGTCGCCGGGGGCGAAGATCTCCTTGAAGGTGCGGGCCCACTTGAGGGCCTCGTCCGGCTGCCCGCGCAGGATGGAGCGCGGGATGATGCCGGAGACGCACGCCGCCGTGGCGATGATGCCCTCGGAGTGGGCGCGGAGCATCTCGAGCGTCGTGCGGGGCTTGTAGTAGAAGCCGCGAACGGCCGCGTCGCTCATCATCTGCATGAGGTTGACGTAGCCGGTCTGGTTCTTGGCGATGAGAATCATGTGGTAGAGCTCGGGCTTGTGGTCGCGCGAGAGGGAGTCATCCGGTGTGAAGTAGGCCTCGCAGCCAAAAATGGGCTTCACGAGCGGGCGCGGCTTCACCTCGTCGAGGTCGCGGCCGGCCTCGTGCGCGGCGACGTCGATCTGCCACTGCGCGTATGCCTCGGGTTCCTTCTCCGCGTCAGGCTCCACGATCTCGCGACCCTTTGCGTAGTTCTCCTTGTCGTGGAACCACTGCTGCCAATCCGCCTGCTGGTGGTTGTACTTGGCGCACTCGAGGTCGAGGTCAGGCACGCCATACATATAGCCGTGATCCGTGATGGCGACGGCGGGCATCTTGAGGTCGACTGCGCGCTTCACCATCGCGGAGACGCGCGTGGCACCGTCGAGCATCGAGTAGTCAGTGTGGTTATGGAGATGTACGAACGCCATTTCGCTCCCTTTGCGACGGCCCGCGGAGTCACCGTCGCCGCATAGTCTCTCGCCAAGATTTCTCGCATCTGAGGATAGCGCACGTTCCGGACACCCTTTCGGGCATCGCCGCGCTTCACCCCTCTCCCACGCCATGTTCGGGGATTGACAACGCCCGCCGCGCGGAGTTGGAAACCTGAAAAAGGGACAGTCCCTTTTTCAGGTTTTGCCGGCCGCCCCGCCGCACGCAAGCCGCCGCGCCGTGCACGGCGCGACCGCCGCGATTCGCACGGGCGCCGGCGCACGGGCCGCCCACGTCGAGCCGCGAGACGAGAGAGGCCGCCGCATCCCTGGGGATACGGCGGCCTCTCGATTCGCACGCACTAAAAGCGAGCGCTACCCCTGCGCGACGGCAGCCTTACGCGGCGGCACCGGCGTCGGCGGCCTTCTCGGCCTTCTCGGCGTTGAAGTGCTTGTAGCACCAGCTGGTGACGATCGGCGTCAGGATGGCGGTCACGATGGCGCATGCGGCGACCTGGGCGGTGGCAACGGCAAGGATGTCTCCGCCATAGAGGGCCTCGTCGGTCGCGGCCATGGCAGCGGGCGTGGCGACGTTGGCGCCAGCGCAGCTCGAGATCGCGGCGCCGGCGACACCGGTGCCGCCCGTCAGACGGTCGATGAAGACGGCGGGGATGGCGAAGACGACGGAGCACAGAACGCCAAGCAGGATGCCAGGCAGGCCACCAGCAACGAGCTGGCCAAACGTCATGGTGGTGCCCATGGCGAAGAACGTCAGGACGATGACGCCGGTCAGTGCGGGAGCCATCATCTTCTTGAAGCTCGGGAAGACGTTGCCGAGGATGATGCCCACGACGATAGGCAGGATGGCGCCCACGAGGGACCAGCCAATGGAAGCCTGGCCGGCGGCGCCCAGAACGATCATCGTGACGGGCGGGCCCACGACAAGCGTCGTGATGGCGACGGCGCCGCGCTCGGCCTCGTTGCCCATCGAGCCCATCAGGCCGGCGTACATGGCGTTGTTGGCGCCGGTGCAGGCCGCCAGGATGACCATCGCGGACAAGCCGAGGAAGTTGTTGCCCGTGAACAGGACGATCAGCGCCACGGCAATGACGACGACCTGCTTGGCGATGATAATGATCGCACCGCGAGCGGCGGCGGCGGGAGCGCTCTTGAACGAGATCGTGGTACCCACGATGAGGAGGAACGCGCCAACGAGCGGGCTGACGCCATTCTGCGTCATGCCCAGCGTGAAGCTGCCGAGCGTCTTGAACATCTCGGGGAACAGCGTGTTGAGCAGGCAGCCCAACAGAAGCGGCACCAGAATCGTGGCGCCGGGGATGGAGGACATCTTGAAGAAGGGCTTCTTCTCCTCCACCACAGCACTGGAATCACTCATTGGAAAAACTCGCTTTCGAGACTCGAGAAAAAACGGAGCGCGCGGGCCGGGAGTTATCCGGCACCGCGCGCTTTACGGACGCAATCGCGCGCGTTGCGGGAATTACCCGTCGAGGACGATGCCGCCGTCGCAGTCGCCGATCTCGCCGTTGACGAAGCTCGCGGCGTCAGAGGCGAAGAACAGGACCATCTGCGCGGGCTCGCTGGCCTGAGCGGCGCGGCCCAGAGGAATGCCGGCGATGATGCGCTGGGAGTTCTCGTCGGAGAGGATCGAGGTCATGTCGGTGAGGGTGAGCGACGGGCAGACGGCGTTGCAGCGAATGCCGAACTTGCCACCCTCCTTGGCAACCGCCTTGGTGAGGCCGTTGACGCCGGCCTTGGAGCTGGCATAGGCCGCGGTGCCGAGAAGGCCGCCACCGATCTTGCCGGCGACGGAGGAGACGTTGACGATGGTGCCGGCGTGAGCGGCCTTGAAGTGCGGGTAGACCGCGGACATCATCGTGAAGACGCCGTTGAGGTTGATGTTGATTGTACGGGTCCACTCAGCGTCGTCGATCTCGTCGAACTTCTTGGTGGAGATGACGCCGGCGCAGTTGATGAGCGTGTTGACGCCCGGCACCTCGGCGAAGATCTTCTCGACGGTCTCGCGGGCCTTGGGCGTGTCGGAGACGTCGAGCTGATAGAAGTAGTCGCCCTCGCCGAGCTTGGCGACAGCGGCCTCGCCCTTGTCCTTGCTGCGGGCGATTAGGACGACGTGGCCGCCGCCCTCTACGATACCCTTCGCGATCTCGTAGCCGATGCCCTGGGTGCCACCGGTCACAATCGCGGTCTTGCCAGTGAAGTCGAAGACCATGGTCTCTCCCTCTTTGGATTCCTGCGCGTCGTGGGCGGCGGAAACCCCCTCCCGGGGCTCGCGGCGTGCCTTGTCGAATGCACAATAGGCGCGAATTGTTGCAAGCGAATCTCGATGGTCGAGAACTTTGCGAACGGTCCTAATTTTTACGCGAACGGCAAACGGTAGCCACTCGTCCGTGAACGGTATGACTTGACCACGTATTTCGATACATTTGTGCTCGCATTATGGAGAGACAGCCTCTAACCTGCTACGAAAAACCTGCAAAAGGGACTGTCCCTTTTGCAGGTTTCAGGTCGCGCGCATTGGCGGAAAGTTGACAAAGGGACTGTCCCTTTGTCAACTTTTCCTTTGTCAACTTTTGAGGAGCTTGCGCTCCATGAGGGAGCCGTAGATGCCGGCGAGGGCCTGCTGGAAGAGGGTGCCCATCATGACCGGGAAGACGACCTCGCCCGGGAAGAACTGCGCCGCGATCACGGCGCCGGCGGAAATGTTGCGGATACCCACGCAGAAGCACGAGGTCACGATCCTCGAAGTGGGCCTCTTGCGCACCAGCGCCAGCCCGATGCCCAGCACGAAGCCGCACGCAGCGAAGACGAGGATGAACGCCGCGACCTCCACGAGCTCTGGCGTGAGGTGGCGCACCTGGTCGCTCATCTGCGAGGAGTTGCTCGCGATGATGATCATGAGCAGCACCTTCACGGCGGGGGACAGGGCGGGTGACAGCTTCTTGTGGCCCCAGCCGTAGGTCACGTTGTTCACGAGCATGCCGGCGATGGCAGGCAATGCGATCATGAACGCCATGTTGCTCATCATCTGCGGCACGTCAACCTGGACGTCCGCCCCCAGCAGCAGCTTGAGCGTGAAGGGAATGCTCACGGGCGAGAGCACGGTGGAGACGAGGATCGACGCGAGCGCCAGCGAGAGGTCGCCTTCATACATGCCGCACCACATGAAGCACACCACACCCACGGGCACGCAATACTCGAGCGTGACGCCAGTCACGAGGTTGGGGTTTCCGCTGAACAGCAGGCTTGCGATGAGGTGCGCCACGACGGGCATCGCAATCATGCTCACGCCGAGGATGCACAGCACGTCCTTGGGGTGGCGGAACTGCACGGCCACGCTCTTGAAGTCGTTGTTCAGAGACCCCTGGAACGTCAGGAGCGCGAACATCGCGGGGACCGCAGGCTTGAACAAGCCAAATACCTCGGGAAACAGCACACCTAGAATCACGCACGTGGGCGCGATGAACGACATGTGCGAACCGATTGCCTTGCCAAACTTGGTCCATCTATCCATGCAATAGTCCCATCTCGGAAATGTGGTGGCGCCACGCGCGGCGACCCCTGTCCGGAAATGTGGCGGCACCACGCGCGGCGACCCCTGTCCGGAAGCGCGGCGATCATACCCCGGAGGATCGGAGTCCCCCTCTTCGAAGATACCGCAGCCTCGTTTTCAAAGATAACCCTCCACATCGCCGGTATTTTCAGGCGAATAGGTGCTAATCCCACTTTCTATGGGGTATTATCTCTGAGGCTGTTTTGACAGGCAAGGTTAGGAAATCAAATGGAACACCTCCTTAACATCCGTGGCGTGAGCGCGAGCGCGGACGACAAGCCCATCCTCCACGGCGTCGACCTCGCGGTCAACGCTGGCGAGTGCCACGTCCTCATGGGACCGAACGGCGCCGGCAAGTCGACCCTCGGCCACGTCATCATGGGCGACCCCACCTACCGCACCACCTCCGGCACGATCGAGTTCGCCGGCGAGGACATCACGGACTTCTCGCCCGACAAGCGCTCGCTCGCGGGCCTCTTCCTCTCCTACCAGGCACCGGTCGAGATTTCGGGCGTGCCCCTGTATAGCTTCCTGCGCACCATCTGCCAGAAGCGCCCCGAGCTCAAGATGACGGCCAAGCAGTTCCGCCGCCGCGTCGGCGAGCTCTGCGACGAGCTCGACATGGACTCCTCCTACCTCACCCGCGAGCTCAACGTGGGCTTCTCCGGCGGCGAGAAGAAGAAGGTCGAGATGCTCCAGCTGCTGCTCCTGCAGCCCAAGCTCGCCATCCTCGACGAGACGGACTCCGGCCTCGACGTCGACGCCCTCTCCGTCGTCTCGCGCGGCATCACCGCCTACCGCGAGCAGTGCGACGGCGCCCTCCTCATCATCACGCACAACACGCGCATCCTCGAGCGCGTCGAGGTCGACCGCACCCACGTCATGGTCAAGGGTCACCTCGTCGCCGAGGGCGGCCCGGATCTCATCGCCCAGATCGACGCCAACGGCTTCGAGAGCTACGAGGCCAAAGAGGCCGCCGTCGAGCAGGCGGAGGCGTAGCGCATGTTGACCGAGGACAAGGCCCCCGTGGCCCCCGTCGACGTCACCGAGACCGGCTCCGTGCCCGGAGCGGCCCCCGAGCGCAAGCGCGCCGAGGTCGCCGACGTCGACCGCAGCATGTATGACTTCGTGAAGCCCGAGGCCGGCTACGAGCGCTTCGAAGACGGCCTCTCCGGTGACATCGTCGAGGAGATCAGCCGCAAGAAGGACGAGCCCGAGTGGATGCTCCAGATGCGCCTCAAGGCCCTCGAGACCTACGAGCGCATGGAGATGCCCAAGAACTGGGGCCCGGCCATCGGCGGCCTCGACATGAGCACCATCTCCACCTACGTCGCGAGCGGCTCCAAGCAGGTCGACTCCTGGGACGAGGTCCCGGACGACATCAAGGACACCTTCGAGCGCCTCGGCATTCCCGAGGCGGAGCGCACGAGCCTCGCCGGCGTGGGCGCCCAGTATGACTCGGAGATCGTCTATCACAACATGAAGGACGAGGTGGCAAAGTCCGGCGTGGTCTACACCACAGTGGAGGACGCCATGCACTCCGGCTACGAGGACATGATCCGCGAGCACTTCGGCACCCTCATCCCCATGACGGACCACAAGTTCGCCGCACTCCACTACGCCGTCTGGAGCGGCGGCTCGTTCGTCTACGTGCCCGCCGGCGTGAAGCTCGACTTCCCGCTCCAGAGCTACTTCCGTCTGAACGCCGCGGGAGCCGGCCAGTTCGAGCACACCCTCATCATCGTCGAGCCCGGCGCTGACCTGCACTTTATTGAGGGCTGCTCCGCGCCCAAGTACAACGTGGCCAACCTCCACGCAGGTGCCGTGGAGCTCTTCGTGGGCAAGGGCGCACGCCTGCGCTACTCCACGATCGAGAACTGGTCCAAGAACATGTACAACCTCAACACGAAGCGCGTGCGCGTGGAGGAGGACGGCAAGGTCGAGTGGGTCTCCGGCTCGTTCGGCAGCCACGTCTCCTACCTCTACCCCAGCTCGCTGCTCGTGGGTCCGCGCGCGAGCTGCGAGTTCACCGGCATCACGTTCGCCGGCGCCACGCAGAACCTCGACACCGGCTGCAAGGTGACCCTCGCCGCGCCCGACACGCGCGCCTCGGTCGACACCAAGTCTCTCTCCAAGGGCGGCGGCATCTCGACCTTCCGCAGCTCCGTCGTGGTGACGAAGAAGGCCGAGCGCGCCCGCGCCTCCGTGAGCTGCAGCTCGCTCATGCTCGACGACATCAGCCGCTCTGACACCATACCCGCGATGGACGTCCGCTGCGCCTCAGCGAGCGTCGGCCACGAGGCCACGATCGGCCGCATCTCTGACGACACGATCATGTACCTCATGAGCCGCGGCTGCTCCGAGCAGGAGGCACGCACGATGGTCGTCAACGGATTTGCCGACCCAGTCTCGAAGGAGCTGCCGCTCGAGTACGCCGTCGAGATGAACAACCTGATCAAGCTCGAGATGGAAGGGGCGATTGGTTAGATGGCGCACACCCTCACCGGCGTTGGCCTCACGCCCGCCCAGACCTGGAACTGGCTCAAGGCGAACGACACCACCCTCGTCGTGCCCGAGCCGCCCGCCGCAGACCCCATGGCCGAGGTTCCCGCCTCCGCCCGCCGCATCACCTGCGGTGCCGGCGCCGAGGCGACCCAGTGGCTCGACGCCTCCGCGACCAATCGCCGCACCATCGTCGTACCCGCCGGCACCACCGGCGAGCGCATCTCCGTCAAGGTCGACACCTCGCTCGGCAGCGTCGCCCAGACGAGCGTCTTCGTGCGCCCCGGCGCCGAGGCGTTCGTAGACGTCGTGGTCGCAGACGGCCTCGGCGCCGCGCCCAAGGCCTGCGACGAGCGCGCCCACGCCGAGGACAACGAGGCTGCTGCCCGCGAGGGCGACACCCCCGCCAAGCGCGACGACGCCCCCGTCACGAGCGGTCACGCCCTTCGCATCCACGCGGAGCAGGGCAGCCACGTCCACGTGACGCTCCTCGTCGCCGCCACCGCGGGCGAGCAGTACCTCGACAGCCTCGGCATCGTCGCCGATGACCGCGCGGAGGTCACCGTCCGCCAGTACGTGATCGGCGCCGCGACCACCGCCCTCGGCTCCACGATCGACCTTGCCGGAGACCGTTCCCGCCTCGACCTCTCTCTTCGCTACCTTGCGGGAGCGGGAGAGAAGCTCGACCTCGCCTACACCGTTCCCGTGAGGGGCATCAAGGCGCGCGCGAACCTCGACATGACGGGCGTCCTCTCGGACGACGCCAAGAAGGCCCTGCGCGCCACGATCGACCTCGTCAACGGCTGCAAGGGAGCCAAGGCCTCCGAGCAGGAGACCGTCCTCGTCTGCGGCGACGACGTCGTGAACAAGACGCTCCCCACCATCCTGTGCGACGAGGACGACGTCGAGGGCTCCCACGGCGCCGCCATCGGCACCGTGAGCCCCGAGCAGCTCGCCTACCTGCGCGACCGCGGCCTCACCGAGGACGAGGCGGAGGAGCTCTTCCGCCGCGCCATCGTCGACGACGCCGCGATCACCCTTCCCGGCGACGCTCCCGCGGCCGTCATCTCCTGGGCCGAGCGCGCGCTCGGCGGCCAGACCGCAGCAGAGATTCGTGACATGATCGAGGAGGCCTAACCATGGCAAACGTGACCGACATCCAGGCGAGCCCCTTCAAGGCGGACTTCCCCCTGCTTGCCAACAACCCCGAGCTCGTGTTCCTCGACAGCGCCGCCACCGCGCAGCGTCCGGCGGCCGTGCTCGACGCGGAGCGCAGCTTCTACGAGACGATGAACGCCAACCCGCTCCGCGGCCTCTACAAGCTCTCCGTCGACGCGACGGCCGCCATCGAGCAGGCCCGCGCCAAGGTCGCCGCCTTCGTGGGCGCCGATGACCCGGCGGAGGTCATCTTCACGCGTAACGCCAGCGAGTCGCTCAACCTCATCGCCAAGACCCTCGGCCCCACCGTCCTGCACGAGGGCGACGAGGTCTGCATCTCCATCATGGAGCACCACTCCAACCTCATCCCCTGGCAGCAGGTCTGCCGCACCTCCGGCGCCAGGCTCGTCTTCCTGCGTCCGGACGACCAGGGCGTTATCGGCCCCGAGGAGATCGCCGCCAAGATCGGCCCGAAGACCAAGATCGTCTCCGTCACGCACGTCTCCAACGTGCTGGGCGTCGAGAACCCCATCCGTGCCATCGCGGACGCCGGCCACGCGCAGGGCGCCATCGTCATCGCCGACGGCGCCCAGTCGCTGCCGCACGTCCTCGTCGACGTGAAGGAGCTCGGCGTCGACGCTTTCGCCTTCTCTGCCCACAAGCTCGGCGGCCCGATGGGCATCGGCGGCCTCTGGGCCCACCGCGAGTTGCTCGAGTCCCTCCCGCCGTTCCTCACCGGCGGCGAGATGATCGACTCCGTGACCGAGGACGGCGCCGTCTGGGCGCCCATCCCGGAGAAGTTCGAGGCCGGCACCCAGGACGCCGCGGGCATCTACGCCACCGGCGTCGCCATCGACTACATCCTCGAGCACGGTCGCACCGAGCTCGATGAGCGCGAGCGCGAGCTTGCCGCCTACCTGTGCGAGAGGCTCCAGGCCCTCCCCTACGTCAAGATCGTCGGCCCGGATGACCCGCGCGCCCACATCGGCGCGGTCTCCTTCATGGTCGACGGCATCCACCCGCACGACGTCTCGAGCCTGCTCGACACCAAGAACATCGCCATCCGCGCCGGCCACCACTGCGCCCAGCCCCTCCTCACCTGGATGGGCATCGAGAGCTGCTGCCGCGCCTCCGTTGGCTTCTACAACGACAAGACAGACGTCGACCGCCTCGTCGAGGGCCTCGACTTCGTCTGGGGGGTCTTCAATGGCTAACGTCTACAGCCGCGCGCTCATGGACCACGTGAGCAACCCTGACTACAAGTACAAGATGGAGGACGCCACCTACAGCCACGAGGGCATCAACCCCAGCTGCGGTGATGACCTCGTCCTCGACGTCCGCCTCGGCGACGACGGCACCATCGCCGAGGTCTCCTGGACGGGCAGCGGCTGCGCCGTCTCCCAGGGCTCTGCCGACATGATGAGCGACCTCATGGTTGGCGAGACGCCCGAGCACGCGCGCGAGCTCTGCCACCTCTTCGGCCGCATGATCCGCGGCGAGGAGACGGACGCCTCCGTCCTCGAAGAGCTTGACGAGGCCGCCGAGCTCGAGAGCATCTCCCACATGCCCGCGCGCGTGAAGTGCGCCGAGCTCGCCTGGCGCACTCTCGACGAGATGCTCGGCCACCCCGATAAGCTCGCCGAGGCAGCCTCCACCGAGGACGGCACGGACGAGCACGGCAACCCCCTCTCCGCCGGCGCGCGCGGAGACGAGGAGTAACCATGGCTTCCGGAATCTCCACCAAGGGCCGCTACGCCCTCCGCGTCATGGCAGACCTCGCCGCCGCTCAGGGCGAGGCCGGATGGGTCTCCCTTGGCGACATATCGCGACGCCAGGGCATCTCTCGCAAGTACCTCGAGCAGGTCATGGCGTCGCTGCACAAGGCGAAGTTCGTTGTAAGCCAGCGTGGCAAGGGCGGCGGCTACCGTCTCGCCCGAAAGCCCGAGGATTACACGCTGGGTGAGATCATCCGCGTGGCGGAGGGCAGCTCTCTGGCACCCGTCTCCTGCCTTGATTGCTCGAACGGCACGATCTGCCCTCGCACCAAGACCTGTCCCACGCTCCCCGTGTGGCAGGAGCTCGGTGCCCTCATCAGCGGATTCCTCGACAGCAAGCACCTGTCTGACATCGTTGATGACACGGACGGCGCCCTCGACGCGCTCGAGGCGCTTGGCGCGGGCCTCTGCAAGTAGGGCTCAGGCGGACACGGCGCTCGCCCACGGCGACACCTCCTGCAAATGACCCGGGTGTAGCACGGGCACGCTCTCCGCAAGCGGCTCGCCATAGCCGTAGGTGCGGCGCTCGCCCACGGCGATCCGCGCACCCAAACGCCGCCGAGACGGCTCAATCCCACAAGAACGGCCAACGGGACCCCACAGGGTCCCGTTTCTTTTACCTGAACGACTTTTCCCGGTGACACCCATGCCCGGCGGCTGACCATGCCCGGTGGCACCCATGATCAGCCTCGTTCAAATATGTATAGAATTCAGCGCACAGTGCATAGGTTCTCGGTCGCGGATTAAGCAGGCCCAAAACCGGGCGTCTCTGAGACGCAATTGGCGGGCATGGGTCTCGAGGATTGGTCAAAATCACCATCTTGGCGTACGGTCTTCGAACTCCCTGGACTCTCCTGATCGCCCCTCGTTTTTTGCCAAAACACGAAACCGCAGGTAGATTAGTTGCAGTATTTCGCAAATGAGAGCGATTTGTTCAACGAGAACCCAAGGGGCTCCAGAAGCACCCTTCGGAGCACCTTATACACGCGATTCATGGCCCCAAACGCCTCCCGAAACCAAAGAGGCGTACGCCAAGATGGGTATTTTGACCATCTCTCCAGCAATTGCCTCCGGACCGGCTTTTGACGCCAAAGACCAAAGGCCAAAAGCGAACGCGATCGAACAAAGGCCACAAGCGAACGCGATCGAAACGAAGTGGCGACGCGGTGCAGAGAGGCGTCGCCGCGAGAAGGCGTCGGTGCGCCCCGGACGAGCACCTTCACGGAAAGACGGCAACGCGGTTCGGGCAAGCCTCATCGAAACGAACCGACAGCGCGCCCCGGACGAGTGTCTCCGCAAAGAGCCAACGAGGCGCCTCGAGCGCGGACAAGCTGCAGATGCCTGACGCACTAACGTCGGCGGCAGCCCAGCCCGTTCGAGGGGCGAACAAGCCGCAAGACAAAAAGGGGCATCGACTTACGCCGATGCCCCTTGCGGGACACATTTTGCTCTACGCCCTCGGGCGCCAGCTCGCTACAGCGTCTGGTACCAGGGACTGCCGTAGACCGCGCGATAGCTCACGCCGACACTGGGGTTGCCGGCGTCGATCATCATGCCGCCGCCGATGTAGATGCCCACGTGGCCACCCCAGCAGACGATGTCGCCGGCCTGGGGATTGGACGTGGTGGTGCCACAAGCACCCTGGGCGTACGAGGTGCGCGGCAGCGAGATGCCGGCCTGGGCGTAGCAGTACTGCACGAAGCCAGAACAGTCATAGGCGTTCGGGCCGGTGGCGCCGTAGACGTAGCTGCAGCCGACCTTGCCCCACGCGGCGGAGACGATGGCGTTGCGCTGCGAGGCGGAGAGGCTGCCGCTCGCGGAGCCGGAACCGGAGTTGGAGCTGGAGCCACCGTTGTTGGTGTTGCTGTTGGTGTTGCTGTTGGAGTTCTGGTTGCCGGCGTTGGGCACGTAGTTGCCGCCGTTGTTCTCGGCCTCGCGCTCGGCCTCCCTCTGGGCGGCCTCGGCTGCTGCGGCGGCAGCGGCGCGCTCGGCCTCGAGGGCGTCCTGGACCTGCTGGTCGAGGGAGCTCACGTAGCTCTGCGCCTCGGCGACCTTGCCATCGAGCTCGGACTGCTGGGCCTTGAGGTCATCGAGGAGCTGCTGCTGCTCGGCGCGCTTCTGGTCGAGCTCGGACTGGATGTCCTTGACCTGCTGGATGATCTGGGCGTCGGAGTCGCTCACCTTGCTCGCGTAGGTGATGCGGTTGACCATGTCCTCGAAGCTCGTGGAGTCGAACAGGATGGAAACGAGCGAGACGCCGCCGGTCTTGTAGTTGGAGGCGACGCGGCGGGAGAGGGTGTCCTGGGCCTGCGCGAGCTCGGCGGTCTTCTGCTCGATCTCCGCGTTGGTGGCGTCGAGGTCCTCCTGGGTCTTGTTGACCTCCTCGCTCACACGGGAAGCCTCATCATAAAGGCCGCTGAGGTGGGAGTTGGCCTGGTCGAGCTTCGCCTGGAGCTCCGCCGGGGTGTCGGCGAGGGCGATGGTGGGAAGGCCGGTGAGAACGGTCGCGCCGAGGACGAGGCCTGCGGTCGCGCGAGCGATGGTCCGACGGAAATTCAAGGGTGTGTCCCTTCGTAGGCTACATATCAGGCGGGCTGTCCCGCGGCGCGCGGCGCGTGGAGGCAGGTTGCCCACCTTTCTGCATACCTATGATAGGGTTTCTTGTCCCCCGTGGCCAAGGCAATGTGGACGGGGGATGGAGCCGCCAGGTCACAGCGCCGCGACCGGCGAACGCCGGGCTACTCCCCCTCGCGGGCGAGAACGGCCCGATAGCCGCCAGCGGGGCCATTCAGGCACTTCGAGACGCGGCTGACCGTCGTCGATGAGGCGCCCGTGCGCTGCTGGACGGAGAGGTAGGACTCGCCGGAGTCGAGCAACCTCGCGACCTCGAGGCGCTGGGATAGGTCGGCAATTTCCTTCAGGGTGCACAGGTCGAGCAGGAAGGCCTCGACCTCCTCGGGCGTGGAAAGCTCGGCTAAGACCGAGAGGAGCTCCTGGGCGGGCTCCGTCGCCATGATCTCGGCGGCATCCATGTGACATTCCTCCCAACCAAGCCGGAGGGTGCCTTGCGCGGGCCCTCCGCGAACTCCCCAACAGCGCTTCGCACGCCGCGACTCAACGGCTGCCATCTACTTTATCGCATTAAAGCGTTTAAGGCACTCATGGAGAGACCTTGATATCAAACGTTTTTCAGAACCCGGTCCCAAGGCGGCGCGCGGCGGCTGGGTACACTACCCCCGTCATCCAAGGAGGTACGTATGGACTTCATCGCAACCTGGCTCGTCAGCGCCATCGCCGTGGGCGCGGCCATCTGGCTCACCCCCGGCATCACCGTCGTGGGCGGCGCCTATGCGGGCCCCCTCTTCACAGCGCTGTTCCTCGCCATCGTGAACGCCAGCATCAAGCCGGTGCTCAAGATCGTCGGCCTGCCGTTCACCATCCTCAGCCTTGGCCTGTTCGCGCTCGTCATCAACGCGCTCATGCTCGAGCTCGCGAGCTTCCTCTCGCGCAACATCACGCACGCAGGCATCGTCATCGATGGCTTCGGCGCGGCGTTCTTCGGAGCCATCGTCGTCTCGATCGTTACGATGGTCGTCGGCGGCATCGTCAGGTAACACTTCCCACGGAGCGCCAGGCAAGACTCTGACTCGGCCAAGCCCGGCATCCGACGCCAAGACGAGAAGGGCGTCCCGCATCGCGCGGGGCGCCCTTTCGCTTTTGGACGGCAGATGTTGAGGAGCCGCCCCGAGCGCACGCCGGCGAGGCGGGTCCGAGGCTACTGTCGATGCGCGGTGGGCCTGGGGCGGCTGTCGCTGCGCGGTGGGCCCGAGGCGCACACCGGCGCGACAGGCCCGCGGCGGCGGTGGCCACGGCGCTCGGGCTCCGCCGACGACCGACGCCCCTACCTCGACAGTTTGCCGATGACGTCCTCAATCTCGGCAAGCTTCTCGTCGCGCTCGGCATCGGTGCCGCAGTGGCAGGCACTCCTCACGCAGCCGGCGATATGGGCCTTGAGCACGATCGCGTTGGTCTTGGCGACCAGGCTCTCGATGGCCATGAGCTGGTTTGAGATGTCGATGCAGTAGCGGTCCTCCTCAACCATGCGGATCACAGCGTCGAGCTGGCCTCGCGCGGTCTTGAGGAGGTTCAGGACCGTCTTCTCGTCTGCCACCATGGCAGGCTCCTTTCGTGTGGGGCATGTCAGCGGCGCGGCGGAGGGCAACTTGCGGTCTCACCCGCGCCGCGCCACCGGAGCGGGACGCTTGGTGCACGCATCACGCGGCGGACGCATGCGAGCGGCTAGTCCTCGCTGACCTCGAGCACCTCGTAGGTGTCGCTCGCGCCCTCGATGGCGGCCCTCACAGCATCGGCGGTGACGCCGTCGGAGCACTCGACCTTGACCACGTTGGTCTCGTGATCCGCCTCGGCATCGGTCACGCCAGCGACCTTGAGCAGGGCACTCTCAACCTTGGCCTCGCAGTGGCCGCACATGATTCCCTTGGTCTTCACGGTGTAGCTCATGTTCGTTCCTCTCTCTCGTTTTCGAGACCTGAAAAAGGGACTGTCCCTTTTTCAGGTTTTAGTTCCTCGCCTTGAAGCGCGTGAGGCGGAGGGCGTTGGTGACCACGCAGACGCTCGAGAGGCTCATCGCGGCGGCGCCGAACATCGGCGAGAGCTGCCAGCCCAGGAGCGGATAGAAGACGCCCGCCGCCAGCGGGATCCCGCAGGCGTTATAGCAGAGCGCCCAGAAGAGGTCCTGCTTGATGTTGCGGATGACCGCACGCGACAGCTCGATAGCGCGCGCCACATCGAGCAGATCCGAGTGCATGAGGACGACGTCCGCGCCCTCCTTGGCGATATCCGCGCCAGCACCGATGGCCAGCCCCACGTCCGCGCGGGCGAGCGCCGGGGAGTCGTTGATGCCGTCGCCCACCATGGCGACGATGTGGCCCGCCTCCTGCAGCTCGCGAACGTGACGCTCCTTGTCCGCGGGCAGAACCTCCGCAATGACCTCGCCCTCGCCAAGGCCCACGCCACGGGCGATGGCGCGTGCCGTCGTGCGGTTATCGCCCGTCAGCATGACGGCACGCACGCCCAGCCCACGCAGCGCCGCGATGGCGTCCGCACTCGAGGGCTTCACCTGGTCCGCCACGGCGATCGTGCCCACAAGCCTGCCGTTCTTGGCGAACATGAGCGGCGTCTTACCCTCGCGGGCGAAGGCCTCGAGACGTACCTCGTCGACCTCGA
This sequence comes from uncultured Parolsenella sp., assembly GCF_934660935.1. Lineage (GTDB taxonomy): Bacteria > Actinomycetota > Coriobacteriia > Coriobacteriales > Atopobiaceae > Parolsenella. Next base: position 11,720 of record NZ_CAKUIH010000002.1, on the reverse strand, counting down.
CGCCGAGCTCGGCCATGAGCCGAGCATTGCCCGCGGCGATCACGTTCGCGCCCTCGCGGGCGGTCACGCCCTTGCCGGGGACCGCGGCGAAGTCGCTCGCCTCGCGAGGCACGATCCCGCGCTCCCCCGCGAGCGCCATGACGGCCTCCGCGAGCGGGTGCTCCGATCCCGCCTCAAGCGTTGCCGCAAGCTTGAGCAGGGCCTTCTCGGAGATGCCATCCTCGGGCATGACGTCGGTCACGGCGGGCTTGCCCTGGGTGATCGTGCCGGTCTTGTCGAGTACCACGACGTCGACCCCGCGCAGGGTCTCGAGGGCCTCGGCGCTCTTGAACAGGATGCCCATCTCCGCGCCGCGGCCCGTGCCCACCATGATGGCGACGGGCGTGGCAAGGCCAAGCGCGCACGGACAGCTGATGACAAGCACAGCAACGGCGGAAGTTATGGCCTCGGTCACGCTGCCTGTCACCGCGAACCAGATAACGAACGTTACGACGGCGATGCCAATAACCGCGGGCACGAACATGCCCGCGACCTTGTCCGCAAGGCGAGCGATGGGCGGCTTGGTGGCGTTCGCGTCCTCCACGAGCTGCACGATCTTGGCGAGGCTCGTGTCCGCGCCCACGCGCGTAGCACGGAACGTGAACGTGCCCGTGCGGTTGATGGTCGCGGCGCTCACCGCGTCGCCTGCGCGCTTCTCGACGGGAATCGACTCGCCGGTGAGGGCGCTCTCGTCAACCGCACTCGCGCCGTCGACCACGACGCCGTCGACGGGGAGCGACTCGCCGGGACGCACACGAATGACGTCGCCCGGCTGCAGCGCCTCGGCGGCGGCTTCGCGCTCCGCACCGTCCGCGTCGACCACGTGCGCCGTCTTGGGAGCGAGGTCAATGAGCTTCTCGAGGGCGCCGCCGGTCTTGGCCTTGCTGCGCGTCTCGAGGTACTTGCCCACAGTCACGAGGGTGAGGATCGTGCCGGCGCTCTCGAGGTAGAGGTTGTCCATGGCCGTCATCATCGCAGCGTGGACGTCCGCGGCGGCGAGTTGGTCCGCCATGACGAACATCGCGAAGAGGCTCCAGCCGATGCTCGCCGTGGCGCCGATGGCGATGAGGGCGTCCATCGTGGGAGTGCGGTGCCAGAGGCTCTTGAAGCCGTTGGTGAAGTAGGCACGGTTCTCGAAGACGATGGGGATGAGCAGGAGGAGCTCCGTCAGGGCGAGCGTCATGGAGTGCGCGTGGTCAGCGAAGACGGCTGGCACGGGCCAGCCCAGCATATGCCCCATTCCCAGGTAGAAGAGCGGGACGAGAAAGACGATCGAGACGACGAGGCGACGCCTCATGGCGTCAGCCGTTGCCTCGAGCTTCGCCGTGGGGCTCTTGAGGGCAGTACGCGACGCGGGTGTGGCGGCACCAGCTCCGGATGGTGCGTTCGCTCCCGCATCCTCCGGCGCGGCGCTGTATCCCGCACGGTCGACGGCTCGGCAGATGTCCTCCGCCGAGACGGAGCCCTCGTCATAGTCAACGGTCATTGAGCCGGAAAGCAGGTTCACCGTGACGTCGCTCACGCCGGCGACGCCGCGGACGGCCTTGTCCACGTGGGCCTGGCATGCCGCGCAGGTCATGCCTCCCACCTCGAACTTCTCGTTCTTCATACGTGCCCCCCTGCGCATCTGGCAGCGGCCGGATCGCCGCTCCCGCACCGTGGTTGACAAAGGGACTGTCCCTTCGTCAACTTTTCCGCCGTAGGTGACAAAGGGACAGTCCCTTTGTCACCTGTACGCCACGGTTAACTTGGCGCTAGTATACCCCTCCCCCAGGGGGGGTGGGGAGACAATCTCACCAAGTTTCCGCCTCCCCACGGCTTTCGAGCCCACTCGTCACGCCTGACAGGACCAAACTACCTGCCCATAACCCAAAATTTACCAAAGCCAACTATTAGCGTGTGTTATTGTTAGCTCGATGTAACTTTACCAAGGCTAACTCTGCCCTCGTAGCCGACCGCTCCGTTAGCCTCGCGCGCAACGATTGGAGCGTCCCATGAAGGGCAACACCCCCTACCTCGTCGTCAATGGGCTCAAGAAGCACTACGGCGACGGCGAGGCCCGCGTCCAAGTCCTTGACGGCATCACCGCGACCGTCAATAAGGGCGAGATTTGCGTCATGCTCGGCCCCTCCGGCTCGGGCAAGTCGACCTTCCTGAACCTCATCGGCGGCCTCGAGGACGCGGACGGCGGCAGCATCTCCGTCGATGGATGCGACCTCACAACCCTCTCGAGCAAGGACCTCGGCGAGTACCGCCGCCGCGAGTTGGGCTTTGTCTTCCAGTTCTACAACCTCGTGCCTGACCTCACAATCAGGGAAAACATCGAGGTCACAGCACACCTCTCGAGCAATCCCCTGCCCATGGAGGACCTTCTGCGCTCGCTCGGCCTCTGGGAGCATCGCAACAAGTTCCCACGCCAGGTTTCCGGTGGCCAGCAGCAGCGCTGCGCCATCGGTCGCGCCCTCGTCAAGAATCCGGGCCTCATCCTTTGCGACGAGCCCACGGGCGCGCTCGACTACAAGACCTCCAAGGAGGTCCTCGAGCTCATGGAGCGCGTGAACCGCGAGTACGGTTGCACCCTCGTGATCGTGACGCACAACGCCGCCATCGCCAAGATGGCAGACCGCGTGCTGCGCCTTCGCGACGGCCGCCTGGCCTCAGACGAGGTCAACGCCTCCCCCGTGTCCGCCTCCGAGCTCGATTGGTAGGCGCACGATGACTCCCCTGGCAAGGCGGCTCCCCCGCGAGCTGCGTAACAACCTCGGCAAGTACCTCGGCATCTTCCTCCTCATGACGGGCTCGATCGCCCTCACGTCGGGCTTTTTGCTCGCGGCTCACTCCATCGGGTGCATCATCGACGGCATGCGCGACGAATACGCCATCGAGGACGGCCGCGTGACGACCTCCTTCGAGGCGACGAGCGCGCAGCTCGAGGCAGCCGAAGACGCCGCCGAAGACGTCGGTGGTGTCACGTTCTACAATGACTTCTCCATCGACGCGGCCTTCCGCAAGACCTCGGACGACGACGGCACCAAGCGGACGCTCCGCACCTACGCGCACCGCACCGAGGTCAACCTTGCATCCTACTGCGAGGGCGCGGAACCCCAGGCAGATGACGAGGTCGCCATCGACCGCGTCTTCGCCACGAACAACGAGCTCGCCGTAGGCGATACGGTCGACCTCTGCGGACGCACGTACACCATCTCGGGCATCATGACCCAGCCCGATAGCCAGGCGCTCTTCCTCAACAACTCGGACTTCACGATCAACACCATCACCTATGGCGTTGCCGAGGTCACTGACGCCGGCTTCGCCGCACTCGAGGACGCCGGCGGCGCACCAACCTACACGTACTCCTTCGCCTTCAACGATCGCGACCTCTCCGTCGCAGACCGCACCGATGCCGAGGAGGACATGGTCGACGCCCTCACGGACGCAGACGCGCGCGTGGATGACCTCATCGACGCGGATTCCAACCAGGGCATCGGCTATGCGCGCAACGACGTAGACGGCGACTCCATGATGTGGACGACGCTACTCGACATCATCATCGTGATCATGGCCTTCGTCTTCGTGGTCCTCACCGACGCCACTATCGAGGAGGAGAGCGCCATCATCGGGACGCTCCTCGCCAGCGGTTATCGCAAGCGCGAGATCGTGCTGCACTACCTAGCACTCCCCGCCGTGGTAGGCATCCTCGCCTCGATTCTGGGTTGTGCGCTCGGCGTGGCCGTCTTCACCGAGCCCATGCGCAACCTCTACTACGGCTCCTACAGCCTGCCGCCCTTCCACGTCTACTGGAGCTGGGAGATCTTCGTCATGTGCGCCGTGGTTCCCGCCGCCGCGCTCATCCTCATCACCCTCGTGGGCCTTCTCCGAAAGATAGGGAAGACGCCCTTGCAGTTCCTCCGCCACGAGGCGAGCGGCAAGGCTGGCACCAAGCGCGGCCTGCAACTGCCGGAGCGCATGGGCTTTGTCTCGCGCTTCCGCCTGCGCGTCTTCCTGCGCAACCTCGGCAACTTCGCCACGCTCTTCGTGGGCATCGCGTTCGCCTCGCTGCTTCTGCTCTTTGGCCTGGCGATCCTTCCCACGATGACGCACTACGCGGACAACCTCGAGACGAGTCTCGTGGCCGCGCACCAGTACACGCTCAAGGCCCCGCTCGAGCTCGAGGGCACGGCCAAGGAGCGCGAACAATGGGCGGCGCTCGACCGCCTGCAGTCCGTCGATGGTGCGCTCCTCACCGCCGCCGAGGATGCGGAGAACGAACTCGACGATGCGACGGACGCGGCCCAGGAGGCGGCCGAGACAGCCATGGCGTCGCCCAGTGCCGCGAGCATGCAGGCAGCCAGCGACGCGCTCGAGGAAGCGCAGGACAAAAAGGATGCCCTCTACGCGCGCCTCGACGACATCGCGGACGCCCTCGGCTGCGACCGCGACGAGGTGATCGACCTCATCGACGACGCCTCCAACATCGATACCGACAACGACGACATCCACCCCGTCAACACCACGGACAATGGCGCCGAGAAGATCGCTCAGGCCGAGAAGTACGCCGTCTACCAGCTGCAATATGACCGTGGCGAGGGCAACGGCACAGAGACCGTAACCGTCTATGGCGTCTCCCCGAACTCTCGCTACTGGAAGGACCTGGGCGTTGGCGACGGACGCGTCGTGTTCGGCGGGGGCCTCGTCGAAAAGTTTGGCTGGAAGGATGGCCAGCAGGTCAAACTCACCGACAAGTTCGAGGGAAAGGACTACGCATTCGACTACGACGGCGACTCGTGGGGCTCGAACTCTGACATGAACGCCTACATGAGCATCGACGACTTCAACGACCTCTTTGGCAATGACCCCTCGTACTTCAACGGCTATGTAAGCGACGAGGAGCTCGACCTCGACTCGCGCTACTTCGCCGGCGATACCACGCCCGACGACATGCGCGCCGTGGGCGACCAGTTCATCGGCATGATGAGCGACTTGATCGGCATGATGGTCGGCCTCTCCGTCTTCATCTTCCTCCTCTTCATGTACCTGCTGACCAAGGCCGTAATCGACCGAAGCGCTCGCTCCATCAGCTACATGAAGGTATTTGGCTACCGCGATGGAGAGATCTCCCACCTGTACATCCGCTCGATCACGCTGTGCGTGGTGGCGGCGCTCGTGCTGTCTCAGCCCGTGATCATCGGCTCGCTCACCGCGATCTTCCGCTCGATGCTGCTCGCCTACAACGGCAACATCGAGATCTACGTGCCATGGTGGTCCATCGCGGCGTGCATGGGGATCGGGTTCGCGACGTACCTCGTCGTGGCGTTCCTGCACACGCGCTCCATCAGGCGCGTCAGCCTCTCCGAGGCGCTAAAGGTCCAGGAATAGAGAACCGCCCGCACGCGGGGGCGCGAAACGAAGGAAGGGTGCCCCGCGTTTTTTGCCTGCCAAGCCCGACGTGGGCAAACGCGCGCAACGTCAGACTTCCCCGAACAGAAGGAGACCCATGGCAAGATCGGCAGAGGAGCTCAAGCAACTCTCCATCAAGGAGTTCACCGAGGCGGCAAAGGTCTACGAATCCGGCCATGCCGGCATTTACGAGATGTGTAAGGACGACTATCCGCAGATGCTCGAGGAGCTTGAGCTCGAGCCGTTCGAGGACGCGCTCGACGTGGGCTGCGGAACCGGAGCCGTCCTAGAACTGCTCCACGCCCGGTATCCCAACAAGCACCTGACTGGACTCGACCTCACACCCGGGATGATCGACGTCGCCCGGGCAAAGCAGCTCGATAACGTCAACTTTGTCGTCGGAGACGCGGAGGCGCTGCCCTTCGAGCCCCGGAGCTTCGACGCCGTGCTCTGCTCCAACAGCTTCCACCACTACCCGCATCCGGAGAGGTTCTTCGCCGAGGTGGCACGCGTCCTTCGGCCCGGCGGGCGACTGGTCCTCCGCGACTACACCTCGAACGGCGTCGCGGTCTGGCTCATGAACAACATCGAGCTACCGCTGGCCCGCCTCTTGGGCCATGGCGACGTGCGCATCCTCAAGCTATCCGAGCTACGCGCGCTCGCCGAAGGATCCGGGCTCACCCTGCTCAAGCTCGAGGCGCAGAAGGGCTTCCGCGCGCATTTGGTTGCGCGAAAGGGCTAGCGGTCCGCGCCAGGACGCTCCGCCACGCCAGGGCACGCCGTCAACGTCGCCACAAGAGCACGCCATCAAACCAGAATTGGCCACGCCAGAACGCGCCGCCACACCAGAACGCGCCGCCACACCAGGGCGCGTCATCAAACCAGAATGCGTCCACGCCAGAGCGCGACGCCAAACAGGGCGTGCCGCCACGCCAGGATGCACCATCAAACAAGAAGCGCCGTCACAAACGTGGCGGCGCGCTCTTTTTACCAGATGCCGATAACGTGCTGCATGCCCAGACTCACACAGGCGATGGCGACCCAACAGCAGGCGCCCAGCGCGATGGGCTTGCCGCCCGTTCGCACGAGCTTGACGATGTCGGTGTTGAGGCCGATTGCGCTCATTGCCATCACGATGAGGAACTTCGAAAGCGTCTTCAGCGGCGCGGTGACGGTGGCAGGCAGGGCGAACACCGTGGTCGCAAGGCTCGCGAGCACGAAGAGGCCCACGAACGTCGGGAAGGCGCGACGCAGGCTGAAGGTGCTCTTGCCCTCTCCTCCCGCACGGCGGTCGGCGCGCATCTGCCACACGGCGAGCGCGAGCGTGATCGGGATGATGGCGAGCGTCCTCGTGAGCTTGACGATAGTGGCGGCGTCAAGCGTATTGGCACCCGGGTGCATGCCGTCCCACGCGGCCGCCGCAGCCGTCACCGAGGAGGTGTCGTTGACGGCGGTACCCGCGAAGAGGCCAAAGCCCTCGTTGGTGAGGCCCAGCATGCCGCCAAGGGTGGGAAAGACGAGCGCGGCGATCACGTTGAAGAGGAAGATCACGGAGATGGCCTGGGCAACGTCCTCGTCGTCCGCGCGAATCACAGGCGCCGTCGCCGCGATGGCGGAGCCTCCGCAGATGGAGGAACCCACGCCGATGAGCGTGGCGATCTTTCCGGGCACGTGCATGGCGCGGCACATCACGAAGGAGACGACGAGGGACGTCGAGATGGTGGAGACGATCACCGGCAGGCTCGTTGCCCCCACCTTCGCGACCTGCGCGAGGTTGAGCCCAAACCCCAGGAAGACGACGGCAGCCTGAAGGACGTACTTGGACGTGAACTTGACGCCCGGCTGCAACGCCGAGACGTCGCGCCCGCGCAGCACCTGCGCCAGGAGCATGCCAAACAGGATGCCGAAGACCGGTCCTCCGACGACCTCGGCATATTGGCCGCAAATCCAAGCGACCGCGGCGATTGCCAGACAGAGCAGGAGACCTCGGGCCTTCTCGGCGAGGTTGGGAGATTCAGTCATTCATTGCCTTTCGTACGATGGCCCGTCAAACAAAGAAGCCCATTCTATCCCCGCGAGCGCCAGCAGGCGGCCACGGAGACAGAACGGGCAATATGGTTCGCGAAGCCGCCGACAGCGACGGCATGGCAGCATGCGGCCTCAGACCGGCGTCGACACAGCGGAGCCACCGCCAAGCAGGCCGCGCATCGCTACGAAGCTGCCGGCAAATAGGCCTTCGCGTTACCGAGGCTGTAGGCGATCGTCGAGCCGTTGTGCAGCAGCGACGACGTCTGAGGGGCGATGAAGCCCGTGATGCCAAGCGCCAGAAGCGCCGAGTTGGTGAGCATCACCTTCGAGTAGGAGCTCGTCAGGCGGTCGATGAGGCCCTGGCTCATCCTGCGCAGGCGCACGATCGCGGCGAGGTCCGTGTCCGCCAGGATGATGTCGGCGACCTCCTTGGCGATGTCGCTTCCACCGCCCATCGCAAGGCCCACGTCTGCCAGGCCAAGCGCCGGAGAGTCGTTGACGCCATCGCCCACCATGGCGACGTGGCGCCCCTCACGCTTGATGCGCTCGACGTAGGCGTACTTGTCCTCGGGCAGAAGCTCCGCGGCGTACTCGTCGACGCCAGCCTCGCGAGCGATGCGCCTGGCCGTGCGCTCGGAGTCTCCCGTGAGCATCACGACATGCTTGACGCCAAGCGCATGCAGCTCGGCGATGGCCTCCTTGACGCCGGGCTTGAGCGGGTCCTCGATGCCAAGCACTCCCACAACCTCGCCGTCTACGGCAAGGTACAGAGGCGAGAAGCCCTGCATCTCAGACTCGACCCTCTCCCGCGCCTCAGAATCCATGAGGACGTGCTCGTCCTCGAACACGAAGTGCGCTGAGCCGATCACCGCTCGCCTTCCCTCGATCGAGGAGGCGATGCCGTGCGCGACGATGTACTCAACCGCAGCGTGACGCTCGCGATGCTCGAGGCCGCGCGCCTTGGCGGCGTTGACGACGGCGCGCGCCACCGGGTGTGGGAAGTGCTCCTCCAGGCAGGCGGAGAAGCGCAAGACGTCGTCCTCGCTCCAACCGTCGGTCGCGAACACGCGGGCGAGCCTAGGCTGCGCCTCGGTGAGCGTACCGGTCTTGTCGAACACGATGGTGTCCGCCTTGGCGAACGACTCGAAGTACTTGGCGCCCTTGACCATGACGCCCATCTTGGCCGCGTCGCTCATGGCCGTCATGACGGCGACGGAGCCCGTAAGCTTGAGCGCGCACGAATAGTCGACCATGAGCGCGGCAGAAGTCTTGACGAGGCTACGCGTCGTGAGGGCGACGAGGCCCGCGAGCAGGAAGTTCCAGGGAACGATCTTGTTCGCCAGCTCCTCCATATGCGACTGCCCCTCTGACTTGAGGGAATCGGCCGTCTGGACGAGCGAGACGATCGAGCGCAGCTTGGTCTTGGCTGTGTTGGCACGCACGCGCACGAGGATACTGCCATCCTCCACGACGGTACCCGCAAACACGTCGTCACCCACGGAGCGCTCGACGGCAAGTGGCTCGCCGGTGAGGGTCGCCTGGTTGACCATGGCACTCCCCCGCTCGACCACGCCGTCGATGGAGATGGACATGCCGGTGCGAACGGCCACGAGGTCGCCGGGCTCGAGCTCCGTCGCAGGAACGCTCACCTCGGTGTCGCCCTCGACCTTCTGCGCCTTGTCGGGCACGTCAAGCAGGGAGTTGATGAGCTCGTTTTCGCTCATGGCACGCGTGTAGTCCTCGAGCAGCTCGCCGACGTTCAGCAGGAACATCGTCTGCCCAGCCGTGTTGACGTCGCGCTTCACGAACGAGATGCCAATGGCGGAGGCATCGAGCACGGGCACCGTCAGGCGAGGCTGAGCCAGCTCGTGCAGGGCGGCGCGCAGGAAGGCCATATAGCCCACCACGACGAACACGGCTCGCAGCGGGGTCGGCAGGAACCACCGACGCGCGTAATGGGCGCCAACGAGCGTCGCCAGGTCCATGACGAGCTTGTGCTTGCGCGGTTCGAGTTGAATCGCATAGCCGGACTTCGCCTCGGCGATCGCCTGCGCATCGATCGTGCGAAGGACATCGAGCACGTCCGCGCGGCGAGGCGCGTCATACTCGATCGCCATCTGCCCGATACGGCCGTATACCCGGACCTTCGTGACGCCCTTGATATCCGTACTCAGCTTTATGAGAGCGTCGAGGTCCCCTTCTGGCACAGGACCCGCCAACTGTAGGCGGGTCCTGCCGGGGATCTCGCTGATAACCGAGAATCTCATAGTTGTGTCAGCGCGCTACTCGGCGGCCTCATCCGTAGCGGCGTCAGGCTCGCTCGCGGTGATGTACGACGCCTTGGCGACCATGTCGTCGACCTCGGCCTTCGCCTGCTCGACCATATCCTGGTAGTCGCTCTTGATACGCATGCCGCACGCGATGCCCTGCACGCACGCGTTCTTGACCGGTTCGCTCTTGAGCAGCTTGATGCCGGCCGTGCCAAGCAGGAAGCCGCCGCCGACGAGCAGGGTGTTATACGTGGACTTCTTCATGTTGCCTCTCCTTTTCGCACATCTTTGAGATGAGACGCCCCGAGCCCAAGCAGATAAGTAAGCCTAGGCACACTTGCAACTAGCAAGTTTAGTTCCACTAACTTTAAGAGACAACCTTGGGAAACTTTTTGGAAATCTAACGACGCGTCACAGGCACCAGGACGAGGCTTCCTTCTGCAGTGACAGCATGTGCGCGAACTCGCCACCTGTGGCCTTGAGCTCGGCGGGCGTGCCCTGCTCGACGACAATGCCATCCTTCAGGACCACGATCTTGTCCGCGTTCTCGACTGTGCGCATGCGATGCGCGATCACGATGACGGTCTTACCCGCGAGTAGGCGGGAGAGCGCCCCCTGCACCACGGTCTCATTCTCGACGTCAAGGCTCGCCGTCGCCTCGTCCAGAAGGACGATAGGAGCATCCTTGAGCAGGGCTCGGGCGATGGAGATGCGCTGGCGTTCGCCACCGGAGAGCTTGGAGCCGTTCTCGCCAATCATGGTGTCATACCCCTGGGGCATGCGGGACACGAACTCGTCGCAGTTGGCAGCACGCGCGGCGGCTAGGACCTCCTCGTCGGTGGCGTCGCGGCGTCCGAGGCGAATGTTGCCCATCACCGTGTCGTCGAAGAGCAGCACGTCCTGGAAAACGATCGCATAGTCGCGCAGGAGAACCTCGGGGTCAACGCTTGCCACGTCCACGCCACCCACGGTCACCTTGCCGGAAGTGGCGTCCCAGAAGCGGGCCGCCAGGCGGCTCACGGTGGACTTGCCAGAACCGGACGGTCCCACAAGCGCCGTGACCTCGCCCTCCTTGGCAGTGAAGCTCACGTCCGTGAGCACCCGCTCGCCAGCGCGGCCGTCCTCGCCTGCGCCATAGCCAAATGCCACGTGATCGAACACCACATCGTGGCCCACGGGCTCAAATTTCTCGCTGCCCTGCGCCACAGGCTCTTCCATGATGGAGCGCATGCGCTTGGCGGAGGACTCGGCGGCGAACAGCTCGGAGACGAGCATGAGGGCCTGGTCGAACGGCGCGTAGATGCGGCTCACCATGAGCAGGAAGGCAAACACCACCAAAAAGTCGACCTGCCCGGAGGCGACCATCGCGGCGCCCGTGACGAGCGTCGTGGCGATCCCCAGGCGCAGGATGGCAAAGGCAGAGTTGACGAGAAGCCCGTTGACGAGCTCGCCCTTGGTGGTCTCGCGCTCCTCGCGGTCGATCACGCCGGCGAGGCCCTCGAGGTAGTACGCCTCCTGGTTGGTGGCGCGAATCTCGCGCACGCAGTCGAGGGTCTCCTGGATGGCCTCGGTGACCTTGACCTTCTCGGCACGAACGCGGTCGAACACCGGCGTCATGGGGCCACGGGTGAGATACAGGACGGCAAACGCCACAGGCACGCTCCAAAACGCCGCAATCGCCAGCTGCCAGCAAAAGAAGAGCGACCCCACGAACACAATGGCGCTTGCGATGATGGCGCCCCAAAGCTCTCCCAGCACGTGGCTGTAGGCGTGCTCCATGGCCTGGACGTCACCCATGATGGTCTCGGTGAGGTCCGCGAGGTCACGACGGCCGAAGAACGAGAGCGGGAGCTTGCGCAAGCGCTCGGCAATCTCCATACGCTGCTTGCCGCACTCCTCGTAAAAGATACAGTAGGTGTAGTAATACTGCTGCCAGTTAGAGGCAAAGAGCAGCACGAAAAAGACCAGGAGGCCGCCCACGATCGG
>NZ_CAKUIH010000001.1 GCF_934660935.1 uncultured Parolsenella sp. | reverse complement strand
GCCTCGGGCTGCGTGCAACCTGCGTTATTCGGGGAAGGCGAGTTGCGCGGCAACGGGGAATTTGGGGCTCGTGCGGCGAATCCTGGGCTGGTAGCGGGAGAGGCCGTCCACCACGAGCTCGCATGCGGCGGGAAGAGCCTCGGCGCGCCAGCTGGTGACCATGTCTGGGACGACTTCGCCATCGACTTGCATGGGGATGGGCTCGGAGGTCTTGACCTCGATACTTCTGCCCCTAAAGGTCTCAATGCGAGGCCTGTTGCCACGTTCGCCCTTCGGGTCGACGAGGCTGGCGATGAGCGGTCGAATGAGCTGAGCCGTGACGCTCACCTCAAGGACGATGACGTCGAGCAGGCCATCGTCCATGACGCATCCGGGGACCACGTCGACATCTAGCTGGAGCATGGCGTTGTTGGCGACGAGACAGGCGATTCCGTCGCGCTCGTAGGTCTCTCCGTCGACGCTGATTGTGAAGTGGTTGACCTTGGGTGTCGGGTCCGAGAGGGCGGCCATGAAATAGGCGACTTCCCCCATCGTCCTCTTGTTGGGCGCGGCGGCAGCCATGAGCTCTGCATCAAACCCAGTGCCGGCCATGATGGAAAAGCCTCGCTTGGTTGGGCCTTCCGCGCTCTCCCAGCTTGCTTCGCCGAGGTCTGCGCTTATGGTGTCTCCCCATCGACATGCGCGGGCGAGGGCGGCAGGCTCTGGAGAGTTGCCGATATTCGCGAAGAGGAGGTTGGCCGTGCCAGACGGAAACACGCAGGTGGGAACCGCGCGATCGCGCAACATGTAGAGAAGGTTCGAAATCGTCCCGTCGCCGCCGGAGATGACAACCACGTCAAACGTCTCGGCATCGGCGAGGGCCTTCTCGTCAACGTTCTCGTCGTCAAGGACACGCAGCACGCATTCGTCGCCGGGACGAACGAGCTCGCGCTCAAATGCGTAGACCGCGTCTGACCCGAAGCCAGAACGCGGATTATGAACAATGAGGCAGCGCATGGATGGTATCCTCCTGTCTGTGGGCCCAAGGGGGCCACAGCCATGGTAGCCGATTTTGCCCGGTCGTTTTATGGATGCGACGGGGCTGAGGGGTCACGTTTTGTTCATCTCCACATCGGAGGAGCTCAGGCGCTTTTGCGAGCGCGCTGCCTCCTCGAGCGTGCTTGCCGTTGACACTGAGTTTCTTCGTGAGCGCACGTATCGTCCGCGTCTTTGCCTAATTCAGCTTGCTACGTCGGCGGACGATATCGCCGCCGTTGATCCGCTTGCCATCTCCGACCTTTCTCCGGTGGTAGAGCTGTTTGAGAACCCGGCTATTACCAAGGTCTTTCATGCTTGCTCCCAAGATCTTGAAGTCATCGATGGCAGCCTGGGATGTGTTCCGGCTCCTCTGTTCGACACGCAGCTTGCTGCCGCGTTTCTCGGTCAGCGCATGCAACTTGGGTACGGTGGCCTCGTTGAGGCCTACACTGGCGTTCGCCTCGCCAAGGCCGAGAGCCTAACGGACTGGTCTCGTCGTCCGCTTGACCCCGAGCAGCTTACGTATGCTGAAGATGACGTGCGCTACCTTCCGGGTATTTATGAGACTATGCTCTCCGAGCTTGTCGAACGCGACCGTCTCTCGATGGTCCTTCCCGAGATGCAGGCTTTGCTCGACCCGTCTCATTACCGTCACGAGCCGATTGACGCGTTTCGCCACCTCAAGCGAGCCTCGTCGCTCACCCGACGTCAACTTGCCGTGGCGCGCGAGGCCTGCGCTTGGCGAGAGCGCATGGCGTCCAAGCGCGATATCCCGCGCAAATGGGTTCTCTCTGATGAAGTGATGCTCGAGATCTGCAAGCGCGGACCGGCGGATACGGAACGGCTGCGTCGCATTCGCGGAACAGAGCAGCTATCTGAGCGCGATGCTGATGCTCTGGTTCATGCCATATCGCGCGGCGCCGCATGCCAAGCGTCCGATTGTCCGAGTCTTCCTAAGCGCTCGCGTCCGTCTGCCGATCAGGAATGCGTCATCGACCTCATGTACGCCATGGTGCGCATCATTTCCGAGAAGACCGGCGTGGCCGCTCAGCTCATCGCAACGCGCGAAGACCTCCTTGAATTCATGGCTGGGAGAGAGGATGCGTCTCTCGCCTCTGGATGGCGACGCGACATCGCGGGGGAGAAGCTCAAGGGACTCCTCTTGGGCGACTGCGGCCTGACCGTCAAGGACGGTCGAGTGGAGATTCTCTAGGCTACATAGCGCATGTTCTTTTGGGGAGCCGGGTGAGTAGTCCGGCTCCTTTTGTGTCCGGCTTTGGGTACATACTCAAAGAAATTCACTGATTGGGGGTTCGTATGTACTACGGCATGGGCTACGGGATGGGGTATGACACCTCGTACCTCGTCTTGGTTCTTGTGTCTACCCTGCTTGGCCTCGTCACGCAGTCATATATTAAGTCGACGTATAAGATGTGGTCTAAAGTCGGGCTTGATTGCGGGCTTACTGGAGCCCAGGTAGCAGAGCGTATGCTTGCTGACGAAGGCGTCTCCGGCATGAGGATTCAGCCTATCGCGGGTGAGCTAACGGATAACTTCGATCCGCGCTCGAATGTTCTCAACCTTTCGCGTGCCAACCTGAGCGGCGGCTCCGTCGCGAGCGCGGCCGTTGCTTGTCACGAAGCTGGCCACGCGGTCCAGCATTCAAGGGGATACATCCCGGTGAAGGTTCGCTCCGCTCTCGTGCCTATCGTTAACTTCACGTCCAACGTATGGATGATCGTGTTCTTCGCCGGCGTAGCCATTGGTCTTGCTGGCCTTGTGCAGCTTGCCGTCATCCTCTTTGCTTTCTCGGTCATTTTTCAGATCGTGACGCTTCCGGTCGAGTTCGATGCCTCTCGTCGCGCCGTTGCCTATCTCGAGCGTAGCGGCATGAGCGAGACTGCGGTCCGCGGCGCGCGTAAGGTGCTAATCGCTGCGGCACTGACGTACGTTGCTGCCGCGCTCGTGTCGGTGCTCCAGCTTCTCTACTACCTTTCTCGTGTTCAGCGGAGGAATGACTAAATGGCCTGGGGACGCGAGGAGACGAGCGGCAGCATAGACTTCGCATCTGCTGCTCTTGACGCTGCATCGCGAGAGCCAATCTCAGTGAGCTCTGCCGTGGGCGCCGCGAAGGCTCGTGTGGGGGAGATGGGTTCCTTCCTCGTGACCGGTGAGGTCACGGGCTTTAGGGGTCCCAACGCTCGGTCTGGCCACTGCTACTTTCAAGTCAAGGACGAATCTGCTGCGATGGACGTCATCGTATGGCGCGGCGTCTATGCATCGAGTGGCATCGAGCTGCGTGACGGCATGCAGCTCGAACTCCGGGGTAAGTTTGATGTCTACGTCGGGTCTGGCAGGCTTTCGTTTATTGCGAGCCGCATCTCCGTTTCCGGAGAGGGGCTTTTGAGGCAACAGGTTGCTCTTCTTCGAGAGAAGCTCAAGATCGAGGGTCTCATGGACCCGGCTCGCAAACGGCCGATTATGCGTTTTTGCACGCGTGTTGCCGTGGTCACGAGCCTTTCTGGCTCCGTGATCGACGATGTTAAACGGACGCTCCGCCGGCGCAACCCACTTGTTGAGATCGATGCTGTGGGGTGCCAGGTCCAGGGTCCCGGAGCTCCCGCTACCATCATTCGCGCTCTTGAGGTTGCCGCGGCTTCTAATCCAGACGCAATCTTGCTTGTCCGAGGTGGGGGTTCTTATGAGGACCTCATGACCTTCAATGACGAAACTCTTGCTCGGGCGGTTTCCGCTTGTCCCGTCCCCGTCATTACGGGCATTGGCCACGAGCCGGACAACTCGATCTGCGATGATGTTGCGGACCGTCGAACTTCAACGCCCACGGCTGCCGCAGAAAGCGTGGCTCCGGCTCTCGATGAGATTGTGACCTCGATTAACGGGCGTCGGGAGCGCTTGGCGCGAGCTATGGACCTTGCGCTCGCCGCCGATGCGCGCTCTCTCGAGCAGGTCGATACTTCGCTTGCGCGCGGAATGGCGACGCTTCTCGATCGCGAACGGGTCCGGCTCGAAGGCCTTGCCAAACGCCGGTGCCTCACGAATCCGGAGTCCCTCATTGATGATCGTGCCGTCGCTCTCATGCAGTCTGAGCAGCGTCTGGTAGATGCTTTGCCGCGTGCCTTGGGTCGTAAGGCTAGCTCATTGGAAGACTATTCTGTTCGCCTCGACGCTGCGGCATCCCGTATGCTACGTCCTCATGAGGCAATGGTTTCAAGCATGGCGGCGACTTTGGACGCGCTCTCACCTTTGAAGGTCCTCGGGCGCGGATACGCCATCGCTCGCGATGAGGCCGGGCATGTCATCACCGATGCTTCGTCTTTGACCGTTGGAGACTCTGTTAGCGTTCGTGTCGGGGCGGGTAGCTTCGAAGCCTCCGTTACTGGAACCTGTGATTAAATTCGACATAGCTGGTGCTTACCGGCGGAAAGGCGGTTTTGGATATGGCGGATAAGAACTCGGAGGCTCCAGTCGAGGAGCTTTCCTTCAAGGAGGCTTCGATTGAGCTTGAGCAAGTCGTGCGTTCTCTCGAGAGCGGCGATCTTGAGCTTGAGGACGCCCTTGCGCGTTATGCTCGAGGTGTCGAGCTATTGAAAAGCCTTCGCGAGCGTCTTACCAACGCTGAGCAGAAGGTTAAGGTCTTGCTCGACACCACCAGTGAGGTCGTCGCACCTGATACGACGGCAGCCACAAGCGAAGATTAGGAGAAACAATGTCTGATTGCATCTTCTGCAAGATTGCCAACCATGAGATTCCCTCCAACGTTGTATTCGAGGATGACGAGGTTATTGCTTTTCGCGACCTCGACCCTCAGGCCCCGACGCATGTTCTCGTTATCCCCAAGAAGCACTATGCCAACATCTGCGATGGCGTTCCCGCCGAGACTCTCGCTGCCATGACCCATGCTATCTCCGAGGTCGTGAAGGCAGAGGGCCTCGAGGAGTCTGGCTACCGAGTTATCTCTAACGCGGGTGCGGATGCGGGCCAGACGGTCATGCACTTCCACATGCACGTACTCGGAGGCAAGAACCTCGGTATGGGCCTTCTTCCCGAGGACTCAGAGTAGCGGTGCCGCCGGTGATCTTTAATTCGTCTGCGCTCGGTGTCTCGAGTTACCGGGCTTGATTGTTGTCGCGTGATACGCGGCGAAAGGAGTCGTTTTGGAATCTAGAGCCGTCCTTGCTGCAGAACGCCATAAGAAGGGCTACAACTGCGCTCAGGCCGTTGCCTGCACCTATTGCGACCTTGCTGGCGTCTCAGAGGAGGAGGCCTTCCGTTCGACCGAGGCCTTTGGCCTTGGCATGGGCGGGATGCTTGGCACCTGCGGCGCGCTTTCCGGTGCCGTCTACCTCGCTAGTCTCGCCACGAGCGACGGCAACCTCGAGAACCCGTCCACCAAGAAGGCGAGCTACGCCCTCTCTCGCGAGCTCCTCAATCGATTCGAGGAGAAGAACGGTTCCGTGACTTGCCGAGTCCTCAAGGGTCTTGAAGGCGAGGGCTCCGTCGCGGTCCCGTGCCCCATCTGCATCTCAACCGCCTGCGACCTCGTCGAGCAAGTCCTTTTCCCCGACACCTTCCTCAAGTAGCTTTGCCCCCTATGGCAACCCCGCCGCCGCGAGGCCCGCGAGGCCACGCGCGCTATAGCTACAAGAATGCCCCACCTCCGCGCTTCGCCACGAGTTCTCTTGCCGCCGTTCTTGCGGCAAGAGCTTTTTGAGTGGAGAAGCGCGGGGGTGGGGCTTACGGTTTCGGGACTAATGGCGCTAGTACGTCATCCCCATGGCCTCGCAGACCTCGGCCAGGGTAGCCTCGGCAATCTCGTTGGCGCGGCGGTTTCCCTCGGCGAGGACGTCCTTCACGTAGTCAAGATCGTTCTCGTACACGTGACGACGCTCGCGAATCTCGGCGAAGCGATTGTTCACCGCCTCCGTCACGTACTTCTTGAGGGCGCCAGCGCCGCTCATGCCAATTTCCTCTGCGATCTCGACCTCGGAGCGGCCCGTGCAGATGGCGGCGGTGGAGAGCAGACCGGAGACGCCGGGACGGTTCTCGGGGTCAAACGTGATCATGCGCTCACCATCCGTCTGACTCTTCTTGATGCGCTCCGCCGTCTCCTCGGGCGTCATGGAGATGGAGATGGCATTGCCGTAGGACTTGCTCATCTTGCGACCGTCGAGGCCGGGGAGCAGGGGAGTGTCGGAGAGAAGCGCGTTGACCATCGGGAAGACGGGCTTGGTGTCCTTGCAGTAGCGCTTGTTGAATTTGCGGGCAATGGTGCGCGTGAGTTCGATGTGTGGGAGCTGGTCTCGGCCAACCGGAACCACGTTGCCCTTGCAGAACAGGATGTCGCAGGCCTGGTGGACGGGATAGGTGAGGAGCAGGCCGGTAAGCTCGTGGCCGCTCGCCTCCATCTCGGCCTTGACCGTCGGGTTGCGGGAGAGCTCTGCCTCGGAAACGAGCGACAGGAACGGCAGCATGAGCTGGTTTGCCGCAGGCACGGAGGAATGCGTGTAGATCATCGTCTTGTCAGGGTCCAGGCCGCAGGCGAGGTAGTCCATGACCATGTTATAGACGTTGTCGCGGATGTGCTCGGTCGTGTCACGGTCCGTGATGACTTGGTAGTCCGCGATGAGGACGTTGGTGTGGACGCCCATGTTCTGAAGCTCGACGCGGCTCTGCAGGGTGCCAAAGTAGTGGCCGAGGTGGAGGCGACCCGTCGGGCGGTCTCCAGTGAGCATCGTGTAACGCTCGGGGTGCTCGGGCAGGTCCGTGCGGATGCGGTTGCTGCGCTCGAGGGCAACCTCATAGCTTCCTTCGTTGGGCATGTCTCTTCCTCCCGGCGCTTCGCGCGCCATTGTGTTAATCCTCCGGCCTGTAATCCCGGAGTATGGTCGTCATATGCTGTCCAATGGTACGCCATCCTTGACTGAAGGTCGAATCTTGAGCTCCTTGTGTGGGGACTCGGGCCGTTCGCCGAAAGATGGGCGATAGTTGTTTTCTTCGCATTTATTCCATAGGCCTTAGACCTGCTGAAACACAATATCTTGGGGTATAAGAAATTAAACCGCCAGCGGGTTGTATCTATCTTGCCAATGTCAAGTCTTCTTTTGTCTTGTTGGTGCGTTAGGATGGAGCCTGCCGGACGCGAGCATGGCAGGCTCCATCCTAACGCGCCTGGTGTTCGAAGCGTTATTTTGCGTACAGATTTGCCTCGCGGCCAGTCCGCGACTTGAATTGGAGGCATGCAATGAAGATCGTCAAGCGAAACGGCTCAGAGGTCACCTTTGATGTGACCAAGATCGTCTCCGCCATCGAGCGTGCCAATATCACCGTTCCGCCCGAGCAGCGTCTCACGCACCAGCAAATTCTCGATGCCGGCGACGCTGTTGAGGCTGAGGCTCTTGCCTGCGGTCACACCGTTACGGTTGAGGAAGTACAGGACATGGTCGAGGACCAGATCATGGCCAAGGGCTCCTTCTCGGTTGCTCGCAACTACATCACCTATCGTTATGTTCAGGGCCTAAAGCGCCAGAACAACACGACGGATGACAAGATCCTCTCCCTTATCGAGTGCAACAACGAAGAGGTCAAGCAGGAGAACTCGAACAAGAACCCTACGGTCAACTCTGTTCAGCGTGACTACATGGCCGGCGAGGTCTCCAAGGACCTC
Source organism: uncultured Parolsenella sp. (assembly GCF_934660935.1). GTDB lineage: Bacteria > Actinomycetota > Coriobacteriia > Coriobacteriales > Atopobiaceae > Parolsenella. Next base: position 223,750 of record NZ_CAKUIH010000001.1, on the reverse strand, counting down.
ACCATGCGCATGCTCCTGCCCGAGGACGTCGTGGAGGCTCACAACGAGGGCGTCATCCACTTCCATGACTCGGATTACTATGCCCAGCACATGCACAACTGTGACCTCGTGAACCTCGAGGACATGCTCCAGAACGGTACCGTCATTTCCGGCACCCTCATCGAGAAGCCCCACAGCTTCTCGACTGCCTGTAACATCGCCACGCAGATCATCGCCCAGGTCGCATCCTCGCAGTACGGCGGCCAGTCCATCTCGCTGACGCACCTCGCTCCGTTCGTCGAAGTCAGCCGTCAGAAGATTCGTCGTGAGGTCCTGCGCGAGCTTGCGACCCTTGGGGTCGAGGCTTCCGAGGAGAAGGTCTCCGAGGTTGTCGAGGTTCGCCTGCTCGACGAGATCCGCCGTGGTGTCCAGACCATTCAGTATCAGGTCGTCACACTCATGACCACGAACGGGCAGGCACCGTTCGTGACGGTCTTCATGTACCTCAACGAGGCCCGTAACGCCCAGGAGAAGCATGACCTCGCGCTTATCATCGAGGAGACGCTGCGCCAGCGCTACGAGGGCGTCAAGAATGAGGCGGGCGTCTGGATCACGCCTGCGTTCCCCAAGCTCATCTACGTGCTCGAGGATGACAACATCAGGCCTGGCCAGAAGTACTACCACCTGACGCAACTTGCCGCCAAGTGCACGGCCAAGCGCATGGTGCCCGACTACATCTCCGAGAAGAAGATGCGCGAGCTCAAGCTCTCCCTTGGTGAGACCCCGGGCAACGGCGACTGCTATACCTGCATGGGTTGCCGTAGCTTCCTCACGCCGGATCGCACGGGCAATGGCTATGACAACGTCGCCCGCGCCCTCAACTATCAGCCTGGCAAGCCCAAGTACTATGGTCGCTTCAACCAGGGTGTCGTGACGATCAACCTTCCGGACGTGGCACTTTCGTCTCAGGGCGACGTCGATGAGTTCTGGAAGATCTTCGACGAGCGCCTCGAGCTCTGCCACAAGGCCCTTCGCTGCCGTCACGACCGCCTCAAGGGCACGCTCTCCGATGCCGCGCCCATTCTCTGGCAGTATGGCGCCCTGGCGCGTCTGCCCAAGGGCGCCCCAATCGACCCGCTGCTGTACGGCGGCTACTCCACCATCAGCCTTGGCTATGCGGGCCTCTACGAGTGCGTGAAGTTCATGACTGGTCACTCTCATACCGATCCGGAGGCCACGCCGTTTGCCCTTGCCGTCATGCAGCGCATGAACGACAAGTGCACCGAGTGGAAGCAGGCCGAGAACATCGACTACTCCCTCTACGGCACGCCTCTTGAGTCGACGACGTACAAGTTCGCCAAGTGCTTGCAGCGCCGCTTTGGCATCGTGCCCGGCATCACCGACCACGGCTACATCACGAACAGCTACCACGTGAACGTCCGCGAGGAAATCGACGCCTTCACGAAGCTCAAGTTCGAGAGCGAGTTCCAGCGCCTCTCTCCGGGCGGAGCCATCTCTTACGTCGAGGTTCCCAACATGCAGGATAACCTCGAGGCTGTTATGAGCCTGCTGCAGTACATCTACGACAACATCATGTACGCCGAGCTCAACACCAAGAGCGACTATTGCCAGGAGTGCGGCTACGACGGCGAGATTAAGATTGTCGAAGATGATGGCAAGCTCGTTTGGGAGTGCCCGCACTGCGGCAACCGCGACCAGAGCAAGCTCAATGTTGCCCGTCGTACCTGTGGTTATATCGGTACGCAGTTCTGGAATCAGGGTCGCACCGAGGAGATCCGCGATCGCGTTATGCACCTTTAGACTCGGAGGGCCCCGTGGCATGAGCCTTGCGGGGCCCTCTTGTGTACCGAGAGCCCGAAACACCATGGGGGAGAGCCGTGAACTACGGAGCCATTAAATACTGTGACATCGCAAACGGAGTGGGCGTGCGTACGTCGCTGTTCGTCTCGGGCTGCCGTGTTCACTGTCCGGGATGCTTCAACGACGAGGCGCAGAGCTTCACGTTCGGCAAGCCCTTCACACAAGAAGTAGCAGACGAGATTATCGAGAGCCTTCGACCTTCCTACGTTCGTGGCCTGTCGCTTCTTGGCGGTGACCCCATGGAGCCTGAGCACCAGGAGGAACTCCTCGCGCTGTGCGAGCTCGTTATCCGTGAGCTGCCCGAGAAGGACATCTGGTGTTACACGGGCTACGTCTACGACCGCGACCTTGTGCCTGGCGGTAAGCGATACCTCGAGAATGTCACTGACGAATTGCTCGACTGTATCGACGTTCTCGTTGATGGGCCATTCGTTGCGAACGAGAAGGACATCACGCTTCGCTTCCGCGGGTCATCCAACCAGCGCCTCATCGACGTTTCTAAGACGCGCGAGACGGGTCAGATCACACTCTGGGACGACGGCCCCGTGTTCGGCACGCATTCCATGTAATGGCTGGTCTAAGAGGGGTGTAAGGTGGCTTTGTTGCAGTCACCGGGTCTGGTTTGCAATGACCGTAATCCCCTAGCAATCATCAACAATGCGCCCTCTCCTCGAACATCAATGGAGGAAAGGGCGCATCTGTTTTTCGCTGATGAGGAAACTGAAAATGCTGCTACATCCCGAGGTGGGCAGCCAGGTCGAGGATTGCCTTGCGATAGCCCTCGATTCCCATGCCGGTGACAGTCTCGAAGCAGGCCTGGCGAACGTAGGAGACTTGCCTGAAGTCCTCGCGGGTTTCGACATGAGAGATGTGGACCTCAACGCAGGGGATGGAGACTGCCTTTAGGGCGTCGAGAATTGCAATCGAGGTGTGAGTGTAGGCAGCGGGGTTCATGACGATGCCGTCGTACGTCCCAAGGGCGGCTTGGATCTCGTCGACGATTGCGCCCTCGTGGTTACTCTGGTAGCACTTGATATCCCTAAAGCCTGCTTCGGCGGCGGCCGCCTTGCAGGTGCGCACTAGGGCGGCGTAGTCAGCCTTTCCATAGATGCTCGGCTCGCGAATGCCAAGCATATTGATGTTCGGGCCGTTGATCACGAGGAGCGAGCGACCCTCGGTCTTCTTGAGTGCTGAGGAATCGCTCACCTTGGTTGAAGAGTTGTCGAGGAAGGCGCGCAGGGCGTCGAGGTCCTCCTCCTCAAGCCTTTTGTCATCAATGGCGGCTTGCTGCTGGGCGCGGTAGGACATACGTCTTCCCGGAGTGATGACAACGCGTTCTACTCGCGAGTTCTTCGCAGGTTCCTCATCATGTTTCTCGTCGCGATTCGATTCACTGTCAATTACAAGCGGGTTGGCGCATGCATTGCAGCTTTCGTTAAGTTCGATTTCAGACAGAATCGCAAACTCGCGTGAGACCCCCTCAATGGAGGCGGGTCCGAGAACAACCTCAATGCCGGAGGTACCTCGCGTCGTGGTGCCCAATACGCCCCGAATGCCGCGAAGGCCATCCGCATCAACGGCAGACGGATCAGTGAGGGTGAGCCTGAGGCGCGTGAGGCATGTCATTACGCTCACGACGTTGCCCTTGCCTCCGATAGCGGCAAGAATGCTAGTGGCCACGTCCTTGTAGTTCATGCTCTTTCCCCCACGTACCCTTCGACGCTAATTGGATGGGCCTGAAACAAGGCCCTAAATCGTTATATATAGTTCGTTACGTTCTCACCAAATGGCCGCATCGTCACTCGAGAATTGCGATTCAAGTTGTCGACGGTTGACAATCGGCGGGTGAACGGTTGTTTAGATGCTTAAGCGCTTGATAATCTCCAAAGCGTCTCCACGGGCCGAGCCCGTGCAGGTGACCACCATATCCGCCCATGAAACATAGAGTGGCATGCGCCTTCTCGCCAGTTCCTCGACTCCCGACGCTTGGGAGATGGGCCTTCCTTTGCTAGATAGTTCGCTCAAGGGCCTGTCGAGCATGACGATGGTGCCGTTTTGGTGCATGAGGCGGTAATTCTCCGGCCTTGTGACGACCCCTCCGCCTGTGGACAACACGAGCCCACTCCTGCTTGCGTAGGTGGAGAGCACTTCCGTCTCCATCTCTCGGAACTCGTCCTCGCCTGATTCACGAATGACGTCGGCGGGAGACTTGTCGAAGCGTTCGGAAAATGCGTCATCGAGGTCTATGTGCTCGCGCCCACAAATTTTGCCGAGTTGTCTGCCGCAGGACGACTTCCCGCTACCCGGCATGCCGATAAGAACGATGTTTCCCGTGCTCGCATGGATGTCGTCTAGGATGTCCGTCGCGATCGCATGTTCAAGCTCGTGCCCCTGGAAGAGCTCGCTTGCGAAAAGAGCCTGACCAACCAACATCGCGAGGCCAGATTCGTTTGCGATGCCTAGATCCTCCGCGTCAAGGCAGATGCCTGTCCTCGTCGGGTTGTAGACGACATCGAGCACGCCAACGAGGCTCTTCATCTGCGAGAGCGTATCTTTGGCAACGGGAGAGGCCGGACAGTTGGGATACATACCCACGGGCGTCGTGTTCACAATCAGCGAGGCGTCGCTATGGCGCTCCAAAAGCGTCTCGTAGGTGTCGACGCCCGTGCGTGAGATTACGCTGACGTGAGCGTTTACGTCTTCCAACGCGGCGCGAATCGCCTGGGAGGCGCCTCCGGATCCAAAGACGAGAACGCTTTTGGCGGCGAGAAGCTCGCTTGCGGTCTTGTCAAACTCTCGGTTTGCGAACCGCTCTAACATCCAGGCAAAGCCGAGGATATCGGTGTTGTCCGCGAGGATGGTGCCATCCTGCTGGCGTACGAGGGTGTTGGCCACGCCCAGACGTTCGACGCGGCTGGTCCTGACATCGGCAAGCTGCGCCGCATCCTGCTTGTAGGGGATGGTCACGTTCAGCCCGCGCCAAGCCCCGTTGACAATGAAATCTCTCACCTGGTCGGGCTCGCGCTCTATCAGGACGTAGGGAACGCTTCCGAGACGCTCATGAATGACGGGGCTCCAACTGTGTCCGAGCTTACGTCCGAGAAGACCGTAGGTGATGGGTGACGTGCCGTCCCACATGACGTTGCCGTTCATTAGACAAGCTCCGAATAGCTGCCGAGATAGCGGTACTCCTCGCATACGTCATCGAGGGATGCGATGAGCGAGGCGAACTCGGGCGCGGCGACGGGGCACTCTACGTCGAAGTAGAACATGAAGTCAAAGTCAGAGTTGGGGATGGGCCGGCTCTCGAGCTTTACGAGGTTGATGTCAAGGGCGTAGAAGCGCGCGAGAACCTTGTAGAGACTGCCCGGGTCATTCTTGGTGACGACCATGAGAGAGGTACGGTCGGCGCCAGGATAGATCTCGAGGTCCTTGGCGATACAAGCGAAGCGCGTGTAGTTTGCGTCGCTGTCCTGCACGTTGCGGGCGAGGGCGACGAGGTTGTAGAGCTCGGCGCAGGAACGGCTGGAGAGAGCGGCGACGTCGGTCCTGCCGCTCTCGGCAACCATCTTGGCGGCAGCGGCAGTGTTTTCGGCGACGTGAACGGTCACATTGGGCAGCGAGTCGAGGAACTGTCGGCTTTGGTTGATTGCTTGTTGGTGGCTGTAGATGTCACGGATGCCTTCGAGTTTGGCACCGGGGAGGGCGAGCAGGTTGTGATCGACCTTGATCCTCACGCTGCGCACGATCGAGAACTTATGGCGCATCATGAGGTCGTATACCTGATTGACGGTGCCGGCCGTCGAGTTTTCGACGGGGAGTACGCCATATTTGCAAAAGCCCTGGTCGACGGCGCGGAAGACTCCCTCAAACTCCTCAAAATAGCTGATGCTCGCGTGTTTGAAGAGCCTGTCTGCGGCATGTTGGGAATAGGCCCCTTCGACACCCTGACAGGCTACGAAGGCGGACTGGGGGAATAGCGCCGGCGTATCGGCCACGGCCCTACTGATCTGACCGGCAAGAGGGGAGTCCTGGTTATTCTCCGCGCTCTGCTGTGCGCGAGAGATCTCCATGATCAGATTGAAGAGGACTTGCGAGTAGTCCCTGAGGGGCTCCGGAACCTTCGATGCAACATCGGCGAGCTTCGCGCGCTCGCGTCCCCTATCGAGAACGGGCTTGTTGTTGGCGCGCTTATACTCCGCGACCTCGTGCGTGCATTGCATGCGCTGGGTGAACAGATCGCAGATCTGCGTATCAATGGCGTCAATGCGCTTTCTGATTTCGGAGAGATCTTGCATGGTGCTCCTGTCGATGGATGTGGGGCTAGATTGCGTCCTGCGTCGAGTCGACGCTTAGTCTTTCGGGTGCGGGCATGGGGAACTTACCTTCTTCTACGAGGGCGTCGAGAAGAGCGAGGGCACAAACAGCCTCGACGACGGGGACCGCCCGCGGGACGATGCAAGGGTCATGACGCCCACGTACCTTGAGGCGAGCGTTTGCGCCCGTGGCGAGGTCGACGCTGTCCTGCTCGATGCCGATCGATGGCGTTGGTTTGATCGCGCAACGCCAGATGATCGGGGCCCCGGTGGTGATGCCTCCGAGGATGCCGCCGGCGTTGTTCGTCTGCGGCACTACGCTTTCGTACTCGTAGCGATACGGGTCGTTATTCTCGGACCCGCGAAGGGTGCTCGCGTCAAAGCCTGCGCCAAATTCGACTCCCTTTACAGCCGGGATGCCAAAAGCCGCCTTCGCGATGCGATTTTCGATGCCATCGAACATCGGGTCGCCAACTCCGACGGGCATGCCGTAGGCGGCGCATTCGATAACGCCGCCAACGGAATCCCCCTCCGCCTTGGCGGTCATGATGCTCTCGTACATCGCGCCCGCAGCCGCCTTGCTCACGCAGGGGAGGGCGTTGGAGAGAATCGACTTGCGCTGATCTTCCGAGAAGGCAAGCGGATCCAAAGGCTCGTCAGTGACCTTCTCCGGGCCAAGCTGGGCGATGTGAGCGACGATCTTAATTCCAAGGCTGGACTCGAGCGCCTGGAGGGCGATTCCTCCCGCGATGCAGAGCGGCGCTGTGAGTCGCCCGGAAAAGTGCCCTCCACCGGCAACGTCATGGTGATTGCCATAGCGAACGAACGCCGGGTAGTCTGCGTGACCCGGACGGGGAACGCGGCGAAGGCCTTCGTAGTCCTGGCTGCGTGTGTTGGTGTTCTGGATCTCCGCGCAGAGCGGTGCTCCACAGGTGTGGCCATTTGCGAGGCCGGAGACGAATCGCGGCCTATCCGCCTCACGACGGGGCGTCGAGGTGGCACCGCGCCCCGGAGCGCGTCTGTCCAGAAAGGACTGGAGTTCCTCGAGGTCTACTTCGATGCCCGCTGGCAGGCCTTCGACGACGCAGCCGATCGCCTCGGAGTGAGACTGGCCGAACACGGTGACGCGAACGCTATCTCCAAAGGTCGAAGACATGGAAAGCCTCCCTAGGCGATTTCGACGACGCCGCCGAGCTGTCGGTAGTCTTCGAAGAACTTGGGGTAGGACTTCTCGACGCATTGGGCCCCGAGAATGGTGACGGGCCCGGTGCAGCGAGAGGCAGCAATGGCGGCCATCATGGCGATGCGGTGATCGTTGGCGGCGTCAACGACGCCACCAGGGAGGCTGTCTCGTCCGTTGACAACGATGTCGTCACCCTCGCTGGTGATGTCAGCGCCAAGGGTGGAAAGACCGGCTACCACGGTCTCTACTCGATCGGACTCCTTGAGGCGAAGCCTCGCGCAGCCGGTGAGACGCGTCTTGCCAGGCGCGAGCGCGGCGACGGCGGCTAGTGGGGGGACGAGGTCGGGGAAGTCCGCGACATTCATCTCGCAACCCTGGGGAGCTCCGGAGTGAACGGTTGCAACCCCACGCGTGCGACAGACCTGGGCTCCGAGCTTTGCGAGCGCCGCGAGCATGGAGCGGTCGCCCTGACGGCTGGCAAGGTCGAGGCCCTCAACGGAGACGCCATGCCCGAGCGCTCCAGCGGCAAGCCAGAACGCCGCGTTGGACCAGTCTCCCTCAACAGAGACCTCGCCGGGGGAGCGATATGGGGTGGAGGGGGAGACGGCAAAGACGGTATAGTCGGTGTTCTGGTCGCGCTCGCTTGTCTCTGTGACGTGAACCCCGAACTGCTCGAGCGCGCTAATCGTCAGGTTGACGTAGGGGCGGCTTTCGATGGGCATCGTCACGCGAATCTCCGAGGGACCCTCGAGATGGGGAGCCGCGAGCAGAAGGCCGCTGACGTATTGCGAGCTGACGTTTCCGGGGAGCTCAAAGCGCCCGTTGCGGAGCTTGCCGGAAACCTTGAGTGGGAAGGTGCCCTGCTCGGTGAGGTCGCAACCGCCAGCGATCAGCTCTTCGTAGAGGGGCGAGAGCGGCCTTTCCGCAAGGCGCCCGTGGCCCGTGAGCGCAGCGTCGCAGCCGAGGGCTGCGACTACGGGTAGCAAGAAGCGTTCCGTGGATCCAGACTCGCCACAGTCTAGGACCGCCCCGTAAGCGCCGGTGCGGATGTTGTCAGACGAAGGCGCGCCAGGGAGTGGCGCAACCTTTAGGAAGTCACCCTCGCGTTCAATTGAGGCGCCAAGGGAGTTGAGGCAAGAAATGGTGGCCTCGATGTCCTTTGACGAGGTGGTGCAGCGTATCTTCGTGGGGCCCGGGCAGAGAGCGGCACAGATGAGCAGTCTGTGGGCCATCGACTTGCTGGCGATAGCCTCAATCGAGCCCTCGATCTCGTGCGGGGTGATGATTACGTCCATTGACGAAGTCTCCTAGTTGACGCTTGACTGGCTCTGGTCTTCGACGGCGAAGCCGATGCGTGCGGTGCCGCAGCCTTCATCGACGAGGCGGGCGAATTCGGCCATGCTTACGCGGCGAATCTCGACCTTGCCAATGCGGGTAGGCAAGATGACGTTTACGCCGTCACCATGGCGCTTCTTGTCTGACATCGCAAGATTCACGATGACGTCATGAGGCAGGCGTGTGTCTGTCGGGAGCCCATGCGCGTCGACGACTCGCTCGATGCGAGTTGCAACCTCTGGATCGCAGATTCCTTCGGCGGCGGCAGCTCGAGCGATGGCGCAGAGACCTATGGCGACGCAGGTGCCATGCCCTAGCGCGAAGTCGTTTGCGGTTTCGATGGCGTGGCCGATCGTGTGCCCGAGGTTGAGGGTTTGGCGAATGCCACGCTCCTGCTCGTCGGCATTGACTACGTCACGCTTGATCTCAACGTTTCTCGCGATGACGCGCGCCAGCCTTTCGGCCGGGACGCCCTCGGAGGTAAGAGGCTCACTTTCGAGGTCATCGAATAGGGACGGGTCTGCAAGTACACCATGCTTGATGACCTCGCCACATGAGTCTCGGAAGAGGTTTTGCGGAATGGTTTTCAAGCAATTGGGGTCTGCGATGACTGCCCGAGGCTGCCAGAATGCGCCGGCAAGATTTTTGCCTGCCTCCAGGTCAATCGCTGTCTTGCCTCCGACGGATGAATCGACCATCGCGAGAAGGCTGGTGGGGACCTGGACGACGGAGCAGCCCCTCATGTAGCAGGCAGCAGCAAAGCCCGCGAGATCTCCCGTGACCCCTCCGCCAAGGGCAACGACGACATCGTCACGGGTTAGTCCCGCTGCGGCAATTGCCTCGAGGCAAGCTGCCCATGTCGATGGCCTTTTGGAAGCCTCTCCCGCCTCGAAGACAAATTGGGACGTCGTATAGCCCGATGCTTCGAGAGAGGTGCGAACTTGGTCCATGTAAAGCGGGGCCACGTTGGTGTCGGATACGATGAAGGCATTCTCACCGCCGGCAGCTTCTCGTACGAGTTCGCCCGCGCGAGTGATGACTCCGGGAGTCACGTGGACGTCGTAAGACCTTGATGTTGTGTCAACGCGAACGATCACGTCGTTGGAGGCTGAGCCCATTAGACCTCCTCCTCCTTTGCGAGGTCGGCACGCTTGATGCGGTCGCCCTCGGCAAGAAGGTCCGTTAGACGGCTAGCATCGCGCTTCTCCAGAGCGTCCTTGTATTTGGAGAGCTCGGTGATGATGATCCCGATTTCGTTAGCGAGGTTGTCGGCGTCATCGAGGAATAGCTCGCACCACATCGTTGGGTTGAGCCTCGCCACGCGGGTGAGGTCCTTGTAGGAACCGGCGGAGAAGCCGTCGCGAAGCCCGAGGGTGGGGCTCTTCACGTAGGCGTTCGACACGACATGCGCAAGCTGCGAGGTGTAGGCGATGACTCGGTCGTGGCGTTCGGGCGTGGTAACCGTGAACTTATCGAACCCGCACGGAGCGAGAAGGCCCTCGAGGCGATCTACGAGGGAGAGGCACTCGACACCCCTCACCTCGGGCGCGGGGCAGACGACCATCGGTGCCCCCTCGAACATGTTCGCTCGGGAGTGCGCATAGCCTGAGAACTGGGTTCCCGCCATGGGGTGGCAACCAATAAAAGTGACGCCAAACTCGCGCGCGATCTCGAAGCAAGGCTCACAGATGGAACGCTTCACGCCGCCCGTGTCGATGACGATGGCGCCTGAGTTCACAAGGTTTGCGTGCTCGCGAAGCCAAGCAACGCACGCTTCTGGATAGCAGGCAAGAACGATGAGCTCACAGGTGCCGATGATCTCGTCGGTGAGCACGCCAGTGGTGGTCTCGATGGCGGCGAAGCTCGTGATCTCCTCGTTTGGGTCATAGGCATAGACCTCGCGGCCGCCCTTGGCTAGGGCGCGCGCGAATGAGCCGCCGATGAGGCCCAGGCCAACGATGCCCGTGCGGCCTGGTACGATCGAGGGAGACTCAGTCTCGGGATGAGCGTTGCCTTCCACCATCATTTACTCGACCTCCATCGTGACTGCCTCGCGGACGGTGGCGATGCGCGTCATGGCGTCCTTGAACTGCGCGGGCGTGAGTGCCTGCGCACCGTCGGACCAGGCGTGCTTCGGGTCGTCGTGAACCTCGATCTCCAGGCAATCGGCGCCTGCGGCGGTTGCGGCGAGGGCCATCGGGGTGACATAGCGTGTGTGGCCCGTTGCGTGGCTCGGGTCGGCGCAGACCGGCAGGTGTGAGAGGTCATGGAGGACGGGGACGGCGGAGAGGTCGAAGGTGTTCCTCGTGTGGGTCTCAAACGTGCGAATGCCTCGCTCGCAGACGATGACGTTGGGGTTGCCCTCGCTCATGATGTACTCGGCGGCCATGAGGAGCTCGTCGATGGTGCCGGAGATGCCGCGCTTGAGTAGGATGGCGGCATTGGTCTTGCCAACCTCCTTGAGCAGGGGGAAGTTCTGGGCGTTGCGGGCGCCGATCTGCCAGACTTCAATGCCGTGCGACACGAAGGTGTCGACGTCGCGAGGGTCCATGATCTCAGTCACGATGGGCATGTCGAGCTCGTCTCGAGCCTCGCAGAGAAGGTCCAGGCCCTTTTCGCCCATGCCTTGGTAAGCGTAAGGGGAGGTGCGGGGCTTATAGGCGCCGCCGCGAAGAAGCGTAGCTCCGGCGGCCTTGACTTGGCGGGCGATGTTGATGAGATTCTCGCCCTCCACGGAGCAGGGGCCGGCGATGACGTGGAAGGTGCCTCCGCCGATCTTCACGCCGTGGCCGCAGTCGACGACGGTGTCGAGCGGGTGAAACTTACGATTGGCCTTCTTGAAGGGCTCGGAGACGCGCTGAACGCGCTCGATGATATCCATGCCCTCGATAAGGTACGGGTCAATCTGGGTGGTGTCGCCTACGAGGCCGACGATCGTCGCGTTATAGCCCTTGGACACATGGGCATCGAGGCCCTTGCCGTGAATCCAGGAGACAAAGTGGTCAAGCTGCTCTGGTGTGGCGGTGTCCTTGACGACGGCGATCATGCGATTCTCCTTTGGCGCTGTCTGGGGTCAACCCGAGTTTTAGTTAGTTGACTGATGGTACTACAGCGCCCGACGCGAACCTCGCGCGAAACAGAGATGTAATGACTGCATACAAGAAAGGCCCCATAGCTGGGGCCCTGATCAAACGAATGGTGCTCTATGTGGGATATCCACGCCTTCGCTTCGCGAAGTCGCGTGCCCTTCGGTGCTTTGCACCTCGACGCGGCCCCTCTCGGGTTCGAATCCCACCGCACTGCACTGCATACAAGAAAGGCCCCATAGTTGGGGCCCTGGTCAAACGAATGGTGCTCTCTGTGGGATTCGAACCCGCGACCTTTCGCTCCGGAGGCGAACGCTCTATCCAGCTGAGCTAAGAGAGCATGCAACTTCATGCGAGTGTGCGAAAGAGAGTATAGGGCATGTAGCGCAATTCGGCGGGGATGGCTGCCTGATTCTTCAACGTTTCAAGTATGTAAGTGTTTTTAGCTTTCGATTTTTGTGACCCACTAGTCCGTACAATAAGCACTTACGGATTGTTGAGCGGAGGCATGATAACACTGGGTACGCAAGATATCGAAATCGTCGCACCTGAGTTCAAGGGCCTTTCTTCGGCTGAGGTCGAGGACCGTGTCGCCGACGGTCGCGTCAATGCTGACGCTGGTCCGCAAACTAAGACCATCCCTCAGATCATTGCAACTCATGCGTTCACGCTGTTCAACGGTATCAACATCATCCTTGCCTGTCTGGTGGCGTACACGGGCGCCTGGCGCAATCTTACGTTTCTCTGCGTCGTGCTCTCTAACCTCGCTATCGGCGTTGTCCAGGAGATCCGCTCTAAGCGGATCATCGACAAGCTCTCGATTCTGGCGGAGCGCCCCGTCACGGTTCGTCGCGATGGCGGAGATGTCGAAGTCGGGCATGCCGAGGTCGTTCTTGATGACCTGCTCGTTTTGCGACGCGGTGACCAGGTCTCTGCTGACGCCGAGGTTGTTTGGGGAGGGGCTGGCCTTAACGAGAGCCTGTTGACAGGCGAGAGCAAGCCTGTTGCCAAGTCGATTGGCGACACGCTTATGAGCGGTAGCTTTCTTGACTCTGGTTGCGTTGTTGCGCGCGTGACGGATGTTGGCGCGGATTCCTATGCCGCTCGCATAAACGCCGAGGCTAAGTACATCAAGAACACCAAGAGCGAAATCATGACGACGCTCCAGATGATCATCCGGACGTCTACGTGGCTCCTCGCTCCCATCGGCCTTGCCTTGTTTATTCGCACGCTTAAGGACGGATATGGCCTCAATGACGCGATCCTTACTACGGTGTCTGCGCTTGTTGGCATGATTCCGCAAGGTCTCGTTCTTCTCACTTCAACGGTTCTCGTCATCTCTACTGCAAGGCTTGCGAGGAAGAGCGTTCTCATCCAGCAGTTCTATTGCATCGAAATGCTCGCCCGCGTCGATGTTCTCTGCCTTGATAAGACCGGAACCATTACGTCTGGATCTATGGACTTCGAGCGCGCCATTGGCGTGCCGGGTCACAGCTCCGCCGACGTCGAGTTTGCGGCCGCGTGTGTTAGCCGTGCTAGCAGCCATGACGCCAACGAGACGGCTACCGCCATCCTTCGCCATGCTGATGAGACGGGCATCGACACTCCGGATTACCAGCGCGTCGTGGGCTTTTCGAGTGCGCGCAAGTATTCCGGGTGCGTTACCGCTGATGGCCGAGCGCTGGTCATGGGCGCGGCGCAGTTCGTGTTCGCTGGCGGCGTGCCCCGGGAGATTTCCTCCGCGCTCGCTTCTTCGGGCGAGAGGGAACGCGTGCTCGTTCTCGCGGAGTGCGACGGTTTCGACGGCGAGGACGCAATTCTTGGTGCCCCTAGGCCCCTCGGAATCATCTCCATCTCTGACCATATTCGAACGAATGCTCCTGCAACGATTAAGTACTTCACGGAGCAGGGGGTACAGCTCAATGTCATTTCGGGCGACGACCCCCGCACGGTCTCAAGCATTGCCGCCGAGGCTGGCGTGCCCGATGCAGACAAGTGGGTTGACGCCTCGACGCTCGTAACTCCCGAGGACGTCAAGCGCGCGGCGCTAAAGTACCGCGTGTTTGGTCGCGTGACCCCCCAACAGAAGCGCGAGCTCGTCCTTTCGCTTCGCAGGGCGGGCCATACCGTGGCAATGACGGGTGACGGCGTGAATGATGTCCTGGCGCTTCGCGAGGCTGACTGCTCTGTCGCCATGGCGTCTGGCTCTGATGCGGCGCGCAATGTCGCCGAGGTCGTCCTTGTTGACGACGACTTCGCCCACATGCCTGACGTCGTCGCAGAAGGTCGCCGTGCGATCAACAATCTCGAGAGGTCTGCCTCGCTCTTCCTCGTCAAGACCGTCTTCTCCGCCGTTCTGGCCGTTCTATGCGCCTTCATTCCTCCTTATCCGTTCCAGCCGGTTCAGATGTCGCTTATCTCGACCGCCATCATCGGCATTCCGTCCTTCGTCCTGGCTCTGGAGCCCAATCGCGAGCGCGTGAGGGGCAACTTCCTTGGCAACGTGCTCGCTCGTTCCGTGCCCGCGTCCCTCGCGATCGTTCTCGCCGTGGGCGTAGCCTCAGGGTTCTTGGAGCATTTCGGCCTAACGCGCGATCAGATCTCCACCGTGTGCGTGGTCCTGACGTGCCTGGTTGGCTTCAGCCTCGTCGTTCGAATCTCACTGCCGCTCAACTCGCTTAGGGGCGCTCTGCTCGTCGTCGTCGTTGCCATCGTTGTATTTGGCTGCACTATTGCGGGACCGTTCTTCTGTATCGTCTCTCCGACGTCTGGAATGATCGTCGCAATCGCCGCCATCGGAGTGGTCTCGCTTCTCCTCTTCAACCACCTCTTCAGCCGCGGCGTTGCTCTTGCCACGGAGGACGAGGGCTACGCGCGCTTCATGAGTGCAATCGAGAATAGTGATAAGGGACGTGATTCAAATGACAAATGAGACCTTTGCCAGTGCCGTTGTGGCCGCGAGGAATCCTAAGACCCTCGATGTATCTGGTATTAGCAGGGGCTATATCGACGTTTCCGGCATTCCCGGAGCGTCTGAGCTTCCCGCTTGTCTTCTCACGCTTCTCGAGAACGTCGTTAGGCGAGCCGAGACTGACGAGGAGGCCATCGCTTCGGTCGAGCGAGTTCTTGTGGCTGCCCGCTCCGGCTCGGCTGGTGATGAGGTCATGTTCATGCCCGCCCGCGTCCTTTTCCAGGACTTCACCGGCGTTCCGGTGTTCGTCGACTTTGCCGCTATGCGTGACGCCATGGCGGCGCGTGGGGGAGACCCCTCTCGCGTGAACCCTCGCATTCCTTGCACGCTTATCATCGATCACTCCGTTGCCGCCGATGTCTCGGGTTGTACGACTGCCGCCGCTGAGAATCTCGCTATCGAGGCGAAGCGCAACCGCGAGCGTTTCTCGTTCCTCAAGTGGGCTGGTCGCTCGTTTGACAACGTCGAGATCGTTCCGCCCGGCGGCGGCATCTGCCACCAGCTCAACATCGAGCGTTTCTGCCAGGTCGTCTCCACTGACGCCCTTTGGGAGGGCGAGGGCGAGCTCGCGTGCTTCGACACCGTCGTCGGCACGGACTCTCACACCCCCACCGCCAATGGCATCGGCGTCCTTGGCTGGGGTGTCGGTGGCATTGAGGCCGAGGCGGCGGCCCTCGGCCAGCCCATCACCATGCGTGTCCCCGAGGTCGTCGGTCTTCATCTGACGGGTCGCCTGCGTGACGGCATCTCGGCTATGGATCTTGCCCTTACGGTTGCTCAGAGGCTTCGCGCCGAGGGCGTCGTGGGTTGCCTCGTCGAGGCTTTTGGTGAGGGCGTTTCCACGCTTTCCGTTACTCAGCGCGCTTGCGTATCCAACATGACGCCCGAATACGGCGCTACCTCTACTTTGTTCCCGATCGACAACAACGTCCTTGATTATCTTCGCCTTACTGGCCGCGACGACGCGGAGATCTCCTTCGTCGAGGCCTATGCCCGAGCGCAGGGCGTCTTCGGTGGCGTTAGCGGGCGTACCTATGCGCGCGTGGTCGAGCTCAACCTCTCCGAGGTCGAGCTCTCGCTCGCTGGTCCTTCGAGGCCCCATAACCGCGTGACGCCCGCAGGACTCAAGGTTCGCTTTGAGGAGAACGCCGCCAAGCACGGCCATGGCGATGCCACCGCAACCTGGCACGTTGCTTGCGCCGATGGCGTGGAGTATGACCTCGGACACGGCACGCTCGCCATTGCCGCCATCACCAGCTGCACGACGGCGACAGACCCCGCGATGATGGTCGCCGCCGGCCTCACCGCCCGCGCCGCCCACAAGGCGGGTCTTAAGGCCAAGCCCTGGGTCAAGCGTATCCTCGCACCCGGCAGCCATGCCGCGGCAGACATTCTCAAGCGCGCGGGCCTCCTTGGCGACCTTCAGGCGCTTGGCTTCTATACCTGCGGCTTTGGTTGCATGAGTTGCATCGGCAACTCCGGAGATATCCTTCCTGCCCTCAAGCCGATCGCAGCCGACTGCGAGCTTACGAGCGTCCTCTCTGGTAACCGCAACTTTGACGGCCGCATCTCTCCCGATGTGGCGCAGAACTTCCTCGCGCAGCCCGCGGTTGTCGTGGCCTATGCGATTGCTGGCACGATGGACGTCGACCTTACGGTCACGCCGCTCGGTACGGACGCATCTGGCGCTCCCGTCATGCTTTCTGACATCCTGCCGTCTACCGAGGAAATCGACGCCGTTCTTGCCGAGGTCCTTACTCCTGAGGTTTATTCCCTCGGCATGAAGGGCCTTATGGAGGGGGATGCCACGTGGCGCTCTATCGAGGCGTCTGCGACTGACACGTTCAATTGGGACGAGACGTCGACCTATGTCCGTTGTCCGCCCTACTTCGAGATGGCTCAGTCCCAGCAGGAGTTTGGCATTTGTGGTGCGCGCGCCCTTGCCCTCTTTGGCGATTTCGTCACCACGGACCACATCTCTCCAGCGGGTGCGATCGCCACTGATTCTCCTTGCGCGCGCTATCTTAACGAACGAGGCGTTGAGCAGGCAGATTTCAACACCTATGGTGCCCGTCGAGGCAATCATGAGTGCATGGCGCGAGGAACCTTCGCCAACGTGAAGCTTGAGAACAAGCTTGCCGGCCGTCCTGGCCCCTTTACGCTTGACCAGCTTTCCAACGAGGTCGTGAGGGTATTTGACGCCGCCGAGGATTACAACCGTGTTGGCGTGCCTCTCGTCATCGTCGCTGGTCGTATGTATGGCTCTGGTTCGAGCCGTGATTGGGCGGCGAAGGGTCCGATGCTTCTCGGCGTGCGCGCGGTGATAGCCGAGAGTTTCGAGCGCATCCATCGCTCGAATCTTGTTCAGATGGGCATGCTGCCCCTCGAGTTTGCCGAGGGAGAGGGCGCTTCCTCGCTTGGGCTTGATGGCACCGAGGTGTACGAGATTGACGCCGTCGACCTCTCGTCGGGTCTTCCTGCGAGTCGCACCACCAACGTTCGAGCCACGAAGGAAGACGGTACGGTTGTTGAGTTCTCTTGTGTCGTGCGCGTAGATACCGCTCTTGAGGGTAGATTCCTCGCATCCGGCGGCATTCTTCCCTATGTTCTTGAGGAGCTTTCGTGATTTGTCCTTCTTGCGGGTCCGTTATACCTGACGGGCTCTCTGTTTGCCCAGCTTGTCACGCGGACCTTGCCATGACTCGCGTTATGCCCAAACTTTCAGGTACCTGGTGCTCCTCCTGCGGCGCGCTCGTGCCCGCGGGAGCCGCCGCGTGTCCTAAGTGCGGCATGCCGGTCGAGACGTCTCGCGTTAGCTCGGCCGCAGAACAGATGGAGCATAGGCGTGCCGAGGATCGTGCGCTCGAGCGCGAACGCACGTCCTCGCTGCCGCGTATTGAAAGCGCCATTCCTTCGGAGCCTGATCCTTCGGCAGAGTCTGCCTATGGCCGCGA
Source organism: uncultured Parolsenella sp. (assembly GCF_934660935.1). Taxonomy (GTDB): domain Bacteria; phylum Actinomycetota; class Coriobacteriia; order Coriobacteriales; family Atopobiaceae; genus Parolsenella. Next base: position 206,045 of record NZ_CAKUIH010000001.1, on the reverse strand, counting down.
GAGACTGCCTCATACGAAGGTGTTCGCTCTCGCCGCCATTGCGAGCCTGCTTCTTGTTGGCGGTCTTACGCTTGTCATTACGCATCCGTGGAATCCGAACCTGAATGACACTCGCGCCACGACGCCGGCGGACACCTCGCAGGCAGGCTTCCCCGGTACGATATCCGCCCTGCAGGGCCAGGATAAGGTTTCTGGTGCGACATCGGCCGAAAGTGCCGACGACCTGACATACAACTCGCTCCTCTCGGCCTATGAGAGCCTTAAGGATATTTCGGACAGGGCGGACGACCTCGAGTCGAGACTCGACACTACGGGCATCTCGGGATCATATGAGGATCGCTCCGCTGCTCTTGAGGAGGCAAAGCAGCTTTCGCTTGATGCCAGCAACGTCGCGACGACGATTTCTAACATTGATGTGGTGACGACGGGTACCTATGCGGACCAGAAGACCAACGTCTCTACGTTGGCTAGCTGGCTTAGGAACCGCGTTGAGGCTATTTATGACGCGTGGGAAGTCTCTGCAGGCTCCTCTGATCCGTCTGCGGATAAGAGCAAGATTCTCGCTCCCATGGTCGGGAACAGGGAATCTGATGGCTCTGAGTCATACGTCAATCTGTTCAAGAAGAACTATGACGCTTGGAAGCCGGTGCAGAGATAAAACCGGCCTTTTGGGTCCTTCAAAATAGTGTTCGCTAGGAGCGTTCGAGGAGGCTTAAATGTTCTTCGGGCGCTTCGCGTCTCAATGTGGCGTGCCGAATGTGTGAACAGTCTCTCGTGCTGCTAGAATCATCTAGATAAGTTTGTTTGAATTCGCGCCATAAGGCGCGCGTCCACATGCATGGAGGCCACATGTTCGGTATGCCCGATCCCCTCTACACCCCCGAGTATGTCTGCGCTGGTGACGAGGTTGCTACCGTAGTCACTTCGAAGGGCACGATTCGTGTGCGTCTTGACGCCGAGGGTGCTCCCGTTCACGTAGCCAACTTCTGCGAGCTTGCCATGAGCGGCTATTATGACGGACTCAAGTTCCATCGCTATGTGCCCGGGTTTGTCATTCAGGGCGGCTGCCCCAACACCCGTGACATGACTTCTGACGAGGTCGCTCGCGGTATGCGTGGCCCTGATGGCCAGCCGGGTACCGGCGGCCCTGGCTATCGCATCGTTCATGAGTATGATACGAATCCCCGCAACAGCCATGACGACGGCGCGCTTGCGATGGCGCGCTCATCTAACCCGGATTCCGCTGGCTCGCAGTTCTATTTCTGCCTTGGTGCCCAGCACATGCTTGATAATGACTACACGGTTTTCGGCCAGACCATCGAGGGCCTCGATGTCATCGGCGCCCTGCGTGCGGGTGACGACATTGAGTCCATTCGCATTAGTCACGAGGCCTAGAACCCTAAGGGACGGATGACCTATGAATACCGAAGCTTTCAGGATTGCCAAGGAGTCTTATCAGCGTGGCGATTGGGCTGGAGCTGCCAGCGCCCTTGCGAACGCCAAGTCCTCCGGTGAGGCCTTTGGCGAGGCTGACCACCTTCGTGGCAATGCCCTTATGAAGCTCGGCCGTTATGCTGAGGCCGCGGCTGCGTATGCGGAGGCACTCTCTGACGCCGCATACGGCCATGTCGGCGCTCTTAACTGCAACCGTGGTCGTGCGCTTGTTGCCGCCGGTCAGGATGACGCGGCCCTGGCGTGCTTCCAGGCTGCGGTGTCTGACCCCAGCTATCCCACGCCGTACAAGGCGTATCTTGCCCTTGGTAAGCTGTTCGAGAAGCGCGGCCTCGTCGTTGAGGCTGCGAGTGCCTGGCGTTCTGCCGCGATTGACGAGCAGAATCCCGATCCGGCCCAGTCTCTCGTGAAGCTTGGTGCCTGCTTTATGCAGCTCACACGACCCAACGATGCCATTGATGCATATCGTACGGCCCTTGATTTTTCTACGAGTGCCAGCACGGGCGCCATCAACGCGGAGCTCGGCCAGGCCTACATGGCTTGCAACAAGATCTCAGAGGCCGCGGATGCGTTCAACCATGCGGCTGCGGATCCCAACTACACCCTTACGCCGGAGCAGCAGGTTGCCTTCTCTGCGGCTCAAAGGGCTCTCTCTGCCGCAGCGGGTTCTGGCCCCTCCGAGACCGATCAGATGCTCGCCAATGCCGGTTATGGCAACCAGGGCCTAGTTGGCGCGGACCAGTCTGGATCCCAGGCTGTCGTGAACCAGGGCTACTCTCAGGGCGCGGCATATGATCCACTGGATCCGATGGGCCGCTCCGGCGAGTTCATTCCGAGTCCTGAGGATACGGGTTTCTTCTCCGTCACGGAGGAGGACCTCATGAAGGCCGATCGCGACGATCGCAAGATGCGTCGCAAGCACAATCACCGCGGCCTCAAGGTGGTCCTTTTCATCCTCCTTCTTCTCGCCATTCTTGGTGGCGTTGGTGGCTTTGCCTACTATAAGGGCTACGGCTGGCCCACCCAGGAGGCCGTAGTTTCTGACATGTTTAGCGCCGGCGCTTCTGGCAGCGATATCGCTCCCTATCTTTCGAGCTCTATCTCCGATGATGCTCGTAAGGACATCGAGTCCATCATGCCCCGTGGTGCTACTTGCAGCGTTTCCGGTGTCGATCGCTCTATGGCCCAGAGCACGGTCCTCGTTAACGCCAGCCTCGCCTCGAGCGGTAACCAGTCTTATTCCGTCTCTCTCGCGCGCGATGGCTTGGGCTGGAAGGTAACGAGCGTTGAGCTCACCTTTGCTTCTCAGGGATCCAGCCCTGACGCTTCGAGCGGTTCGCTTGCGACCACCGTTAGTGACGGAGAGGTGGCTCCTGACGACTCAAGCGCCTCCACTGTCGCCGCTGCGTCTCCGGAGGCCTCGACGGAATCCGGCGCGGAGACCACTGAGGTGTCTGCCCAGTAAGCTTCTGGGTATTCTTGTAGCAATAGTCCGAGCGGCGAAGCTGCCGCCAAGTTAGGAATTGGTGCCATGTCGTTTTTTGACTCCATATTTGGCGAGTACGGTGGCGATCTTGCTATTGACCTCGGCACGGCAAACACGCTTGTCTCCGTGCGTGGAGAGGGCATTGTCATCAATGAGCCTTCCGTGGTCGCCATTGACCAGAGCGAAGAACGCGTCCTTGCCGTCGGTGCCGACGCTAAGCGTATGGTCGGCAGGACGCCCGGCTCCATCACGGCCATTCGACCGCTCAAGGACGGCGTTATTTCCGACTTCGATGTCACCGAGGTAATGCTTCGATACTTCATCGAGAAGGCGTCAACGCGTCGTTACCCCTGGAGTCCTCGTCCCCGCGTTGTCGTCTGCGTTCCCTCCGGTGTTACATCCGTTGAGAAGCGTGCCGTTTTTGAGGCCACTATTCAGGCGGGCGCTCGTCAGGCGTTCCTCATCGAGGAGCCGATGGCCGCCGCCATTGGGTCCAACCTGCCCATCGAGGACCCGACGGGCACCATGGTCGTCGATATCGGTGGTGGAACGACAGAGGTTGCCGTCATCGCTATGGGCGGCATTGTCGTCTCGCAGTCGATTCGCACTGCAGGCGACGAGTTCGACCAGGTCATTCTCGAGCATGTTCGTGATGCCTACAACCTTTCCATTGGTGAGCGCACGGCTGAGGATATTAAGATCAAGGTCGGTTCCGCGGCGCCTCTTAAGGAAGAGCTCGATGTTGAGGTTAACGGTCGTGACGTCATGAGCGGTCTGCCTAAGACCGTTCGTATTGAGTCCGAGGAGATTCGTCGGGCGCTTGATGCCCCTCTTGACCAGGTCACGAAGGCTGTCAAGGATGCTCTTGACGTTACTCCGCCTGATCTCGCGAGCGATCTTATGTACTACGGAATTATGCTTACCGGTGGCGGTGGCATGCTCCGCGGTCTTGATCAGCGCCTTCGCGAGGAGACTGGTGTTCCCGTTAACGTGAGCCCCACTGCCCTCGAGAATGTCGTTCTTGGTTGCGCGAAGGTCCTTGAGGCCAATGCTCTGTCCGGCGGTTTCGTGCAGAGCTCTGGTAAGTAGGGAATTGCCGATGGCTCAGCGCTTTTCTGCCCCCAGCTCATCTCTTGGGCGCGGGTCCTCCTCGGGGGTCCCGCGCTCGCTTGTTGTCCTTACCGTCGTGTCGCTCCTCATGTTTGTCGTCGGAGCGCGCGAGGGTGATAGCGGTGTGCTTCATGGGATTCGTGGCGTTTTCCAGGCCGTGGCTTCGCCCGTGCGCGTTGTGGGCTCATTCGCCGCCTCTCCCGTCTCCGGTATCGGCAACGTCGTTGGCAATCTTACTGCAGACTCCGAGACACTTTCGGAGCTACGGGACGAGAATGAGCAGCTCAAGGCCCAGGTGGCCAAGCTGTCAGAGTATGAGCAGCAGGCGAACACCCTGACGGAGCTTCTCCAGCTTAGGAACGAGTACAGCCTGACATCCACCGCGGCTCGCGTCATTGCCCAGTCGAGCGACTCGTGGACTTCAACCATCACCATAGACAAGGGGTCGACCTCTGGCATCGCCGTCGGCATGCCCGTTACAAGCTCTACGGGTGTGATTGGCCAGGTCAGCGAATGCGGCCCTTCGACGGCGGTTGTCCGCCTTATCACCGATGAATCCTCTGGGGTTTCCTGCATGGTTCAGTCGAGCCGCGCGCAAGGTCAGCTTGTCGGGTCGGCGGATGGGACCCTTCGTCTGACGCTTGTTCGCTCCGATCAGCAGGTGGCCACTGGAGACACGATCATCACAAGTGGCCTGGGTGGCGTTTATCCTCGTGGTCTGCCCGTTGGCACGGTTACAAACGTAACCAAGTCTTCTGGCGCTCTCTATTACGATATTTCTGTCGACCCCCTGTGTACTGTTTCAAGCCTAGAAGAGGTCCTCGTCATTACCTCGATTAACGATGACCAGCAGGCGAGTGCGGAGGATACGGCGTCGGCTAACGACCAGGATAAGGCGGTTGCCTCTACTTCCGCCACCACGGCGTCTGCCACAACAAGTTCTTCCGCAAATAGTGATGACGGTTCTAGCACTGACGGCGATTCGAGTGGGGAATAGGGGGTAAGCATGATCGTCAACGATTCTGGTAAGAACAAGCGTCTAGCCATCATCCTTGCCATCGTCCTCGCTATTCTCCAGATAGGCTTCGTACCCAACGTTGCCCTCCTCGGGGGTCGCGCCAATCTCGCCCTCGTTCTCGTTGCTTGCGTGTGCCTTGGGGGTAGCGTCAAGATGGCCCCCGTGGTCGGCTTTGCTTCTGGTGCCTTCTATGACCTCGCAGGATCGGGTCCCATTGGGCTCATGGCCCTCATTCTTACCATCGTGGGGTTTGGTCTTGCGGCTATGGGTCGTAGCCGCGTTGCCGATGACCTGGTCGCGTCAATCACGTTGTTCATTCCCGTGACGCTGCTCGTGAATGTCGTTTATGGCATCATCATTCTCATTGTTGGTCAGTCGAGCTCTCTCGTCGACGCACTTTTCTTTCGCGCGCTGCCTGGGTCCGTTCTCGACGTGCTCGCCTTCTTTATCGTCGCGGTCATCCTGTCTCGCTCGAGTGCTCCCGCCTCTGGCTTCGGTAAGGGCAAGAGCTCTCGTCGCGGCGCGCGATTTTCCACGAAGGGTCTGTAGACGATGACCTCGGCTACTTTTGCTCTCATTTTCATAGTCATCATTGCCGCTGCCGTAGCGGTCGTGCTCGTCTTGCTCCTGCACTCCGGTTCCTCCTCCCTTAAGTTTGACATCGGTGGCCAGGCGCCGCGTGCGGCCGGCGGTAATGACGCCAGCCCCGATAAGATGTTCAAGCGCCGTCTCATTGGCCTGGGCATCTTCTCTGGGGGCGTTATCGGCGCTCTGCTCGCGCGTCTATGGTCCATGCAGATTGTCGGGTCCGACGACTACTCGCGTCAGGCGGAGTCGAACCGCACGCGCACGGTCACCTCGTTCGCGCCCCGCGGGCGCATCCTAGATCGCAACGGCGTCGAGCTCGTTACCAATCGTCCGAGCCTCACCGTCTGTGCCCATGCCGAGGTCGCGGACGACGCCATCGAGCTCAACCTGCTCGCAGCCGTCCTCGGCATGCCCTCGATGGCAGCCAAGCGAAGGGCTACGGACTCTTCGCAGAGCGCTCAGAGCGCGCGAACCATATGCATCGACGTTCCTCGTACTACCGTTGCTTATATCCAGGAGCATGCGGACGTTTTCCCTAACGTTACCGTTGAGCAGCGCACTCAGCGCTCTTATCCGCAGGGCGAGGTTTGTTGTCACCTACTTGGGTATACCGGCACCGTGACGGAGGACCAGATCAACGCCTCCAAGACCTCGAATGCTGGTATCACGTACGAGTCCGGCGACACCACCGGCCAGGCTGGCGTCGAGTACCAGTACGAGGAGGTGCTCCAGGGAGTCCGCGGCGAGCAGACAGTCTACGTTGATGTTCACGGCAACGTGACCGACTACTCCACCTCCGTCCCGGCGGAGGCGGGTAGCGACATCATGCTGACCATCGACGTCGACGTGCAGCGCATGGCCGAGGAATCGCTCGCCAGGATTATCAAAAAGCAGCGCGATGGGGGTATCGAGAGCTGCAAGTCCGGAGCCGCCTGCGTGGTCGACGTTACCAACGGCGAGGTTATCGCCATGGCAAGTGCTCCCACTTTCAAGCCCGAGCTGTTCGTGGGCGGTATCTCCCAGGACGACTGGGACGCGCTCTCTGCCGACGAAGCGGCGAATCCCCTCATGAACCGCGCGGTTGCTGGTCAGTTCGTCGCCGCCTCCACCATCAAGCCGCTCACGACGTTCGCCGCTCTTGACTACGGTGTCGCAAACACCGGCTCGAGCTACGTCTGCAGTGGCTGGTGGACGGGCTTCGGCGAGGCTAGTGGCAAGTGGTGCTGGGACCACGACGGCCATGGGGCGATCGACTTGAGGAATGGCATCACTTACTCCTGCGACGTCGTCTTTTACGAGATCGCGAAGGCCTTCTACAACCTTGACGAGGGCAAGCAGGACGGAATGCAGGAGACCTTCCGCAAGTGGGGTCTCGGCTCGCAGACGGGAATCGACCTTCCCAGTGAGGCATCCGGGCGCGTACCCGACGCGGAGTGGAAGTGGAACTACTTCACGAGCTGGTCCGACGCGGATCGAAAGTGGAACGGCGGCGACTACACGAACATCGCCATCGGCCAGGGTGACATCCTCGTCACGCCTCTCCAGATGTGCTGTGCCTACATGGGCATCGCCAACGGCGGCACCATCTGGACCCCGCATGTCCTCAAGAGCGTTCTCGGCCGCGGCGACACCTCTTCAGCGCGCGACTACACGCCCAAGGTCCACCTCGAGCCCAGCGAGCCGCAGGCGAGCTTCGACCTCGTGCACTCGGGTCTCGAGGGCGTCATTTACGAGGAGAGCGAGTCGATGACGGCCCACTTCACCAATATGACCACCCGCGTTGCGGGCAAGACCGGCACGGGTGAGCATGGCAACGAGGAGCCTACGGGCTGGTTCTGCTGTTACGCCCCCGCGGATAACCCGAAGTACGCTGTCTCCGCCGTCATCGACAACGGCGGCTACGGTTCGGTCTCCGCGATGTACGTCTGCCGAGACATACTCGGCCAGCTCTTTGGAGAGCCCGATACTAATACGACAGAAGTCAGCGACGGAACTAGGTAGAGGAGGGAAAGATGGCTCAGAATTCTGCTGGTGGCGTTGGCTTTGGCTCTATCGTCTCGTCTCTATTTGGAGGTGACGCCGGCAAAAAGCCGGGGGCTGCGCACGCGCGCATGCCAGGCAAGGGCGGCATTCTCTCCGAGGTCTATTGGGCTAACCTAATTCCCGCACTTCTGCTCATTGCCTACGGGCTCGTGGTCGTTTGGAGTGCGTCCCTATCCAATGCTTACGCCTCTCTGCCGAGACAGGCTGTTGGAGCCGTACTTGGTCTTGTCGCGGCTGCATTCGTGTGGCGCTACGACTATCGAGCCTTGGCAAATATGAGCACGTGGCTTCTTGTGATTGACGTCGTCCTCATGCTGTCCCCGCGTATCCCCGGACTAGCGAGCGCTGCTAACGGCATGACCGGATGGGTTAAGTTGGGTCCCTTGCGCTTCCAGCCGTCAGAAATTGGCAAGCTCGTCACCATCTTCCTCATGGCATCTCTTGCCGCGCAGTATAACGGGCGCATCAAGGAGCTTCGAGATTACGTGAAGCTTTGCGGCACGCTGCTTGTTCCCTTTGCCGCGATTATGGCGCAGCCTGACCTTGGAACGGGCCTCATCATCGTCGTGACGGGGGCTGCGATCATCATCTGTGCCGGAGCGAAGCGGGAATGGGTTCTCGTCACGCTCGCGATGTTCGTCGCGGCGTGCACGCTCATCGTGTTCTGCTCTATCAACTTCCAATTCCCGCTCAAGCAGTACCAGCTCAACCGCCTACTCGTCTTTGCTGACTCGAGCCTGGAGTCCACGAGCGCGGGCTACAACCTTCAGCAGGCAAAAATCGCCGTTGGATCCGGTGGGCTCTTTGGTAAGGGCGTTGGAGCGGCTACTCAATCTGCTGGTGGCTTTCTTCCGGAGAACCATACTGACTTTATCTTCGCCCGTCTTGCTGAGGAGTTCGGATTTGTCGGCGCAGTTGCGCTCCTCGCCCTCTATGCCTGGCTCATCTATTCGGCCCTTGCCCTTGCGATGCGCGTCGATGCCCCGTTTGCGAAGCTAGTGCTTACCGGGGTCATTGCCATGTGGAGCTATCAGTTGCTTCAGAACGTTGGCATGTGCATTGGCATCATGCCAATCACCGGTATCCCGCTGCCATTCGTTAGCTATGGATCCACTTCTATGGTTATTCAGGTTGCTTCGGTGGGCATCGTGCAGTCCGTCTACCTGCACCGTACGAAGTCGGCCTAAGGAGGGCGTCTTTTGGCAAAGGTCTCAGACATTCCATTTGGCGCCGTTAGGCAGGTTGTTGATGGCGCCCGTGCCGCCGAGAATTCTCGTCGGTCTTGTGTTCGCGTGTCCATCGAGCTGGAGGAGGGGGCTCCGTCCGAACTCGTATGCTCGCTGCGCGACGCCCTTATGCCCCAGACTGCGACTGGGCTCGTTCACGTCGAGGTGGTGCGTCCCGGTGCCCCTGTTCGTGTTAACCCGGATTGTGACCTCGCCATTGTTGTCTCTGGTACTTCCGGGATTGCCGCGGAGGTCTCAAGGGCGTTCACCTCGATGGCGGTGCCGTGCGCCATAGTCGTCGAGACAAGCGTCGAGGCACCCGAACCCCATGAGGTTTCAGGCGCCGCTCTCATCGCTGCCACGTCGCCCGATGCTATGCTCGAGAAACTGGCGACCTGGATGGCGGAAGCGTGTCACGCGGACATCGCCCTCGCGACTAACTTCCCGTTTGTCCGTCATGCCGTCTCGCTCGCTTGCGTTTCGAGGCGCTGCGCCCAAAATGCGGCTATTTCGATTCTGCCCTTGAGTGGCGGCGCAGAAATGCCGCTGCTCACCGCCAACCAGGCTCTTATGGCGCTAGACGTTGCCAGCGCTCACGGCTGCGGCGTCAGTTCCGGGCGGGTCGCAGACATTGCATTCGTCGTGGCGAGCGCTTTCGCTTGTCGAGGTATAGCTCGTTATTTGAGTAAGAATCTTCCCGGTTTGGGCTTTCTCGTTCGTCCCACCGTCGCCTTTGGAGGCACCGCCGCCGTCGGACGGGCGCTTATCGTTAGATATGAGGCGGAGAAAGCGTGGAAAGCCCGTCAACAACCGCATTTTTGTCGTTGACGGTACCTATTTCCTAGCGTATTATTTCCAACTGTTGCACTCACCACAGCAATGAAGGGCTCTCACATGTACGCAATCATCACGACTGGTGGCAAGCAGTATAAGGTTGCCAAGGGCGACGTCTTCGACGTCGAGAAGCTTGATGCGCAGCCTGGCGACGAGGTCAAGCTCGACGTTCTGATGCTCAATGACGGTAAGACGGTCCTCGTCGACTCCGCCAAGCTTGCCAAGAAGAAGGTTACCTGCAAGGTTGTCGACCAGCACAAGGGCGCCAAGCAGCTCGTCTTCAAGTTCCAGAAGCGCAAGCGCCACTCTGTCAAGAAGGGTCACCGTCAGAACCTCACTCGTCTTGAGGTCTGCAGCATGCCCCGCATCACCTCGACGGCCAAGAAGGCCGCCACGACCGAGGACGCCGCCGAGTAACGCGCGTTCCCTTAGTTTCGACTAGATAGGCAGGTACCATCAATGGCACACAAGAAGGGTCAGGCTAGCTCCCGTAACGGTCGCGATTCTGCGGCTCAGCGCCTTGGCACCAAGGTCTTCGGCGGCCAGTCCATCAAGACCGGTCAGATTATCGTTCGTCAGCGCGGTACGCACATCACGCCGGGCGAGAATGTCGGTCGCGGCAAGGACGACACCCTGTTCGCCCTCACCGACGGCACCGTCGAGTTTGTGAAGGGCGCCAAGCACCGCGTGCACGTGCGTCCGGCTCAGGAGGCTTAAGGGCTTCCTCGACCCAGTTTGGGCAGCAAAGGACCCTCGGCCTCTATCGCCGGGGGTCCTTTTTCGTAAGCTTCAATTCCAGTTTGGAAGGGATCGCATGTCCCAGTTCACCGACATTTCACGCATTAACGTAAAGGGTGGCGACGGCGGAGCCGGCTGCATGTCATTCCGTCGTGAGGCGTTCGTTCCCAAGGGCGGTCCTGATGGGGGAGACGGCGGTCGCGGCGGGGATGTCATTCTCGAGTGCGATCCTCAGCTTTCCTCTCTTATCGACTATCGCTTCAAGCACCATTTCCGTGCGGAGCGCGGCACCCATGGCCAGGGAGCCAGGCGTCACGGCAAGGATGGTGAGGACCTGATTCTCAAGGTTCCCTGTGGCACCGTTGTGCGCGAGCTTGATCCTGAGACCATGGAGCCCCTGTATGAGATCGCGGACCTCACTCGTCCTGGCGAGCGCACCGTTGTTGGCCCTGGCGGCACTGGCGGTAAGGGCAACATCCACTTTGTGACGTCCGTGCGCAGGGCTCCCGCATTCGCTGAGAAGGGCGAGCCAGCCTTCGAGCACTGGATCGAGCTCGAGATGAAGCTTATGGCTGATGCCGCGCTTGTCGGCATGCCAAGCGTGGGCAAGTCCTCCCTCATTGCTCGCATGAGCGCGGCTCGTCCCAAGGTGGCGGACTATCCGTTCACGACGCTTATCCCCAACCTTGGTGTCGTTAAGGCCGGCGAGGCCGGTTCCTTTGTCGTCGCAGACGTTCCTGGCCTTATTGAGGGCGCCAGCGAAGGCAAGGGCCTTGGGCATGAGTTCCTCAGGCACATCGAGCGCACAGCATTGATCATGCATGTCGTCGACCTTACGGGCGGCTATGAGGGCCGTGACGCCGTAGAGGACTATGAGGTCATCAATCGCGAGCTCGCAGCCTATGCACCCGAGCTTGCCGAGCGGCCCCAGGTCGTCGTCGCTAACAAGTGCGATATGCCTGGAACGAGTGAGGCCCTCGCTGCGCTACGCGGTCGCGTCGCGGCGGACGGTCACCCTTTCTTTGCCGTCTCCGCCGTGACGGGCGCGGGCATCGATGCGCTTGAAAGCACTGTCGCTGACCTCGTTTCTGGTCTTCGTGCCGACCGCGAGGTAGAGCAGGGTCCGGTCCGTGACGAGGTCTTCAGCGAGAAGAGAACTCGCCGCGAGAATGCCATCAAGGTGGAGAACCTCGGTGGCGGCGTCTGGCGAGTTCGCGGCACCGCCGTCGAGCGCATGGTCATCAAGACCGACTGGGACAACGAGGAGGCCATTGCCTACCTCCAGCATCGCTTCGATCGCATGGGCCTCGATGACATGCTCGCGAAGGCGGGCGTCAAGTCTGGCGACACCGTTCGAATCCTCGGCTATGACCTTGATTACTCGCAGGATGATGTTGATGCGTATGCCGAGCTTCGCGAGGATGAACCTCAGCTTGTGTTCGACGGCGACTGGGACGATGACGTGCTGACGGTCGGCGAGCTTTCTGCTGGCTGCGAAGGCCTCGGCGAGCTTGACGCTGACACATCGTTCGATGGCGCTTCGTCTGTCGAGGACGATTCCGATGAGACTTCGTTTGTTGGTGCGCCCTCTTCCGATGCTGCTGAGGAGGAGTAGTCCTTGTCCCTGATCGTATTTAAGGTTGGCTCGTCGACCCTTATGGGCTCGGATAACGAGCTTGATCTCGCCTTCGTGCGTTCCCTCTGCTCTCAGATGGGGGAGCTTCGCAGGGCGGGTAACCAAGTCGTTCTCGTCTCGAGCGGCGCCGCCGCCGTCGGGCGCTCCCTCCTTGGCTTTACCGAGCGTCCTGGAGACATCCCGACCCTTCAGGCCTGTGCCGCCGCGGGCCAGACGAAGCTCATCGAGCGCTATGCCGAGGTTCTTGCCGAGGACGGAATCAAGTGTGCGCAGGTCCTTCTCACCCGCGGTGACGTGGTGGATAGGACGGGTTATCTCAATGCGAGGAACACCTTCGAGCGTCTCCTTGACCTGGGCGTCATTCCCATCGTGAACGAGAATGATACCGTCAGCGTTCGCGAGTTCTCCTTTGGTGACAACGACATGCTTGGCGCCATCGTCGCGTCGCTTATCGACGCGGACCTTTACGTCATCCTTTCGGATATCGATGGCCTGTACACCGCTAACCCCGACACGCATCCTGACGCCAAGCTCATCGATCGCGTCGAGCGTGTCAGCTCGAAGATCGTTGCGATGGCGGGCGGCGCTGGCTCGAGCTACGGGACCGGCGGCATGGCCACTAAGATTCGAGCCGGCCGCGCGATGATAGCCGCCGGCATTCCCATGGTTATCTGCAAGGGCAGGGAAGAGGGCGCGCTCCTTTCCGCTGTCGCCGGGACTGGTCGCCACACTCGGTTCGAGGGCCCGGCCAGCATGGGCCATGAGCAGGCACGTAAGCTCTGGATTGGCCTTGCGGGCCTTTCTCGTGGCTCTATTACGGTCGATGATGGTGCTGTGTATGCGCTCGAGAGGGATGGCGCCTCGCTTCTTCCCGTGGGCGTTACCGGGGTCGATGGAACCTTTGACGCTGGAGACACCGTCAACGTGCTCGATTCCAAGGGTCAGCTCATCGCTCGTGGCATCACGCGTTACTCCTCGGATGACATTTGGCGTATTCACGGCCTCAGGCTTGAGGTCATAAAGCGCTTTTGGCCCGACCGTGACGACTGTCCCGTCATCCACAGGGACGAGCTCCTCGTCTTCTAATCTCGATTTCACGCGCGTACGACTGAAGGGAACGATATGTCCGAGGCAATCGATAAGGCCCGCGCCGCACATGACGCTTCCGTCGTGCTTGCCCAGGCAAGCGCCTCACTGCGCAGCAAGGCGATTCTTGCAGCAGCAAATGCCGTGAGCGAGTCTAGGTCCGCCATTCTCGAGGCCAACGGCCGCGATATGGAACGTGGTAGCAAAGCCGGCATGCCGGGCCCTCTGCTTGATCGCCTGATGCTTGATGACGCTCGCCTCGACGGCATTGTTGCCGGCATGCGAGAAGTTGCCTCCCAAGCTGACCCTATCGGCGAGGTTGTTGGCGGCAGGACGCTTGCCTCCGGCATTCGCCTCACTCAGGTTCGCGTGCCCCTCGGCGTCGTCGCTATGGTGTACGAGGCTAGGCCCAACGTCACTGCCGACGCCATCTGTCTTGCGCTGCGTTCTGGCAATGCCGTGGTCCTCCGTGGCGGTTCCGCGGCTCATGATTCCTGCGAGGCTATTGCCCAGGCCTGTCGCGATGGCATTGCGTCCGCCGGACTTCCTCGAGACTGTGCGTGCATCATCGACTCTTCGGATCGAGCCGAGACGCGTGAACTTATGCATGCCAATGGGCTCGTTGACGTCCTCATTCCGCGCGGCGGTCACTCACTCATTCGCACTTGCGTTGAGCGGGCGACCGTCCCGGTGATCCAGACGGGCGAGGGCAATTGCCACGTCTACGTCCACACTTCCGCCGATCTTGACATGGCGATTTCTATTATTGAAAACGCAAAGACCCAGAGGCCTGGTGTCTGCAATGCAATCGAGACGGTGCTTGTCGACGAGGACGTTGCGGGCGAGTTCCTGCCGCGCCTCGTGAGTGCTTGTCGCAATTGGGGCGTCATGGTTCATGGTGACGAGGCCGCTCTGGCCGCGTGCGTCGAGAATGGCCTTAGTGAGAGCTCTGAGTACGTTGCGGCCACAGAGGATGATTGGGCGCGTGAGTACGATTCGCTCGATCTTGCCGTTCACGTCGTTCCCGATCTCGACGCAGCAATCGAGCACATCAATCGATTTGGTACTCAGCACTCTGAGTGCATCGTGGCTCGTGACGTTACTGCGGCGGAGGCATTCCTCGCGCGCGTTGATGCCGCTGCGGTCTATGTAAATGCCAGCACGCGCTTCACTGACGGTGGCATGTTTGGCCTCGGCGCTGAGATTGGCATTTCGACCCAAAAGCTGCATGCCCGTGGCCCCATGGGAGCGTTTGCCCTTACGACGACCAAGTGCCTACTTCGTGGCGATGGCCAGGTGCGTGCCTAATGTCTGCAGGCAAGGAAGCTCTTCCTGGTGATGTTGCCGCCAAGCTTGTCTCGGATCTTCCTGCGCTGGGGAGGGATTCCTCGCGCACGTATCGCCTTGGCGTTATGGGCGGTACGTTCGATCCCATCCACAATGGGCACCTTGTCGCCGCCGAGCAGGCGGCCCATGACCTCAACCTCGACCTCGTCGTGTTCGTGCCAGCCGGAAGTCCTGCGTTTAAGCAAGACAGGCATGTTTCGAGCGCGGAGGATCGTCACGCCATGACGCTGCTTGCAACTGCGGATAATCCTCGCTTTCTCGTGAGCAGACTTGAGGTTGATAGGCCCGGCATTACCTACACCGTAGATACTCTGGAGCTATTGAGGAATCACTATCCCAATAACGTGGAGATCTATTTCATCACGGGCGCGGATGCCATCAGTGACATCCTGAGCTGGCATGATGCCGATCGCATCGCGTCCCTTGCGCATTTGGTCGGCGCTACTCGCCCTGGTTATGATCTCGAGCACGCGAGGGCGAGCCTCGCGAAATCCGGGATCCGCTTCCTGGTGCATTATCTTGAGGTTCCAGCGCTTGCGATTTCTTCGAGCGATCTTCGCGCTCGAGTTGCGGCGGGCCAGTCGCTTCGCTACCTGACGAGTGATTCCGTCGTCGGCTATATCGAAAAGCGCCACCTGTATGACGCGGCGCGAGCACCATACGTGGCACCTGATGCCTTGGGTCTCATGGGTGGCATGAGCACGGAGGGCGCATGAGCAAGAAGAACGACTGCAAGCTATGGAAAGGTCTGGACGTTTCCTGGCTCCCAAAGAAGCTTCCGGCGTACAGTGATGCCGAGGTCGTCGCCATCGACAGCTACGAGGCGGCGCTTGCGAAGCAACTCGAAAAGAAGCCCAAGCGCTTCTCGCATTCTCTCTCGGTAGGTCTTGTCGCCGAACGGCTCGCTATCGCCTATGGCATCGACCCGTATTCGGCCAGAGTGGCCGGCATTCTCCATGACTGGTCTAAGGGACTTCCGAAGAATGAGCTCTTGGATAGGGCCTCTGCCCTCGGAATTGACCTTGGCGTTGACTATTCGCTTGTCGAACCGGTTCTGCACGGAATGGTCGCCGCTCGAGAGCTTCCCGGCATCTTCCCTGAACTCACGAGTGAGGTTTTGCAGGCAATCGAGCGTCATACGCTTGGAGACTCGCATATGAGCCCCCTCGACATGCTCATTTTCGTCGCTGATGGCATAGAGCCGTTCCGCAAGAACGCCCCCGCGATAGCCTCGCAGCGAAGTCATGCGGGTTCGACATCCCTTCCTGATCTTTTCTGGGAGAGCTTCGCAGACGGAGTCTCCTACGTCATAGACACGAGGCGCTACCTCTATCCTGGAACTCTCAACATCTACAACGAGCTCGTGCTTTCGCGCGCAGCCAACTAAAGGAGATTCATGTCGACTGACTTTGATTCACACGACCTCGTTACTGTCGCAGTTTCCGCCGCCGACGCGAAGAAGGCCGATGACATCGTTGCCATCGATCTTGTCGGCATCTCTGACGTATGCGATGCCGTCGTCATCTGCACCGGTGCAAACGCCCGTCTTGCGGACTCCGTAGTCGACGAGGTCGAGGAGCGCATTCGCGCCGCCTTTGGCCTTAGTCCCATCTCAATCGAGGGAAGGGCCGATGGCCGCTGGATTCTTATGGACTACGGCACGGTTATCGTGCACGTCTTCTCTCCCGAGGCAAGGGACTATTACCGTATCGAGCATCTTTGGGGAGATGCGCCGCGCTTTGAACTCGCCTTGGAGGACTAGTCAACCTCTTTGTGCTGGGGCTGCGTGTTCGTTGTGGCTCCTTTGAGTTTCATTTCTCTTCCAAAGGCCACCGCTTCGTCGCCAAATCGCTCTTTGAGAGCGTCCGTTGCCTCGTGGAGCTTCCGCATCGCAGACTTGCGGCGCTCAACCTCAGGGTCCTCGAACAGGTCAAGCTGTCGGGGGCCCTGTTCCATGAAGTTGGACATGCCCACCCCCAGGAGGCGAACGGGGTCGCCTTCGCTCCAGAGCTGCTCTAGCAGTTCTCGTGCGACGGGAGACATTGCGCTTTCGTCATCCGTCGGCTCCGATAGCTTCGACTGGGCGGAGCGCGAGCTTAGGGCAGTATTCTTGATCTTAACCGTGAGGGTTGAGCCCGCGAGGCCCTTTCTTCTCAGCCTCCTTGCCACCATTGCGCAAAGTGCGTCGAGTGAGGGAAGGATCTCATCCTCCCTCGTCAGGTCTGCTGCGAAGGTCCTTTCGTTCGAGATGGACTTGGGGTCTTCTTCAACAGCGCGTTCGCCAACTCGGGAGCGTTCGGCTCCCGCGGCACGCTCGCGGAGCGTTACTCCCAGAGATCCGAGCTCCCGTTCGAGCAGAGAGGGGTCTGCGACGGCGAGCTGGCCAAGTGTCTTGATTCCCATGCGGATGAGCTTCGCCTCGCCCGATGGGCCAATTCCGCTCATTGAACGCACGGGTAGGGGAGCGAGGAATCCCGCCTCCGTACCTGGAAGCACAACGGTGAGTCCCCGGGGCTTCTCCATTTCCGAGGCTATTTTTGCCACGGTCTTGCAGACACCTATGCCTATGGAGCACGTGACTCCAAGGGAGGCCACGCGCTTCTGAATGCGCCTACAGATGTCGATGGGGCTTTCCTTGGAATAGCGTCCTGGCGTTATGTCGAAGAACGCCTCGTCGATCGAGACTTGCTCCACCAACGGAGTCTCGTCCACGAGGATATCCATGACGAGATTGCTGACCTCGCGATATCGCGAGAAACTTCCGTGCGTCCAAATGGCGTTTGGGCAGAGGCGCCGTGCTGTCGCCGCGGGCATGGCAGAATGAACGCCATATTGCCTTGCCTCGTATGAGGCCGTCGAAACCACCCCACGGCGATCGGCGTCGCCGCCTACGATGACGGGCTTGCCCCGCCATTCGGGATGGTCAAGCTGTTCCACACTCGCAAAGAAGGCGTCAAGGTCGAGGAGGCCAATCGCGGGGCCGTTCCAGGGGACTGAGAGGGCTTTTGCGGCAGGCTCCATATCAGGCCCTTTCGTTAATCGGCAGCTTCACATAGAAGCTCGTGCCTTGTACGTCGTCGCTCGTCGCCCATATTTTGCCACCATGTGACTCCGCAATGCCCTTCGCGATTGCCAGGCCAAGGCCATACCCTCCCGTTGACCTCGCGCGGGCTTTGTCTGATCGCCAGAAGCGGTCGAATACGCGGGGCAGGTCTTCTTCGGGAATGGGCTCGCCTTCGTTCGTCGCGATAAAGAGGGCATGCGAGCCGTTCTTTTCAAGCGTTACTTTGATCCGGGTGCCGCGTGCCGCATATTTGCAAGCGTTGTCGATGAGCGTCTTTAGCAGGCGGTCGAGTTGATCTTGGTCTCCCAGGACCGAAATGCCGTCGACGACATTCGTTTCGATTTCGCAGCCGCGTTCGTAGGCGACGGCATCGAATTGCAGGGCATCCCCCTCGACAAGCGAACTTAGGTCGACGGGGGCATTCGCCCTTGCATTGCTTGTGCCGTTTTCGGTTCTTGCGAGTTCGAGAAGCTCTTCCACGAGGCCGCGCATGCGTTCCGCCTCGTCTGACGCCCCCTCTATCCAGCGCCGAGACTCTTCTGGGATTTTTGACTCGTCGCTCTTGAGGATTTGGGTGTTCGCCAGGATAACCGCCAGCGGCGTTTTGAGCTCGTGGGATGCGTCCGCGACGAATTGTCTCTGCTGCTCCCAGGCGCGCTCTACGGGTTTAAGTGCCCAGCGCGAAAGGAGTAAGGCTATGAGAACGATTGCGACGATGCCTCCAGCCCCTAGCTCGAGAGACCTTACGAGCTGGCTCGAAATCTCCGCGTCAACGCTCGAGGTGTCTGCGATGGCGATTCTCCATCCGAATTTGGAGGAGTTCATTCGCCAGCTTATGTGGTTGGTTTTGTCCTTGCCGGATGTTTGGCCAGATTCCAAAGCGTTGGCGACAGTTTCCCTGAGTAGGTCCGCGTCAATCGACACCTGCTCCTGATTGGTTCCCAGAACGAGGCCGCCCGATGCTATGTCAACCCAGATGACGGGAAGTCGGTCCATGCCCATCGGCTCATTGGATCCAGCTCCGGCATCAAAACCGGTGCGCTCTTGCAGGGCGCCCGCGAGCGAATGATCCACAAGCGTATTCAGGGAGGCTTCCGAGCTCATATACGTGAGGGCTACCATGCATAGGAATACC
Organism: uncultured Parolsenella sp.; assembly: GCF_934660935.1. Lineage (GTDB taxonomy): Bacteria > Actinomycetota > Coriobacteriia > Coriobacteriales > Atopobiaceae > Parolsenella. Next base: position 187,282 of record NZ_CAKUIH010000001.1, on the reverse strand, counting down.
GCCCCCACGAGGCCAACAATGATAGCGACGAGACGTATGCGAAGCCGCTTTAGCATGGGCATGGGCTATCCTATCGATTCCTCCCGTTGGGAGCGTTCTGCGCAGTTGCCCGCGCTTGGCAAGAAGTGCAGGGACGCACGATCGAACACTCGCCGAGGCTATCTCCGTTTTAGGCTTCCGTGACCTCAAGTCTATAGCCAAGCATGCGGAGCGTCGTGATCTGAACCGGGCTTTTTACATGGGAGATCTTCTTTCTCAGGAAGCTCACGTAAGCTTCGACGGAGTTCTCGCTCGTTTCGCCATCGGTTCCCCATACGCTCGTGAGGAGATCCTGCTTTGACACGATTCTGCCAGGCGTGCTCATGAGCAGGCGCATTACCTCGAATTCCTTTTGAGAAAGGTGAACGTGGCGTTCGTTTGAAGACAGTTCGTGCGTGTTGAGGTCTAGTTTGAGGTCAGCAAATGTGAGCTCGTTGATAATCACTTCGCCCTGGCGACGGGTTAAGGCGCGCGTGCGCGCGAGTAACTCCGCAGTTTCGAACGGCTTCGTCATATAGTCATCGGCACCAAGATTGAGGCCGTCGACCTTATCGGTGGTCGAGGTCCTTGCTGTCAGCATCATGATGGGCAGGGAATTGCCTTCGCTGCGGAGTTCCTTGACGATCCCGAATCCATCGAGCCCAGGAAGCATGACGTCAAGAATCGCGGCGTCGTAGTTGCCGCTTCGAGCGTAGGTCAGGCCGCTCCTGCCGTCATAGGCGGCGTCAGTGTGATAGCCGTCGCCTTCGAGAATATGGCAGATGGCGTCTGCGAGGTTTCTCTCGTCTTCCACAACAAGGATGTTCATTCTGGCCCCTTTCGCAATTAGACTCATTCTATGAATGAGGCTGAAGCGAGCCTGAAGCTTCCTGAAAGCCTGGCGAGCGTCACGCAATCCTCACGTATCGCCTTCGATGGGGGCCAGACGGCGCCCGGTTGCCTAAAACCCATGATTCCACTACAAACTTCCTGCACTTTGTCGTATTATCAGAAACCGCTTGTTTGGTTTTGCGACGCCACGCCAACTCTGCTCGCGTCGCACGTAAGGAGGAGTTACCTTTGGCAGTCAAGATCCGCCTGGCCCGTTTCGGTGCCAAGAAGCGCCCGTACTACCGTGTCGTCGTCGCCGATAGCCGCATGCCGCGTGACGGCCGTCACATCGAGGAGGTCGGCCGCTTCAACCCGCTGACCACCCCGAAGACCATCACCCTCGATCTTGAGAAGATCGACGAGTGGGTTGCCAAGGGTGCCCAGCCCTCCAGCGCCGTCGCCCACCTCATCGACATCGTTCGCGCCGGCGACGTTGCCCCTGAGAAGAAGGTCAAGAAGTCCAAGAAGCAGATCGCCAAGGACGCCGCTGCCGCCGAGGCCGCCGCTGAGGCTGCTGCTGCCGCTGAGGCCGAGAACGCCGAGTAGCCATGGATGCCGAGACTCAGCCGTTCGAGGAGGCCCAGGCGGCCTCTGAGGAGCTGCCGAGCGACCGCATCGCCGATCTTGTCGAGCTCATCGTTTGCGGTCTCGTCGATGACGAGGACGCGGTTTCTCTTGACGTTACCGACCGTGAGGACGGCACGCTCATCGAAATCGAGTGCGCAGCAGATGATGCCGGCAAGGTCATTGGCCGGCACGGTCGTCAGATCAAGGCCATTCGAACCATTGCTCGTGCCCTTGGACAGCGTGTTGGCACGTCTGTCGACGTCGAGGTTCTTGGCTAGATCGTGGCAGCCGGATATAGGCTCATAGCCCGTGTCGCAAAAGCGCACGGGACAAAGGGGGAGGTCGTTGCGGTTCCCGCGAGCGGCCTTCCTCCTGTTTTGGACGAGGGACTCCGCGTCGCTATCGTGCCTCCGGCCCTTAAGGGTTCGAGATGGCATGTCGTGAGCGACGTGGAGACCTCGCCCACAGGTCAGCTTGTCTCTTTATCGGGTATCAACGATCTAGGAGCCGCCCGTGAGCTCGCTGGCAAGTGGATTCTTGCCTCCGAGGCTGACCTTCCCGCGGACTTTGCCGTCCATGATTCTTATCAGCTCATGGGGCGTCTCGTTGTTGACGAACGTCTCGGCGAGCTCGGACGCATCACCGAGGTGATGGCCGGTCCTGCGAATGACGTATGGGTCGTCGATGGCGAGCACGGGGAAACTCTCATTCCCGTTGTGGAAGAGATGATTGTTGATTTCGAGCCGGGTGATACGCCCATTGGCGTTTCTATCCCCGCCGGTCTCGCGCCCTGGGATACGGGCGAGGGGAGGAATTAGCGTGCTAATCGAAACCCTCTCCGTATTTCCGGGCGTCTTTGACGCTTACCTTGGCGCCTCGATCATGGGACGGGCCCAAAAGAAGGGCATTTTCGAGTTCCGAGCCCATGATCTTCGCGATTGGACACACGACCGCCATCGTACGGTCGATGATGCGCCATTTGGCGGTGGCCAGGGCATGCTCATGAAGCCCGCGCCGATATTCGAAGCCGTTAACGCCATTAAGACTGCTGACGCTCGTCCCGCGCGGGTCATCTTCTTCACGCCTGTCGGCACTCCATTCACGCAGCGAGAGGCCGAGCGTCTCTCCCATGAGGATCGTCTTCTCTTCGTGTGCGGGCGTTATGAGGGCATGGATGAGCGCGTGTATTCGCTTGCCGACGAGACTCTCTCCCTCGGTGATTACGTTTTGACTGGCGGAGAACTTCCCGCCATGGTCGTTACGGACGCGATTGTGCGCCTTCTTCCCGGGGCCCTCGGAGACGAGATGAGCCCGCAAGACGAATCCTTCTCGGATGACGGCCTTCTCGAATATGCTCAATACACCCGCCCCGCGGATTATGATGGTATGACTGTGCCCGAAGTGCTTCTCTCCGGTGACCACGCGCGCGTGAACGCATGGAGGCGCAGGAATGCACTCGAGCGTACGGCGATGTTGAGGCCCGATCTTCTTGAATCGGCCAATATCACTGATGACGAGCGCGAGTTCGCGCGTGGGATTATGTTGCAAGTCGAGCCAGAAGGGGAAGCCGAGTAGATGCCACGCGCAGCTCACGGAAATAGCAACGCAGCTAGGGACTTCATCGAGCTCGTGGCCTTTGCGGGCCTTGCTCTCGTTGTCGCCCTGCTGGTTCGAGCGTACGTGGCGGAGCCCTTCATCATCCCCTCCGCCTCCATGACGGACACTCTTATGGTCGGAGACCGTCTGGTGGGGGAGAAGCTCACCTATCGCAGCTCTTCGCCTCAGGCTGGCGATATCGTCACTTTTAAGGATCCTGATGACCCTTCTCTCACGCTTATCAAGCGCGTCATCGCCACGGAGGGGCAGACCGTCAACCTCGTAGACGGGAAGGTCTACGTTGATGGCATCGAGCTTTCTGAGGATTATACGGACGGAAAGCCTAGCTATCCTTTGCCTGGATTTTCTTCCTTGCTTTCTAGCGCCATCACGTATCCCTATACGGTGCCCGCGGGTCATATTTGGGTTATGGGCGATAATCGAACCAACTCGCAGGATTCGCGTTACTTTGGAGCGATTCCTGTTTCCAACGTTACGTCAAAGGCCGTCTTCGTCTTTTGGCCTCCAGAGCATGTTGGTACCATCTAGCAGTTGTGGCACGTATCGGGCGAAAGCCCCGTTTATCAAGGAAGGTAGGAGAGGCATGAAAGACAACGCCCTCACGTTCCAAGACATGATTCTTGCCCTCGAGCACTATTGGGCTGATAAGGGTTGCACCGTCATGCAGCCGTATGACTCGGAGGTCGGTGCTGGTACGTTCCACACTGCCACTACTCTTCGTAGTCTTGGCCCCAACGCCTGGCGCACCTGCTATCCGCAGCCGTGCCGTCGTCCGGCAGACGGCCGTTATGGCGAGAACCCCAATCGCATGCAGCACTATTATCAGTTCCAGGTCATCCTGAAGCCCTGCCCAGTTGATTCCCAGGATCTTTACCTAGGCTCGCTTAAGGCGATCGGCCTTGACCCCGCCGAGCACGACGTCCGCTTCGTCGAGGATGACTGGGAGAGCCCGACCCTGGGCGCCTGGGGTCTCGGCTGGGAGGTCTGGATGGATGGCATGGAGGTCACCCAGTATACGTACTTCCAGCAGGTTGGCGGAATCGAGGTCGATCCCGTTCCCGTGGAGATCACCTATGGCCTCGAGCGCATCGCCATGTATGCCCAGGGTGCCGATTCTGTCTATGACCTAGTCTGGAGCTATCTACCTGATGGCACGCCCATGACCTACGGTGACGTCTTCCACGAGAACGAGGTTGAGTTCTCCACTTACAACTTCGAGGTTGCCGACGTTGACATGATGCGTCGCAAGTTTGACGAGTATGAGAAGGAGTGCCACTCCTGTCTCGAGCGCAATCTCCCGCTTCCTGCGTATGACTGCGTCATGAAGTGCAGCCATGCATTCAACATCCTCGATGCCCGTGGGGCCATCTCCGCGACCGAGCGTGCTAACTACATCCTGAGGGTCCGTGCCGTTGCCAAGGCTTGCTGCGAGAGCTATCTCGCCGAGGTCGCGGGCAAGAAGGACTCTTACTCCACGAAGGGCCAGGTGGCTTAAATGGCATCTACCAAGGACTTCCTGTTTGAGATTGGCACCGAGGAGATGCCTTCAGCTCCTCTCATCAACGCCTCTAAGCAGCTTCCCAAGCTTCTTGCCGCCGGTCTTGCCGCCGCTGGCCTTGCCCATGGTGATATTCGTGTTATTTCGAGCCCCCGTCGCCTTGCGGCAATCGTCTCCGATGTCGCCACCGAGACCGAGGCCGTTCATGAGAGCCTGCGTGGTCCCAAGACACAGATTGCCTTCGACGCGGACGGTAATCCCACGAAGGCCGCCCAAGGCTTTGCTCGCAAGTGCGGCATCGACGCGTCTGAGCTTTCTCGTGCCGTTGCTGAGGACGGCAACGAGTACGTCTTCGCCGAGAAGAACGTTCCGTCTGCGCCGGCGATGCCCATCCTCTCTGCCCTCGGCCATGACGTGATCGCTCAGATCGAGTGGCCCAACTACCGCTCTCAGCGTTGGGGCTCCGAGCACGAGTCTTTCGTGCGTCCAATCCGCTGGATCTGCGCGCTTCTCGGCGAGGAGGTCGTTCCCGTCGAGTACGCTGACGTCACGAGCGGCAATACCACGCGTGGACACCGCGTTCTTTCTCCCGGCGAGCACGTCGTGAGCGAGCCTTCCGCATACGAGGGCGTACTCGAGGCAGCTCACGTTCTTGGAGCTGAGAGGCGCGAGGCGGTCATCCGCGAGGGCATTTCCGCCATCGAGGCGGCCCGTCCTGGCTGCAGGGTTGAAACTCCCAAGAAGACCTTCGACGAGGTCGTCAATCTCTGCGAATGGCCGACGGTCCTCGTAGGCAAGTTCGACGAGGAGTTCCTCAAGGTCCCGCACGAGATCATCTGCGAGTCCATGCTTTCCAACCAGCGTTACTTCCCGATCTTCGACGCCGAGGGCAACCTGACCCGCGAGTTTGTCATTGTCTCGAACGCCGATCCCGCCGTTTCCGAGACGGTCATCTCCGGTAACGAGCGAGTCGTGCGTCCGCGTCTCGACGACGCCAAGTTCTTCTACGAGGAGGACCTCAAGATCTCCCTCGACCAGTTCCGCGAGCGCCTTGCTAAGGTCGCCTTCCAGAAGGATCTTGGCAGCGTGCTCGCCAAGTCCGAGCGTATCGAGAGCATCGCCCTCGCGCTGACCCACGAAGCGCGCATCGGGGCCAGGATGGCGGCGGCCTCCGCTCGTGCCGCGCACCTCTGCAAGGCTGACCTCGTTAGCTCCGCGGTCGTTGAGTTCACGAGCCAGCAGGGTGTCATGGGCGGCTACTACGCCCTTGCTGCTGGCGAGGGCGAGGATGTCGCCGAGGGCATTCGCGACCACTACCGTCCGCGCTTTGCGGGCGATGACCTCCCCGAGGGCACCTGTGGCTGCGTCGTGGCCGTTGCCGATAAGCTCGACACTATCGCCGGCATGTTCGCCATTGGCGAGCCGCCTACTGGTTCGAAGGATCCGTACGCCCTTCGCCGCGCTGCCATTGGCGTCGTTACGATTCTGCGCGATCGTCTGCATGTCTCTTATGAGCCGCTCGTCGCAGCGGCGCTCGAAGCTCTCTCTGACCAGGGTATCGAGTTTGACGCGGAGAAGGTCGCCGCGGACGTCAACGCCTTCATTCTTGGCCGTATGCAGCAGATGGTCCGAGACGACGGCGTCTCCGCTGACACCGTTGCCGCCGTTTCCGCCGGTTCCGTGACTGCCCCTGATGACTTCTTTGCCCTTGCGCATGCCCTCGAGGACGCCCGAGCCAACGATCCTGAGACCTTCGAAAACCTCGCCATCGCATTCGCTCGTGCCGCCCACCTTGCTGACGCGAGCATTGTCGGCGATGCCGATGAGTCTCTCATGGGCGAGTCCGAGCTTAACCTGGCCAAGGCTCTCACCGTTGCTCGCGAGGGCGTTTCCTCCGCTCTTGAGGCAAAGGAGTATGCTTCCGCTATTTCCGCTCTTGCCGCTGTCCGCGAGCCGCTCGACGCCTTCTTTGCTGACGTCATGGTCATGGACGAGGACCAGACCCTTCGCGAGAACCGCCTCCGTCTTCTCGGCGAGCTCGTTTCGGTCTTCTCTGGTGTCGCAAACATTGGCGAGCTTGCACGCAAGAAGTAGCAGATTCCTCGCCGTCGGCCTTTTGTTTGATTCGCCGCCGGCGGCGAGGGGTAGGATTGTCCCATCAACCGTGGTTAGGAGGGTTCGAATTGAACGTAACGTTTGATCAGTTCGGCGACGAGGCTCGCGATGATGCCGCCGTCGTCTTCGTCGTCTCTGATTCTCTCGGTGAGTCCGCGAATAACGTCGTGCTCTCTGCTGCGGCTCAGTTTAGCGACGGTGCCGTGCGCGTAGTCAGGCTCTCTCAGATTGAGAGCGCCGAAGACGTGAGCAACTACCTCGATGAGCACGAAGATGAGTATGTCTCCACGGCCGTGTTCCATTCGATTGTTGACCCGATGCTTCGCAGGCAGGTCAGGAACGACCTCAATGCTCGTGGCATTCTCTCTGTCGATATTCTCGGTCCCGTTGTTCAGCTTCTTGCCGGATTGACTGAGGAAAAGCCCAAGAATCAGGCTCGTGCCCATCACACGGTCGATGCTCGCTATAAGCGACGCGTCGATGCTATGGAGTTCTTCTTCAACCACGACGATGGCAAGAACTTTCAGGACCTTCCCGAGGCTGATGTCATTCTCGTCGGTCTCACGGGGTCGGCAAAGACGCCCCTGGCCATGCATCTTTCGTTCCTTGGCTATAAGGTTGCGAATCTCCCGCTCGACCCGGGTGTCGATCTTCCGGAGGAGCTCTCGCAGGTTGACCACAAGCGTGTGTTCGGCCTCGTCAATTCCCTTGACGCCCTTGTCGAGGTTCGTCTGCGCTCTGCAGCTGACAAGGACGCCAATGAGGTCATGGCAGAGGTCGAGGACGCGCAGGTCTATGCGGCCAAGAGGATGGATGACCTCGGTTGCGTCTGTCTCAACGCAGAACAGAAGACTGTGGAAGAGCTTGGTGCGGACATTATTGCAAGGATTGAAAGCATCTAGCGTCTAGTCCGGGATTGCTTCCCAATTGATCTTGAAGTGGAGCGGCGATGGTGGCAACTTTTACGTTGCGGAACTATCGTCGCTTCGCTATAATCAATCTTCGTGTGTAAACCCCATGTACCTCGAATGGTCGCGGTACCTCTGGGCAAGAGAGACAAGGAAACATCATGGATTACATTCGCGCTATCGAGCGTCAGCAGATTCGTGAGGATATCCCCACGGTCATTCCTGGCGATCACGTTAAGGTTCACTACCGCATTAAGGAGGGTGACCGCGAGCGCATCCAGGTCTTCGAGGGCGACGTCATCCGCATGAGCGGCGGCTCTTCTCGTGAGACCTTCACCGTCCGTAAGATCTCCTTCGGTGTTGGTGTCGAGCGTACTTTCCCGCTTCACTCGCCCAAGATTGGCAAGCTTGAGGTCGTCCGTCACGGTGACGTCCGTCGTGCCAAGCTCTTCTACCTCCGCGATCGTGTCGGCAAGGCCGCCCGTATCCGCGAGAAGCGCGACTAGTTTCTTCGTTTTACGCGTTGGGGAGCCGTTCCGTTCAGCGGGGCGGCTCCTTCTTTTATTTGGAGGAAGCATGGCCCTCGGTAAGACTCACCCCGCAACAGCCGCGGAAATAGTCGCGACGCTGGCTGACGCGACCGAAGACGAGCTTGAAGCTCTTCTGGCCCGGTATGCCGAGGACCCCAGGGCTCAGGTTCGTCGAGCTTGTGGCGTAGCTCAGAGGCGCGTGGAAAAGCAGCGTGCCGAGAGGGTGCGCGTCGAGGGAATGTACGGTTTGATGCGCGAGCTTGGGGGAGAGGGTGTCGTCCTCGGCCTTGACGAGGTGGGTCGAGGTTCCGTTGCCGGCCCTCTTACGGTTTGTGCCGTGGCCCTTCCGGACGACCCAAAGGTCTGGGGCATCAATGACTCCAAGCAACTGACCCCTGCGAAACGACGCGAACTGTCGGGCAAGATTCGCTCGGTCGCTCAGGCGATCGGCACTTGTCATATATCGCCTGCTCATATCGATGAGGTCGGGATGGCTAAAGCCATCAGGGAAGCCATGCTCGGTGCCATTGAAGATGCCGGGATTGAACCTGATGCGGTTTTGATTGATGGCAACCCGCTTCATATTCACCCAAAGGAGAAGACTTTGGTGAAGGGGGATGCTCGCGTGGCCTGCATCGCGGCCGCGAGCATCGTCGCTAAGGTGACTCGTGATGATTTGATGGTCGAGTTAGACTCCCAGTATCCCGGATATCATTTTGCAGAGTCCAAGGGATATGCATCACCCGAGCATATTGCCGCAATTCGCGAACATGGGCTTACGCCCGTTCATCGTGCTAGCTTCTGCCAAAATTTCTTGGAGACGGCTCGACTCTTCTAGCTGCGCTGTCAGGATCTCGTCTGACTCGGTACCCAGTTTTGTTTGGTCCATCCGCCATCATCCCTGCCAAGCCGTCTTCTTGGAAGGGAGATACCCATGGGTCTAACGGAACTTGCATACAACGAGCTCAAGCCAAACGAAGTCGGACGCTTGGGAGAGTATCTATGCGCCAGTTGGCTGGGGGCTCACGGGATGGATGTCCTCGAGCGTAACTGGCGCTGTTCCGCTGGCGAGGCGGATATTATCGCCGACGATAGCGGCGAGCGCGTCTTTGTTGAGGTGAAAACGAGGCTATCATGCGGTGGCCCAGATCTCATACCGGAGCAGGCGGTGGATTCTGCCAAGCTAGCTCGGTATCGCCGCATGGTCGATATCTATCTCGGACAAAACCCGGAGGTCGATCACGTTCGAATTGACGTGGCTGGCGTAACCCTGACCGGTCCGGACTCAGCGCACATGCATTACCTTAAGTCCATTCTTCTGGACGATTTCTGATGTCGAGCTACGCCGTCAGGGGCGCGACGCTTAAGGGCCTCGAAGCCATTCCCGTAACGGTTGAGGTCGATCTTGCCGGAGGCATTCCCGGCATGACGATTGTCGGCATGCCCGATTCTGCTGTTCTTGAAGCGAGGCATCGCATACGTTGCGCGTTTCGCGAAAGCAATTTCGAGATGCCGCGCCTTCACATCACGGTGAACCTTGCGCCGAGCGACCTGCGTAAGAGCGGAACGGGCCTTGACCTCGCGATAGCCGTGGCCACACTTGCCGCCAGCGGACAGATGCCTAAGACGGACCTCGATTCCTGCCTCTTCGCCGGAGAGCTTGGCCTATCCGGAGACGTAAGCTCGGTCCGCGGCGGTATCGCCTACGCTCTTCTCGCGAGAGAGCTTGGATTGACCCTTGTTGGCGCCCCGGCTCTTGTGAAGGATTGCGCTAGCGTTGGGGGCATTGCTCCTAAGGAGATATCGGCTTTATCGCAGGTTCGTCTCGGTGTGTCGCGACTCATTGATTCGACACCTGTAAATATGCCAGGGACTCGAGCTAGACACTCTCTTGACTATTCGGACGTCGTGGATCAAGAGGCTGCGAAGCGCGCCCTGGTAATTGCCGCGGCGGGAGGCCATGGCATGCTCATGATGGGACCTCCAGGGTCTGGAAAGACGATGCTCGCTCGTCGTATGCCTTCGATTCTTCCTGAGCTTGACGAGGCGGAACGCCTTGAGGCACTACTCGTGCATTCCGTCTGCGGTGAGTCCATTGATGATATTTCTGCTGGCTATAGGCCATTTCGCTCTCCTCATCACTCGGTGTCAAGAGCGGGCCTCGTTGGCGGAGGCAATCCAGTTAGACCGGGCGAGGCCTCGCTCGCACATCGCGGGGTCCTCTTTTTGGACGAGCTCCCCGAGTTTTCTCCGTCGGTCCTTCAGGCGTTAAGGCAGCCCATGGAGGATAGGGAAGTGAGGCTCGTTCGTGCGGAGGGGTCATATAGCTTTCCCTGCGCGTTTCAGCTCATAGCGGCTTCAAACCCCTGTCCTTGTGGTCACGCTGGCGATAGGGGTAGGACATGTACCTGCACTCCACAAGAAATAGCTCGCTATCAGGGAAGAATTGGTGGTGCGCTTATGGATCGCATCGATGTCTTCGTTGATGTGCAGAGGCCGGCCGCCGCTCGAGTCATCAAGGGTTCCGAGGGATTGGGGTCAAATGAAATGCTGGAACAAGTTGTGGGAGCTCGAGAATTCTCAAGCTGGAGAAGGGCGAAAAGGGATGGAGCAACCGTTGACATAGACGTCGCCTCCTGCGCCTTGGATGCGAGTGCCGCCTCGCTTCTCGAAACGATGTCTGAGCGCCTTGCCCTTGGAGGAAGAGCCATAACGAGAACCGCGCGGGTTGCTCGAACGATTGCGGATCTCTCGCAATCAGATCTCGTCACTTCTGCTCACGTTGCCGAGGCATGCGCTTTTAGGTGCCGCTTCGAAACGGGAGGCCATCATGCCGGCCGTTGATTACGCGGCTTGTCGCGCGGGGTTCCGTTCTTGGGAGTTGTTGCCGGATGACAGCTCCTACCCTGCGAGTCTTTTAGACCTGGGTAAAGACGCGCCCATACTCAGAGGCTACGGGGATCCTGATGTCTTGCTTGGAGACTGCCTGTCTGTAATCGGAGCAAGAAAGGCGACTCCCTATGGAGAAAGCTGCGCCAAGATGGCTGCGCGCGTGGCGGCGGAGTCTGGCATCACCGTAGTGTCGGGGGGAGCTATCGGCTGTGATTGCGTTGCCGGAACAGCGGCGGTCGAGGCGGGTGGCAAGACCGTTGTCATACCAGGATGCGGCGCGGATGTCGTCTATCCAAGGTCTAGCGAAAAGCTATTTTGCCGTGCCCTTGAGACGGGAGGCTGCGTGGTGTCGGTCGAGCATTGGGGGTGCCCTCCAACGAGATGGACGTTTCTCAAACGAAACCGCGCCATAGCAGCGCTCTCGCGGTCTCTTATCGTCTGCGAGGCTGGCAGGCCATCCGGCACTTTCGGCACAGCGACACAGGCGGCGGATCTCGGTCGTCGCGTTTACGCCATTCCAGGCTCGATATTCTCAGCCAACTCTTCCGGAACCAATTGGCTGATAGAGTCTGGTGCCGCGATTGTCGTGGATGAAGAATCTCTCGAGGCCTTAATTGCCCTTGATTATGGGCGACTGAGAATGTGCGGGGCATCAAAGCACAAAGAAAGGGGAGTGCTCTTGGACGCACTCGTGGCCAATCCCATGTTTCCGGATGAGATCTCACATCTGATTGACCTTGATTTGCCCTCAACGCTCGCGCTTCTTGCCGAACACGAAGCCATGGGTCTTGTCACGAGATTGATGGATGGCAGATTCGCGCCAACGGAAGACTCGTATCTAGGGCAAAATGTCAGACACTGATGTTCCGGCTACGCCCGGGTAAGGAGAGACATGAGCGAGTTTGAGACGGTTACGGTTGTTGGTGCTGGCCTTGCGGGCTGCGAGTGTGCCTTGCAGCTTGCCAAAAGGGGCGTGAGGGTTCGCCTTTGCGAGCAGAGGCCCCTATCTACGACGGCCGCCCATCACACCGATGGTATGGCTGAGCTCGTTTGCTCAAACTCGCTCAAGGCGACCCGCGTGGACTCTGCCGCCGGGCTCCTCAAGGCAGAGCTTGGCGAAATGGGTTGCGAGCTTCTTGACTGTGCCCATCAGGCTGCCGTCCCAGCCGGCGGGGCCCTGGCTGTCGATAGGGATTTGTTTTCGAGGCTCGTGGGCGAACGCGTTGGGTCCTCAGAGCTTATTGAGGTGGTTCGTGGCGAGGTGACTTCGATTCCGGAGGGTCCCTGCGTTATTGCCGCAGGTCCGCTCTGTTCCGATGCGCTCGCAAGTAGCGTATCTGAGCTGGTGGGCGGCGGCTCACTTTCCTTCTTCGACGCCGCCGCTCCCATCGTTGACGCCGAGACAATAGACCGATCCATTGTCTTCTCTCAATCTCGATACGAGGAGGCCGGTGAGGGAGATTACCTCAACTGTCCCATGGACAAGGCCGAGTACGAGGCGCTCATTGACGCCTTGCTTTCTGCCGAGAGGGTGGTTGCGAGGGACTTCGAACAGCGCGACTTGTTCTGCGCTTGCCAACCCGTGGAAGAAGTCGCTCGTACGGGTGTTGACGCCGCTCGCTATGGCGCGATGAAGCCGGTCGGTCTTACTGACCCTCGGACCGACCGCCGCCCGTGGGCCGTTGTGCAGCTTCGTCCGGAAAACGCCGACCATACAGCTTATAACCTCGTCGGCTTCCAGACGAACCTCACGTGGCCAGAGCAGAAGCGCGTGTTCCGCATGATTCCGGGCCTCGAATCTGCCGAGTTCTTCCGTTACGGGGTCATGCACAGGAATTCGTTTATCGACTCCCCACGCGCCCTCGATGACACGTTTGCCGCTCCTGGCACACGAGTCAGGTTTGCCGGTCAGATTTGCGGGACCGAAGGATATACGGAGGCAATCGCCTCGGGGCTTCTTGCCGCACTTAACACGTATGCGGATCTCAAGGGAGCTGAAAGAGTCGAGCTCCCGCGTACCGGCGCCTTTGGATCTCTGGTGGCATATGCCACCGATCCCTCAACTTCTCCCTACCAGCCCATGCACGTAAATTTTGGAATCGTGCCGCCAATTGAGGGCCCGCGCATGAAGAAGCGGGAGCGTTACGCTCGCTATTCTGAGCGCGCCCTTTCCGATCTTCGTTCGTATCTCCTCGAAAGGCCTGATCTTTTTGCCTGAGCGAGCCACGACAGCGAATAGAGAGCAATCTCAAAATGAGTTCGAGTCTCGAGCGGGGGAGTTCTGCTCATACCTGCGTGAGGTAAGGAACCTTTCGCCAAACACAGTTCGGGCTTACGAGATTGACCTTGGGGCCTATTTAGACTGGGCGCGTCGTGAAGGCATAGACCCCATGCACGTCACTCACCGTGAGGTTCGCGGCTGGATAGCCGAGCTATCTGCCGCGGGATATGCAACCACCACGCAGAACCGTCACCTCTCTTCGGTTCGCATGTTGTATCGGTGGCTTGTGAGCCGTGGGTATACGGACGAAGATGCGCCGGCAACGGTTTCGAGTCCCAAGATTGCAAAGCGGCTCCCAAAGACGATGAGGGACGGTGATGTCCTCAGGCTGCTTGAAGCCTGTGGCTCGGATGCGGTGGGGATTCGAGACGGCGCAATGATCGAGCTCCTCTATGCCACGGGGGCTCGAATCTCCGAGGCTAGTGGGCTTGACGTACACGATATCGACTTGGCTCAGCGCCAGGTGCGCCTTTTTGGCAAGGGGTCGAAAGAAAGGGTCGTCCCCATCTATGCGAAGAGCGCCGAGGCAATCGAGAGGTATCTTCTGACGTCTCGCCCGGAACTCGCCGGATCGGGTAAGGTCAGAACCAACGCTTTGTTCCTCACCAAACAAGGCAAGCGTATGAGCGCCGCCGCCCTACGGAAACGATTCGAGAACCTAGTCGAGATAGCCGGTCTCGATCCGAGCCTTACGCCCCATGCGATGCGCCATACATTCGCCACCGAGCTCCTCGACGGCGGGGCCGATCTTAGAAGTGTCCAGGAGCTGCTTGGTCACGAGAGCCTGTCAACGACCCAGATCTATACCCATCTGTCAATCGAGCGGCTGAAGGAAGCGGCGCTACAGGCCCACCCAAGGTCGGAATCTAATTAGGCCTTGCGTTAATGCTTGTTCGCTGGTACACTGTCCAATCGCTGTGCAGAAGCCAGCGTCAAATCACACGCGTCGCGACCAAAAGGCCACGGTGCCCGTGAAACACGGGTGGCTAGACGGGATGACCGGCGCGGAGGCGAAACCAAAGAAAGGTAGCACCATGGCAGTCAAGATTAATCTTAACACCCTGCTCGAGGCCGGTTGCCACTACGGTCACCAGACCCGTCGTTGGAACCCCAAGATGAAGCCGTACATCTTCGGTGAGCGCAACGGCATTTACATCCTTGACCTCAAGCAGACCATCATGGATGCCGATAAGGCCTACACGTTCCTCAAGGAGACTGCTTCCAAGGGCGGCAAGGTCCTCTTCGTCGGCACCAAGAAGCAGGCTCAGGAGCCCGTCGCCACGCAGGCTGCTCGCTGCGACATGCCCTACATCAACCAGCGTTGGCTCGGCGGCGTGCTGACCAACTTCGTGACCATGCGCTCCCGCATCGATCGTATGGAGGAGCTCGAGGCCATGGTCGAGGATGGCCGCATGGCCGCTCGTGGCAAGAAGGAGCAGAGCGTTCTCACCAAGGAGCTCGAGAAGCTTCAGCGCAACCTTGGTGGCGTTCGTGATATGAAGCAGCTTCCTGCCGCTCTCTTCGTCATCGATTCCAAGCGCGAGGAGCTCGCGATCCGCGAGGCCAACCGTCTTCACATCCCGGTCGTCGCTCTCCTTGACACCAACTCTGACCCGGACGTCGTTGACTTCGGCATCCCCGCGAACGACGATGCCATTCGCTCCGTCGCCCTCATGACCGAGCTCGTCGCTGACGCCATCCTTGCTGGCACCGGCAAGGAGCAGATCACCGCTGAGGAGATGGCCGCTGGTGCCACCACCCCGGCCGTCGAGGCGCCCGCTGCCGAGTAGGGATATCCCTTTCGCGTAGCACAATAGGATTTGGGGGCGCCGTCCACTTGTTGGGCGGCGCCCGTACGTAAAGTCAGACATCCTGCATGTGCAGGTAGATAGAGAGAGGCTAAACATGGCTCAGATCACCGCCGCGCTCGTCAAGCAGCTCCGCGAGATGACCGATTCCCCGATGATGGAGTGCAAGAAGGCCCTCGTCGAGGCCGATGGCGACATCGAGAAGGCCGTCGACGTTCTCCGTAAGATGGGTATGGCCAAGGCCGTCAAGAAGGCCGGCCGTGAGACCAACGAGGGCACCGTCGCCGCCTATGTCTCCGAGGACGGCAAGGTTGCCGCTCTCGTCGAGGTCACCTGCGAGACCGACTTCGTCGGTGGCAACCCCAAGTTCACCGGCTTCGCCAAGAACGTCGCCGCTGTTGTCGCCAAGGTCAACCCGGCCGACGACGAGGCTCTGAAGGCCGCCGAGTTCTCCGCTAACGAGACCGTCGACGCTGCTCTCACCGAGATGATTCACACCATGGGCGAGAACATGAAGATTGCTCGCTTCACCCGTCGTGAGGTTGAGGCCGGCACCTTCGGCTCTTATGTCCATGCCAACGGCAAGCTTGCCACCATCGTCGAGTTCTCCTTCTCTAAGCCGGAGACCGCCGAGGCCGCTTCCTTCAAGACCTTCGCTCACGACGTCGCGATGCAGGCCGCCGCTGCCGGTGCCATCTCTGCTCGCCGCGAGGACGTTCCCGCCGAGATCGTCGAGCACGAGATGAGCATCTACAAGGCTCAGGCTGCCGAGTCCGGTAAGCCCGAGGCCATTCAGGTCAAGATCGCCGAGGGTCGTCTCAACAAGTTCTACGGTGAGTCCGTCCTCTCCGAGCAGGCCTTCATCAAGGATGGCGACATCACCATCCGTCAGTACGCCGAGAAGGTTGGCAAGGAGCTTGGCGACTCCATCGAGGTTGTCGCCTTCGATCGCTTCACTTTCGGCGAGTAGCTTTTAGCTTAGCTTTGATTTTCGGGCCCGGCACCATAAGGTGTCGGGCCCATTTGCATGTCTAGTGCTCCTGTAATTGGTGGGAACCGCGTAATTAGCCTCTGCTAGAATCAATAAGAATCGACACCTTGAGGAAGGGAAGTCTCCTTGACGGACTATAAGTACAAGCGCGTGTTGCTCAAGCTCTCTGGCGAGGCCCTTATGGGTGGCGGCGTCTATGGCGTAGACCCCAAGGTCGTCGACCACCTTGCTGAGGAGATTAAGCTCATCCACGATGATGGCATCGAGATTGGCATCGTCGTTGGTGGAGGCAACATCTTCCGTGGCGTGTCTGGCGCCGCTGGCGGTATGGATCGAGCTCAGGCAGACTATATGGGCATGCTCGCCACTGTCATGAACGCTCTTGCCCTTCAGGACAGCTTCGAGCGTCACGGCATGACTACGCGCGTGATGAGCGCCATCAAGATGGATGAAGTGTGCGAGCCTTATATTCGTCGTCGTGCGATCAAGCACCTCGAGAAGGGCTATATTGCAATCTTCGCGGCTGGTTCCGGCAACCCGTATTTCACGACGGACACTGCCGCTGCTCTTCGTGCCTGCGAGATTGATGCTGACTGCCTCATGAAGGCCACCAAGGTGGACGGCATCTACGACGCAGACCCCGTTAAGCACCCTGAGGCTAAGAAGTTTGACCAGATTACCTACCGTGAGGTTCTTACTCGCGATCTTAGGGTTATGGACGCCACCGCTACGGCTCTCTGCAGCGACAACAACATGTCTATGATCGTGTTCAACATTGATCAGCCGCACGTGTTCGCCGATGCCCTCCAGGGGCTTCCGGTTGGTACTACCGTCTATGGGGAGGAGACCCACTAATGAGCGAGATCACCAACAACGCGCGTACGCGCATGGATAAGTGCCTCGAATCTCTTAAGGCCAACTTCGCACGTGTTCGTACGGGCCGTGCCAATCCGCACGTCCTTGATTCCATCATGGTTGATTATTACGGTCAGGCGACCCCGATCACGCAGCTTGCCGGCGTCAAGGTTCCCGAGGCCAGCATGCTCTGCGTCGAGCCCTGGGATAAGAGCAGCCTCAACGCTATCGAGAAGGCTATCTCCCAGTCTGATCTCGGCATCACTCCGTCGAATGACGGCGTCGTCATCCGCCTTCCGTTCCCGAAGCCGACGGGCGAGCGTCGCAAGGAGCTCGCTAAGGAATGCCGCACTTACGCCGAGGAGGCTCGCGTTGCCGTGCGCAACGTCCGTCGCGAGGCAAACGCAAAGCTCGAGCGCGACGAGGAGCTCTCCGAGGATGATGTTCGTCGCGAGCAGGCCGTCATCCAGAAGCTGACCGACGAGTTCGTCGCTAAGATCGACGAGGCTACCAAGGCTAAGGAAGCCGAGGTAATGGAGATCTAGGAGCCTGTCCACCACTTATTTGAGGAGCAGAACGTGCTGCGCGACGAGCAGAAGCTGATCGAGTACTTTGCCGATGCACCGGATGACATCTCGCTGTCTGATGTCAATCTCGACCATCTCCCCAGCCACATCTCCGTAATCATGGACGGCAATGGCCGTTGGGCCACCCGCCAGGGCAAGGAGAGGGGAGAGGGTCACATCGCGGGTATTTCCAGTCTTCGCGAGACCATCACCGCTTGCGTTCGACTCGGGGTTAATGTTCTGTCTGCATATGCGTTCTCAACTGAGAACTGGAAGCGTCCGCAGCGTGAGGTCGATCTCCTCATGCATCTGTTCGCCACCACGCTTCTCAAGGAGCTCCCCCTTTTCCATCAGGAAAACGTCAGGCTTGTATTTCTCGGAGATATCGAGGCTCTTCCGGAGAAGACGCGCGATGTCTTCGAGGAGGGTCTTGCTGAGACTGCGGGCAACACGGGCATGGTGCTTGCCCTTGCTGTGAACTACGGCGCAAGGGCTGAGCTCGCCCGTGCCGCCCGCACTCTCGCGGCCCGCGTGGCAAGTGGAGACATCAATATCGAGGATATCGACGAGGGCGCTGTCGCGGCCTCGCTTTATACCGCCGATCTTCCTGATCCGGAGCTTCTCATTCGAACCTCCGGAGAACTTCGACTTTCCAACTATCTTCTTTGGCAGCTTGCTTACAGCGAGTTCTATGTCACAGACACCCTGTGGCCAGATTTCGATCGCTGGGAACTCCTCCGCGGCATTAAGGCTTTCCAGGGCCGAGACCGTCGCTTTGGCGGGGTGAAGGCCTAATTGTCTACAGAAGAACATCGCGACAAGGAAACGCCATCCAAGAGCTCCGTAGGCATCAATAAGGTGTCAGACACCATGGAGCGCAGACGAGCGGCTCGCGAAGACGCGCGCGTCATCGGCGGCCTTCGCAGCCAGCGTTTTCGCTCGAGTGCTGAGAAGTTCATCACTCGTTCGACATATGGTCTTCTCTATGCCGCGATTATTCTCGTCTGCCTCTTTTGGGGTCGAGTTCCCACGATGTTCCTCGTTTCTGCTATGTCATGGCTTTGTGGGTCTGAGTTCTACCGCATGGCTCGTCTCGGTGGCAGAATGCCTAACGAGTTTATCGGACTAGCCGCCGCCGCTCTGTATCCGCTTGCAGCGCTAGTCTCCGTTGAGGGTCAGACCGGAGTTACGCTTCTGCTCATGCTCGCAGCTGGCACTTGGTATGTCCTCACTCCTAGAGCTAGCATTTCTGATGCGGCGATTACGGTATTCGGGGCTGCCTATACGGGCCTGCTGTTCTCATCTGTCGTCGTTATCAGGGCTTCGTACCTTGGAACTGAAGGCGCGCTCCTAACGCTCGGCGTCATGGGGTCTGTCTGGGTTAACGATGCCACTGCATATATTTTCGGGTCGCAATTTGGAAAGCATAAGATGGCTCCCCGCATCTCTCCCAATAAGAGCTGGGAGGGTTTCGTGGGCGGTCTTCTTGGTAGCTGCCTGACATGGATTGCTCTCTACGCGCTCAAGGTATGTGGGATCAGCTTGCTCCTCGCACTTATCGGGGGTCTTGTCTGCGGCGTTTCAGGCGTCATCGGCGACCTCTTTGAGAGCCGCCTCAAGCGCGCGGTTGGAGTAAAGGACTCCGGGAACTTAATTCCTGGTCATGGAGGCCTTTTGGATCGCTCGGATTCCATGCTCTTTGCAACCATGACCGCCTATTTCGTCCTGCACATCGGAGGGATTCTGTGAGCATATTCGAGGACATGTCCTCAAGCCTTGAAAGGCGTCACCCGACTCGTCTGGCCCTCTTGGGCTGCACGGGGTCTATTGGCACCCAAACGCTTGATATCTGTCGCATGCACCCTGACAAGGTGGAACTTACTGCCATCGCGGTGAACTCTTCCTGCAAGGGGCTTGTAGAAGTTGCTCGGGAATTTGGCGTGCCCCATGTTGCCGTTGCAGACGAGACCCGCAAGGACGACCCGATTCTCGAGGAGCTCCCCGAGGGGTGCGACCTCGGTTTTGGCCAGGACGCCGTCACGCGTCTTGCCAGCCTTCCGGACGTCGATTGCGTACTCGTTGCCGTTGTTGGCGAAGCTGGCATCTGGGCGAGCGCCGAGGCCCTCCGCTGCGGCAAGATTTGGGCGCCCGCAAATAAGGAGGCCCTTGTCATCGGTGGGGACCTTCTCATGCCCATGGCTAAGCCGGGCAGGGTCCTCCCTGTCGACTCCGAGCATAACGCCATCTACCAGTGCCTCGTTGGGGAGAGGCGCGAGGACCTTTCGAAGATTTGGCTAACCTGCTCTGGTGGCCCCTTCTTCGGCAGCTCTCGCAAGCAGCTCGAAAATGTCACGGCGGCGCAAGCCCTCGCGCACCCCACGTGGAAAATGGGATCTAAGATCACCATCGACTGCGCGACCCTGATGAACAAGGGGCTTGAGGTCATCGAGGCCCATCATCTCTTCGATGTTCCCATTGATGACATCAATGTGCTCGTTCACAGGCAGAGTAAGGTGCATTCCGCCGTCGAGTTTTCAGATGGCTCGGTTAAGGCGCAGCTTGGCCCCTCAGACATGAGAGTCGCCATTCAATATGCCTTGAGCTATCCAGAGCGCTGGGAAAGTCCGGCCACTCACGTGGATTGGCGCTTCAGCGAACCCCTCACCTTTGCCGCGCCTGATGTCGAGTCGTTCCGCTGTCTTTCCCTCGCGCTTGAGGCGGGCCGTACGGGCGGCACGCTTCCCTGTGCGATGAACGCAGCCAATGAGGTGGCAAACGAGGCCTTTAGAAACGCCGCCTGTGGATTCTGCGATATCGATCGCATTGTCGAGCGCGTACTGGAGATGACGGAGGTCGAGCCGCTCTCCTCATTCGAACAGATTGCCGAGGTTGACGCTCTTTCGCGCAGTCGCGCTCGTGCCCTTGTCTCGGAGCTTGCATGAGCTGGCTCTCATCTTTTGCCTCGGCAGCCTTTTGGGGGATATTCCTTCTCTCGATACTCGTGTTCCTTCACGAGGGAGGGCATTTTCTCGCCGCCAGGGCTTTCGACATGCGCGTAACGGAGTTCTTTCTCGGCATGCCTTGTCGCTATAAGCTTTCGCACAAGAGCCGGACGCGCGGCACGGAGATTGGCGTCACTCCCATTCTACTTGGGGGATACAACCGCATTTGCGGCATGAATGGCCCTGCAGGCGTACGCGCCGCCGAGGTTCTTTCCGCCGTCGCGCGTGCTGGCCGCATCAAAATCTCTCAGCTTTCCGAAGACCTTGCCATGGATACGAATGAGCTTGTCGACGTTCTTTCCGTCCTGGTTGATTGGGCGTCTATAGAGCCGTACTACGATGAGAGCCTTGGAGAAAACCCAAGCCAAAAGACATGGCCAGAGCAAGTTCAAACCGTAGAGCGCGATGCGAACCTGTTGACTGCGTTCGATCGGGGCCACGACTTCTCGCTCCCCGGTTCTACGAAGGCGGGGGAGAGTCATGCCCTTCCTGACGGTGGAGCCGACGCGTTCCTTGCGCAGGAGCGATCACGGACGTATCAGGGCAAAGGGTTCTTTGCTCGTGTGTTGACCCTTGTTGCGGGTCCCGCGGTCAATGTCGTTCTTGGCATTGCTCTAGTCGTTGGTTGTCTTTCGATCGGCGGAGTCCAAGTTGTCGAAAACGTGCCTGAAATCGGGTCCGTTGAGGTGGGTTCGCTTGCCGAGCGGTGTGGTCTGACCGAAGGCGACCGAATCTCCTCCGTCAATGGGACGTCGGTCTCCACCTGGGTGGAGCTTTGCGACCAACTCAACGAGTGCCTTGCGTCTGGCCAGATTTTCACCGTGGAGTTCAATCGCGATGGTCAGCAACTCGAAGGTGCCGTTGACCCAGCTAACAACCCGCTTGAGTCGGGAAAGTTTGGCATCACGGCCGTCGTTACGACGTTGCACCCAAGCGTCGCCGATTCTATTAAGGCTGCCCTTAACTATGTGGCGGCAACGGTATCCTATATTGCGCAACTGCTCCAACCTGCCCACACTGCCGAGGTTGTCTCGCAGTCGTCGTCCGTCGTTGGTATTTCCGTCATGGCCTCTCAGGCGGCCGCGTCGGGTGCGAGAGACTTCCTATTCCTCATGGCGGCGATATCGCTTTCGCTAGGATTCATGAATCTCATTCCCATTCCTCCGCTTGACGGTGGAAAGTTTCTCATCGAGGTCATACAGCTGCTTATTCGCAGGGATGTCTCGATACGCGTTCAGAATGCCCTGTCTTACCTGGGCATTGTTCTCGCAATGATCTTGTTCTTCTTCGTCTTGAAGCAGGACATCGTTCGAATTGTCTTTGGAGGTTAGCATGCTCGACCTTCGACTTCCGTCCCAACAGGACGCTCCGCTTCCTAGGGAGCTCACTCATCAGGTGCTCGTGGGTAACGTTCCTGTTGGCGGGGGAGCTCCCGTGTCCGTCCAATCCATGTGCACCACCGCCACGACCGATCCCGCAGCGACGCTAGCGCAGATCCATGATCTCGCTGAGCTCGGCTGTGAAATCGTTCGCGTTGCGATTCCACACGCTGATGCCCTCGATGGCTTTGCCGAGACGTGCGCAGAGTCGCCAATTCCCGTCGTTGCTGACGTGCACTTCGACCACCGCTTTGCTATCGAGGCGGCGCGTCGCGGTGCAGCCGGCATTCGCATCAATCCCGGTAACATCGGTTCTTTCGATCGCGTGGATGCCGTCATTGACGCGGCGGGGGAGGCTGGGATCCCCATTCGCATCGGAGTGAACGCCGGCTCTCTCGACAAGGAGATTGACGCTCGCGAAGACCTGACGCAACCCGAGAAACTTGTCCAGAGCGCCGTCTCCTTCGTGCGGCACTTCGAAGAGCGCGGCTTCAGAGACATCGTTCTCTCCGCCAAGGTTCACGACGTTCCCGCGACGATTCTCACCAATCGCGAGCTTTCCCGCGTTTTGCCTTATGTGCCGCTGCACCTTGGCGTTACTGAGGCTGGCACCATTCGTCAGGGCACAGTCAAGAACGTATCAGCGCTCTCCGTGCTGCTTTCTGAGGGTGTTGGCGACACCATGCGCCTTTCCCTCACCGCCCCTCCCACCGAGGAGGTACCCGTCGCCTGGGAGCTTTTGCAGTCCCTCGGTATGCGCCGTCGCACACCGGAGCTCGTGAGCTGTCCCACCTGCGGTAGGTGCCAGGTCAACCTTATCGAGATCGCCAATGAGGTTGAGGAGAGGCTCCAGAAGATCTCGGCTCCCATTTCCGTTGCCGTCATGGGGTGTGTCGTCAACGGCCCGGGCGAGGCGCGTGGCGCCGACATCGGCGTAGCGTGCGGACTTGGCACCGGGCTTATCATCGCTGGGGGAGAGACCCTGCGGAAGGTCCCCGAGGATCGCATAGTCGACGAACTTTTCGCCGAAATACACGCGCGTTTCGAATAAACAACGGACCGCTCGCAAGCTTGGGCCTTTTGTCCGGTTCGCGTTAGAATGACTAGGCCAATTAACGAGCGCCAATTGCGCCGATTAAAGGATACAGCTATGAACCCAATGAAGATGAGCCGTCTTTACGCCCCCACCCTCAAAGAGGATCCCACCGAGGCCGAGCTCGCGAGCCATCGCCTGCTTCTTCGCGCGGGCATGATTCGTAAGGAGGCCGCTGGTCTCTACACGTATTTGCCGCTTGCTTGGCGCTCCATCCGCAAGATCGAGAACATCGTGCGCGACGAGATGGATACCCATGACGCCCAGGAGCTCATGATGCCCATCATGGTCGACGCGGACCTGTGGCGTCAGAGCGGCCGCATCGATGCCTATGGCAAGGAGCTCGTCCGCTTTAACGACCGTCATGAGCGCGAGTTCGTCCTCGGCCCGACTCACGAGGAGACCATCACCGCCCTCGTTCGCAACGAGCTCAGGAGCTATAAGCAGCTGCCCGTCAACCTCTACCACATCCAGGACAAGTTCCGCGACGAGTTCCGTCCTCGCTACGGCCTCATGCGCGGGCGCGAGTTCATCATGAAGGATGCCTACTCCTTCTCTGCCACTCAGGAGAGCCTGCAGGAGGAGTACGACAAGATGAAGGAGGCGTACGCCAACATTTGCGTACGCTGCGGCCTGAAGGCCCTCCCGGTCGTTGCCGATAGCGGTGAGATCGGCGGCGATACTTCCGTCGAGTTTATGGCTCTCGCGGATGCCGGCGAGGCTAGCCTCGTCTACTGCGACGATTGCGGTTTCGCCGCGGATGACGAAGCGGCGAGCACGACGGTCGCCGTTAGCGAGGGCCCAGGCGACGGCACCCTCACCAAGGTCGAGACCCCGGGTCTCGGCACCATCGCCGACGTCGCCAAGTTCTTCGGCTTCCCTGAGAACGGCACGCGTAAGGCCCTCGCCATCATCGACGCCGAGGGCAATCCCGTCGTAGCCATCGTCCCCGGCGACCACGAGCTCAACGACTGCAAGGCGGAGCACGTCTTCGGTAAGGGCTATCGCCTCATGACCGACGAGGAGCTCGAGGAGTATGGCCTGTTCAAGGGCTTTATCGGTCCCGTGAACCTCCCCGAGGGCATTCGTCTCGTCTGCGACAAGAGCCTCGAGGGTTCCAAGAGCTGGACGTGCGGTGCTAACGAGGTCGACTACCACTTCACCGGCGCCTGCCCGGGCCGCGACTTCACCCCTGACGAGTGGGCTGACCTCGTTACCGTCGTCGCCGGCGATCCCTGCCCTCACTGCGGTCGTCCGCTCGCCTCCGCTCGAGGCATCGAGGTCTCCCAGGTCTTCCAGCTCGGCACCAAGTACTCCGAGGCGATGGGCGCCTACTTCATGGACGAGGATGGCAAGGAGAAGCCGCTTATCATGGGTTGCTACGGTGTTGGCGTCTCTCGCACGCTTGCCGCCATCGTTGAGCAGCACAATGATGAGAACGGCATCATCTGGCCCGTCTCCGTCGCCCCGTACGAGGTTTCGATCATCCCGCTAGACGTCAACGACGATCTCGTCTGGCCTGTCGCGGAGAAGGTCAGTACCGCTCTTGCCGAGAAGGGCATCGAAGTCATCGTCGACGATCGCAAGGAGCGCCCCGGCGTCAAGTTCGCCGATAACGACCTTATGGGCTTCCCGTACCAGATCGTGTGCGGCAAGAAGGCCGTTAAGAATGGCAACGTTGAGCTCAAGGACCGTGCCACCGGCGAGCGTTCCGAGGTTGCCATCGACGAGGTCGCCGAGAAGGTCGCTCAGCTCGTTCTCGCTGCTAGGGCTTAGTTCCTATGTCTGCATGCCAGACAAATACTGACCTTGCCCGTCTGGCGACGAGCGGCATTCGCCGCTTCACTGCGCTCGCGAACCAGACTCCGGGATGTGTCAAGCTCACTCTAGGTGAGCCCGAGTTTGACACCCCGGAGCCTGTTCGCGAGGCGGTTACGGAGTCGCTATCGCGCGGTCTAACGCACTATCCTCCCAACAACGGACGCCCCGAGTTGCTTGCCGCCTTGAGCGCATACATGCGTGGCCACGGGCTTTCATACGACGAGGGTGAGCTCATCGTTACCTGCGGTGCCACGGAGGCGCTGTCAGCGTCTCTCCTCGCTTTACTAGACCCCGGCGATGAGGTCATTGTGCCGATTCCGGCGTTTGGCCTCTATGAGACGATCGTGCGCGCCGCTCACGGGACATACGTTCCGTTTGACACAAGCGAGCATGGATTCCAGATTTGCGAGGAAGAGCTCGAATCCGTCATAACGTCACGTACGCGAGCGATCATCATTACGTCTCCCAACAACCCAACTGGTTGCATCTATACCCCGGAGACGCTAGACGCCGTTGCTAACTGTGCTGCCCGCCATGGCTTCTGCGTCATCTGCGACGACGTCTACAACAGACTTGTTTATGATGCCGGATACGAGCGCTTTGCCGTTCGACATCCAGAGCTTCGCGAGCAGACCATCGTCGTGGACTCGTTTTCTAAACCCTGGGCGATGACGGGATGGCGTCTTGGCTGGCTCGCGGCGGCACCCTCTCTCAAGTCTCAAGTCGAAAAGATGCACCAATATCTCGTTTCAAGCGTTCCGGCGTTTCTGCAGGATGCAGCTGTCGTTGCGCTTGGGCTTGGGATTGACGAGATGGTTGCCACGTATAAATCCCGACGCGATCTAGTTTGCTCGCGACTCGATGCTATGAGACTCTCGTTTAATTCTCCCGGGGGAGCGTTCTACGCATTCCCTCGGATTGATTCGTTTGGCATGAGTTCGGAGGAATTCTGCGAGCGAGCGATTAGGGAAGCTGGAGTTGCGCTCGTTCCCGGCTCTTGTTTTGGAGTCGAGGGATTCGCGCGCCTTTCGTATTGCGTAAGCGATAACGACCTAGAGACGGGCTTGGAGAGGCTAGGGGAGTTCACTAGTTCTCTCGGAGAGGTTTCTTTCTAGTGCGAGCAAGTCCTTGGAGGTCCGCATGTTCTTGTTTGAGCTAGAAAGAAATTCTAAATTCTGCCTTGCGCGACTTCTAAGGTTTGGTAATATCTCTTTCGCACCAATTCGGGGAATTAGCTCAGTTGGGAGAGCGCATGACTGGCAGTCATGAGGTCAGGGGTTCGAACCCCCTATTCTCCACCATACATGATGGGGCGGCGGCTTAGGTCGTCGCCCTTTTTGTTAACGGGCCTATGGCGCAACGGTTAGCGCGAGGGACTCATAATCCCCAGGTTGCAGGTTCGAATCCTGCTGGGCCCACCAGAATTAGTCGCGGGTCGTAGGGCGCATGTGCTCTGCGGCCCGCTTTCGTTATCAAGAGTCCGATGCCGCGCTCGAGGTAGAACCTGGATCCTGGCAAGGATGGAGAACGGCGGGTTATCGACCACGACGCAGCCCTCTGGGTACTCGAACGACTCGAAGTCGCCGCCCGGCCAGAACGGCCGCACGACGTCGGCCTCATCCACGCCCCAGCGCCCGCACACGTAGTCGAGCACGACGGCGTACACCTCCGACAGCCTGCCCGGGGCCTCGCGATGCGCCATCCATTCAGTCTGGCTATACTTGACAAACAGACGGAAGCGACACGGGAGGATTGGTAATGGGAGAGACGGATTCTAGGGGCAGAATGTCCCTGATCAGACCGCTTTCCTGCGCCTATCTTATTTGGCTGGCCATCTCGCTTCTGTGCGTCGCCGTAATTCTTGGTTATACGACTCTTGCCTATGCCGGATTAGTCTCGGCCGCATGTGAGTTATATCCAACTACTCAGGTTCTTGGATTTCATATTTCGGTATGGGTGCTCCTCGTAGCTTCTTGGGTCATCTTCGCTGCAGTCGCGTTCGTTGGCTCGCTTTTTGGAATACGGGCTTTTAAGTTGCCGGAAAATCCGGGTATTCGCGATAGCGCAATTAAGTGCGGGCGCATCGTCTTTTCCCTCAGCTTCGTAGACCTCCTGTTCTCGGTATTCCAGCAAAACGCAACGAGCTCCATCTCATCGATCGTATCCGTAGGCCTTTCTGGCTTTCTGTTGCTCGAAGTCGCGCGTTACGTGCCTAATACCGAGGAAGTAGCCACCTCGTCATCCAAACGCAGCGTATCTGCGATTGAGGCCATTGGCCTTGAACAGGAACTTGAGGAGACTCTTTCTAAGGATGCGAAGGAGCTATACCGCCTCCTGAGGGGATACTCCACGATCATGCTCGTCTGGGGCCTGCTTCGTCTTCTCGGCGGCGTTTCCCAGGTTTTTGGCAGGGGCTATGTCACCGGCGACGCAGAAAGTCTCCGCAACGCTATTGCCGGCGCGGACGTCTGTCTCGTCGGTATCTATCTCCTTGTTACCGGCCGGTATGGCAAGCTCGCCCTTGCGGGCGGGCGCAACCTAAAGACGTTTTCAATTCTTAGCGGAGTCGGTCTTGTGATATCTGCCCTCACGCTCATCCCGGTCTTTCTCTGGTGGTGGCAGGGAGGGGTGCTCGCTGTGGGTGACGTGTTCTGCGTGGTCGCTGACCTTGCGCTTTATACGGCGGGTGTGTTTTACGCTCGCAGCCTGGATCGGCTGCATGCGCTCTAATTCGAATTTCTGATTGCAGCTTACAAACTGGCTATGTTCATGCTATTTGCACGTTCATCGCATCATCTGTTTGGCACCAATTGATAAGACATTCAATTTCTTGCTTGCATATTCTCGAGTGCTTGTGATAGACTCCTTTCCGCTGCGACGGCAGCCGAAGTGGGCGATTGGCTCAGGGGTAGAGCACATCCTTCACACGGATGGGGTCGCTGGTTCGAATCCAGCATCGCCCACCACTTCGGGGAATTAGCTCAGTTGGGAGAGCGCATGACTGGCAGTCATGAGGTCAGGGGTTCGAACCCCCTATTCTCCACCATAAACGACGAGGCCGGGGCTTTTGCTCCGGCCTTTTTGTTATGCGATGATGCTGCGAGTGAGTTGAACGCCGCTTCAACATCGAGCGAGTTTGGCCTTGCGGCCGGAGAGAAGGTTCGTATGCCCGAGGAAACCAGTAATCCCGTCGACGCTTTTGGTCTTCGTGTGGCTCACGTCGGAATCAACGCTGCAAGCCCTGAAGAGGCGATGGAGATCGCGTCCCTCTTCGAGGCTCTCATGGGACTCGCTCCGGTCAAGACTCCCGTTTCCGTGTTCGCGGACACGCTCGTTGAGGTTATGAGCGGGTGCGGTCGCGGCGAGAAGGGGCACATCGGCTTTGGCGTCAATGACATTCCCGCCGCTGAGAAGTGGTTTGCCGCTCGTGGCTTCGAGATCAACGAGGATTCCCGCGCCCTCAACCCTGATGGCACAACGAAGCTCGTCTACTTCAAGCGCGAGATCGCCGGATTCGCCATTCATCTCTGCCAGAACTAGCCACAGATTCAAGCTCAGGAGAGTGCCTTGATTCTTCTTGCCGATAAGGTTTCCAAATCGTTTGGTGGTCGCACCCTATACGAAGGAGCGACGCTACAGCTCAATGCGGGTCAGCGCTGGGCCCTCGTTGGCCCTAACGGCGCCGGCAAGACGACGCTTCTCAAGATTGTCATGGGAACCGAGACCCCGGACGAAGGCACCGTTAGCTTTCAGAAGGGGACTACCGTCGGTTACCTCGAGCAGGAGGCTAAGCTTGCCGGTCATGACACCGCCCTCGATGAGGTCATGGCGTCTGCGACGGAGATCCGCTCGCTCGGCGCTCGCATCTCGGAGCTCGAAGCGCAAATCGCCAACGCTGGCGATGGCGATGGGCTCGAGTCGCTCCTGGATGAATATGGCCACGCTCAGGACAGGTTCGAGAGACTGGGCGGCTATGAGCTCGAGAGCCGCGCTCGAGCCATCCTTTGCGGTCTCGGTTTCCCCGTAGAGGACCTCGACAAGCCCGCGGAGGATTTCTCTGGCGGATGGCAGATGCGCATCTCCCTCTCCAAGCTCCTTCTTCGTCATCCCGACCTGCTGCTCCTGGACGAGCCCACAAACCACCTCGACCTCGAAAGCGTAAAGTGGCTCGAGCAGTTCCTCGCCGGCTATGACGGCGCCGTCCTTCTCGTAAGCCACGACCGTGCGTTCATGGATGCCTGCGTATCCCACGTGGCAGCACTCGAGAACCGTCGCCTCACAACGTATACGGGCAACTACTCCAGCTACCTTCGTCAGCGCGAGGACAACCTCGAGCAGCTGCGAGCCAAACGCGCCGCCCAGGAGCGAGAGATTGCTCATATGCAGGTCTTCGTCGACAAATTCCGCTACAAGCCCACGAAGGCGGCTCAGGCTCAGGAGCGCATGAAGAAGATCGAGCAGATCAAGAGCGAGCTCGTCGTGCTCCCCGAGCAATCCAAGCACGTTCACTTCAGTTTCCCGGAGCCTCCCCGCACGGGAGATATGGTTATATCCATCGAGCATGTTCGCAAGGCGTTTGACGATAACCTCGTTTACGGCGACGCTAACGTGACGTTCTATCGTGGCGATCACGTCGCGCTCGTGGGCCCCAACGGCGCTGGCAAGTCGACCCTGATGAAGCTCGCCCTTGGTTTCGAGACTCCAGACGCAGGCAAGATCGAGCTCGGCCAGAACGTGACAAGCGCCTACTACGCCCAGCACCAGCTTGAGACCCTCAACGAATCCAACACCGTCATGCGTGAGATGGACGAGGCGGCCCCCGGTTGGACGAGCTCGGAAGAGCGTCGTCTCCTTGGCGCCTTCCTCTTCCATGGCGACGACGTCGAGAAGCGCGTGGGCGTTCTCTCCGGCGGCGAGCGCGCTCGTCTCGCCCTCGCGAAGATGCTCGTAGCGCCCGACCCGCTTCTTTGCCTCGACGAGCCCACCAACCACCTCGACATTGACTCTGTCGACGTGCTGGAGCAGGCCCTCGTGGACTTCAAGGGAACCATTCTCCTGATCAGCCACGATGAGCATCTCGTGCGTGCCGTGGCCAATAAGGTCGTCGAGGTCCGCGACGGTCGTGTCACCGTTTACGACGGCGACTATGATTACTACCTCTTCAAACGTGCCGTGCTTGAGGCTGCGGGGGCAGAGGACGCTAAGACTGTCGTGGCAAAGGCTTCAAAGGCGGTCGAGACTAAGGCAGCCGATGTACCCGCACAGACCAGTGGCAGGAACGTAAAGACCAAGGAGCAGCGTCGCGCCGAAGCCGAGGCGAGAAACGCGGCTTCCAAGGCCATGCGGTCCACCAAGAAGCGCCTCAAGGAGGTGGAGGCCGCCCTCGAGCCCGCGCATAAGCGCTACGACGAGCTTATGGAGCTTATGGCCTCTGAGGAGCTCTACGCCGACGCAAAAAAGTTTGACGAGGCGATGGCGGAGTATAACGCTCTCAAGAAGAAGATCCCGGCCCTCGAGGAGGAGTGGCTCGAGCTTTCGACCGCCCTCGAGGAAGCCCAGAGTGGGATCGGAGCGTAATGTCCCCGAGCCGGCTATTCACCATCACGATTACGGTCGTCCTGCTCATGCTGTCTGCCGTCGTGCACGAAGTCGCACACGGATGGGTGGCTCACCTCTGTGGGGATGACACCGCGAAGGAGGCAGGCAGGCTGACGCTAAACCCAGCTCGCCATCTGGACGGGTTTGGCTCGTTCGCTCTGCCGATCCTCATGGAGCTTCTGGGCGGGTTCGTCTTCGCTTACGCAAAGCCCGTTCCCTACAACCCGAATCGCCTCAAAAATCCAAGGCGTGACGAGGTTCTCGTGGCGCTCGCCGGACCCGCATCCAACATCCTCCAGGCTTGTCTCGGCACGGGTCTCTTTAATCTCGTGTGGGGAGCCATCGAGCGCGATCCCAGCTTGTTTTCCACAGGGCCCATGGTCTTCGGCTATACCCCTATGGCTCTAATTCTGTCCCTCTTCTCTACCTACGTGTGGATCAATCTCACCCTAGCCTTTTTTAACCTGATTCCCTTCCCGCCCCTGGATGGTTCAAAGGTGCTCTGTTACTTCCTTAAGGGCGAGACGCTCAGGCGCTACTATCAGGTCCAGAACTACGCCATGCCCATCCTTCTCGTATTGCTCTATGCCCTTCCCAGGCTTGGCCTTGATCCCGTGGGGGCATATCTCGAGTTCACAGCCGGTGGTCTATACAACCTGCTCATGGGGGTGTGACGTGAGCTACCGCATTCAGACCCAAGCCTATTCGGGTCCTTTTGACCTGCTCCTTCAGCTTGTGAGCAGGCAGCGCGTGGACATCGGAGCCATTTCCATCTCTGAGGTGGCGGACCAGTACCTTGCCGAGGTCGAGAGGATGGGGGAGCTCGACCTTGATGTCGCAAGCGACTTTGTCCTTGTCGCCTCCACGCTCCTGGACATTAAGGCTGCGTCGCTCGTTCCCGACGACGCACCCGTTCACAAGATGGAGGAAGACGAGGACGACGACCTCGAGGGCCTGACCGCAGACGAAGCGAGAGAGGTCCTCGTCGCCAGGCTTATCGCATACAAGCAGTTTAGAAATGCCGCGGCCGCTCTCGGAAGCCGCATGGAGTCCGAGGCGCGCATGCATCCGCGTGTCGCGGGTCCCGACCCAGACTTTCTCCACGTCGTTCCCGATTACCTCGAGGGCATCACGTTGAGGGGGCTCGCTGTCATCTGCGCTGACCTAGACAGTAGGCGAGAGGGCTTCCTCCTCGAGGCGGAGCACATCGCGCCAAAGAGGTTGCCGGTCGCGCTAACCGTGGCTTCCGTCGATCGCGTGACACGCTCACGCGGGCATCTTACGTTCAACGAGCTTCTCGACGGAGAACGAACCCCAGAACAGGTTGTGGTTACGTTTCTCGCGATCCTTCAGCTCTACAAGCTTGGCTCCGTCACGCTCTCGCAGGCTGAGACCTTCGGAGAAATCGAGATCTACCGCATCGAGGGCGCGCCCGCCTACGAGATTGACGCGACGGCTCTGGCCGAGCTGGAAGGGGAATACTAATGCAGGAGTTGGATAAGCTCGACGCCAATTCGATTCGTGGCGCGCTTGAGGCGATGCTTCTCGTGTCAAGCGACCCCGTCAGCGCAACTGACCTTGCGGCGGTGCTCAGCATTACCCCGGGCGAAGCTTCTGAGGCCCTTGCCGACCTGGCCGCCGAGTACTCTGACGCAAACCGCGGCTTCCAGCTTCGCGAGGTCGCCGGGGGCTGGAGGCTCTTCACCCATCCGGCCTTCCATGATCAGGTCGAGGCGCTTGTCATGAGCTGGGACACCAGGAAGCTCTCCCAGGCGGCGCTGGAGACGCTTGCGGTCATCGCGTACCATCAGCCCGTCACCCGCGAGGGCGTGAAGGCCATCCGCGGGGTCAACTCCGATGGCGTCATCGCGTCCCTCGTCGACAAGGGCCTCGTCCGAGAGGCGGGCAGGGATCCTCAGCGCGCTCAAGCCATTCGCTACGCGACCACGCAGGCGTTCCTCGAGCGCTTTGGCCTCAAGAGCCTCCGCGAACTCCCGGATCTCGAGCAGTTCGCCCCTGACGAGGAGTCGAAGAAGTTCATCCGCGAGCGCCTGAGCGGCCGCGTCATCGAGTCGACCCTCGAAGAGGCGGAGGCCGACTTCGAGGAAGAGCGCGAGCTCCTTTCGGATGACATGCCCGGTGATGCCACGGATGAGTAAACAAACCAGCCAGGAGGAGCGCATCGTTCCGATGCGTCTCCAGAAGTTTCTTGCTCGAGCGGGCGCTGCCAGCCGCAGGGGATCAGAGAACCTTATGACGGCTGGTCGCGTTCGCGTCAACGGCGTCGTCGTGACGGAGCTCGGCAGTAAGGTCGATCCCACCACTGACGTGGTCACCGTTGACGGCCGGGAG
This sequence comes from uncultured Parolsenella sp., assembly GCF_934660935.1. Classification (GTDB taxonomy): domain Bacteria; phylum Actinomycetota; class Coriobacteriia; order Coriobacteriales; family Atopobiaceae; genus Parolsenella. Next base: position 154,500 of record NZ_CAKUIH010000001.1, on the reverse strand, counting down.
GTGCGCCTTGCCGATGAGGCCGTGTATATCATCCTCAATAAGCCTGCAGGTTATGTGACCACCATGAGCGACCCGGCCGGGAGGCCGTGCGTGGCATCGCTTGTTCCCAAGGACCAGTATCCGGGGCTCTTTCCCGTGGGGAGACTCGACCGCGACACCACGGGAATCCTTCTCTTCACGACGGATGGCGAAGCGGCGCAGAGACTTCTCCATCCCTCGTTCGAGAAGGACAAGCATTACGTCGCACTTGTCGAGGGCAGACTTTCTCGTACCGCAATCGACAGGCTCGAGCGTGGCATCACGTTGGATGACGGCCCCTGCGCGCCGGCGAAGGTAGAGCGCATCGAAGCCGATTCATCCCTTGCGAACGCCGTCTGTCCAAAGGGTGTTCCCAAGGGCTGCTCGCTTGTTGGCCTCACCATTCATGAAGGAAGAAAGCACCAGGTCAAACGCATGCTCTCTGAAGTTGGTCACGAAGTGATCGCACTCCACAGGGACACGTTTGGCCCGCTCGTGCTAAAGGATGTCAAACCTGGCAAATGGCGTCAGCTTACGGCCGATGAGCGCAAGAGGCTCCTCGCGCAGACGAAAGGGGAGTAGGGTATGAAGGAACACGGTCGCATCATCCTCATGAGGCACCCTCAGACCGAATACAACATCGAGGCACGCCTTTCCGGCAGGATTGACGTCAAGCTTTCCGAGCTGGGCATCGAGCAGGCGAAACGCGCGGCTCGCGCCATCGTTGCCTGGAAGCCAGACCGCATCATTACCTCACCCCTATCGAGGGCCCATGCCATTGCCGACGTTGCCGCGAAGCAGCTTAGCCTTGAGGCGATCGAGGACGACCGCGTGATCGAAATGGACTTTGGCTCTATGGAGGGCAAGCGCGTCGCAGACCTGCCGGCTCTCGGGTACCCGTTCCCCTGGCGTGTGGTCGACGGCAAGTCCCTCCCGGCCCCGGGGGCGGAAAGCTACGAGGACCTTATTGAGCGCGCCCGCACTTTTGTCGAATATGCGAAGGGTCTCGAGGGTAAGACCGTCGTCGTCACGCATGGTGGTTTCACGAGGGCCTTCATGGCCGCCGTTTACGGCATTCCCGTGGAACTGTTCTGGGATCGCGTCGTTGCGAATGTTTCGTCCCACGTATTCGTCTCAAATGGCGAGCGTCTCTCCCTACAGACCTCGGGCCTTGCCCCAAGCGAGCTCGAGCGGCGTGCAAAGACGGGATTCGTGCCTGGCAAGTCTCCCCTCGCCGACATTGAGACGGACGACCTGATCGCAAAGATGAGCTAGCATGGGTTAAAAGCCCTTAAAAGGAGGAAGACATGATCGTTGCCATTGACGGGCCGGCCGGGTCTGGCAAGTCCACGGTTGCGAGGGCCATGGCCTCTCGCGAAGGCCTTACGTACCTCGACACCGGCGCAATGTACCGCGCCGTCACCGACGCCGCCCTTACCCGTGGCATCGACGTGACCGATTCCGCCGCTGTCGCAGACCTTGCCAACCGCATCGAGATCTCCCTCGAGAACGGCCCTGAGGGTCCCGTCGTCTTCGTCGACGGAGCCGATCGAACGAAGGCCATCAGGACGCCCGAGGTCGACGAGAACGTGTCTGCCGTCGCAGCGGTCCCCGAGGTCAGGGCTGCCATGGTTGAACTTCAGCGCGCCTCCTCCAAGAACGCAGACGTTGTTGCCGAAGGAAGGGACATCGGAACGGTCGTCTTTCCTGAGGCCGAGGTCAAGATCTTCCTGACGGCAGACCCCTCCGCGCGTGCGCGCCGCCGCGCCGTCCAGCGCCACGGCGGAGACACCTCCAAAGACTCAAGCGCCGTAGCGGACTCTGCAGAGGCCGCCGCCATCGAAGCCGAGCTCATCGCCCGCGACAAGGCTGACTCCACTCGAAAGACCTCTCCACTCAAGCCCGCAGAGGACGCCGTGCACATCGACTCCACCGGCCTCACCGTTGACGAGGTTTGCGACCAAATTTCCGCCCTCATCTCAAAGGCGCGCGCATGAGCGACACCCAAACGAAAGGCAAGGCAAAGAGCTCGAAGCGTAAAGGCTTCGACTATCTACGCAACAGCATCGTGAACTTCCCCGCGGGCGCGCGGGCGCTCTATGCGTTCGTCTTCTCCGTTCTTCACGTCTACTCATCCATCGTCTATCCCACGACTTTTCGTGGAGAGGAGAACCTGACGGCCGGCGAGGACGGCAAGGGCGCGGTGCTCGTCATGAACCACGTCTCAATGGTCGAGCCCGTTGTCTTCATTGTTGGCCTCTGGCGCCGCGGAATTCACGTCAGGCCTCTCTACAAGGTCGACTTCGACAAGATCGCTCCTGCTCGATGGCTCTTCCGACGCGTCGGCGGAATCCCGGTTGACCGCGGCTCTGCCGATCTCAAGGCCCTCAAGGCGTGTCGTGATGCTTTGAGGCGCGGCGAGTACGTGCTCGTCTATCCCGAGGGCACTCGCGTCAAGAATGACGAGCAGCCAATCGAACTTCACGGTGGCTTTGCGATGATTGCGCAGATGGCGGGAGCCGGCGTTATCCCCTGTGCCGTCGTGGGCGCCGCAGACCCGTATAAGACCCGAAAGACGCGCCGCCGTATGCCCAAGATCGCCATCGGGACGCCCATTTCCTTTGACGAGCTCGAGGCCACAGACCGCAAGGGCAGGGTCTCCGAGATGGAACGCGTCGCCATGAATGACGTCTATGCGCTCAGAGACGAGCTTCGAAACGATTACCCCGGTCTTTGGTAACCACTCACTCTTGGAGGACCCCATGTCTGCGACCATCACCGTTGCCGAATACGCGGGAGCATGCTACGGAGTTCAACGTGCGCTCGATCTCGTTCATAAGTTGGCTAGCGAGAGCGACGGACCCGTCCGCACGCTTGGTCCGCTCATCCATAATCCCCAGGTAGTTGCTGGGCTTGAGGCCTCGGGAGTGACCGTTGCCAACGAGGTACCCGATGATGCCGGCTCCACCCTCGTACTTAGGACGCATGGGGTAGTCCCCGAAATTGAGCGCCAGGCTCGAGAGAACGGTCTCAACGTCGTCGACGCTACGTGCCCATACGTCAAGCGAGTGCATCATGCGGCAGAACGTCTCCAGCGCGAGGGATATCAGGTCCTCGTGGTTGGGGAGTCCGGTCATCCCGAAGTTGAGGCTATCCTCGGGCATGCCCCCGGGGCTTTGGCCGTAGCTGACGTCGATGCTCTCGATCAGGTCGACCTATCCAAGAAAGTTGGTGTAGTGGTCCAGACTACGCAGGCAAAGGCAACGCTCGACGCGGTCGTCTGCGAGCTTATGGGGCGAGCGCAAGAGGTGTGCGTCGTGAACACCATCTGCGAGGCTACGAGCGAGCGCCAAGGGGCGGCGGCTCGCCTCGCGTCGACTTCGGACGTTATGGTCGTCATAGGCGGCAGAAACTCTGCGAATACGACGCGCCTTGCAGAAATCTGCACAACCGCCTGCCCGCGAACCCATCACATCGAATCCCCGGATGAGCTCGAGGCCAGCTGGTTCGACGGAGCCTCGTCGATCGGCGTAACTGCTGGTGCTTCAACGCCCACCGCCCATATTGAAACCCTGGTCAAGGCAATCGAGGCTCTTTGCTAAAAGCGTGGCAAACCGCTTTTCTTCAGGATGCCGGAATGGGGCATGTTAGACTTTTACACCTGAACATTCGAGCAAGGAGCACTCATGGCCAAGCCCATCGTCGCCATCGTCGGACGCCCCAACGTCGGCAAGTCCACGCTGGTTAACCGTATTGCACAGAAGAAGGAAGCCATCGTCCACGAAAGCCGTGGCGTTACCAGGGATCGCAGCTACCACGAGGCAGACTGGTGTGGTCGCGAGTTCACTCTCATTGACACCGGTGGTATCGAGACCGGTCGCTCCGACGACGCCTTTGCCGGCCGCATCCGCGAGCAAGCGGAGGCCGCCTGCCAGGAGGCGGATGTCATCATCTTCGTCGTCGACGCCACCACTGGCGTGACCGAAGAGGACGAGACGGTTGCGCGCATCCTGCGTCGAGCCGGCAAGCCCGTCTTCCTCGTAGCCAACAAGCTCGACAATCCCGCGGACGACAAGACCATGTGGGATTTCTATGCCCTCGGCCTTGGTGAGCCCAGGCCCATTTCCGCCGTCCACGGTCATGGTACGGGAGACCTTCTCGACGAGGTCGTCGCAGCCCTTCCTGAGCCCGCGGAAGAGCCCGAGTATCCCGAGGATGCCCTCCGTGTTGCCATTATTGGCCGCCCGAACGTTGGCAAGTCCTCGATCACCAACCGCTTTGCCGGCAAGAATCGCTCCATCGTGAGCGACGTCGCCGGCACGACGCGCGACGCCCTCGACGTCATCGTCGAGCGTGGCGACAAGCGCTATCGTCTCGTCGACACCGCTGGCATGCGCAAGCGCAACCTCGTTCACGAAGACGTCGAGTACTACAGCCTCGTCAGGGGCCTTCGCGCCATCGACGAGGCGGAGGTTTGTCTGCTTGTCGTCGATGCCTCCGAGGGCGTCACCGAGCAGGACCAGAAGATTGCCGGCCTTGCTATCGAACGTGGATGTGCCCTTATCATCCTTCTCAACAAGTGGGATCTTGTGACCGACGACCACGCTCGCGAGGAGGTCATGCAGTCCGTCGCCCGTCGAATGACGTTTGCCCCCTGGGCTCCCGTCATCCGCGTCTCCGCGCTCACGGGCCGCTCGCTCGAGAAGGTCTGGGCCGTCGTTGACCGCGTGGGTGCCGCCCACTCCGGCCAGGTGCCTACGAGCGCGCTCAACAACCTCCTCGCTCAGATGCGCGAGAGTGGCCACACCATCGTCAAGGGGCCGAAGCGCCTTCGAATCCAGTATGCGAACCAAACCGGCAATCGCCCGCCCGCCATTACGTTCTTCTGCAACTTCCCTGAGCTCATCGATGATAACTACAAGCGATATCTCGAAAATCGCCTTCGCGATCAATTCAATCTCGAAGGTACTCCTCTCCGTCTGAGGTTCCGAAAGAAGCAGTCCGCCTAAGGCGAGCCTAAGAGCTCTCGAAGGGACATTTGGCTCATGTCGATTAACTACCCCGTTCTCGTTGCCTATCTCGTTGTCACGTTTCTTGTCTGCGGCATACCGTTTGGCAAGATCATCGCGAGGGCGAGGGGCGTTGACATTCAGAAGGTAGGCTCCGGCAACATCGGAACCACAAACGTCGCTCGCGAGATCGGTAAGGGCGCAGCCGCCCTCACGTTGCTTCTTGACGCCGGCAAGGGCGCGCTAGCCACTGGTCTCGCCCTTTGGTTCTTCCCCGCATTCATCACCGGGGGTGCCTCTGTCGCGCCCCATGGTGACGCGTCCGGGCTCGAGGGCCTCGTAACCCTTGCTGCCATCTGCGGCCACATCTTCTCGCCCTTCCTCCACTTCCATGGCGGAAAGGGCATTGCCGTGGGCGTAGGCACCCTCCTTGGCTTCGCTTGGCCCGTGGGTCTCATGGAGCTCGCCATCTTCCTCGTTATCGCCGTCGCGTCGAAGAGGGTATCCGCGGGCTCTGTAACCGTGGCCGCCATTTTGGGCCCGGTCTTTGCGCTCATATATGGTCCAAACCTCGGGCTCGACCTTCTTCTCGAGCTTGCGGGCCTCGTCGTCGTGTGGGCCCATCGATCAAATATCAAGAAGCTCATCAACGGCCAAGAGAAGGAATTCTCCTTCCACAAGCGTGGCGACAAGCCCGCACCTGACGACGACACCATAGGAGAATCCAAATGAACGCTCGCGCCGCCGTCATAGGTGCCGGTTCATGGGGAACCGCCTTCGCCGGTCTCGTAGCCCAGAACGTTGATGAAGTGCGACTCTGGTGTCACAGCGCCAAAAGTGCGGACGCAATCAACGGGACGCACCATAACCCCCGGTATATCGCGGACTATGAGCTACCGGCAAACGTTGTCGCCACCAGCTCGCTAGGAGAAGCGGTTCGTGATGCAAGCGTTGTTGTGCTCGCGCTGCCCTCCGTCCATCTTCGCCGAGTGTCCGGCGAGCTAGCGGAGTTCCTCGCGCGCGACGTTCCTGTGATCACCCTCACAAAGGGCATCGAGGCCAAAACCGGAATGCTCATGACCGAGGTGGCCGCAGACGAGCTCGGCTCTCCCGGGCGCTTCTGTGCCCTTTCTGGCCCAAACCACGCTGAAGAGGTTCACCTCGGCATGTACTCCGCCGCCGTACTCGCGGGTGTTGACGCCAGTCTCACGCGTTCGCTTCTCGACATAGTGGCAACGCCAAAATTCCGCGTATACGTATCTCCCGACGTCAGGGGGGTGGAGACCTGCGGAGCGGTTAAGAACGTCATCGCCATCGCATGCGGCATGGCCGCTGGCACCGGCCTCGGAGACAACACGCTCGCCGTCATCATGACGCGCGGCATCGCCGAGATCGGCCGCGTCGTGAACGCGTTGGGCGGAGACCCCATGACCTGCATGGGCCTTGCCGGCATGGGGGACCTTGTTGCCACTTGCACTTCCAAACACTCCCGCAACCGTCGTTTCGGCGAGGCATTTTCTCATGGGATATCGCTTCGGGACTTCGAGCGCGAGAGCCATATGGTCGTCGAAGGCGCAAACGCGGTGATTTCCGTTCGTGAGCTGGCTCACAAGATGGGAGTTGACGTTCCAATCACAGAGGCAGTCTGGGGCCTCGTTCATGGCGGGGTCGCCCTTGATGACGTTGTCGAAAAGCTTGTCGGAAGACCTTTGACTCACGAGTTTTACGGCATGGGCAAATATAACTAGAATTAGGCGCCGTGAATCACAACACATGGCATCGCGAAAGGATATAGCATGCTCAACGACGTAATGATCGCCCCCTCCATCCTCTCGGCCGACATCGCGAATCTTGCGAATGACCTCGAGGCAATCTCCACCGCAGACTATGTCCACGTCGACGTCATGGACGGCCACTTCGTTCCCAACCTGACGTTTGGAACCAATGTCGTGAAGGCCGTCAAGGCCAGCACCGATGTCCCTGCAGACGTACACCTCATGATTTCCAACCCGGACGAGATGGCCGTCGAGTACGCGAAGGCAGGCGCGGACCTCGTGTCTTTCCACGTCGAGGCCGCCACGCACGCCCACCGCATCGTCTCCGCGATTCATGATGCTGGCGCGAAGGCCGGCATGGTTATCAATCCTGCTACGCCCGTGAGCTCTCTCGAGGCCATCATCGAAGATCTCGACCTCGTTCTCGTCATGTCTGTTAACCCCGGCTTCGGTGGACAGAAGTTCATTCCTGGCTCCCTGCGCAAGGTGGCCCAGGTCGCGGCTCTCGCTGCCGAGCGCGGCGTGAATCCGATCATCGAGGTTGACGGTGGCTGCAGCGCGGCCAATGCTGCCGATCTCGTTGCCGCCGGCGCCACCATGCTCGTTGCTGGCAGTGCCGTTTATGGCAAGGCGGATCGCGCTGCGGCTATCGCCGAGATTCGCGCTGCAGGTCGCGAGGGTCTTACGAAGAGGGCTTAATTCCATATGAGCAAGCGCTACACCTATCTAGACTATGCCGCCTCGGCCCCACTTCGACCGGAGGCCCGAGATGCTTGGCTTGCCTACCACGAGAAACCCGGCTCGGAGGCTAACCCCAACTCGCTCCATTCGCTCGGCAGAGAGGCAGCGCGCGAGCTCGAGGTTGCCAGAAGGACGATAGCCGCCTCCATCGGCTGCGGGTTCCGCCCCGGCGAGATCGTGATCACTTCTGGTGGCACGGAGTCCAACAACCTTGCCGTGCTTGGCATGGCGGAGGGCGCTCGCCGCAAGAGCTCAAACAAGAAGAAGAGGGTCATCCTCTCCGCCATCGAGCATGACTCCGTTCTTGACGTGGCGACGCTGCTGAGGTCCCGTGGGTTCGAAGTCGAACTTGTGGGTCCTGACCGCAATGGCGTCATCCATCCCGACGAGCTTGCTCGCATCATGGGGGAGAGCTGTGCCCTCGTGAGCGTCATGGCAGCCAACAACGAGACGGGCGTCATCCAGCCCACAGCAAAACTTGTCGAGGTCGCCCATGCCGGTGGCGCGGTCATTCACGTTGACGCTGTCCAGGCCTTCGGCCGCATTCCCCTTGACGCCGACAAGGCGGACGCCATCTCCGTCGCAGCCCACAAGATCGGTGGCCCGCTCGGTGTAGGCGCGCTCGCGATTCGCACAAGGTGCCCCTTTGAGGCACAAAGCCTCGGCGGCGGCCAGGAGGGCGGCAAGCGTCCGGGTACCCAGGATGTCGCCGGAGTCGTTGCATTCGCTGAGGCATGCCGCGTCGTCATGCGCGACTTGACCACCGTAAGGCCCAAGGTCGCCGCTATGGCGAACAAGGCATACGCGCGCCTCTGCGCAGAAGGAACCGGCATCCTGCCAACAACCCAGGCCTTCGTCGATGACACGCGCATGCCCGGCATGATCAGCGTCATGGTCCCCGGGATGGAATCAGAGACCCTCATTCTCAAGCTCGATGACCTTGGATTCGAGGTTTCTGCGGGCTCAGCCTGTTCGTCAGACTCTCTCGATCCGAGTCACGTCCTCTCCGCCATGGGCGTTCCAAGGAATCAGGCCCTTGGCGCTCTTCGCATCAGCTTTGATGAGCGTGTGAGCGAGGAAGACCTCGATGCGTTCTGTGACGCCCTGCTAGAAATCGTTCGCAAGGGGTAAGTCGATATCCGACGGGGCCCTTGCGGCCCCGTCTTTGTTTCTACGAGGAGGAGACATGCTCGTCAGCGATGTCGTCAATCTGCTTTTCGCACAGTACGACGAGGCCCTGGCAGAGCCGTGGGACAAGCCTGGCCTATCCGTTGGCTCCCCAAGTGCCAGGGTTGAGGCAATCGCGTGCGCGCTCGACCCGACTCCCTCCAACATCAGGCTCGCGAAGGAGTCCGGCGCTAACGTCCTCGTCACCCACCATCCGGCGTTTCTCGAGCCTCCCTTTCCCATTACGCCGGAGGCGGGCACCAGCTCTATTGGCGGCGCATCGGCCTACGAGGCGGCAAGACTCGGCGTGTCACTTATTGCCATGCACACCAACCTTGACCGTTCCGAGGATGCGCTCGACCTTATCGCTGGCAAACTGTCGCTAGGGCGTATCGGTCGTTTGCAAGAGCCCGACGGCTTCGGAGCCATGCTTGACGCCTCATCCCTTACGCTATCCGAGCTCGCCGCCCGCGCCGGCAGAGCATTCGCTTGCACGCCCGTCATATGGGGAGACCCTGACACGCCTCAGGATAGAATCGCCTTCTGCTCCGGATCGCTCGGCTCACTCGGCCACGACGTCATCCAGAAGGGCTTGGGTTGCGTGATTGCCGGGGAGGCCGGATATCATCGCCTCCTTGAGCTTTCCGAAGCGGGAGTTGCCGCTATACTTTTGGGTCATGACGCTTCCGAGCTTCCCTTTGCAGGCCTTCTTGCAAAGACACTGTCACTCGGGGCGCCTGACACGCGAATAATCACCTTAGACGAGAGCCTGCGCTGGCATGCGTGGGGCACGGGAGAGTGAGAACTATGTCAGAGGCAACCGCGCTGCTGAGGCTCCAGGAGATTGACCTCGAGCTCATGAGGTCGAAGAAGGTAGCTCAGGATCTTCCCCAGAGGGCAAAGGTCGAGGCCGCAAGGGCCGCGGTCAAGAAGGTCATGGGCGAGCTCACAAAGATCATCGGCCAGCGCAAAGACATCGAGATCGAGCTTCAGGATCTCGAGGAGGACAAGGTCTATTACGCGGACAAGGTAACCGAGATTCAGGAGAGCGTTTCCAACGGCACCTATCGCGATGCGCAGAATTTCGAGGCCGCCCTTGCGACCCTCGCAAAGCGCATCGAAAAGGCTGAGTTCGACTCCAATGCCCTCGTTGGCCAGCTCGAAACCGTCGAGCGCGCGGAGAAGAACGCTCGCGACCTCGTAGCCAAGCTCGAGGCCGAGGAAAAGGCCCAGACGGATTCGTTCAAGGCGGACGTCGAGTCCATTCGAGCCCACGTTTCCGAGCTCGCCAAGGAGCGCGAAAGCGTTGTCGCCCAAATCAGCACCCAAAACCTCGCCGCTTATGACGCGGCCTGCAAGCGTTTTGGCGGAATCGCTGTCGAGACCCTCGTTGGCAATCGCCCCTCGGTCTGTCGCGTCGCGCTCCAGCCGAGCTCTTATACGGATATCCGTCGTTCAAACGCCGAGGTTACGACGTGCCCCTATTGCAAGCGCATGCTCGTCATCTCCAAGGAGGAGTAATCATGATTGAGGGAGAGAGCTCTCGCTCTCGTAAGGTAGCCCTATTCGTGACCGGAGGCATCGCCTCTTATAAAGCCTGCGAAATTCTGCGTGGGCTGCAGAAGAACGGTTGCGACGTCCGAGCCGCAATGACCGAGGCGGCTACGGAACTCGTCGGCCCCAAGACATTCGAAGCCCTCTCCGGTCACGAGGTTTATCTCGACGTATTCGAAAACTCCTCTCCCATTCCGCACATCGAGCTGGCAGAGTGGGCGGATATCGCCCTCGTCGCCCCGGCAACCGCCAACGTCATGGCGAAGATGGCCTATGGCATCGCTGACGACATGGTTTCGACTGCGCTTCTGGCTTGCTCCTGTCCGATAATCGTGGCTCCCGCCATGAATGTCCATATGTGGGAGAATCCCGCCACCCAGCAGAACGCCGAGACCCTCGAGTCCCGCGGTGTCTTCCTGGTTGGGCCCGCAACCGGCAGGCTTGCTTGCGGCGACACCGGCACCGGCAAACTCGCCGAGGTTGATCAGATCGTCTCCGCAACGCTCGCTAGGCTTCGCGCCTCGTCTGATCTTGCGGGTAAGCACGTCGTCATCACCGCTGGCCCCACGCATGAGGCGATCGATCCGGTTCGCTACCTATCGAACGCTTCTTCGGGCAAGATGGGCTATGCGGTCGCCGAGGCTGCTGCCGCGCACGGCGCACGCGTCACGCTCGTCTCCGGTCCCGTCGCGCTTCCTGCGCCCACTGGGATTGCGGTGGTTCACGTCACGAGCGCTCAAGAAATGCTCGATGCTACCGTCGACGCGTTCGCCACGGCCGACGCTGCAATCCTTGCCGCGGCAGTGGCAGACTATCGCCCCGCCGTCCAGGCCGATCACAAGCTGAAGAAGGGCAAGGAAGACCTCGGCTCGATCGAACTCGTCGAGAACCCCGACATCCTCGCCACCATATCGAAGGACAGGGGCGATCGCATCGTCATTGGTTTTGCCGCCGAGACGAACGACGTCATCGACAACGCCAAGAAGAAGCTCGCGCGCAAGGGCTGCGACCTTATCGTCGCAAACGATGTCACGAGGGCAGACTCCACCTTTGGCTCCGAAACCGACGCCGTGACCCTCGTCGGCGTTCACTCGGAAACCGAGTATCCCTGCATACCCAAGGCCGAAGTCGCCAACGTCATCGTGAGCGAACTCGCGCACATGCTTGAGCCTGAGGTTCCCGCCGCCGATGCCACGATAGTTCTTCCCGCGGCCAACAACATGCTTGAGGCAGAACAGGATAGCGCGTGCTAACCCTTGGTTGTCATCTCTCCACCTCGGGCGGGTTTGAGGCGATGGCAAAGCGTGCCGTCTCGATTGGCGCCACCACCTTTGCTTACTTCACGCGAAACCCCCGTGGTGGGTCTTCAAAAGAACCGGATCCGGAAGATCTCCGGAGGTTTTCGGTCATCGCTCGAGAATCCGGTATCGGTACTCTCGTCGCGCACGCGCCTTATACCTTAAATCTTTGTTCCGCCAAACCGGACGTACGGGAATTTGCCCGCATGGCCATGAGGCAGGACCTCGAGCGGATGGAATTGCTTCCGGGCAATTTCTACAACTTCCATCCCGGATCGCACGTTGGCCAAGGAGCCGATGAGGGCATTGCTCTCATCGCAGAGGGGCTCAACTCTTCCCTCGTACCCGGGCAACGCACGACCGTCCTTCTTGAAACCATGGCTGGCAAGGGGACCGAGGTCGGCAAGACCTTCGAGGAGCTGGCGCGAATCATAGATCGCGTCGACCATAACGAGCTTATCGGAGTGTGCCTCGACACATGCCACGTGAGCGATGGCGGTTACGACATCTCCGGCGACCCCGATGCCGTCCTGGACGAGTTCGACCGCGTGCTGGGAATCGACAGGCTTCGTGCGCTCCACCTCAATGACTCTAAGAACCCCCTCGGCTCCCATAAGGATAGGCACGAACGTCTCGGCTTGGGACATCTTGGGCTCGAGTGTTTCGCCGGCATCGTTACCAACCCGAGGACTCGTGACCTGCCCATGATTCTCGAAACCCCCAACGAGCTCGACGGTTATGCCGCGGAGATTCAAGCGCTGAGAAGGCTGGCGGACGGAGCCGACACGCAGATGGTCATGGACGAGCTTTCGTCTGAAAGAGACTGCTAGGAAAGGCAAGACCCACGTGGGAATTCTCATAGGCTGTGAACACGTCGAGCACGAGTGGCCCGGCAAGCGCGTCCTCAACGACGTCACGATCGGCGTGAACGAGGGAGACCGCATCGGAATCGTCGGCAAAAACGGCGACGGAAAGTCGACGCTCCTGCAGCTGATAGGCCACGTGTTCGAGCCGGAGGACGGTAACGTCACCTGGCGCGGAGGCATAACCGTCGGCATGCTCGGCCAATCTGACAACCTCGACGACGACATGCCCGTCTCGCACGAGGTGGTAGGCGACGTGCCCGAGTACGAATGGGCCTCCAATGCCGAGACAAGGCGCATCATTGCGGAGCTTATTGGCGACGTCGACTGGAACGCCAAGGTCGGTACGCTCTCCGGCGGCCAGAGAAGGCGCGTGGACCTCACGAGGCTCCTCATTGGCTCCTATGACGTCCTTCTTCTCGACGAGCCTACAAACCATCTCGACATGGGAGCCATCACTTGGCTCGCTAGTCACTTGCGTCACCGTTGGCAAAGCGGTGTGGGAGCGCTTCTCGTAATCACCCATGACAGGTGGTTCCTCGACGAGGTGTGCGAGAGCATGTGGGAGGTCCACGACGGCGTGGTCGAGCCTTTCGAGGGCGGATACTCGGCCTACATCCAACAACGAGCGGAGCGCGCCCGTCAGGCAGCCGCAATCGAAGAGCGCAGGCAGAATATCCTCCGCAAGGAACTTGCTTGGCTATCTCGTGGCGCCCAGGCTCGCTCGAGCAAGCCAAAGTTCAGGATCGAGGCGGCACGGGCGCTCATCGCAGACGAACCGCCCCTGCGAAACCCCCTCGAACTCAAGCGCCTCGCCGTAAGCAGGCTTGGAAAGCAGGTTTTCGAGCTCAAGCAGGCTTGCGTAGACTATGAGGGCAGGCGAGTCATCGATCACGTCGACTGGCTCATTGGCCCCGGAGACCGCTACGGAATCCTCGGCGAGAACGGTGCCGGCAAGACCACGCTTCTTCGCTTGCTTGACGGCAAGATTGCCCCCACGAGCGGTCGCGCCAAGATAGGCAAGTCCGTCAAGCTCGGTATTCTCTCCCAGCACATTGACATGCTCGCCGACAAACTCGATTGGCGCGTTCGAGAGCTTCTCGGCACGTATAAGCGCACGTATATGATTGGCGGTAAGGAGTACACGCCCACTAAGCTCCTCGAGAGCCTCGGTTTCGACAAGCGCGAGCTGGACACACCCATTGCGGACCTCTCTGGTGGCCAAGCGCGCAGGTTGGCGCTCATGTGCGTGCTGCTTGATGAGCCTAATGTCCTGATTCTCGACGAGCCGGGAAATGACCTCGACACTGACATGCTCGCCGTCATGGAGGACCTGCTCGACACGTGGCCAGGAACGCTCTTGCTTGTCACCCACGATCGCTACCTCATGGAACGCGTGACCGACGATCAGTTTGCTCTCATTAATGGCAAGCTGAGGCATTGTCCAGGCGGGGTTGACGAGTATCTCTCGCTGATTGGAGAGCGCCATGGCTCCGGAGACGTTTCCGGTCACGGTCCCGCACCCAAGGCCCCAATATCCACGTCTGAGGGCAGCAATAGCTCCGAGTCCGCCCCTGCAAAATCGACAAGTGGCCTTTCGAGCTCAGAAGAGTGGAAACTTAAGAAGCAGCTTTCGAGCGTCGAACGCAAAATGCAAACGCAACGCGCTCGAATCGAGGATCTCGAGCACACGATGGGGGAGGTCGACCCGACGGATTATCTCGCTCTCGAGAAAGCTCAAACGAACGTCGATGACGCTCGCGAGGCCCTCGATGCACTCGAAATGGAATGGCTTGAGCTGAGCGAAGTTCTCGAGGGGTAACCTGGGCTTTTATGCATAGCAAAGAGACTCGCGCAAACAAATTTCAATTTTCTTGAAATTAATCCTTGCGCGTTATCCGCTCGGATGTTAATCTCTTTTCTGCTGCGGTTGAGCAGCAACGGGTGGTGGCGCAGTTTGGTAGCGCACTTGACTGGGGGTCAAGGGGTCGCTGGTTCGAATCCAGTCCACCCGACCAGAATTTGATGAGACCGGCGGTTTCCGTCGGTCTTTTTCTTTAGCCTTTCTCTTTGTTTCATCTTGGCTTAATCGCTGCACGCATCCCTTATATCCAAATACGCGACCCATACACTCAATGTTGCTTGAATCCAGCTTGCAAGCTTGGGCAGAAGGAGAGGCCTCAGCTAACAATTCCGTCACGTTTCCGAAAGGGGAGACGGGTCCTGATAGGACAGCAAAGTGATGGGGTATCATCGACTAAGCTTGCGCCGTATCCCATGGCGCTTGTATCGGGGGAGTAAGATTTGAAGTTCAAAGATTGGCTCGAGTACAAGGTTAGTCGTGGGTTTGAAACTGATATAGAAGCTCCGGTGGGCAGCTCGGATAACCCTTCAAACAAGATTCTTACCGTTGCAAACGGTGTAACTCTATCGCGCATGGTCTTGACGATAGTATTTCTCGTCATGTTCAACCTAAGAATCAATCGCGTCGCTTCGATCATCATCTACATCGTTGCGGCTTGCACCGATTGGATGGATGGGCAAATTGCCCGCCGTACGCAGACCGTAAGCTGGTTTGGGAAACTCCTTGACCCCGTATGCGACAGGCTGCTGCTCTTTACCGGGGTTCTTGGCCTTGTCATCACCGGCGAGCTTCCCGCTTGGGTGGCCATTCTCATTATCGGTAGGGATATCTACCTTGCTATAGGATCTCGCATCGTCGCCAGGTTCCACGAGCGCCCGATCGACGTTGTGTACGTAGGCAAGATCGCGACCGCGCTCCTTATGACGGGATTCTCGTTTCTTCTCCTCGGAGTTCCCGTTATCGACGGACTCAACCTCGTATCCGTTTCTTGGCTTCCCGGCCTAAATGACGTTGGCGGCTCAATTGGCCTCCTCTTCGTATATGGTGGATGCATCTTCTCCTTGCTCACGGCGTATGTCTATACGGCAGAAGGCGTAGCAATCATCCGCGAATCGAAGAGGCGTAAAAAGTGTGGTCTATAACGGTCAAGCGCTCTAGAAAGCTCGTCATTTGTGGCTTCGCCCTCGCCGTCGTGCTGGCGTTTAGCTACGCTCCGGCCAACGCATTAGCAGTCGAGTCCGAGCCAAACCTCGCCGAAGCCGAGGCAACCATGGTGGTCGACGCGCAAGGAAACGTCCTCTACGAGAAGAACCCTGACGAGGAAATCAATATGGCTAGCGTCACGAAGGTGATGACCGCCGTCGTCGCCCTCGAAAGCGGAGTCTCTCTCGATACCGTTTGCACCCTATCCACTCCAGCACTCGACGAGAACGCAATGGTCGCAGGGTATCAGTCTGGCGACACCTCGACGCTTCGCGACCTTCTTCGAGCCGCGCTCGTGTACTCGGCGAATGACGGCGCGTACGAGGCCGCCGTCGCTGTTGCGGGTTCAGAGGACGCCTTCGTCCAGATGATGAATGACAAAGCGGCAGAACTGGGGATGAACAACACCCACTTCGAAAACTCCCACGGCCTCGATGCGGAGGGCCACCACTCGACTGTACACGACCTCACCATCCTCGCGCGCTATGCCATGACGAAGCATCCCTTCATAGCGGACACGGTTCGCCAGACCGCGGTTACGGTGCCAATCGGCGGATATAACGTTACGTTGCCGACGGTGGACGATTTGCTCTCAACCTATCCCGGCCTTCTCGGCATTAAGACGGGTACCGGTAATTACGTCACCACCTTCCTTGGGTGCGCCAGAAGAAACGGGGTGACGCTCTACACGAGCGTACTGGGATGTCAGACGAAGGAGGGCCGCTTCGCTGATACCGCATCGTTGCTTGACTGGGCGTTTGACACGTACGAGTGGCATTCGTATGCCAATCCTCGCCTCCGTGAGGGGAGTCGCACGTTTGCATACAACATGGCCTTCTCTTGCGTCGTCTCGCCAGACTCATACGCCAACGGGCTCTCTTGGCCAGATGGGGGAGACATCTCTTGCGAACGCATCGTTCCGCGGGATCGTCTCTTTGTCCCTGGTGATACGGTCGAGGTGCGTCAGTGGACGCAAGGCGAGCATGTCGTGTCAACGTGCTCGTACTCCGCGCGCAGCCAGCTTGGCCGCACCGCAAGCGGATTTGGACTCAATGACACGATTTTCCCCTGGCTATCCGTAACTCAAGCCGCCTAGGAGGTCCTCATGTACTCGATTACGTGCGATTCCGCCCCGAGAACGCAAGGTCCCTTCTCTCAAGGCACAAGCGCGGCACGCTATGTCTTCGTATCTTCTCAGCTGCCAGTCGACAAGGATTGCGTATGTCACACCGACGATTCAGTTGAGTGTCAGACGGAGCGCTGCATCGACAACGTTGCCGCCGTCCTAGCACAGCTCGACCTTACTTTGTCCGAAGTATCTAAAGTCACTATTCAGCTCGCGAGCATCGAAGACCTCGATACGGTCTACTCCGTTTGCGAGAAGCGCTTCGAAAGGCCAAGGCCTGCATGTTCGGTCTTTCAGGTCGCGGCATTGCCCCTAGGCGCAAAGGTCTCGATTGAGGCCATCGCCTGCCGGTAGGGGTACAATGAACTAACAACAATGCGAGGGAGATACCATGCAGAACAACATTAATAAGCCTGAGACAGACGCTACTGCCATCTTCTGCATGCCGTCCTCAGATGCCACCGTTCCGGACCTCATGGGCGGCGTGCGCCCCAGCAATCCGACGCTCACCATCCTCAAGGGTCCCCAGACCGGCCAGACCTTCGAGCTAGCAACTCCGGAGATTACCATTGGTCGCGATCCGTCGAGTGACGTTTTCCTAAACGACATGACCGTCTCCCGTCACCACGCGAAGATTTCGATTTCTGGTAATTTCGCCACCGTCGAAGACCTTGGCTCCCTCAACGGTACGTGGGTCGATGGAGCTATCGTTAACAGCTCCGCGCTTGCTGATGGCTCAACCATCCAGGTAGGCACCTTCCGCATGGTGTACCACACCGTGCGCGCCCCGAAGATCGCTACGGGCGAGTAGCCAGATGGCCGACGCCGGCTATCTCACCATAGGAAAGGTCGTCTCCAAGCTTCAGGGGCAATACCCCGATCTTTCCGTTTCGAAAGTTCGCTATCTCGAGGACGAGGGCCTTCTGACGCCGTCAAGAACGCCAGGAGGCTATCGTCTCTATTCCGCTCGTGACATCCAGCGTCTCGAGACGATCCTCTATCTTCAGAAGAGCCGCTTTTTGCCTCTCAGCGTTATCAAAGATGAGCTTGACGGCAAAAAGGGGACTACGGATTCCATGCCTGAAGATGGCTGCGAAGCCGCTCCAGACCCCGTAGATCCCACGCTTTCTGTAAGCCCAGAGGCAGAGCGCGAACTGCACCCCATTGATAGGATTCCGGAGGTTGCTGGCGTTCCCATCTCTCTCGTTCGCAAGCTTGCGGATTGTTCAATCATCAAGCTCGTAAAATCGCCTGCCGGTAGAGACCTCGTTCGAGGAAGCGATCTTCGCCTCATTCGGGCTTGCAACGAACTCACACGCTTTGGCATTGAGCCGAAGAACCTCCGCCAGTATCTTGCGGCCGCGAATCGCGAGATACCCATGTTTGAGCAGGCGCTAGCGTCGCTCTCTCGCCATCAAGGCGAAACTCCGGACGAGCGAAGGCTTCGACGAGAGGTGGCTCTTGACCGAATGCTTACGCTAACGGGCGTCGTACGATGTTCAATCATGCGCAGAGAGTTGATTGACGATTAGGTGATTGCCGGGCATTAAGGCCCGCTGTATTATTCGCAATTTCACGCAAGGAGACATCGTGAGCGAAGATAACGAGGCGCGCTTCCCGTACGAGAACCTCATCGTCGACATTCCTGACTATCCGGAGCCTGGGGTCATCTTCAAGGACGTAACCCCGCTCATCTCTAACGCACAGGGGCTTGCATCCTGCGTTGACGCAATCTCTGATCACTTCCTTGGCAGAGGGATTACAAAGGTCATTGGATCCGAGGCGCGTGGTTTCCTCATCGGCGCACCAGTTGCCTATCGACTAGGCGCTGGATTCGTCCCAGCTCGCAAGCCTGGCAAGCTTCCTCGCGAGGTTTATACGGAGAGCTACGCCCTTGAATACGGAACTGACGAGCTGCAGATTCATACCGACTCCATGACCTCCGACGATAAGGTCCTCGTAATTGACGACCTTATCGCAACCGCGGGCACCGCCCTTGCCACGGCACGCCTCGCCGAGCAGACGGGCGCCACGGTCATTGGCTTTGCTTTCATCCTTGAGCTTGCGTTCCTCAATCCGCGCGAAGCCCTTACCAAGGAATACGATCGAGAGATCTTCTCACTCGTTAAGGTTAAGTAGGAGCATCACATTCGTGGCTAGTGAAACCAAAGACCCCATTCGCAGGCGTTTGTCAAAACGATTCCAAGTCAGCCTCGTGTGGGAAGGCGCTCTCGTTGGCCTTCTCGGAGGGTCGATCATTACTCTCTATCGACTTTCGCTCACCTGGGCTGAAAAGACGATGAGATTTCTCACTAGCCAGATCTCCTCTAATATCCTTTTCGCTATCGGATGGTTTGTCGCTCTTGCGATTATGGCTCTCGTTGTAGCCGCGCTTGTGCGTTTCGAGCCGGCTACCTCGGGTTCTGGTATTCCTCAAGTTGATGCCGAGGTAATGGGCAAGTTGAGCGCGCCTTGGCATCGCGTCATTGTTGCGAAGTTCCTCGAGGGAACCGTGGGGGCATTTGCCGGCTTGTCTCTTGGTAGAGAAGGCCCCTCAGTGCAACTGGGCGGCATGGCGGGCAAGGCCGTATCCAGAGCTTTCAAGCGTGGAAGGGGAGAGGAACGTCTGCTCGTCACATGCGGAGCAGGTGCAGGTATGGCCGCGGCGTTCCATGCGCCCCTTACCGGCGTCATGTTCGCCCTCGAGGAGATTCATAAGACGTTCAATGCACCGCTGATCATCTCGGTCATGATGAGCGCGGTCATGAGTGACTACGTCGTCTCTCAGGTACTTGGTCTTTCTCCGGTCATCAGCTTCACACTCATCGAGAATATTCCCCACGAGGCATATGCCCTTCTCATCGTCTTTGGAATCATAATTGGAGCGATCGGGGCGCTGCATAACTTGGGCATGTTCGCCATTCAGAATGCAATGTCTCGCATTAAGCTGCCGAATCCGCTTCGCTACATTATTCCGTTCATGCTTGCTGGCATTGTTGCCATCACGGCCCCAGACCTCATGTGCGGAGGAGACGCGATCCTCGAGCTACTTATGCGTCCCCAGGGGCTAACACTTGCAACTCTCTTGCTGATCTTGCTCGGGAAGTACCTCTTTACCGGTGTTTGCTTTGGAGCTGGTACGCCTGGCGGCACGCTGTTCCCGTTGGTGGTTATGGGCGCTCTTGTCGGAACAATCTTCGGCGATGTGGCGACCGGCCTATTTGGGATGCATCAAAACCTCGTCATGAACTTCATGGTTCTTGGAATTGCTGGTCTATTTGCTGGTGTCGTGAGGGCCCCCGTCACCGGAGTCGTCCTTGCATTCGAGCTAACCGGAAGTCTAGACGCGCTTCTTTCGCTTTCCATCGTGAGCGTCTTTGCTTACGTAACCGCGAATCTGCTCCAGGTCGATCCCTACTACGAGCATCTCCTTGCCAGGTTCCTCGGAATCAGCACCAACGAGACTCACGAGCATTGGGGTGGACACGGTAGGCAAATTCACAGTTACGTTGTTGAAGCAAGCTGCAATGCAGCCAATAAGGCGATCTCAGAGATACCCTGGCCTGAACACGCGCTTGTCGTATCCGTTCGCCGTCATGGCCGTGAGCTATTGCCTAACGGTGCTCTAGTTCTTGAGGAAGGTGACCGGATTCTTGTCCTTATGGACGAGAAAGAGGGTGACGAATCCGAATCGACGGTTCGGATGCTTTGCCATGGGACCTTTGTGCCAAAGGAAAGAGCCTAAGACCGGAAAAGGTATCGAATCTAAGTCACTAGTCATGAAACGGGGGTCGCGGCAGTATCGCGGCCCCATTCTTGGTTGGGATGCCTGGCTTTCTTGACATCATTCATACCTGCTAATGCTGATTAGCAGGCACTTTACATAAGATATATTATCGTTATTTGATTTAAGGATAAAGAAAGGGGAGCCGGAATCTTTACACGAAAAGGCAGTGACGGCTGTATTCAACGCGATAAGCACTCATAAACTGATAGTGGTGCCCGGACAGTGGCGCCCGGAGGTCATTAATGAGAGGCACAGACGCCACCGAGCAACTTAATCAACGAGTGCGCGAAGGCTTGAATTAGATGCTGTCCAGATAGCGCATTGCAGACTGAGCAGCGACGGCTCCATCTGACACAGCAGTTACCACCTGCCTGAGCGGCTTTTCGCGAACATCGCCTGCACAGAACAAACCCGGCGTCTTCGTAGCCATGGAATCATCCGTTATGATCGAGCCATCAGTGGCAAGATCAACGAGACCAGCAACCAATGCAGTGTCTGCATCATGACCAACCGCAACAAAGATGCCAAATGAGCCGGGTTCGCATTCTATGGTCTCAACTTCATCATTCACTAAGCTCCTGAGCGTAATCCTGCTAGGAAGCACTTCTCCCTCGATTGATTCAATTTTAGTTTGGTACCTAACTAAGATAGAGCTCGAGCTTGCGATCTTATCTTGCAAACTCTGGGCGGCACGCATCCGATCCTTACGAACGACCATCGTGACTTGTTTACCTATCTTAGAAAGGTAGAGGGCCTCTTCACATGCCGTGTTGCCGCCACCGACAACATAGATATCCTTACCGCGATAAAACATACCATCACATGTGGCGCAATAGGAAACGCCTCTCCCACGGAACGAATCCTCACCAGCAAACCCAGCCATGCGTGGTTGAGCACCTGCGGTATAAACGACTGCCTTTGCCTTAAGGGTCACACCATAGCACTCCAGTTCAAAACCATCTGCTGTTTTCGAAAGGCTTGTAACCTCATCCTGAAGAATCGAAGCCCCGAGCGATTTAGCATGCTCATAAAGCTGCTCGCCTAGGTCACGACCAGCAATTTCAGGGAATCCAGGATAATTGTCGACTTCAGGCGTGGTAGAAATCTGACCACCGAATGCACCCCTCTCGACAGTTACGGCATCAATGCCATAACGCGTGGCGTAAAGAGCGCAAGCGAGGCCGGCTGGACCTCCGCCGACGATGGCAAGGTCATGGCTTTCAGTGGCGATCATGGACTGTCAGCTCCTCAAGGACGACAAACAATCGAATTC
Organism: uncultured Parolsenella sp.; assembly: GCF_934660935.1. Taxonomy (GTDB): domain Bacteria; phylum Actinomycetota; class Coriobacteriia; order Coriobacteriales; family Atopobiaceae; genus Parolsenella. Next base: position 132,822 of record NZ_CAKUIH010000001.1, on the reverse strand, counting down.
TATCTACGCAACACCGCTTGAACCGAAACCACCGGTTCCCCTGTCGGTCTCATCAAGCTCCTCAACCTCGGATAGAGTAACTGCCGGAACTTTCTGGATAACCAGTTGAGCAATTCTTTCGCCCCGCTCGATATGAATCGTCTTCTCGGGATCAAGGTTAATGGCGCAGACCTTAAGCTCTCCACGGTAATGCGAATCAATAAGACCAGGTGTGTTAGCCATAGAAAGGCCCTCGCGCAAGGCAAGCCCACTCCTGGGCTGAACAAATCCGGCATAACCTTCCGGAATCGCAATCGCAAGACCCGTAGAAACAAGCCTTCGCTCGAACGGCGCAAGACTCACATCCTCAGAAGAGCGAAGATCGAGACCCGCATCACCTTGATAGGCATAGGCGGGAAGCTGCACGGACTCATCAAGCCTTTTGATTGGAAGAATGATCTCGTCATTGTTCATTAGACAGTCTCCTCAGCTCTGCAGAAAACTCGTCGATATCTTTGAAATCACGATAAACAGAAGCGAAGCGAACGTACGCGACCTTATCAATGTCGGCGAGGCGCTTCAAAACCATCTCTCCAAGGGCACTAGATTCCACCTCGGTAATACCGTGATCGCGGAGATCGGACTCAATATCAACAATGATGGAGTCCAAGACATCGACAGGGATATCGCGCTTAACAGTAGCCCTGACAAGACCACGCATGATCTTCTCGCGATCAAAAGGTTCTTTGGTACCAGAGTGCTTTAAAACAACGAGCGGCAGTTCCTCGCGGCGCTCGTACGTCGTAAACCTGAATCCGCATTGCGTGCACTCGCGACGACGCCGAATCGAATCGTTACTCTCCGCAGGACGGGAATCGACAACCTTTGACTCCTCGCAGCCACACTTTGGACAGCGCATGGTACTCCCCTCGATAATACATTCTCAAGGAAAGATACCATAAGCAGCCATTATCTTAGCTAGAAGACGCCTCGAGTAAATGCCCAGAAGGCAAGGACAACGATAGAGGTGACGATGAATGCAAGCATGCCACCGAGTTCTTCGCGAGCACCGAGGCTCGGAGCATTCAGAGAAGCGACGGTGGGCCTCAGATTCTCTGAAGCAGACACAGCGGTAGATTTGCCGCCACCAATGACGGTGAAGTTAGCAACAGCCTGTGGCTTAAGGGCAGATGTGCCGGACACGAAATACATATTGTTCGTCATGATCTTATATCCTCCCCAATAAGCAACTCTTACAGCATCTATCTAACTTCATCTTGCGGACATTAAACTATATCTGAACATTTGTTCTATAAATAGAATACTCGTACGCTTGTTCGTGTCAAGTAGAAATTAGAACATTTGTTTGAATGCAAAAGCGAACGGGTGTATGATTGCTCAAAACAAAGGAGGAGACATGCCCAAAGAGAAGATCACCAAGCGTCAGCAACAGGCGTTCGATTTCATTTGCGCCTTTACGGCGACACATGGCTATCCCCCCTCCGTTCGAGAGATAGGCTCAGCTATCGGCCTGTCCTCGCCCTCGACTGTCCACTCTCATCTCCACAAGCTCGAAGAAGCCGGCTACATCAAAAGAGATCCGAATAAGCCGCGCACGATTGAAATCTGCGAGGATGCCAAAGCGCGAGCCAAACAAAGCCCAAAGCTTGCAGAGGTAAAGCAGGACGTCAACACGAACACGGTGACTCTCCCGCTCGTTGGTCGCGTAGCCGCAGGCTTGCCTATTCTCGCCGAACAAAACGTTGAGGAAGTCATGACCCTGCCCACGAACGTCGTGGGTGACTCGAGTTCCTTCATCCTTCGCGTCCGCGGCGAATCGATGATTAATGCCGGCATTTTTGACGGCGATTACATCGTTGTCCGAGAACAGCATGACGCCCACAACGGAGAGATTGTCGTCGCCCTCATTGAAGATTCCGCAACCGTTAAGACCTTCTACAGGGAAAAGGATCGCATTCGCCTTCAGCCCGAGAATGACACGATGGAACCCATCTACGCAACGAACCCAACAATCCTCGGCCGCGTCACCGGTCTTTTCCGCTCCATGTAGGTCGCCATATGGTTTCAAGCCAGCATATGGTTTCAAGCCAAAGAGTGCGCGGCTATGACGTCCTACGAGGCATTTCCGTCGTATCGATGGTCGCGTTTCATGCTTGCTATGACATCGTCTATCTCTGGGATGTTCGTTTAGGCTGGTTTAGAAGCCCGTTGCAGGACGTTTGGCGGGCCTCCATCTCATGGTGTTTCCTGCTCATCGCGGGAATCATGTGCAGCTACTCAAGAAACAACCTGAAGTGGGCCCTAAAATACCTATTCGTCGCAGCCGTCATCTGGATTGCGACGACGTTAATTGCCGTAGACACACCTATTAGCTACGGGATCATTTACTGCATGGGCTTCAGCTCGTTTCTGGTCTGGGCACTAAATGAGCTCTTTCGCAAAAAACGAGATGCATGCGCAATCGAACCTAACGGTCTTGTCTCGCGCCCGGCAAATGGATCGAAATCAATTGAACTCTCATTTTTAGCAACAACGCTGTTCCTGGCCTTTTTGCTAACCCTAGAAGTGCCACAAGGCAGGCTTGGACTAGGCGTCTTTGGTGGGCCATACATTACGCTACCAAGGTGCCTCTACATAACAGAAATGCTGAACTGGCTAGGGTTTCCAGGGCCATCATTTTCATCGGGTGATTACTATCCGCCAATCCCCTACTCGCTTCTATTCCTTGTAGGTTCAACACTCGGCTTATACATGAAGCACCAAGGAGTACCCAGTATCTTAAATAAGATAAGGTGCGCTCCTCTTGAGTGGATTGGTAGACACGCTCTGGAAATTTACGTGGTTCATCAACCAATCGTTCTAGCGCTTCTCACCTTGGTCTTCAGCTAAAGCATCACGCTACTTAATGGAATCAGAATCCCCAACCTGATAAGGCGCGAGTGTCGCAGCCATACGAGCGGAGACTCTAGCCGTGACGAGCAAGCCCCCACCTTGGTATTGCTCGTGAATAACCTGGCAACGCTCATGAACCATCTTCATGAGAATGCCCTTTTCATAAGGAATTAGCGCCGTAAGGGTCGTATCTCCAGCGCTCGCCTCCTCCGCAATCCTGTGAAGGAGTGCCGCCAAGCCCGTTTCCTCTTCAGCGGATACGAATACGGCATCAGAATGATAGGCGCGAAGACTCGAAAGGTCATCAGGGCCGAGCAGATCGCACTTGTTAAATACAAGCACACGGCGAATGCCCTTCGCCCCTATCTGATCGAGAATCTCATTGACGGCATCACGCTTCTTCTGCCAATTGGAATCACTGGCGTCAACGACCTCAAGGACTAAATCGGCTGCCTTCACCTCGGCAAGAGTGGACTTAAAACTCTCGATAAGACTCGTGGGAAGCTTTTGGATAAAGCCAACCGTATCGGTAAGAGTTATCTTGCGTCCTTCAGCCAAATCGATGGAGCGGGTCGTGGGGTCAAGCGTCGCAAATAGCTCATCCTTTGCGTAGACGCCAGAATCGGTCAGCGCATTAAGCAAGGTAGACTTACCGGCATTCGTATACCCTGCCAACGCTACGCGCCAAATGCCAGAGTCCCAGCGCGCTTTGCTCTGAGTCTCACGACGCGTCTCGAGCTTGACAAGTTCGCGCTTCAGCGCGGAGATTCTATCCCTGATTAGCCTACGGTCAACCTCAAGCTGACTCTCACCCTGGCCAAATCTACTACCGATACCTCCTCGAGTTTGTTCACCCATGAGATGGCTCCACATGCCACGAAGGCGTGGAAACAGATACTGCAGCTGAGCGAGCTGGACCTGGAGACGACCCTCTCTGGTCTTAGCATGCCTGCCAAAGATGTCGAGAATGAGGGCTGTTCGATCTATGACCTTAACCGGCTCACCAAAGGTTCGCTCAAGATTTGACTGCTGAGACGGCGAGAGCTCATCGTCAAACACAACTACGTCAACGTCGAACCTGCGAACCGCAGCGGCAATCTCCTCAGCCTTACCGGAGCCAACGAAGGTCTTCGGAGAAGGAGCGTCGAGTTTTTGAGTCTCCCGTCCAACGACCACACCATCTGCAGTAGCAACGAGTCTCTCGAGCTCATCGAGGGAGTCAGCCATGGGCCAATCGCCCTTGCCAGTATCCACTCCCACAATGAGAGCTCTTTCTGGAACCGGAGCCGTCTCAATATACTTGAATCTCGGCATGACCGACCACCTCTAAGAAACGAAAGACCCGTTAGCTTCGATAACGAGAGCGGAGATCAGATACGATAAGATGCATCGCCTCATCAGGGGAAACAACGTCGAGATCAATCCAGTTCGCCCGCCCGTCTCTACGGAGCCACGAAAGCTGTCGCTTTGCATAGCGGCGCGTTCGCCGCTTAATCAATTCGACAGCCTCATCCAGGCTAATCTCGCCATCAAGATATTGCAGAATCTCTTTATAGCCAATAGCCTGACGGGCCGTTAGGTCAACTCCATAACCTCTGGAGACAAGACCTTCAACCTCAGATACGAGGCCTTGCTCGACCATCATGTCAACGCGCTGGTTGATACGAGCGTAAAGCCTATCCCTGTCCATGGTGAGAGCCCATATCTTAGCGTCATAGCGAGGCTTTCGGACACGGAGGTTCTCAAGCTGAGCGGAATACTTGACTCCCTGGTCAAGCATTTCAAGAGCACGAACCACTCGCTTGGAGTTATTAGGGTGAATCGCCTCCGCTCCGTGAGGGTCGCGCTCGTAGAGGAGGTCCCAAATCGCTCGTGCACCCTTGTCCTCTAGCATTTGCTCATAGCGGCCACGTGTAACGCCATGGGTTACCCCGGTCGGGAATTCCATCTCATCAATGACAGCATCAAGATAGAGACCCGTGCCACCGCAAAGAACTGGAGTGCTTCCCGCAGCCAAGCGCTCATCTATGAGCTTTCTGCTGTCCTCCTGGAACCTCGCAACGGAATAGTCCTCATCGATACCTACGACATCGACCATCTGCAGCGGAACGCGCCTCTCTTGAAGTGGCGTCTTAGCAGTACCGATATCCATGCCGCGATAAACTTGCATGGAATCGACCGAGATGACGTCACTCCCAAGTTCAAGCGCGACGAGTTCAGAAAGCGAGCTCTTACCGGAGGCAGTAGGCCCAACTATGCAGACAACGGGACCTCTCCGCCCCTCACTCACCTGGGCTCCCCCACCATCGGTCCGCGCAGATACCAAGTACGTGCTTCCTCGACCTTCACATCAACAAGCTTACCGATGAGGGAATCGGGTTCGATGCCTTCCGGAGCACGGAAGTGAACGGTCTTGTTCTTCGGGCTATGACCAACAAGGACATCGCCATCACGCTTCGAGATACCCTCCACAAGCACCTCGACAGTGCGACCAAGCTCGACCTGATTGGCATCGAATGCCTGCTGGGCGACAAGCTCAGCCAAGCGGTCGAATCGCTCCTGAATTACCTCGCGGGGAGTTGGGTCATCTATTTCCGCAGCTGGGGTACCGGGGCGCTTCGAATAAATGAAGGTGAAAGCAGACTCAAAGCCGACCTCTTTCACGAGAGAGAGGGTCTGCTCAAAGTCTTCCTCGGTCTCGCCGGGGAAACCAACGATGATGTCCGTTGAGAGTGCGATTCCTGGCATTGCGGACTTAATCTGGTCAGCAAGGGCAAGATAATCCTCACGTGAATAATGACGGTTCATAGCCTTGAGAACGCGTGTAGAACCACTCTGAACCGCAAGATGAAGCTGCGGCATGACGGCAGGAGTCTCGGCCATCGCAAGAATTGTCTCGGGCGAGAGATCCTTGGGGTGAGAGCTCGTGAAACGAATACGCTCGATGCCAGTCTCCCCCACCGCGAGGAGAAGCTCGGCAAAACGGGGTGAGCCATAGCGCTGGCGACCGAAAGAGTTGACGTTCTGGCCAAGAAGGCAGACTTCGCGAACACCATCCTCACGAAGGCGACTTACTTCGTCGACAATATCCTCGAAAACGCGATCCCTTTCCCTGCCACGGACATACGGCACGATGCAGTAACTGCAGAAGTTGTTGCAGCCCGTCATGATGGGAACCCAAGCATGCCAAGGAGTCTCACGCCTGCTTGGGAGGTCGCTGGAAAAGCCGGGACCGTCCTCGCTCACGTCCGCCTGAACAGACTTGCCATTACCATCGAGAGCGCCAGCAAGCAGCTCGGGAAGACTCGAGATAGCCCTCGTACCAAAGACGACATCGACGTTCTTCATGTGCTTACGGATGTTCTCGCCATCCCTCTGGGCGATGCAGCCTCCAATGGCGACAAGCCTACGCCCGCTCGGCGGTACCGGAGCGCTCACCATGGCAGAAACCTGCCCATACAGATGGGTATCCGCCTTCTCGCGAACACAACAAGTCATGAAGACGACGATATCCGCCTCATCGGGCGAGGCAACTTCGATACAGCCGCACGACCCAAGCACGCCAGAAACGCGTTCAGAGTCATGAAGGTTCATCTGACAACCGAAGGTCTTGACGTGATACGTAAGACCAGCAAGAGAACGAGAAGCTTCCACTACGCAACCACCGATCCAGCGCCCTGCTCGATGCGAGTGGCATCGGCAGGGGTAAGCCTATGAACATAAATTGCAATACGAATTGCCGTGCGACTCTGGCCATCAATGTCGATATCAGAGAAAGTCGGGGCACAGGAGATGTCATAGCCGGCAGGAATCAAGAATCCGCGTGCAATTGCGACGGCCTTGATAGCCTGGTTAACAGCGCCGGCACCCACAGACTGGATATTGACCGGCACGCCATCCTTGACCATACCTGCAATGGCACCCGCAACAGAGGCGGGAGACGACTTGCTCGAGACCTTTAGGTAGTCCATGGGTAAAGCTCCTGTCGTGTACTGGAATAATTCGGGTGCTGTTGTGCTGCGATAGTTAGCGTTGGAACCGCGATAAGACGCGCAGGATCTGACGCGTCAGTCTTCTTTTTCAAGGTCAAACGTTACGACTACCTTATCATGCGAGACGCTAATCCTCGGGTCGCCAGCAAGGGCGAGGTAATAGCGCTCAGACAATAACGAGAAGTCCCGTTCCATAATACGCGCGAACTCCTCGACGTCGTCTTTGGAAATACGAAGGCCCCTACGATCCCGAGTGAGATCGATTTCCTTTGGACCAGGGGTGCCACCCTGATGAGTGAGCCTATTTGCGACCGATCTAAGCGGCTTAATTTGACCGGCTAATATGCGGTGGGCAGTCCGCTCCGAAATGTAGAGTCCAAGTGACTCGGCGATAGAAGCGAGCTCATGGGCATCCCCGGCAACAGCAGGACGATCAATCACTCTGACCTCATCGATATCATCAACGAATAGAAGGCGGGAGCGATCTGGAGATTCATTAGTGAGCGCGCGCATAGTGGCAAGTACCTCTGCCGCAGATCCGAGATACACTTCGCAAACGCCACGCTCTTCCAAAGCAAATTCGCAGCTCGTTCGGATTATGTTTTTAGGACCACGAAGTCTAGGTTCGCCCTCATCTCCGCGGCCGATAGTCGGCCACGTACTTTGATCCTTGCGCTCGGTCAAAGCCGTCGTATCCGAGACGACACGAATGGAAGAGCCGAGCCCTACGCCAGAGGCCATGACATCGGAGCTCTTAGAATTCTCCCGAATGGAGAACAGGGCCATGCCTCTTCCGTGCACGCCCCATCTGTCCATATGCACCGAATCGAGCTTGGACGTAACGCGCGCATCGAAAATCTTCTTACGCATGGAATCAGGAAGGCCAGAGCCATCGTCAATCATAACGATGCTGCGCTCATCACCATCGCGATTCGTAGCTACGAATATGGTGTGGGCACCGGCGTCACGAGAGTTACGAAGCATCTCAATGACAACGTCCTCGGCACAGCGAATGTCATGCTTCGCCTGCCTTCGCTCCGCCTCGCCGACACGAAGCCTGACAAAGCCGTTACCCAGGGACTCTTCAACCCTAATGGCGGAATCCCCCGAAACGCTTGCAACGAAATCAGCGAGCGAGGGAGTCCCCTTCGAGGCCCCCTCGCTCATGAAATCTGTTCTATCTTCAGCCATTCGATGGTAAACGACGTCTACTTGGCAACGTCGACAGCGCGAGATTCGCGAATGACAACGACGCGGACCTGACCGGGGTATTCCATCTCGTCCTCGATCTGCTTGGCGATGTCATGGGCGAGCACCGTGGCCTCAGCGTCAGAGATCTTCTCGGGCTGCACCATAACGTGAAGCTCACGACCAGCCTGCATGGCATAGGTACGCTCGACGCCATCGTGGGCGTTCGAAATCTCTTCGAGCTTCTGGAGACGCTTGATGTAGGTCTCAGCGCTCTCGCGGCGAGCACCGGGGCGCGCGGCGGAAACGGCGTCGGCGGCCATCACGAGCTGATCAAGGATGGTGTTGGGCTCAACGTCTGCGTGGTGAGCCTCGATAGCGTGTACGACCTCAGGGCGCTCGCCATAACGGCGGGCAAGATCAGCGCCGATAACGGCATGAGGTCCCTCAACCTCGTGGTCAATCGCCTTGCCGATATCGTGGAGAAGACCAGCGCGCTTGGGAAGCGTCGGGTCGAGACCGAGCTCGGAAGCCATGATGCCGCAAAGCTCAGAAACCTGCTTGGAGTGTGAGAGGACATTCTGTCCAAAGGAAGTGCGGTAACGGAGAGCGCCGAGCGTCTTTACAATCTCGGGGTGGAGATCATGGATCCCAGCGTCGAAGGCTGCCTGCTCACCGGCCTCCTGAACCCTCTGCTGTACGAGAGTCTCCGCCTTCTTATACATCTCCTCGATGCGGGCGGGGTGAATGCGGCCATCTGCGATCAGGTTCTCGAGAGCAACGCGAGCCGTCTCGCGACGAACTGGCTCAAAGCTGGAGAGAAGCACCGTCTCAGGCGTATCGTCGATTACGAGAGAAACACCAGAGACCTGCTCGAAGGTGCGAATATTTCGACCCTCGCGACCGATGATACGGCCCTTGAGGTCATCGGAAGGAATATGAACCGTAGTTACCGTAACCTCACCAGCTTGATCGGCAGCGCAACGCTGAATAGCAGTGGTGACGATCTCGCGAGCGGTCTTATCCGCCTGGGCGCGGGCACGCTGCTCACTCTCGCGAAGAATCTGCGCCTCTTCGCGAACGGTATCCTTGCGGACGCGATCGAGAAGTTCCTTGTGAGCTTCGTCGGTGGAAAGGGCGGCGATGCGCTCGAGCTCGGTAGTCTGCTGCTTCATGAGCTCGTCAAGGTCAGACTGGCGACGGTCAAGCTGGCCAGCCTGGCTAGAGAGCTGGTGCTCGCGACGATCAAGGGCGTCATTGCGGCGATCAAGAGACTCTTCGCGCTGCATGATGCGGCTTTCCATGGATCGAAGCTCGCTCTTGCGCTGCTTCTCCTCAGCCTCGGCGGCCTGACGCTGCTTAAGGATATCCTCCTTAGCGGCGAGAACAGCTTCCTTCTTCGTGGTCTCAGCCTGACGCTCTGCATCGTGGGTAATCTGCTTGGCCTTCTCCTCGGCCTCAGAAACCTGACGATTTGCATCCTGTACTCGAGCGGAGTTCTGACCGTTGACGACGAAGTGCGAAATTGCAAAACCAATTGCAAGCGCAACAAGCGCTGCAATAACGACGATCTCGATGCCCATAGTGACTCCTAGGAAAACGTTTGGTGAGGATGTTCAGGAAACCGTCTCACAACGAGACAGAGCCCACCATCCGAGCGAATCCCGGCGTCTATGCTTATGCGAACATCGCAGGTACATGAACAAAGAGTACGTCTGCCGCGATAAGGCCGGCGGACGGGATAAACCCAAATGGTTGTTCTATTTTATGGTTAACCGAATATTCAGTCAACGTTATGTAACGTCCCCCATCAAGTGCGAACAAGTGCGAAAGCGGATGGCCGCAGCTCGCCGCAAATGCCGTGCATGACACCCGCACCCCGCCGCAAATGCCGTGCATGACACTCACTGTCTTAAATGGAACTAGCACGTGCCGTCTTCTCGAGCTCTGGACAGATAATCTGAAACGACAGACGTGCAGACAGAAAGTGGATATCCCTTAGAACAGAGGAACCTCACGAGCTTCTGGTATGGGTTCTTCTCAGGGATACGCCTACGCTCAAGGAGTTCAAAAGCGCGGTCCTCAGGGCTCTCGTCATCGAGGAACTCCTCAGGCCAGCCAGCGACGTCAGACAACGTTACGCCACGATGCGCAAGCTCTCGCTCGATACGAACTGGCCCCCAGCCAGCGGATAGCTTCATGCGAATAAAGGATCCTGCAAACCTCTCGTCATCAATAACCCTGAGAGTGATTGCCTTTTCGATGGCACGACGCGCACAGTCACGCGAAAAGCCATCTCTAACGAGCTTGTCCTCGGCCTCCTTGGACGAATATTCCCTGCGAGAAACCATGTCGACCAAGCGCTCCCAGGCACAGGCATCCCCGAGCTCGCGAATGATGTACATGAGCTCGGCATGGCTCTGCGGCTCTTTGGAATCCGACGATTCAAGCTTCCTGGCTACGGGCACAGGAATATATAGGTCATCGAAACCCTCTGAAGCGACTATCACCTTGGGCTTACGCTGGCCCAGGGCAGCTGCTCTGTCTGGATAGGTCGCAGACCAACAAAAGCCGGAGGACGCATGATGCTCATGCGGCTCCCCCGGCTTGACGATCTTACGAGCGCGACTACTCGGCACCGTCAGCCTCAGGCGAGGTGGCCTCAGGAGAATCCTCCTCCGGAGCGTCAATAAGGCCCACGGCAACCCTCACGCGGTTCTCGATTTCTTCACGAAGATCCGGGTGGCTGCGGAGCATCTCCTTGGCGGCCTCTCGTCCCTGCCCAAGACGCTCGCCTTCGTAGGTATACCAGGCACCAGACTTATTAATGACGTTCTTCTCGACGCCAAGGTCAAGAATCGAGCCCTCCTTCGAGATACCCGTGCCATACATGATGTCAAACTCGGCAACCTTAAACGGAGATGCGACCTTGTTCTTGACGACCTTCACGCGAACGCGGTTGCCAATGATATCGCCGCCCTGCTTGATGGAGTCAACACGACGGATATCCATACGAACGGATGAGAAGAACTTGAGGGCGCGGCCACCCGGCGTTGTCTCGGGGTTACCGAACATGACGCCAATCTTCTCACGAAGCTGATTGATGAAAATGCAGGTCGTGTTCGATTTGGAGAGAGAACCGGCAAGCTTACGGAGAGCTTGGCTCATAAGCCTGGCCTGAAGGCCAACCGTGGTATCACCAATCTCTCCCTCGATCTCAGCCCTGGGAACAAGGGCGGCGACGGAGTCGACAACTACGACATCAATCGCACCAGACCTGACAAGCATGTCGCAAATCTCAAGCGCCTGCTCGCCGGTATCCGGCTGGGAGATCAGGACCTCGTCGATATCAACGCCGATGCGGGCGGCATAACCAGGATCAAGAGCATGCTCCGCGTCGATAAAGGCAACGACGCCGCCCATGGCTTGAGCCTCCGCAAGAATCTCAAGGGAAAGGGTGGTCTTACCAGAGGACTCAGGACCATAAATCTCAATGATGCGACCACGCGGAACACCGCCGATGCCAAGCGCGGCGTCAAGAGCAATAGAACCGGTGGGAATGGCATCAACGTGGAGGTCTGGGCCACCATCACCGAACTTCATGATTGCGCCCTTGCCAAACTTCTTCTCGATCTCCGCAGTTGTGGATTCGATCATCTCCTCGCGAGCCTTGCCCGTGGTGGGCGCATGAATCTCGCGAGACGTACCGCTGGACTTTGCCATTTCCTCGTTCCCTTCCATTGTCGTCCTCCATATAGTACGCGAACGTTCGTTCGTGGTCAACAGAACGGGGAAAGCGTATAACGAGGAAACCCGACACTACCTTGCAACCCTCAGACAGAAACCTGACACCCAAGCTCAGGGTCATCATGAAGACAGAAATGCGCCGCCCGCCAATCTGCGAACGGCGCCTTATTGAGCCCAAATGGCAAACCTTACAAACCACAGAGCTAAGGTTGACCAGAATGCGATTAGGAGACACGGCCTCCAGAGCGAGCTACAGAGCCTCAGAGACGAGCTCGAGCGCACGCATGACGGACTGAAGCCTAACCTGGTCTCGATTCCCCTCGAAGACCTCACTGACCGTGCGCGTCCCGTCACCGAACGAAAGGCCAAACCAAACTAGACCCACGGGCTTGCCAGGAACAGCGCCTCCCGGGCCAGCAATGCCGGTCACACTAACCGCCACATCGCAATCAAGCGCCCGTCGTGCGCCGGCAGCCATCTCAGACGCGCACTCAGAAGAAACAGCACCAACGCGCTCGAGGGTCTCATGCGAAACGCCGAGCAGTGCCTCCTTGACTGAGCAAGCATAGCTTCCCACGGCGCCCATGACGACATCAGACGAACCAGGAATAGCGGTGAGGGCACCCTCGACAAGACCTCCAGTGCAACTCTCGGCAGTACCAATAGTGAGGCCCTTCGCACGAGCGGCCTCAAGAACGCCCTCAGCCTTCTTGGTGACGTCATCCCAGGTCAGAGCTGAAGATTCAGCACCCGCCTCATCGACAGGCTCCTCATCGACAAGAGAACCCCACGCCTTCATGAAATAGTCCACGCCACTCCAGATCGTGAGAAGCACGGCAACAAACAGGGCTGCATAGGCAAGATTGATAAGCACGGTATGCAGAATCGTGTCCGCAGGCAGCGCAAGCGCAAGAAGATTGGTGCAAATGGCTCCCATGGTGGTAGCAGTCTTCCACTTGCCAAGGTCGCTTGCGGCGATAACAACTCCCTTGGAAGCAACGACCATACGAAGGCCGCTAACGAGAAACTCTCGCGACACGATAACGAGCAGCGGCCACGTAACAGGTTCACCACGTTCAAGCAGGTAGCACAGAGAAACGATAACGACGAGCTTGTCGGCAATCGGATCGAGGAACTTACCGAAGGTGGTCACCTCGTTGCGACTCCTCGCGAGGTATCCGTCGAGCTTGTCGGTAAGGGAAAGAAGGCAGAACGCGACAAATACCGCAAACATACCCAAGGAAATACCCTCAGTGGGCACCTTACCGCCAAGGACCTCGGCCATGAGAAGCCAAACGGGAACGAAGACGACTCGAATGCAGGTGACAATGTTAGCGGGAGTCCAGATGGAATGGCCTTTCTTGACGTCAGCCATTTAGTCCTCCTCATCAGGGGGCACGATCTCGCCCTCAAGTTCGTAACAGAAAGCCTCGGTCAGCAGTACGCGAACGACGTCTCCGACGGAAGCCTCCCCTTCCGGAATGTGAACCGCGCCGTCGCAATCGGGAGCCTGGAACCAAGCGTGACCAATGAGCTCGGGCTCGTCTCCGTCTGTGTCGACGCCGTCGATGATGACGTCGACCACCTCGCCGACGTGGCTCGCCGTCGCAGAGAAACCAAGCTCCTCCGCAATGTCAATCAGGCGCTGGGTGCGTTCGAGCTTCGTCTCCTCGTCAACCTGGCCGTCCATCTCGGCGCCGCGCGTGCCCTCTTCGGGCGAATAGGCAAAGACGCTGGTGTAATCGAACTCCTCCTTGGAGATGAACTCGACAAGCTCCTCAAACTCGTCGTCGGTCTCTCCGGGGAATCCGGCCATACCGGTCGTGCGCAGAACCATACCGGGAATCTCGCGGCGAAGACGCGCGAACAGCTCGGAGTACTCCTCGGCGCTGCCGGAACGGTTCATGCTCTTGAGCACGCGAGCATTGCAGTGCTGGATGGGCATGTCAATATACGGGAGAACCTCGGGCGTATCCCGAATCGCAGCAATGAGCTCGTCGGTCATTCCCTCTGGCTGGAGATACAGGACGCGCAGCCATGCGCCGTACGGCCTTACGACCTCTGCAAGGCGCACAAGGAGGCTCGCAAGGGTGTCGTCCTCACCAAGGTCCTTGCCCCAAATGCCCGTATCCTGGCCAATGAGAACGAACTCCCTAACACCCTGCTCCGCAAGGGCCTTGACCTCGGCGACGATCTCGCTATAAGGCCTCGAGGCATAGCGCCCGCGAATATAGGGGATCGCGCAGAAGGAGCAGAAACGGTCGCAACCGTCAGAGATCTTGATGTACGCGCTCGCGCCCTCAACGGTGCGGAGCGGCTCGGCAAGCGGGCCGGCAGCGGAGCCCTCAGCAGCTGGGACGAGAGATTCTCTGCCTAGGACGCCATCAATGACCCCGACGATCCCGTCCTCGGCATCCGCCCGAACGAAAGCCGCGACCTCGGGGAGCTCGGCAGGGAGATCGTCTCCGTATCTTGAGGGGACGCACCCGCACATGACGATGGGACGCTCGCGAACGCCCTCGCGGGCAGCCTCAGCGAGCTCAAGCGTACGCTCGATGCTCTCAGAGGCGGCACTTGCGAGGAAGGAGCAGGTGTTGACGATGACCGCATCCGCATCGGCCACGTCATCGGCCTCTCCATAACCGGCTCGCAACAGGAGGCTGCGCATACGGTCAGTGTCGACCTCGTTCTTCGCACACCCGAGCGTTACGAAAAGAATCAGGGGGGCGTCAGCCTCATTGACATTGCTCATCGTCATACGATGCCTTTCTTGCAAAAGACTCCCGACGGCCTACGCCGCATAAAAGGAGTCAACAGTCGTTTCTCGTCTCTACGTCCAACTGATAGAACGTCCCGGATAAATGTCCGGGACGCACGCTCAATCTAGCGATAGTTGTTGAACTGAAGGGGAATGCCGTAGTCCTGGTCGCGAAGGAAGGCGATTACCTCCTGGAGCGCGTCTCTGGAAGCACTCGTCACACGAAGCTTATCGTCCTCGACGGTAGCCTTCACCTTGAGCTTAAGATCGCGAATATCCTTCGAAATCTTCTTCGCGCACTCCTTGTCAATACCCTGGACGATATGGCCAACGACGCGAACGCTACCGCCCGAGGCGGCCTGGGGCTTATCCCAGCTCAAGCTCTTGAGGTCGACCTGACGCTTAACGAGGCGCCCGTTGAAAACGTCGATGACCTGCTTAGCGACAAAATCGGCCGGGGCGTTGACGGTCACGATGGCATCAGCCTTCGAAAGCTCGATGGATGCACCGGAACCCTTCAGGTCATAACGCTGCGTTAGCTCGCGAGCGGTCTGCTGATAGGCGTTGTCGACCTCCTGCATGTCAACGGTGGAGACGACGTCAAAACTTGAATCCTTTGCCATATGGCATCCCTTCGGGGCGACTGCCCTGGTAGTGAATACGAAACTGAATAGACGCTATTCCTCGGAAGAATCCGAGTCATCGTCAGAAGAACCAGCAGAAGCCGTTGTTGACGCCTTCGTGGCCGCGGAGGGATCCGTCCCCTGAATCGTGACGGAGGACACGCCCGCGCTCTTGCTGCCGAAGATCTGACGCTCGCCATTCTTCGTCACGGTGACGACGCTTGGGTCGCTCACGCGAATCTCGATGTTCTTCGTGACCGTATACTCCTCAGACCAAGCCCCCGTGATGGACTCTGCCACCTTTTGCTCACCGTCACAGGTGATTTCAACCCATGTCGTTGCACCTTCATCCACTGAAACCGCGACCTTGGTCTCCTGAGAGGCGGCGGCCGCGCTCGACGCAGCCTTCCTCTCCGCAGCGTCAGAGAGAACTTGCTGCTCGAGCGTCGAAGCGGTAGTCGCAGCCTGAGCGGTGTCAGAGGTGACAGCAGTTACCACATCGACCTTGCCGTTATCGTTCTTCGAGGAAGCGCACGAGCGAACCGAAGAAGAGATGATAATGATCAGAACGACAGCCAAGGCAATCGCGATGAGCGCGACGACACGCCTCGGATCCGAGGCGAAGGCCTGGATGAAGCCAGCGAAGCCGCTAGCCTGCGGCTGATTGTTGCGCGAGCGAAGATCGCGAGAGCGATTGGGCTGAGGGCGCCTCTTGACATTGGGGCGCTCGGGCGTGGGCACATTGCGAGAGCCCTCACGGCCCGCACGCGTGGAAGAAGGACGATATGGACGTGCCTCAGAGTCAAAGCGAAGGTCATCGCGATACTGGCCAGCATTCACACGACGCGTGGTCACGTCCCCACCGGGAAGCTCGCGACCACGAGAGCTCCCACCCCGACCGGCGTATCTAGAAGACCCATACGATGAGCCGTAAGACTCCCCATCTCCGCGGGAGCGCCTTGCATAGCCGGCCTCGCGAGCTCGACGATCGCGATCAGGCTCGTTGGGATCGCGCCGCGTATAGCGACGATCCTGTTCCTGCGAACCACGATATCCAGCGTATACGGATTGCCCGTAACGAGACGTTCCGGGCTGAGTGCGAGAAACGTACGAATTGCCACGAGAGGAATACTCGGAACGATAGTCATAGCGAGCACGCGGCATACCGGCAGAATCATCTTGAGCAGACGGAAGCGACGGCGGAGTCATCGAGACGGGCTTGATGATGTTCGTGGCCGATGCCGCGCCCTTATAAGAGGGCTCATCAGAAAGGCTTGCAAGGCCGGAAGGGGCTCGACCGGTAACGCCGGCGACATACTCGGCGTGTTCGCGCTCATAAAGTTCACTGATCTCGCGAGAGTCAAGGCCAAGGTATCTCGCATAGCTAGAAACCATGCCCTGGGCATAGCCTAGAGCAGGAAGATGATCGAAGTCGCCGGCCTCGAACGCCTCAAGCACGCTTTCGCGCATGCGAAGCACCTTGGCCGCCTGCGGGATCGAGAGGCGCAGCTGCCTGCGACGATTGTAGAGAATCTCGGCATAACGATAACGAGCCACTGGCCTATCTACACCTCCCTATAGGCCGCCTCAGCAGCCCTAAGTTCTTCGAGTCCGTCGGCATCAAGGAGGACCTCACGGGGCTTTGAGCCATCCGGAGGACCAACGATGCCCTTCTGCTCGAGGTTATCCATAATTCTTCCGGCCCTAGCGTACCCCACCTTAAGCCGTCTCTGAAGGCCACTTGTGGAACCTAGCTGAGAGTCCACAACAACTTGGGCCGCCTCCCACACGAGAGGATCATCGTCCTCCATGCCTTCCGCGGTAGCGGCTCCACCCGCGGCAGCAGGCGCAACCGCAGAAAGAATCTCGGCGTGATACTCAGGCTCACGCTGGTCACGAATGAAGGAGACGACGTTTTCGATCTCATCGTCACTGGCGTAGGCGCCAAGGACACGGCGAAGAACGCCTCCACTCTTGCGGAAGAGCATGTCTCCCCTACCCATGAGCCTTTCCGCACCGGTCTGATCGAGAATGACGCGAGAGTCAATGGAAGACGAGACCTTAAGGGCAACGCGCGTGTCAACGTTCGACTTGATAAGGCCCGTGACGACGTCTGCCGAAGGACGCTGCGTGGCCAGCACAAGGTGAATGCCCGCCGCGCGAGCCAGCTGCGCGATGCGGACGATCGAGGCCTCAACGTCCTTGCCGGCAACCATCATGAGGTCACTCAGCTCGTCGATGACGATGACGAGGTATGGCATCGGCTTGGGCGGATTCTCCATGTCCGCGAACTTGCCGTCCTCGACCATCTTGTTATAGACCTTCACGTCGCGCGCGCCGGCCCTCTCGAAGACCTTGAGGCGACGGTCCATCTCGGTGACGGCCCACTGCAGGGCGCTCGCAGCCTGCCTGGGCTCGGTCACGACCGGCACATACAGATGCGGAAGGCCCGCATAGCAGGAGAACTCAACGCGCTTGGGGTCAACGAGAATCAGACGCACCTGCTCGGGCGTGGTGCGCATGATAAGCGACATGATGATCGCGTTGATGAGCACCGACTTACCAGAGCCCGTGGTACCGGCAACAAGCATGTGCGGCATGCGCGCAAGGTCCGCGACGACCGGCGCGCCCTCTGAGTCCCTTCCGATCGCGAACTCGAGGGGGCCACCCTGAGCATACGGGAGAACGTCACCAAGGCAGACGTTCTGACGCTTCTTATTGGGAATCTCGATACCGACAAGCGACGTACCCGGGATGGGCGCAAAGATACGGACGGACTCGGACGCAAGCGAAAGCTGGATGTCATCCTGCAGATTCGTGATCTTGTTGACGCGCTCGCCATCGCCCATCTCGATCTTGAAGGTCGTGACAAGAGGACCAGCCGTCCAACCAGAGACACGGCTCGTGAGGCCGAACTCTTCGAGCGTCGACTGCAGGCGCCTCGCCGTACGCTCGAGCTCGGCGTCCGTGCTTGCGGAGCTGGCAGAATTCGGGTTGCTCGAAAGGAGCGAAAGCGGCGGCAACGTGAAATCATCCGATGCGTCACCCGGACGCGACGGCGAATCGGGGGCCGCAGCGACACGCTTGCGAGACCCCCTGCCAGGCTTTGGCTTTGCGGGAGAAGCGGCCTCCTTTGTCTTCCTGTACGCGTCCACGTCGGCACCGGCCTTGGCGGCCGTGTCGATAAGGAACGACGGGACGGCGGTCGCAGGGGCCGTGTCTGCAGCAGACTTGGCCTCGCCCTCGTCAAAGGGGGCGTCCCAGATGGTCGGATCGGCAGAGGACGATTCGACGTCGCCGGAAGCAGCGGCAGTCTCAGTGGGAGCAAGCTCCTCCTTAACGCCGGCAACGGGCATAACGCCACCAGCGGGACGCTCGTCCTCGATATCTAGCTTGGGATGGCGCTTGCGCCGTAGCACCGAGGTCTTGGGCTCAGGCTCGGAAGCGACACCCAGGGGCATCGTTGCCGTGGCGTGATCGACGTGATCAGGGGAGGATGAGCTGCGACGCAGGACGGACGTCTTGCGAGAACCGATGAACGATGTCGCAGGTTCTTCCGTAGGCGGCATCTCAGGCTCAGGAGAATCGTCCCACGGCTCGTCCTCGACCCAGGATGCCTGAGCCTGATTCGCGCGCTCGGTGCGACGACGAGTCGCTCCCCTCTCTCGAGCTGCGACGAACTTATCGGCAGCAACTCCCATGGAGCGCTGGATACGAAGGGCGAGCTTCGAGATGGAGAAGCCGCACACAACGAGGCCGCAGATGGCGAGTCCCACGAGGATGACCATGCCGACGACCTGCCCCATAAACGTAAGCAGGACCCAAGCGACACCCGACCCGACATATCCGCCATATGCAATGGCAACGTCAGCGGAAAGGACCGCATCCGCACTCGCTGCGGCACCGGGAGAGAGGATGGACAGCATCGATAGAACCGAAAGCACGACCATTGCGAGGCCAGCGGCCACGCGCGCGACGATTGAGGAATCCGTTGGGAGGAACATCGTCACGGCAAAGAGGATGAGCGCGATCGGCACGAGAAGTGCGCCCTCACCAAAGCCAAGGCGCAAGCCCTCAGCCACGGCACGAGTGAGAATCGCATCGCTCGTGGAGACGAGCGCGGCGATCATCGCAACCGCGACGACAATGATAACGACGCCGACGAGGTCGTTTGCCATGCCGGAAGGAGCGCCCGCCGAAGCGGGCCTCCTCTGCGAGCTTCTGTTCTGTTGTGCGTTTGAGCTGCGTTTCGCGGGCATGCGGGGCTAGACCTCCATGACGACCGGAATGATCATCGGGCGGGTGTGGGTCTTGGACCAGAGGTAGTTCGTGAGCGAGTTGCGGACGGCCTTGCGCAGGACGTCGACAGAAGGGCTGCCCTGGTTGTTCTTGTCAACCGTGGAGCGAACGAGGTCCTCGATGCCGGCAAGGAGCTCGTCATCGCTCGAGAACGAGACGCCACGACTGGAGACGTCGACGTCAGCGACCTTGAGGGAGCGGCTCTTGAGCATGACGACGCAGGTGACGATTCCGTCCTGGGCGAGCTTCTGACGGTCGCGAAGAACGACGGGGTCAGTGTCGCCGATACGAAGGCCGTCAACGTAGATAATGCCGGAATCGACGCTGGGGCCAAGCGTGACCTTGCCATCGCGCATCTGGAGAGAGTCGCCGTTGTCGAGCAGCCAGATATTCTCGCGGGGAACGCCTACGGATTCCGCGAGCTTCGCGTGAGCGCGAAGGTGGACGGCCTCGCCGTGGACCGGCATGAAGTTGCGCGGATGCACCATGGCCAGCATGAGCTTGAGCTCCTCCTGGCGACCGTGGCCAGAAACGTGCACGACGGCGTTTGACTTATCGAAGACCTCGCAGCCGATCTTGGACAGCGAGTTGATAATGCCCTGAACGCTCTTCTCGTTACCGGGAACAGGCGTGGCGGAGATGATGACGGTGTCGCCTTCGCAGATGGAGAGGCTCTTGTGCTCGCCGTTCGCCATGCGGGCGAGCGCGGAGAGGGGCTCACCCTGGCTGCCGGTGCAGAGCACGACGATCTTGTCCTCGGGGATATCGCGGAGCTCGAACGCATCCAGGATGTCCTCGTCCGCAATCTTGAGATAGCCGAGCTGACGGGCAATCTTGGTGTTAGTCACCATGGAACGACCGGTCACGACGACCTTGCGACCGACCGCAGTGGCGGCATCGCAGACCTGCTGGAGACGGTGGATGTGGCTGGAGAAGCTCGCGACGAACACGCGACCGGGGGCGTTCTTGATAATGTGCCTGAGTGCGGCGCCCACCGTGGCCTCGCTGGGGGTGAAGCCAGGGATGTTGGCGTTCGTGGAATCAGAAAGCAGCAGGTCGACGCCCTGCTTGGCAAACTTGTTGATGGCGTTGTAGTTGGGCGTGACGCCATCGATGGGAGTCTGGTCGAGCTTGAAGTCGCCCGTGTGCATGACGGTGCCGGCAGGCGTCTTGATATAGAGGCCGAGCGCGCCGGGAATCGAGTGCGTCATCGCGAAGAACTGGAGCGTAAAGCAGCCGAGACTGAGGCTAGAGCCATCAGTGACCTCGCGGAACTTCGGACTCTTGATGTTGTGCTCGGCGAGCTTGCCCTCGATCATGCCAAGCGTGAGCTTGCTCGAGAAGATAGGCACCTTGCGCGTGAGGTCCATGAGGAGGTACGGGAGCGCGCCCGTGTGGTCCTCGTGGCCGTGAGTGATCACGATACCGCGGAGCTTCTCCTCGTTCTCGAGGACATAGGTGTAGTCAGGAAGGACGAGGTCGATTCCAGGCTGATCATCATCGGGGAACATGAGACCAGCGTCGACGAGGACCATGTCATCGCCGCACTCGAACGCCGTCATGTTCTTTCCGATGCCATCAAGGCCGCCAAGCGGGATGATCTTGAGCGTCGGGGTCTTTGACATATGTGAGGAATTCCTCCTTGGTCTAGGGACTAAAAGGTAAAGCGGCAAAGCCGCGTCTTCATGAGTGTGGGGAGAAGACATCGAACGTGCCTTCTGCAACCAAGTAATTATAACAGCGAAGGGAGGGTCCCAGAAGAGGACCCTCCCTTCGCATGCGGTGTCAACCAGGAATTAACCTGTCTAACGTCCGCAATTCATACGATTAGCCCTCGTGGTGACGACGCGGGGCGCGGCCGGTGTTGCCGTTGTCGCCGGGGTGACGACGCGGCTTGCGCTCGCCCCTCTCCTCGCGCTTGCCCTCGTGGTGGGAAGCGGGCTTGGAGCCAGCAGGAGCCTCGGGCTTGTCGATGCGATCAAGGCTGATCTTGCCCTTCTCGTCGACCTCGAGGACACGGACCTTGACCTCGTCGCCGACAGAGAGGACGTCCTCGACCTTGTCAACGCGGCCCTGGGCGACGCGAGAGATGTGAAGCAGACCGTCCTTGCCGGGAAGAAGCTCGACGAAGGCGCCGAAAGGCTGGATACCCACAACGCGGCCCAGGTACTCCTCGCCCACCTCGGGGACCTTGACGATGGCCTTGATGCGAGCGGCGGCATCCTCAGCAGCACCATCGGTGCCGGCGATGAAGACGTTGCCGTCCTCCTGGATGTCGATCGTGGCGCCCGTGTCATCCTGGATGCCGCGGATGACCTTGCCGCCAGAGCCAATGACGTCACGAATCTTGTCAGTCGGGATCTGGATGGTGATGATCTGCGGGGCGGTGTCCTTCGGGGTCTCGCGAGGAGCGGGGATCTCGTCGAGCATGGCCTTCAGGATGAAGGCGCGACCCTCGTGAGCCTGGTGCAGGGCCTGGGTCAGAATCTCAGGCGTGAGGCCGGTGGCCTTGTTGTCCATCTGCATGGCGGTGATGCCGCGCTCGGTGCCGGTCACCTTGAAGTCCATGTCGCCGAGGAAGTCCTCGAGACCCTGGATGTCAGACAGGACGACGGTCTTGCCCTCCTCCTGGATGAGGCCCATGGCGATGCCAGAGACGGGGCGCTTCAGAGGCACGCCGGCGTCCATGAGGGCGAGGGTGGAGCCGCAGGTAGACGCCATCGAGGAAGAGCCGTTGGACTCCATGACCTCAGAGACGACGCGAATGGTATAGGGGAACTCCTCCTCGGAGGGGATCACCGGGAGAAGCGCGCGCTCGGCGAGGTTGCCGTGGCCGATCTCGCGACGCTTCGGGCTGCCCATGCGGCCGGTCTCACCAGTGCAGTAAGGCGGGAAGTTGTAGTGGTGGATGTAACGCTTGCCGTCAACCGGCTCGATGGTGTCAAGGCGCTGCCACTCGTTGAGCATGCCGAGGGTGCAGATGGAGAGGACCTGGGTCTGACCGCGCTGGAAGAGGCCGGAGCCGTGAACCAGCGGCAGGTAGTCGGGCTTCACCATGAGCGGACGAATCTCGTCTGCGGCACGGCCGTCGACGCGCTCGCCGGTCTCGACGACCATGATGCGCATGGCATGCTTCTCGAGGCTCTTGAGCTCGACAGGGATCTCGCGGCTGTACTCGGCCTGCTCCTCGGGAGTGAACTCGTCCTTGATGGCGGCCTTGAGCTGCTCGACCTTACCAATGCGGGAGAGCTTGTCGGCGTCCTTGAGGGCGGCGCTCATCTCGTCATAGTGGGCAAAGACCTTGTCGTGGACGTAGGCGACAGGCTCGTCATAGACGTACTCGCGCTTGACGATCGGGCCGTTGGCCTCCTCGTACTTGGCGAAGAACTTCTCCTGCTCCTCGCAGAAGGCGGCAATGGCCTCCTGGCCAAAGGCCATGGCGGCGAGCATGTCGTCCTCGGAGATCTCATCGGCAGAAGCCTCGAGCATGGAGATGTAGGTGGTGGAACCAGCGAGCTCGAGGTCGAGATCGGAGGCGTCGCGCTCCTCGTAGGTCGGGTTCACGATGAACTCGCCCGTCTCGGGGTTACGGCCGATGCGCACGCAGGCCAGCGGGCCCTCGAAGGGCACGCCACCCACGGTGAAGGCGGAGCTAGCGGCCATGACGCACATGGTGTCGACCGGGTTGACCTGGTCTGCCACGAGGGAGGTAGCGACGACCTGGACCTCGTTGCGGAAGCCGGCCGGGAAGGACGGACGCAGCGGACGGTCGATCATGCGAGCGGTGAGGGTGGCCTTCTCGGAAGGACGGGCCTCACGCTTGAGGTAGCCACCGGGGATACGACCCACGGCGTACATCTTCTCGATGAAGTCAACCGTCAGCGGGAAGAAGTCGTAATCCTTGCGCTCCTTGGAGACGACGGCGGTGACGAGCACCGTCGAGTCGCCCTGCTTGACGAGAACGGCACCCGTGGCCTGCTTCGCAAGCTCACCGGTCTCAAGCACGTAGTGCTTGCCGTAGAGGTCAAACTCGTGTGTAACCTTTGCCATTTCTTTCCCTTATCTCCGCCTGCCACGTTGCAGACGGGCCGTCTGCGGACTCCAAGAACGAGTGGATCCCATTCTCGCTTGGTCTGGCGCGGCAACGTCGCGCAAGCCCGCCGTGCCCAGACCCTTGGGCACACGATATGAAAAGGGGCGCCTGAGGCGCCCCGTAGGTCCCGCTAATTAGATGTTGTCGCGGATGCCAAGCTTAGCGATGAGCTCACGGTACTCGTTGATGTCGTTCTTCTTGATGTAGGAGAGGAGACGACGACGCTTACCGACGAGCATGAGGAGGCCACGACGGGTGTGGAAGTCCTTCTTGTGGGACTTCATGTGCTCGGTGAGCTCGCGGATACGGTCGGTGAGGATGGCGGCCTGAACGGCGGCGGAACCGGAGTCCTGCTCGTTCTTGCCGTACTCCTTGATGAGCTCGGCCTTGCGCTCCTTGGAGATGGTCATGATGACACCTTTCTCTCTCGTTCGCCCCAAACTGGGATCGACGCCGGTGTAAGCGTTCGTCCAAGTGAGGGGTACTTACAAACCTGTAAAAGATTAGCACAGATACGACGCGAGCACGACAAGAACACAAGTTGGGCCGCAAAGAGTGAAAGTGACGAGCCTCCCGCTTCGGCATTCCGCCGGAACGAGCGAGCCAACGGTAATGCGCTGCGCCGAGTGCCATTCAGACGCATAGCTATACTGTAGTACTTCAAAGAGGAGGAGAGAACCATGGCAGATGTTGCTCGCTCACGCTTGCCAAAGCGAATCGCGCTTGTCACCTTTGGCGAAACCCACGCCCTCCCCTCTTTGATAGCAAATGACTTCGAGGATGCCCTGGGCGCGTACTCGGAGATTGGCGGGACAAGACCTCCCGCAGTCCTGCACTCTCTCGAGGGTGAACTAGCGGTCGACGCCGTGGTCATCATATTCGCAGCCAACGACGCGCAATTGGCAGAAAACCTGCTTAAAAGCCTCGAAAGTACGTGCCTCGTCTATGCCCTGGCGTCTGACGACACCGAAGATGCCAAAAATGCGCTCAGGGCCCTTGACGCTCTTAAAGACGCCTGCAATGAGCAGGGCCTCTCTTGGAGGGGCGGTCTCGCCGTTCCTTGCCGTGTGTGGTATGAGGCGCACATGGGCAAGCCCCGCATGGGAAGCGCAAGGCGGTCTTTGTCCGAGGCGACGGACGACGTCGTCCTCGCCCTTAGATGCGGCAATTATGCCGGCGTTTCGGTCGTGAAGGCGCCTCTAAGGGCTAGGATTTCCACTCCCAAGACGTCCGCTCACCGCTAGGCACATTTCCTAAACGGCACTAGTCGATGACCCAATCTGTCCCCCATAATGGGAATGCAGAATAGGCCATGAATTCATTGGGAGTGATTCGTCGTGAGCGATACGGCCAAGTGGGCACTCATCACGGGAGCAACGGGCGGGCTCGGCCGCGAAATGGCAAGACAGCTCGCAGCCAAAGGCTGGTCTCTCGTCCTCCATGGCCGCAACGCCGACGCCCTCATGGCCCTCGCCGGCGAGACGGCTCGAGAAGGGACCATCGTTCGAACGGTAACCGCAGACCTCGCGACAATTGACGGCCCAGCGACGCTCGTCGCCGAGATAGACGCTCTTGGAATCGAGGTCGAGCTGCTGGTAAACAATGCAGGGCTTGGCTATACGGCCCAATTCGTCGAGAGCGACCTCGACCGCCAGCGCAAGCTCGTTCAGCTCGATGTCATGACCCCGCTCGAGCTTTGCCATGCATTTGGCTCACGTATGGCCGCACGTGGCCACGGCCAGATCATGAACGTCGCCTCCGTTGCGGGCGTCATGCCGGGACCTGGCATGAGCACATACTTCGCTTCGAAGGCCTTCGTGCTCTCCCTCTCAGAGGCACTTCACGAGGAGCTCTCCCCCAGGGGCGTGCAGGTCATGGCGCTTTGCCCTGGCCCGGTTAACACCCGCTTTTGGGAAGTCGCGGAGAATGGCGCCACGCGCGCCCAGGCGCTGTTCCTCACCCCTGAAGAGGTGTGCCGCATCGCCCTCGTTTCGCTCGCGCGCGGTAGGGCTGCTTGCGCCCCAGGGCTCCTGTCGAAGATCTGCTACGGATTCGGCCGAGTTGCCCCTTACGCCGTGAGCAGGAAAGTGGCGGCCGTCCTTACCGGAAAGCGCGGATAGAAACCCTCCAAGGGGCAATTCGCTCGCGGCCCATTCGCAAGCGTCCCTACAGACCAAGGCCGAGGATCACGAGGCCCGACACGACGCCGATGGCGTAGAGCAGACCGAGGATCGCGGCGTTCTGTCGGGCATTCTCGTTCGTGCGGAATAGCACGAGGTAACCGGCACCGCCCGCAACGAGCGTGCCCGCCATCATGGGCGCGAGCCCAAGAGCCCCGTCGAGATACAGCTGCGTGACGATGACGCTCGCGGCGCAATTGGGCACCATGCCAACGAGCGCGGAGCAGAACACCGCAAGCACGGCGTTGCTGGAGAGAAACGCGCTGATGGCGTCCTCCCCTACCCACTCGATAAGGCCGCCGAGGACAAGCGTGACGAAGAAGATGAACGCAACCACCTGAGCCGTACGGTAAGCGGAGTTGATAAGCACCCATACGACAGCCTGACCACGAGTAAGGGGTTCGCCACAGCCGCAATCGCAGGTGTATTGCGACGGATCGAAGTCATCCCCTTCGCTATCCTCCGCCTCGAACGGTTCGGGCTCAGCGAGCTCTCCCCTTCCAAGAAGATGCAAGACTCCATCAACCGCAAAACCAGCGACAAGGCCGATCGCTGCCTTACTAAAAAGGATATGGCCGAGAACAGCAGGGTCAACATGCTCAGCTACGAGCAGCGGCAGCATCTCGTCTGACGTCGACAGGATGACGGCAACAAGCGTGCCAAGCGTGACGAAGCGGTCCGCGTAGAGCATGGCGCCAACGGCGGAGAATCCGCACTGGGGAATGACGCCGAGAACAGCACCTATGGCAGGCCCGGCGTGGCCGGCGCGCTGAATCGCGGAGGCGGCCTTGTCGCCAGCGAACAGCTCGAGAAGGCTGACGACGACGTACGTCAAGAAAAGAAAGGGAATGAGGACGAGAGTGTCCTTCACGGCATCAAGCAGAACGTCGAGCACGAACTCCATTAGTTAAAGCCCCTAATCCAGTGGGATTCAATTACGGATGGGCATGATAGACCCGTCAATATCTGAATGACTGCGCATATTTTTCACCGTGGAGAACCGGTGACGAAGACGTTGCAAAACGATAACGCGCGAGCTAGAAAACCCTGCTCATCAAAAACACGCGCTCGCGAGCGCGACTCGAACAATAAACGACTCGCTAGACGGAGAGCATAAACTCGAACGCCCGCAAGCGGGACTCGAGGTACGTCGCCGCCCACCTATGGCAAATGACGAGCAACAGGGAGGAAACCTGTCCGTCGATAGGCACCTCGAGCAGCTGATCGAACGTGCTGCCCACAAGAGCCGCAAGCCAGCCAAGGGTGGCGGCATCCACCGGCTCCGCTCCCTCGATATTGCGCGCGCAGCTCTCACAGAGCGCCCCGCCCGCAGCGCAAGAGAATCGAGTCACCGCGGCGTCACCACAAGCGACGCACTCGTCAAGAACTGGTCTCCAGCCCTGGTGAGAGAGCACCTTGAGCGCATAGGCCCCTACAACGAGGTCGAGATGCGCCTGATCGGCGGCTTGTTCACACGCAAGTAGGGCTCGAGAGCAAATGGGGGCCAAGAACGGATCGTGAGCGTCGGGAAAGCTCGTGAGCTTGGCGACCTCGCACACGACGCTCGCCGCGCTCACACGCTCTAGATCGCCGCGAAGGGCTTGGTGCGGATTCGTAAGCTGCGCCTCGGCCACGACATCGAGGTTGCGACCCAGCGCGAGGAGCAAATCAAGTTCACAGAACAGCTGGACCCGCGCCGCAAGCTTGCCCCCGGGCTTGCGCGCGCCCTTCGCAACCGCGCGCCCCTGGGAGCCGTCGCGCTCGAGAAGAGTGAGAATAAGATCGCTCTCCCCTAGCTTGGTCCTGTCGACAACAATGGCGGAGGTATGCCTGGATCGACCTCTTGGCACGCTATTCCGCCGCCTCATAGCCTAGGCGGCGGATCTCGTTCTGATCGCGGCGCCACTGCGGCCGCACCTGCACGCGGAGCTCGAGGAACACCTTGCCGCCGAGCAGACGCTCGATGTCGGGACGGGCGGTCATGCCGATCTTCTTGATCATCGAACCACCCTTGCCGACGATGATGCCCTTCTGTCCATCGCGCTCGACAAGGATCGTGGCTGAGACGCTCGCGTGCCCACCCTTCTTCCAAACGATGTCGTTGCAAACGACGGCAACGGAGTGCGGAACCTCATCCCGGCAGTTGAGCAGGACCTTCTCGCGAATAAACTCGCTGACGAGGTCCTCCTCCGTAGCGTCCGAATCCATGCCCTCCGGGAACCACTTCGGCCCTTCGGGCAGCTTGTCACTCACGAGGCGGAGGAATGCGTCGACGTTAAAGCCCTCCGTGGCACTCGTCACGATGACGTCATCGAAATGCGCGAGCTTCTCAGCAGCCTCCAGCTGAGCCGCCATCTGATCGGGCTTGGTGAGATCAGCCTTGGTGAGAACGAGGATCTTGGGCGCTCGAGCATGGTCAACATGCGTGCCAACCCACTCGTCGCCAGTGCCGACGGGCTTGGTGCTATCAACAAGCATCGCCACCACGTCAACGTCGGAAAGCTCGCCCAGGGCGGCGCGGTTCAGCTCCTTGCCAAGGGCATCCTTCGGCTTGTGGAGGCCCGGGGTATCGACTATCACGATCTGGCTGTCAGGCGTGTTGACAACGGCGCGAAGACGCTTGCGCGTGGTCTGCGCAACGGGGCTGGTGATGGCAAGCCTCTCGCCCATGCAGGCATTGAGCAGCGTAGACTTGCCAGCATTGGGACGACCGACGAGCGCAACGAAGCCGCTACGAAATGGTTTGTTCTCAGACATGGGAATCACTCTCTAGAAGAACTTCTCGATTGCTGCGGACCCAAGAACGACAAGCCCCGCAATACCGACAAACAGGCATAAAATCCAAACCGCGGCAGCGGCGATATCCTTCGCACGCCCGGCAAGCGGATGATACTCCGGGCTCACGAGGTCAACGATGGTCTCGATGGCGGTGTTGAGCAGTTCGGCGCACAGCACGGCTCCGCAACATAGAAGAATGACGCCCCACCGCACGGGGTCAATCTCCAGGAACAGGCCGCATACGACGGCAAACGCGAAGCCGCCCAGCATGACCTTTATGTTGCGCTCGCTCGTAACGGCAAAACGAAAGCCCTGGAGGGCAAAGCCAAAGCTTCGCCAGAACGTGGGGTGGTTGCGCTTTGACCCAGGAATCATGCTAGCCCTCCGAATTCTCAGGCGACGAAGGGAGCGGGGTGTCGTCCATATGGCGCGTGGTTGCGACGTGCCCGAGGTCGCGCCCGCACGCAAGAGCAAGGAGCTCGTCCTCGCGAGCTTCCATAACGCGAGCGTCCCCCTCTTCGATGTGGTCATAGCCGAGAAGGTGAAGGAGCGAATGAATCGCCATGAGACGCGTCTCGTCCTCAGCCGAAGTGCCAAACTTCACAGACTGAGCTGCAAGGACGGCGGGAGCCATGGCAATATCGCCAAGCTCGCAGGGCTCCCTCGGAACAAGGTCCGGGTCATCCGGGCGTTCGCACTCAAGCGAGATGACGTCGGTCGGCGACTCAACGCCACGCCATTCCGCGTTGAGCTCCTGCATCGACTCCTCGCCCACGACACTCACGGAGACGGAGCAAGGCCGATCGACCCCCTCCTCATCGAGCACGAGGTTGAAGACTCGCTCGAGCTCTTCGGCCGAAATGGCAAGCTCGCTGCCGTCCTCCACGAACAGGGCGATGTCGACGCTCATGCAAGACCTCCCTGCGTACGAGACGAACGAGCCTCGGCGGCCTCATACGCCTCGACGATACGCGCGACGAGAGCGTGACGCACGATATCCGTGCGGCCAAGGTCAACAAACGCTATGTCCTCCACGCCTTCGAGGGCGCGGCGCGCACTCGTAAGGCCACTGGGACCGTTGAGGTCACGTTGGGACGCATCGCCGGTGACGACGAACTTGCTGCGGAAGCCCATGCGCGTAAGGAACATCTTCATCTGCTCGGGCGTTGTGTTCTGAGCCTCGTCAAGAATGACGAAAGCATCGTTGAGCGTGCGGCCGCGCATATAGGCGAGCGGAGCGATCTCAATAACCCCCTGCTCAATGAGGGCGTTTCCCCTCTCCATGTCCGTCATGTCGAAGAGCGCGTCGTAGAGCGGGCGAACGTAGGGGTCGAGCTTCTCCTGGAGGGTTCCCGGAAGGTAACCGAGAGACTCCCCCGCCTCGACGACGGGACGGCAGAGCACGATGCGGCCAACCTCACGACGCTTGAGCGCTGCCACGGCCATGGCCATGGCAAGGTAGGTCTTGCCCGTGCCAGCGGGACCGAGAGCGAACGTAAGTGTGTTCCTGCGGGCGGCCTCGATATAACGGCGCTGTCCTGCGGTCTTTGGCCTGAGTGCACGGCCGCGATAGGTTAGGAGGATGTCGTCGGCAAACGACGCATCCGTCTCGCCGGACGTGCGAGACCGAGTAAGGAGAAGGTCAACCTCGTCGGGAGAGGGTGTCTCGCCCAAAGAAACCATCTGGATTAGCTGCGAGAATATCGAGATAACGCGATTAGCCTCAACGGGCTCACCCATGACGGAGACCTGATTGCCTCGTACCGTGATCGTTGCGTCCGTCATGGCCTCAATCCTGCGGAGGAGTGAGTCCGCAGGGCCCATGAGGGCTGTCATGTCGACGGAATCAGGAATGGTGAGTCTAACGAGAGACGGCTCCATGCTCCTCCTTTTTGTGCGTTGCCATCATCTAATGATACGTCACGACCTGGCATCGAGAAGACCGGCGGGCGTAAGCCCACTTGGGACGACACTAATAAGCTCGCCAAGGTGGCCCTCGTCGACAGCCACATCGACAAGCCCGCCCGTGACGCCACGAGCATCATGCTCAACAAGAACGAGCTGCTCAGAGCCCACGAGCGACTCGACATACGAACGACGAGACGCCGCCGCGCACTCGCGCATGAGACGTCCACGTTCGGCGCTCACGACGGGATCGACCTGGCCATCCATACTCGCAGCCACGGTTCCCGGGCGACGAGAGTAACGGAACACGTGCATCTTCGAGAAAGCGATCCTCTCGCAGGTGGCGAGGCTTTCAGAGAACTCCTCGTCCGTCTCGCCAGGGAAGGCAACAATGAGATCACACGCGACAGCAAGTCCAGGAAGCGCCATGCGAGCGCGCTCGACGACCTCCTCGTACTCCGCGACCGTATAGGGCCTGCCCATACGGGACAGCGTGGCGTCGCACCCGCTCTGGAGCGGGATGTGGAGGAACGGCGCAACCCTGCCCTCGCTATTCGCCATTACGCGGAGAAGCTCGTCTGTGACACCCGCAGGCTCAATAGAGGAAAGGCGCAAACGGGCAACCTCGGTCTCTTCAAGGATGCGCGCGAGAAGACCGGCGAGGTCAAGGCCCTCGGACTCATAACGCCCGAGGTCAATGCCCGTAAGCACAACCTCTCGAGCGCCATCTTCGATTAGGCTGCGAACGCCAGAGAGCACTTCCTCAGGCGAGACGGACCTTGCCGCTCCGCGAGCCTTCCAGACGATGCAGTAGGTGCAACGGTTGTCGCAGCCATCCTGAATCTTGAGACCCGGGCGCATGCGGCCCGTAGGAGTCACGGAGGAGCTGTGGGAACGCAAGGCGCCAAGGCCTCCCGAAGCGCAGTCAACGCCAAGCTCGCTCAGGACTCGACCGGCGACAAAGGCCTTGTCCGCCTCGACGATGACGTTGGCGGCAAGAGCCTCGAGCTCGGGAGCGAAGAGGCTCGCCACGCATCCCGTGGCAAGCACAATTGGCTCCTGCGGAAGGCCGGCGGCATGGCGAACCGCCTTGCGAGCCTTTGCCTCGGCCTCGCCGGTCACCGCGCAGGTATTGATGACAATGGCGTCCGCATCGTCCTCTTTGACGAGTTCGCAGCCAGCAGCCTCGAGTTCGCGCGCGATCGCGTCGAGCTCGACGCGATTCACTCGACAGCCAAGGTTCGACATGGCCACGCGTGCTCGCGAAGAGCCGAGCCGCGTCACTTGCCGTGCCTTTCGCCAGACGCCTTCTTCGCAGACGCCGCGCGACCCGGGCGCTTGCCGAAGAAGCCCTCATGGGAAGCCGTCTCGTCAGAGACGCGCTCGCCACGCGAGGCGGCGATGGCACGCAAGGAATCAAGATCCGCCTTCGAGAGGTCCTGCGGCACGACGATGTTAACCACGACGACGAGGCTACCCCTCGCGGAGCTGCCTTGACGCGGCATGCCATAGCCCTCGACCTCGATGTGCTGTGCATGCTGACAGCCGGCAGGCACCTTTACCTCGACGGTCTCACCCTCGAGGATGCCCTCCACCTTGAGCGTGCAACCACACATGGCCTCGAGTGCGGAGACGTCCTCGACGCAGAAGAGGTCATCGCCCTGGCGCTCGAAACGCTCATCCTCACGGACCTCGATGCGAACGACAAGGTCTCCGGAACGATCGCCACGGATTCCAGCCTCGCCGTATCCCTCGACCTTAAGGGTCTGTCCGGAATGGACGCCGGCGGGAACATCGATCTTCACGGTCTCGTGATTGGGCGTGCGACCCTGTCCGCCACAGGTCTCGCATGGGTGGTCGATAACCTTACCCGTGCCATGGCACTCCGGACACTCGCTCTGGGTCTGCATCTGGCCGAGGATGGTGCGCTGGACGGTCACGACGCGACCAGTTCCGTGGCAGCGGGAGCACGTGGTGACCTTGCCACCTTCCGCGGCACCGGTGCCATTGCAATCGTCACAAGGAGCGAGGCGATCGTAGGTGATGGTCTTGGTGACGCCACGAGCCGCGTCCGCGAGGCTGACGCGAAGCGTGATGCCCATGTCGCGACCCGCAGTACGAGCCGCCCTCCCGCCACCAGAAGAGGCTCCCCCTCCAAAGAACGAGGAGAAGATGTCATCCATGCCAAAGCCGCCGAAGATATCGGAGACGTCCGCATAACCACCACCGAAGCCGGCGGGACCGTCCGGGTCCCCGTAGCGGTCATAGTTAGCGCGCTTCTGCTCGTCAGAGAGGACGGAGTACGCCTCGTTGACCTCCTTGAAGCGCTCCTCCGCATCCGGGGCGTCGTTTACGTCCGGGTGGAGGGTGCGCGCCTTCTTGATGTAGGCACGCTTGATGGCTCGCGCGTCAGCGTCATGGTCAACGCCGAGGACCTCGTAATAATCGATCTTAGCTTCCACGCTCGTTATACTCGCTTCCCAACTCACTTGTTCGAACCGAAGGCGGCACGAGCCGCCGAAGAAGAACTAGCCAAGCCTCGTGGCACCCGTATAGCCTGCGGTTCCAAGACCGCTCATGCACGAAACCATAAAGCTCATGAAGATGGCGACTGTCGCGCCGTTTACGGCTCCGTTCACCAGATAGCTGCTGGCGTTCTTCCACCAGCGGGAACCATGGTGCAGAAAGCCGCCGGACTTCAGAATCAGCCAGATGCCGATGCCGCACAGGGGCAGCGAGAACACGGCGGCAACATCGACGAGCACCTTGACCGTGAGACCGAGGATGATGAACGGCAACGCAAAGCCGATCATCTGGAAGCCCTGGGCCGCGCGAGGGCTGAGACGCTCGCTGGGCACGCCAACGCGGCAGACGAAGTCGCCGGACGTGGAGCCATTCGTTCCGGCATTGCCCATGCCGCTCACGCGAACGGTGTCGCCGTCGTGGCTACCTGCGGGGATATCGATGACGACCTCGCTCGCAGAGAGAACGCGGCCGGAACCGCCACAGGAGCTGCACGGATCCGCAACGACCTTGCCCGACCCCTCGCACTCCGGGCAGACCATGTTCATGACGCCGATGCCAAAGAGACTCGCGAGGTCCACCGAGATGTGGCCCGAGCCACCGCAGGTGGGACACGTCCTCGCGTGGTCAGTGTGCACGGAGCCCATGCCGTGACAGACCTCGCACGCGACGTAGCGCTGATAGGTAACGCCCTTGCGGCAGCCCTCCTTAGCCTGCTTGTCGTCGATGTCAAGCTGATAAACGACATCGCCGCCAGCCTGGGGATTGTAAGCGCGGCTGCGCGAACGAGCCGAGCGCTGCGAGCCAAACCCGCCGCCGAACGGGAAGCCCCAGAAGTCGCCCATGCCCCCGAAGGGGTCGCCCTGGGCACTGGGCGAGCCATAGCCGCCGGAAGCGGCGAAGGGGTTGCCAGACTGCATGGCGTCATAACGACGGCGTTTGTCTGGATCAGAGAGCACGGCGTAGGCCTCGGAGACCTCCTTGAACTTCTCCTCGGCGTCAGGCTCCTTGTTGATATCAGGGTGAAGCTTGCGAGCCTTCTGCTGGAAGGCCTTACGAATCTGCTCCTCGGTCGCATCGTGATCGACGCCGAGGATCGCGTAATAGTCTTTATCGTTCATCGAGGCCATGGACTCGTGGTCTCCCGTCTCGTAGGCCCATCCCGGACTTCCCGGAAACACTAACGCCCGTCATTCTACCCAAACATCACGGCAGCTCACAGACGATGCACGCATCTTCTGATAGTCTTGAAGCGTTTATGGCATAGCGCGGCGCGGCCGCACCCGAAACCAAGCCACCGCTACCAGGAGGTATCCAGATGGCAGAGTTCATTTATCAGATGTTCGAGGCTCGTAAGAGCGTCGGCGACAAGGTCATTCTCGATGACGTCACGCTCAGCTTCTTCCCCGGCGCCAAGATCGGCGTCGTGGGTCCCAACGGCATGGGCAAGTCCACGCTGCTCAAGGTCATGGCCGGCAAGACCGAGCTCACCAACGGCGACGCTCGCCTCACCCCGGGCTACACCGTGGGCCTGCTCGAGCAGGAGCCCCCGCTTGACGAGGACAAGACCGTCATCGAGAACGTCCGCCTCGCCTTTGGGGACACCCTCGCCAAGATCGAGCGCTTCAATCAGATCAGCGTCGAGATGGCCGATCCCGATGCGGACTTCGACGCCCTCATGACCGAGATGGGCAAGCTCCAGGATGAGATTGACGCCGTGAACGGCTGGGACCTCGATTCCCAGCTCACCCAGGCCATGGACGCCCTGCAGTGCCCGGATCCCGAAATGCCGGTAAACGTGCTTTCCGGTGGCGAGCGTAGGCGCGTCGCCCTCTGCCGCCTGCTGCTCGAGGCCCCGGACCTGCTCCTTCTCGACGAGCCCACGAACCACCTCGACGCCGAGAGCGTCCTTTGGCTCGAGAAGTTCCTCAAGAACTATCCCGGCGCCGTCCTTGCCGTTACCCACGATCGCTACTTCCTCGACAACGTCGCCGAGTGGATCTGCGAGGTCGACCGCGGCCAGCTCTACCCCTACAAGGGCAACTACTCCACCTACCTCGAAACCAAGGCGGCCCGCCTCGAGGCCCAGGGCCAGAAGGAGGCCAAGCTCGCCACGCGCCTCAAGAACGAGCTCGAGTGGGTCCGCAGCAGCC
Organism: uncultured Parolsenella sp.; assembly: GCF_934660935.1. Classification (GTDB taxonomy): domain Bacteria; phylum Actinomycetota; class Coriobacteriia; order Coriobacteriales; family Atopobiaceae; genus Parolsenella. The sequence goes on along the minus strand of NZ_CAKUIH010000001.1, from coordinate 97,691 downwards.
CCAAGGCCCGCCAGGCCAAGAACAAGGCGCGTCTCGAGCGCTACGAGCAGATGGAGGCCGAGGCGCGTTCCGGTCGCACCGTCAGCGTGACCGACATCCGCATCCCCACCGGCCCCCGCCTGGGCACGAAGGTCCTCGTCGCGGAGCACCTCTCCAAGAGCTTTGGCGACCGCGTCCTCATAGACGACCTCTCCTTCGAGCTGCCGCGAAACGGCATCGTCGGCGTCATCGGCCCCAACGGCGTTGGTAAGTCCACGCTCTTCAAGATGATCGTGGGCGCCGCCGTAGCCGCCGGCGACAGCTCGCTCGCAAGCTCTGCCACCGAGGAGGCCACGAGCGGCTCCATTACGCTCGGCGAGACGGTTAAACTCTCCTATGTCGATCAGATGCGCTCTGGCATCGATGGCGACAAGAACGTCTGGGAGGTCGTCTCCGACGGCAACGACTTCATCATCGTGGGCAAGGACGAGATCAACTCCCGCGCCTATGTCTCCGCGTTTGGCTTCAAGGGCCCGGACCAGCAGAAGGCTGCCGGCGTCCTCTCCGGCGGCGAGCGCAACCGCCTGAACCTCGCGCTCACGCTCAAGCAGGGCGGCAACCTGCTGCTTCTCGACGAGCCCACGAACGACCTCGACACCGAGACCCTCGAGAGCCTCGAGGAGGCCCTGCTCGCCTTCCCCGGCTGCTCCGTTATCACCTCGCACGACCGCTGGTTCCTCGACCGAGTCGCCACGCACATCCTGGCGTGGGAGGGCACCGACGAGGAGCCTGGCCGCTGGCACTGGTTCGAGGGCAACTTCGACGACTACCAGCGCGACCGCGTGCGTCGTCTTGGCGAGGAGGCTTCCAAGCCCCACCGCATCCACAGGAAGCTCACCAGGGACTAGGCAGATCAGCATGGAAGGCGAGAGGGACCAGAGAAACATAAAGAGAGGCCGTTTTGCTTGGTTCCTCTCGCTGGGTTGCGTGCTTGTTGGTGCGATCAGCCTGCTACTTGCGGCGGGCTCTCTCATCTTGACCGTCATGGGACCACTTGGAGCCATCGTCGGCGAGCGCGTTGCCTTCAACACGCCCCTGCAGCCAAAATGGGCGATTGAGATCACGGGGAGCGCCCTCGTCACCATCGCTTATGCGTCTGCGTGCCTAGCCCTTGCCAGGCACGCAGACAAAGTGAGCGAACGAGGACTCATCTGTGCATTGTCCCTCATAGCACTGGCCTTTTGCACCTGGTGGATCTTGGACAACGCGACCGCCTACAACGGATTCTCAGACTCAAGGCAGCTCACCCAATATGCCGAGGAGCTCGCAAGAGGCCAGTATTCTTCGTTCTTGCCCCGGGCAGACGCCTATGCAAATAGGCTTCCGGGAGACATGTACCTGTCCAACTATCCTTTCCAGTCTGGCATCCTGCTCATATTGGAGGGGTTCTTCAGGCTGTTTGGCACACGCGCCATCATGGCTTTCCAGTTCGCCAACGCGGCCTCAACCGTCGCGACCTCGCTCGTAGTAATCGAAATGGCGAGGACCTCAGGCATGGATAAGCCCACGCGACTCGTCGTCGAGCTCTTGACGCTCACGTTCGCGGCGCCCCTCCTCTTCTGCGTGTTTCCCTACGGCAACGCTTTGGGCCTGTGCCTCTGCATGCTCGCGATGCTCCTATGGATGAAGTCGCAGCGCTCGAGCGGAGGAAGGGCATTCGCCCAACTCGTGTCAGGTGGATTGCTCCTCCTTGTTGGGCTCATCGCAAAGTCGACCTATATCCTGGTGGCGATCGGCTTTGTCATCGTCTTCGCCATCGACTCGGCAAGGAAATCCCAATGGTGGCGCATTCCCGCGACCATCGCCCTGCTCCTACTGGCGTCGAACCTCGCCGGCTCGATTCCCGTATCGATTATGGAATCGAGGCTGGGGGTCACGTTCCCAGACAACCAACCGAAGACGATGTGGATTGCGATGGGTCTTCGCCCTGACGGAGTCCTCGGGGAGGGCATGCCCGGATGGTGGAGCACATTCGCGCTCGACAGCCAGATCAGAAACGAGGGCGATGTCACGGCCCAAGAGCACGAGGCGGAGGACTCGATTCGAGATTCTCTTGGACACTTTGCGGAAAACCCCACCTACGCTGCCTGGTTCTTCTCGAAAAAGGTTGCCTCCGAGTGGCTCGACCCAACATTCCAATCGCTCTACATCGCCTCGATCGGAACAATGAGGCCGGAAGCCGCGCCGCAAGGCACCAATGCGCCGGACGGTCGCTACGACGCATGGGACGTCAGCTTCGCCCATGGTTGGGTATGCAGAACCCTTCTCGTCGTCATGGATGGCTTCCAGACGCTTGTTTACGCTGGCGCGGCATTCGGAGCGTTCAGGCTCGCAAAGAAATCTAGAGAAGAAGGGCAGAGCGCCCTAGAATACGCTCTGCCCTGTGCCTTCTTCATTGGCTTCGTGGTCTACCTGCTCTGGGAGGCAAAGGGCATGTATGCCATGCCCTTCTTCCTCTGTCTGATCCCGCTGGCAGCGCGGGGAATCGTCTTCCTCGGAGAGGCCTCTACAGGTCGCCCTGCATCCACACCTTGCCCGTAAGGGACCAGTTGGAGAAGTCGAGGGCATCGCCGTTGATGACCCACTCGTTCATCTGGGTCTCTTGCACGCCATCGTAGATCTCATCAACGAAATAGCGCGGACGGTCGGCGTTTTCGGGGATATCGAAATACGTTGTCCCCTCACCGTAGGCAGTACCATCGCCACCCATCGCCTGAAGAACGGTCGGCTGGAAGTCGATGTGGCTCACGGGGGCCTCGGACACCTTGAGGGAGCCGGTGGCTCCGGCGGGCTTCACCAGGCAGATGGGCGAGACGGGGTTGGTCAGGCCGTCAGCCCGCTTGTTGACGGGAGAGCCGTGGATGCCCGAGTTCCAATATCCGTGGTCTGCGGTGACGATGATGGTGGTGTCGTCATAGGCGCCGAGCCTCTTGAGCTCGTCGAAATACCGCTGGAGGATCGTGAAGGTGCCGCGGGTCTGACGGACCATGTCCGTGCCGCCCTCGGGTTGGTTCATCTCCTCGTCATACGTGAAGGGTACGTGGGCGCCGTTGAGGTGGATGAACTTGAAAGCACCGTCGGACTCCGTGTCCTCGGAGACGGTAAGGCCGCGCTCGCAAAGCTCGCGGTAGTAGGCGCCGTCGTCGAGAACGTACGGGGAAGACGCATCGCTCTCGGGACCCGTCCCGGAGGCGGAGCCACCAAGAACCGCCTGGTTCATATCGTCCGTGTAGTACCAGAACATTGGCTTCGCGACCCAGGGGGCGTTGCGATAGAGGGCGACCTTGTAAAGAATTGAGACCGTGCCGAAAGCGTCAACCCTTCTGTCGCTCGAAGACTTGATGTTGACCGTTTGATCGCCGACGATCTGCTTGTAGCTGTAGAGGCAATCGGCGTAGAGCGACACCGAGTAATTCTGCGCACGCATGTCCGAAACGAAACTGCTGCGCGTGAAGCGCGTGTCGATGTAGTGCTGGAAGTCCTCGCCGCCCTGGAGCATCTGGCCGGAGACGAGGAAGGGGACGCCATAGGCCGTGGGGATCATGGAACCGACGGAGTTCCTGAAGTAGATGAAGCCCTCATAACCCTCGAGGGTGTCGGGATACTGCTCGAGAACGCAGTCGAACTCCTGTGTGTCGACAGTGTCGATGCAAAAGACCACGACGTTGCTCTTGTCGGAGACCTCGAACAGGCCAGCCTTCGTGACCATGTAGTCCGAGGGCGTGCCGAAGACCGCGTGCTTGATGGGGCGGGCGATGGAGATGCCCTGGACCAGGATGAGGACGACTGCGACGGTGGCGAGCGAGAGGCGGCCGAGCGCCGGGGCCCTCACGACGACCGCAACGGCTACGGCGACGAGGGTGGTCCAGACGATGACGCCGATAATCATCTTCGACGAGAAGCTCGCCCAGGCGACCTCGCGGCCGTCCGCCACCGGCAGGCCGCCGTTCAGGAGGAGCGCCTGTACGAAACCCGCGACACCAAGCGCGAACACGATGGCGACGAGCACGTCATAGGCCTTACCACGCGCGCAAGAGATCGCGAGGGCGATGACGCTCCCGATGACAAAGGCCGACCCCACGAGCAGGGCCCACACGTCGCGGATCGTGAAGAAGAGGCTGTCCGTGTTGCCGTCGACAAGCTCGAAGGAGGGGGCGACGAAGAGCGTGAACATGAAGAACGCCATAGCGAGCAGCGCGATGCCGAAGCGCTTCGACCAGGTGAGCGGGGCGCCGTCAAAGGCCCCGCCAGTCGGCTCCCTGAGCGTCGTGGGGGCAGACATCGCATAGTCCGGGTGAGAGATAGCGTTTACCTTGCTCACGCGTGTCTCGACGGTCTTTCCAGCGTTCTCGTCAACCTTGAGAAACTTCAGGACGACACGACGCAGACGCCTCCAGGCAACGCCAATCACAGCAGATAGCGCGACGGCGACACCAGCAAGCGCCTGGATCGTATAGGTCATGACACTCGGGTCTACATAGGCAAACGCGGGGGTCGCAAGCGACGCAAACAGCAATCCCGCCCCAAAGGCGAAGAAGAGAAGGTCAAAGCAAAAGACGGCAAGACTCTTAGAGGTCCTCATCTCGCTCCTCCTGGGCATCGTGGATGTCCTCGTCCTTAGCCTCAACGTCCTCGCAGGCTCGAGCATTCTGCTTCTCGAGAATCTTCCCGAGCAGGTAACGGCCAGCTGCCTCGCCGCCGTGCCCGAGGTTGAAGATCATGTGGGAGCGAACCTCCTCGATGCGGTCATGCCAGGCATCAGGATTGGAGATCATCTCCGCGATAATGTCGGGTAGCTTCGAGAGGTCGTCCGGGGAGACGGAGCGACCAACCTCGTTGCGCAGCGAGACGTCTGTCGGCTCGATGCCGAGCTCCTGCCAATCCGGGTTGCTCACCTTCATGGGGGTGTCAATAAACACGCTGGGCTTGAGCGTCACGAGCGAGAATTCGCAGAAGACGCTCGACCAGTCAGTCATGAGGACGTCAGCCTCGAGAATCGACTCGCTGGAAGAGAAGTCCTGCTCGAAGTAGAGGTCTTCCGCGGGGACATCCGCATAACGAGCCTGGAGGGCCTCCCAGCGAGCGCGGAATCGCTTCGTGTACTCGGGGTGAGGACGGACCATGACGCGCCAGCCGCGACCAAGCAGCGGACGAATGACGTCATCAGCACAGAGATCGAGGATGTTATCCTCCTGCCAGGACGGGGCGATGAGGATGCTCGGACGAGACTTCGCCTCGTGATCGCGTGCCTGGTAGGCGGCAATCTCACGATCGAGAAGGTCATAGCCAATCTCGGGAAGCTCCTTGGCGGGCAGGTTGCGGAGCTTCTCCGCGGCGCGGACCTCGTCACGCTGATGCGGGCCCACGCAAAGGAGAGCGTCGTAGTTGTCATAGGCCTCGCGGCGGGCAGTGAGGATCGTCGAGGTCATGTGGTGGAACATAAACGCGTAGAAGGCATCCTTCTTCACGTAGGAGCGCTTGATGTAGAAGTTATCGAGGTCCTCAAGCGTCATGACCACGACGTCTGCGTCCATCTTCATCATGAGGGTGATGAGGCGCTTCTCGCCGATGTAGTACGGGAGAACGCGCGGATGGCTCTTCGCGTACTCGAAGACCTGGTCGTTCGGGTCTCCAGTGACGTAGTGGATGCAGACATCAGAGTTAGCGAGAAGCCACTCGATGGCACCTTGGAAGTAGCGCCAGAAGCCGCTGCGCTCGGAATAAAAGACGACGTGCTTGCCAACGATAGAGAAGAATCGCTTGTAATCCGCCTTCTCGCGCTTGGCGAGCGGGTCGGGCTTCCACCAGGGACCCTTCTTCTTGGAGAGGTTGTTAAGCTCCGCAAGCTCGACCTTGGAGGCGGAGAGGTCATCGTAGTCGACGTACTTCGCCGGGCGAATGATGAGGTTGCACGCGGCCTGGACCACGACGGACAGTAGGTTGGAGCACACCCAGTAGAAGGCCATGCCCGCAGCGACGTAAATGCCCAAGAAGAACGAGAGCGCGATGGACAGGCCATTGGTCGAGTTCTTCTCGGCGGTGGACTGCTCGCGCTGGAGCGGGTTGATGTGGTTGGAGGCCACGCCCATGACGACGGCGGAAAGCGTCGCGAGGATGGGCATGATCCAGGAAGTCCCACCATCCTCCATGGGCACAAGGCCGAGGAATTCGGTACCGGCGGCACCCGAATCCGTGATGGCGTGGATGACGTCGACGAGGCCGAACAGGATGATGATCTGCACGGCAAGGGGAATGAGCGAGAGCAGCGGGTGGTAGTGGTACTCGCGGTTGAGCTCGCTCTGGCGTTCGCCAATCTGCTCCTGATCGCCGAAGTACTTCACCTTCACGCGGTTGAGGGCAGGCATCATGCGCACCATGATGATGGAGTTCCACTGGCACCACAGCGACAGCGGCATGAGAACCACCTTCACGATGAGCGTGAAGAGGAGGATGGTGAGCCACCAGTTCTGCGTGAGGTCATAACACGGACGCATGACGGCCATGAAGATGTCTGTGATCCAGGAAAGCAAGGCTATCTCCCAATTCGGCGCCGGAATACCGGCAGTATTTTTGCAGCCCCATCAGAATAACCGTTTATATTGTCCCAGGTTGTTCACGTGTTTACTCATATCGGATAGCGTGAACCGCAGCAGTAGTCCTCAACATTAGGAGCGCAGAGGACGAACTCTATCCTTCGCTCGCAAGGTTCCAAAGGGGACCATATAGCTCGTTGCCGAGCAACCACCCCTTTTTGGTCGGAACGAGCGAGCCGCAGTCGGCCGCCACGAGATAGCCGTTGCCGATAAGGGCGGAGAAGCACTCCCCCACACGGTTTTCTCCAAGAACATGACGGGCGCGTGCCTGAAGTGCGGCGGGGATTCCGTCAGTCATCCTCGCGGCCAGCATGAGGTCCTCGGCCACGGCCTCGGTCTCGGTCATCTGCTCGACTTCAAAGCTAAGCTCGGCAAGGGAACGCACCCGCGCGTATGCGCGAACGTCATCCGACGACGTGAGCCTGAAGCGCCAGGCGCCATCCGAAGGAGCCGGAAGGGAGGACACCACAGTTTGAAGGGCTTCGTATTCGGGCAGGCTCAGCATGCTAGCCGCGGAGACTCCGAGGCCAAGATACGGGATGCCCGTCCAATAGGCAATGTTGTGTTGGCAGCGTTTTCCAGGCTGGGCGTAACTCGCAACTTCATATCGCGAATATCCAGCGGACTCGAAGACGTCGAACGCCGTCTCCATGTCATCCGCCTCGGTATCGTCCGAGGGCCAGGGGACCTCGCCGGACTCGCACATGCGCTCGAGTGGGGTGCCGGGTTCGATCATGAGCGGGTAGCAGCTCACATGCCCAACGCCAAGCTCGACTGCCCGCGCGAGGGACTTGTGCCAAGACTCCGGAGTCTGGAAGGGAATTCCGCACATAAGGTCAAGGGACACGTCGAGACCCGAAGCCACGGCGGCGGCTACGCGATCAGAGGCAAGCCCGGCCGTATGCACGCGACCAAGGCCCCGGAGCTCACGGTCATCAAAGCTCTGGACGCCAATAGAGACGCGCGTCGCCCCGGAGACGACAGTGGCACCGAGGACCTCGTCGGTTAAAGACTCGGGATTCGCCTCAAAGCTAAGCTCGCGGACGGACGGCACCGAGCGAACGGCCGAGACGAGCGAAGAGAGGCTCTTGGCACCAAGCATCGTCGGCGTGCCACCGCCTAGGTAGGCGGTCTGGCACTCCGCAAGGAATCCGAGCTCGCGAGCCTCTTCGACCAGGTTCTCAAGCGAGGACGCATAGGCCGCCATAAGCGGGTCATCATGACGGGTCGCCGCCGTCGAGAAGTCACAATAGCGACAGCGCCTCACGCAGAAGGGGACATGGAGATAGAACGCGCCGACGCCGGCAGAGGGACGTGGCGTCACAGCGTTGCCTCGAGCTCGTCGGCGAGGGCAAGGTAGTCAGCGACGTCACGGCAGTGCATAGCCCTCTCGCGCCACGCCGCGGCCTCAGGAACGCCACGGAGATACCATCCGGCCAGGCTGCGAGCGCGGGCCATATGCGCGCCCGTCGCGACGAGCAGCCGGACATGAAGCCTGAAGGCAGCGAGCCGCATCCTGGGCGTGACCTCGATCTCCCCTTCCCCCGCAAGCACGCGGCGAGCGTTATCAAAGATCCAAGGGTCGCCATAGCTTCCGCGCGCCACGAAGCAGGCGGCAGCGCCCGTATCAGATAGCAGGCGAGTGGCGCGAGCAGCGTCTAACGCGTCGCCAGAAGCGATGACGGGCACACTCACCGCCTCGACGACCTCCGCTATCGCGGCGGGATCTGACTCGCCGCGATACATCTGGGACGCCAAGCGCCCGTGGACGGCAATGGCGGACGCGCCAGCCGCCTCCATGGCACGGGCGAAGTCCGGACCCACGATCTTACCGGGCGTGCGGCCAACGCGAATCTTGACGGTAACCGGAACGTCTAGAGAGTCGACGAGCGCGCGAACGATCTTTGCGGCGAGCTCAGGCTCATCAAGAAGCGCAGAGCCAGCTCCCCCCTTGGTAACCTTAGGGACGGGGCAGGCCATGTTGACGTCGACGAGCGTAAGACGATCGCCGACGCGCTCGGCCACCAGAGGCGCCGCCTCGCGGAAGTGCTCCGGGTCAGCGCCGAAGAGCTGCACGGCAAGATCCGGCTCCGCCTGGTTGGGCTCGACCAGCTGCCAGGTCTTCTCACTCTTATAGTGGATACCCGTCACGGAGACCATCTCGGTGTACGCGATGGCGGCGCCACCCGCACGCGCCATGATCCTATAGGCGGAATCCGTGACGCTCGCCATGGGAGCCATGAGAAACGGGTTGGCGGAAAGCCGGTCCGCCAAGGAACCGGCCTCGCTGCTGGCAAAAGGAGCGGGCGGCCAGGACAGGCCTGCGGAAGCGGCACCCTCCTCCATGACGCGAGCAGCGGCATCGCTCATCGCGAGCGCGCGCTGCTCGTCCGTGCGAACTGAAGAACGTGCCACTATTCGTCCACCTTGAGAATCGCCATGAAGGCCTCCTGCGGCACGTCGACCGAACCGATGGCCTTCATGCGCTTCTTGCCCTCCTTCTGCTTCTCGAGGAGCTTGCGCTTACGCGAGATGTCGCCGCCGTAGCACTTGGCGAGGACGTCCTTGCGCATGGCCTTAACGGTGGAACGCGCAATGATCTTGTTGCCGATAGCCCCCTGGATAGGCACCTCGAACTGCTGGCGCGGGATGATCTCCTTGAGCTTGTCGCAAAGGCCGCGCGCGAGCGTGTAGGCCTTGTCCTTGTGGACGATGAACGACAGCGCGTCGACCTCGTCGCCGGACAGCAGGATGTCGAGCTTCACGAGGTCGCTCGGTCGATACTCGGAGAACTCGTAGTCAAGCGAGGCATAGCCCTTCGTGCGGCTCTTGAGCTGGTCGAAGAAGTCGAGGATAAGCTCCGCGAGGGGCATGTCGAACTGCATCTCGACGGACTTCTGCGTGAGGTGGACCATGTTCGTTGTGACGCCGCGATGCTCGATGGCAAGCTGCATGACCGCACCCGTAAACTCGGGCGGGCAGATGATCTTCGCCTTGAGGAAGGGCTCCTCGATGTGGTCGATGCAGGTGACATCAGGGAGGTCCTGGGGGCTGCGGACGCCCACCATCTCGCCGTCAGTCTTGTACACGTGATAGTCGACCGAGGGGCTCGTCGCGATGAGGTCGAGGTTGAACTCTCGCTCGAGGCGCTCCTTGACGACCTCCATATGAAGGAGACCGAGGAAGCCCACGCGGAAGCCAAAGCCGAGGGCCACGGAGGTCTCGGGCGTCCAGACGAGCGACGGATCGTTGACGTGAAGCTTCTCGAGGGCGTCGCGAAGGTTCTCGTACTCTTTGTTGTCCACCGGGAAGAGTCCGGTGTAGACCATGGGCTTCGCCTCGCGATAGCCCGGCATGGGGGCGTCGCAGGGCCTCTCAGCAAGCGTGATGGTGTCGCCGACGCGCACGGCCTCGGGATCCTTGAGACCGGTAACGACGAAGCCAACCTCGCCCACACCGAGCTCGCCGACGAGGGTCTCCGCGGGACGCTTGACGCCCACGCCGTCAGCCAAGAAGCGCTCTCCGCCCTGCATCATGAGGAGGTCGTCGCCCTTGGCGATGTGACCGTCGAACACACGCACGGTGGCGACGACGCCACGGTACTCGTCGAAGTAGGAGTCGAGGATCAGCGCCTTGAGCGGAGCGTTGTAGTCTCCTTTGGGAGGCGAGATGAGGAAGACGATCGACTCAAGAAGGTCATGGATACCCTCGCCCGTCTTGCCAGATACGCAAACAGCGTCGTCGGCAGGAATGGCGAGCTCCTCCTCGATCTCCTCCTTGACCTCCTCGGGATGGGCGCTCGGAAGGTCGATCTTGTTGATCGCGGGAACAATATCGAGGTTGGCGTTCATGGCGAGGCTGGCGTTGGAGACCGTCTGCGCCTCGACGCCCTGGGTGGAGTCGACGACGAGAACGGCACCCTCGCACGCGGCGAGCGATCGCGAGACCTCATAGGTAAAGTCCACGTGACCCGGGGTGTCGATGAGGTTGAACTGGTAGGTCTCGCCATCATCCGCGTCATACATCACGCGAACGGCGTTGCTCTTGATCGTGATGCCGCGCTCGCGCTCGATATCCATCGTATCGAGAAGCTGCGACTCCATGTCGCGCTCCTCAACCGTACGAGTGAGCTCGAGGATGCGATCAGAGATGGTGGACTTGCCATGGTCGATGTGAGCGACGATGGAAAAGTTCCTGATGTGGGATGTGTCTGTAGTAGTCATGTGGACGATGATACCGCATGCACGCGAAAAGCAGCGGGAAGAGAACTTGCCTAGCGAATCTCGCACAAAAGAAGCCCCGCCGGCCAGCACGCCGACGGGGCTTCTACAAAACAATGAAACAGAAGCTACTTGATGGTGTTCACGAGCTTCTGGACGCCAGACTTACGCTGGGCAGCCTGGTTCTTGTGGATGATGCCCTTGGAAGCGGCCTTGTCGAGCAGACGACCAGCCTTGTTGGCCTCAGCCTGAGCGAGCTCGGCGTCCTTAGCCTCAACGGCAGCGCGAACGCGCTTGACAGCCGTCTTGAGCTCAGAGCGGACGGCCTTGTTGCGCATACGAGCCTTCTCGGCGGTGATGATGCGCTTCTTCTGCGACTTAATGTTAGCCACGTGCAGATCCTTTCAATTTCTTCTATGCGAGGCCCCTGTTGGCAAGTGGAGTGGGGTTCCACAAGCCGGACACGGCAAGGTCAACCTCGCCACTATAGCAAAACTACAAGGACTTGTGGCCGAAACACGAGGAATCACAAGTTTCTGACGAGAATTAGTGGCCAGAAAGCCGTCGCGATACCGCCAGAGGCAATGCCCTGCCACTCCGCAACCACAGCGATGGGTTTCTCCACCCAGACGTCGAGCGGACTCGGGCTCCGCCAAGCCAACCCGCATCAGCGAAGCACGAGCCCCGGCGTCGTCATCGCAAGCAGGAGGCGCTCGAAGGCGGCGTCAGAATCCGCGCTGCCCTTGAGGGCTCGCACGCACGACGCCGCCTCGGAGAGGAGGGCCTCCAACTCGCCGGAAGCAAATCGAGATGCCCAGCGAGAATGGTTCTTCACCTGCCAGGGAGCACGCCCAAGCTCACCCGCAAGCGACGAACCGGCACCACGCGCCGCGAGGGATTTCGCACAAATGAGCTCGCGAATGCGCCCAACGAGAACGGAGTGGAGAAACACGAGGGACGGGTTGTCCATAAGGCGATACATGCGCAGCGCGCGAGCAGCATCTCGCTCACAGGCCGCGTCGGCGAACGCCCAGGGGCTAACCTCGGCAGTCTGCGCGACGTTCGCCTCGACGTCAGCGAGCGTGATGCGACCGCTGGCACGGAGGAGCTCAGCCAGCGTCGCAACCTGGTTATCGAGGGCGACAGTCGCCTCGCCGACGCGATTGACGAGCTCCTCCGCAGCGGCGTTGTCCATGAACATGCCATGACCGGCGGCAAGCTTGACGACATAGGGAGGGAGCTCCCAACGCTTGAGCGGGGAGCAATCGATAACCGACTTCGCACCCACCTTGGCGACCGCCTTGTACAGGCGCGTGTTCTTGGCGAGCTTCTCGGCATCGAGGCAGAGGACGCAGGAGGGGTTGGGGTCAGCGAGATAGCTAACGACTGCCTCCGAGACGGCCTTAACGAGCTTATCCGCCTCATGGACGATGACGAGGCGGAAGTCCGCGCAGAAGGGCATTGTCTCCAGCGAAGACACGAGGGTCATCGGGTCTTCGATCTGCGAGCCCTGGAGCTCGTCGAGGTTGAAATCCGCCATGTCAGACGGCACGCGGGAGCGAAGTCTCCGCACGGCGGTGTCACGCTTGAGCTCGTCGGCACCAACGACGAGATATGCGGCAAGCAACGCTGCTCCTTCAGCCATCTCTCCCCCAAACCGTTATGTTTTCCGTGTCTGATTGTAGCCGCTTGATGCGATTCGCCCATCCCCAACGCAACGCGAGACGTCACCACGTGGCGAGCAATCGCCACCAAAATCATCTCTGGCACACAACGCGAGGAGGCGCGTTATCAGGCGAGGGCTCGACCCGAACGTCCCCGTGCTCGATCGTGCAGAGAAACATAGCACCCGCAGACTCGAGGGTCTCTATGCACTCGGACGTCGGGTGCCCATAGGAATTGCCCTCCCCCGCACTTGCCACCGCGAACTCGGGCCTCAAAGTCTGGGCCTGGTCGAGCGATATTGAGACTCGAGAGCCATGATGCCCAACCTTTAGGACATCGATGTCGCCAACGTCGTTCTGATACTCCTCCAGCTGCTCTTGCTCGGCGTCGCCCGTGAGCAGCATCTCTAACGAGCAGCCATCGCCATCATAGGAGAGGACGAAGCAAAGGGAGTCTTCGTTCTCCGATCCGTCTGTAGGACCATGGGGCCAAACGCACCCCATCGAATAGGAACCAAGTCGCAGGACATCCCCATCCGCTATCTCGCCGGGAGCAGCCCCTGTAAGGTCTCGCACCGAGCCTTCGAGCTCATCCGGCAGGTTTCCGGAAGCTCCCTCGCCTACATATACCGCATCGACCCCTATAAGGCCGACGAGATCGTCCAAGCCTCCGTAATGGTCTTCGTGAAGGTGCGTGATGACCACGGCGTCAAGGTGATACACGTGGTTCCTCGCGAGGGCCGAGGAAAGGCTCCCCTCGAGGCCGCAATCGACAAGGATCGCGTGGGGACCTTGGCGAATGAGGATGGCATCCCCCTGGCCGACATCGAGAATTGTGACGCTAGGGCCCACAAGCACGCAGGAAAGCAACACATAGGCACCGGCGACGACCGTCGCAGCCGATATCGTTCCCAAGAGGGCCCGGCGGGAGGGCCGAGGCCACACGACCAGCACAACGGCCATGACAAGCAGGGGGACATACTCGGCCCACGCCGGCAAGCAAACGGGAATGCAGGCGAGGGGCAGCTTTCCCAAGCCTCGAACGAAACAAATGACGATCTCGCAGAGCGTCGCATCCAGACTCAATACCAAGCTTCCGAGAAACGGTAGCCATGAAATCGCAGCCCCCGCAAGGCCAAGCGACACAAGCGGGGTGAACAAAGGCCCGATCAACACGTTTGCGAGGGTCGAGACGAGTGAAAGGCGCCCGAACGTCATCGCGCAAGTCCCTGCAGTCGCCAGTTGGCAGACGAGAGAGACGGCAATCGCGGAGCGTAACGAGCGAAGTAACGCTCTACCCCGCCTTCTGAGTCGATAGGGAACTTTGATTCCGTCCTTACGAAGAAACGACACTAAGGAAATGCGAGCTAGAAGGGCATCCGCGTACGAGCCAAACAAGGCGAGCGCGATGACGGACGAGACCGAAAGCCTGAACCCAAGGTCACAAGAGCAATAGGGGTCCAAGGCGCACATCGCGAGGCATGCGACGGCGACGCCAGACGGGGAATGAGACCTCCTGCCCAGTGACCTCCCACACCGAGAGGCAAGCAACATCACCCAGGCGCGCACGGCGCTTGACGGGCAGGCGCAGAAAACGACGTAGACAGCACTCGACGCAAGCACGGAGAGAACCCGAACACGAAGGCCTACGCCCACAAGACCGAGCAGGGTCTCGACACCACCGGCCATCACTGCGAGATGAGCGCCAGACACCGCGATGAGATGAGATAACCCGACGGACGCGAACGCGTCATCAAGGCCTCGCTCCTTGAGGTCCGCTCTCGAACCTGCCACCAGGCCAGCCATGAGGGCGCGGCCATCACCAGAAGACGGGTCAATGGCACGAAGCGCCCATGCGCGAAAGGACGCAAGAGCCCCTTCCACGCCGGTCGCGGGTGCCACCCCCGTGACTCGAATCATCTTTACCTTGCCGCAAAGCCCTTGGGACCGGCTCGTGCGCCCCCAATCATCGTTCCCGTTTGCCGAGAAGCGCCCGATGCCGGTCACCGTAGAGCCGAACTCGACCCTGTCGGGAAGCGTGAGCCAGACTTTGGCACGTCCTCCGCCTCCCAACATTGCTTCGGCACGGCATAGCCACCCGCTCTGACCGCTCGTGCAATCAGACCGAACAACAAACTCGCACGAACTCACGCTCGTGCCTTCAAGCGCCGAAGCGGCATCATCCGCGCGAGCAAGCGCCCAGCCGCCCTCGAGGCCGCCAGCGACGACCGCGACCGATAGCGCCAATGCTCCCGTAGCCAAGGACCATGATGCCCCAGCAAGCCGAATTATCACCAAGGCGAGAAGGGAGGCGATCGACGCGAATAGGAGCAAAAGCTTCATCCCCGAGAAGCCTTGCAAGGCCAGCGATTGCGAACCCACAAACGCGAGGGCGGCGAGGAGGACGAGGGGCACATAAGGGCGCTCCGGATAGGGCGAAAGACCATCCTCGCCTGGGCAAGCCGATGCCGGCCGAGCATCCTCTCGCGCACGAGAGGCATCGTCCTCAAGGCAAGGCCTGCTCTCGTCACGGCCCCACGCAAACACCCTCTTGCGCGATAGGGCCGCCACAAGCCCCCTAGACACGGATTTGATCCTTAAGCTTGGAGAACTTCCCCTCGCCTATGCCGCTAACGCGCATAAGGTCCTCGGGGCTCGCGAAGGGACCGTTGAGCTCGCGGTCCTCCACGATCGCCGCAGCTGTGGAGGGACCGATGCCAGGAAGCGAGTCAAGCTCTTCCGTCGTCGCCGAATTGATGTTAATCACTCCGGACGAAGAGGCGCCGCCATCAGACCCCGAGGCAGGTCCCGAAGAAGTCTGCCCCGACGCCACCGCCTCCCCTTGCCTCGGCACATGGACCTTTTCCCCGTCGGAAAGCGCGGCAGCAAGGTTGAGCGCAGTGGTATCCGCATCCCCAGCGAGGCCACCAGCGGCCATGACGGCGTCATTCACACGCGGATGCGCCCCCGTCAGTTCATAGACTCCCGGGGCCACAACCGCCCCGTCAATGTGGACGAAGACGGAAGCAACGACTGACTCTGGTGGCGAGGCGGCAGAGAGGGTCTCCGCAGTTACCGCGGGGGCAGTGGCTGGAACGCTCTCGCGCTCGATCACGACACCGCCACGGAATCCTCCAAGAGCGGCGACAACGGCGAGAGCGAGCGCGCCCGCCGTGACAACGCCCGCCACCAACGCGAGCCTCGACTTCCCTCGGGAGCCATGGGAACACCTGTAGTTCTTTCGAATGAGTTGAGCCATGTAATCGCCTCCCCCTCAATCGTGGAGGCAACTAGGACCAAAGAGCGGCGCGAGGGCAAGAAAGTCCCACGCACTCAAACCCAAATCAAACGAAGACCTAACAGGATTTCGCAAAAACATGCCAAATCGCGTCAAACAAACTAGAAAGCACGAGGTAGAAGAAGCGCCGACACTCGTGGCATCGGCGCTTCAAATGAGAAAAAACTATTTTGTCCCCAAATGAGGAAAGGCTACTCGTTCGCAGACTCTTCGCTCTTTGCAGCCACATCCCCGGTCTCGCCAGGCCACTCGGCAGGAGCGAGCTCACGGTGCCTCGCCCTCAGCTCGCGCGGAGGACGATACGAGGCGCAGGTGTTGAAGTCCACGTACTCGATGTTCTTCATCAGGTACTCGACCATCGCCTCATGGTCAAAGGTCTCCCACGCCTCACGTACCATGCGGAGGTTGGCATGTGTCTCGGGACGGCGCGGCATGAAGAGCGTGCAGCAGTCAGGAGCCGTCTGCGCGCTGATGTCATACGTGCCGATCTGCTGGGCTCGATCGATGATCTCGATCTTGTCCGTGCCAATGAGCGGGCGGAAGACCGGAATCGTGGCGACGTCATTCGTGGCAGTGATGTTCTCAAGGGTCTGAGAGGCGACCTGGCCAAGAGACTCGCCCGTGACCAGAGCCTTCGCACCCTCGAGCTCGGCCACGCGTTGCGCAACCTCGAACATGAGACGGCGATACATGATGACGCGGAGCGCCTGCGGCGCCTTGAGCGAAATCTCGCGCTGGCACTCGCCAAAGGGCACCACATAGAGGCGCCCGATGATACCGGCGGGCTCAAGCGCGCGAACGATATCCTGCGTGAGCCACTCGGACTCATCGCTCGTCATCGGACGGCCGGAGAAGTGCACGGGCACGCAGATCGCGCCGCGACGGCCGACCATCCACGTGGCGACGGGAGAGTCGAAGCCGCTCGAGAGCAACGTAACGACCTTGCCCGCGGTACCCACGGGAAGACCACCCGCGCCGCGCTGAGAGGTGGCATCCGCATACACGTAGACGTCAGATTGAACGACGTGGACGTTCACCGTGACATCAGGCTGGTGCATCTGAACGCGGAGATCCGGGAAGGCCTCGCACAGGGCGGATCCAACCTGGCGGTTGAGGTCGATGCTGTGAATTGGGTAATCGGTGTTGGAGCGGCGACCGTGAACCTTGAAAGACTCGCAGCCCTTGCAGACACGAAGGCTCTCGATAGCCGCGGCATTGTACTCCTCGGGGTCACGGGCGCAGCGCCACGCGACGGATACGCGAGCGACACCAGGCACGGCGGCAACCATGCCGGGGATATCCTCGGGCATGCCACCGTCTTCGAAGCTCACGCGAACGTACCCCGCAAGGCGCTCGACATGAGCCGAACGCCCCTTAAGGGCACGCTTGAGGTTGGTGATGAGCTGGCGCTCAAAGATAGAACGGTTCTTACCTTTGAGACCAATCTCGTGATAATGAACGAGGCAGACGCGATCAGCCACGGCGCTACTCGGCAATCGTGACGTTCGTGTCCTTGATGGCCTCGTCGAAGTCGTCCTGGACGTAACCGAGCTTACCGTCAGCGAGCTCATTCATGGCGATGGAGGTGGTGTCCTCACCGGAGACCATGGTGGTGATGTCGTCGACATCCTGGATGGCAACGACGCGAAGGTGCTGGCCGCGAAGCATGTTGTTGATGTCGCAGGCGCGCTTCGACGCGACGGAGCAAAGCAGGAACGGGTTGTGCTCGGTCTTCTCGAGCAGGGTGTCGATTTCAGGCTTGATCACAGACATTGCTGAACTTCCTCAATTCATCTCGTGCGTTTCGAGCACTCGGAGCAGCTCCGAAGTGGCCCTCTCAAGATCATCGTTGACGATTCGCTCGTCATAGCGCGGGGCAAGCTCAAGCTCGCCGGCCGCATCCGCAAGACGCAGGCGAAGGGACTCTTCGCTCTCCGTCTCGCGACCGCGGAGACGCTGTTCGAGGACCTCCATGGAAGGAGGCTCGATGAAGACGAGGACGGCATCGGGAAAGACCTTGCGAACGTTGAGCGCGCCCTGGACGTCAATCTCGAGGATGACGGACTTACCGGCGCTCAGGTTACGGTCAACCTCGGAGGCAAGCGTGCCATAACGGTTCCCGTGGACGTTAGCCCACTCGAGGAACTCCCCGGCCTCGACACGACGGTCGAAGTCATCGTTGGTGAGGAAGTGGTAGGAAACCCCGTCAACCTCACCTGGACGTGGCTGTCTCGTTGTGGCCGAGACCGTCAGGCCCAGGTCCGGGCGCTGTTCTCTCACAAGAGAAACCAGCGTGCCCTTCCCTACGCCTGACGGTCCGGAAACTACGAACAGCTTAGGTGTGCGCGACACTACTTGGAGAGAATCTCGAGGAGGGCCTCACGCTGACGGGCACCAAGGCCCTGAACGCGACGGTTGTCAGCGACGGCGATCTCGTCCATGATCTTGGCGGCCTTAGCCTTGCCGTAGCCCGGAAGGGACTCAATGAGAGCGCGGACGGGCATACGCTTGGCGGCCTCATCCTCAGAGTTCAGGACGGACTCGAGGGTGACCTCGCCGTTCTTGATCTTCTCACGGAGCTCGGCGCGAGCGTGGCGGGCCTCGGCGGCCTTCTTAAGGTTCTGAGCGCGCTGCTCGTCGGAAAGCGTAGGGAGAGCCATATTTCCTCCAAATGTAAGTACTTCTCAACACAAGTTCCGAAGGGGCTTCGGGTGCCCCGCAAATCGGCTGTATGACACTATGGCAATGTAGCAGCCACTTTGCAAGAACTTTCACGCATTTACCCGCGTTTTATACCTCACCGCCCCACAAAAACGGCACCTTGGATACAAATACGCCGATTAGTGTCAGGACTCGGCGGGTTTTAGCGTGCTTCAATCTCCGCGACGATGGCCTCGAAGGCGGCGACCGGATCCTCTGTCTGGGTAATCGGCCTGCCGACGACAATGTGGCTCGCGCCGGCATTGACGGCGGCGGCAGGGGTCGCGACGCGGCTCTGGTCTCCCAGAGCGGCTCCAGCCGGACGAACGCCCGGGGTCACGATAAGTGCATCCGGGCCAAGGAGCTCGCGCATCTCGCGCGCCTCCATGGGCGAGCACACGATGCCGTCGAGGCCAGAGTCAACGGCGAGCTTCGCGAGGGCCGCGGCTTGCTCGGGAATCGGGCGCGTCACGCCAACCTTAGCCAGCTCCTCGGCGTCCATGCTGGTAAGCACGGTGATGGCGATCACATAGGGCTTGTGGCCAAACTCGACGAGGGACTGCTCGGCGGCCTCGTGACAGGCAACGAGCATCTTCTCGGAACCAGAGCCGTGAACCGTGACCAAATCCGCGCCAGAATGGGCAGCGCTCATCACGGCGCCGCGAACCTGATGCGGGATGTCATGGAACTTGGAATCGACGAAGATCTTGAAGCCGCGGTCGCGGAGCTCCTTGACGAGCGGCAGGCCGCCGTCATAGATGAGCGTGATGCCAACCTTCAGCCAGGTGGCATGACCCTCGAGCTTGTCAGCGAGGGCACGAGCCTCCTCGGGCCCGCAATCGAGCGCAACCATCACGCGGTCGCGAGCGGAGAGATCGTCAAAGCGGCCCATGAGGCCTCCTTCCGGGCGAGTCGCCCATCGAAAAAGGGGCGACCGCGGAGGTCGCCCCAGAGAATCAAAGTCCGACTAGCCCTCGAAGGCGCCGATAAGCTCGGAAATGCTGGAAACGCCCTGCGACTCGGCCCACTCGGTGAGCTCGCCGAGGATGCGGGGAGCCGCCATCGGGTCGACGAGGTTAGCCATGCCGACGGACACGCTCGTGGCGCCGGCGAGGATGAACTCCGCGGCATCGGCACCGGTCATGACGCCACCAACGCCCACGATGGGGAGGCTGACGGCATTGTGGACCTCCCACACCATGCGCACCGCGATAGGGTGAAGGGCGGGGCCGCTCATGCCGCCGGTGGGGCGGCTGAGCTTGCTCCTGCGCGTGTTGACGTCAATGGCCATGCCAGGGATGGAGTTGATGACCGTAAGGGCATCCGCGCCCTCGGCCTCGAGCGCCTTCGCGACGTCGACGACGCGAGCGGGAGCCATCTTGACGAGAAGGGGCTTCTTCGTATGCGGACGGACGGCACGGATAACCCCCGCGGCACCCTCGGGCGTGGAGCCCATGGCGCAGCCACCTGCGGCGATGTTGGGGCAAGAGATGTTAATCTCGAGGCCGGCGGCGAACGGGGCGAGCTCCTCGAAGAGCTCGACGGCTGCGACGTACTCCTCGACGGAGTGGCCCGCAACCTGGCAGATGACCGCGGTGCCCTTGTCGGAAAGCTCCTGGAGGTACTCGCCGGAGCCCTCGATGAGGCCGCGGACGCCGGGGTTCTGGAGACCCACGGAGTTCATCATGCCGCTCGTGACCTCGGTCATGCGCGGGGCGGGGTTGCCGGGCCAGGCCTCGGCGGCGCAGCCCTTGGTGGTGATCGCGCCGAGCTGGCTCACGTCATAGAAGCTCTCGAACTGCCAGCCGTAGCCATAGGTGCCGCTCGCGGTGTTGATCGGGTTCTTGAGCTTGATGCCGGCGAGATCGACGGACATATCGACGTTGCTCACCATGCCACCACCTTCGAGTCGAAGACGGGACCTGCCATGCAGGCTCCCACCATGCCGTAGACGGTCTCGACGTTGCACGTGTTACAAGCACCAAAGCCGCAGGTCATCATGCGCTCGACGGAGACCTCGCACTTGACGCCGGCAGCCTCGGCGATAGCCGCGACGGCACGCATCATGGGCTCGGGTCCGCAAGTGAGGACAAGGTCATACGCGCCCGTGGCGAGCATGGGCTCGACCTCGGCCGTCACGAATCCCTTCGTACCAGCCGTGCCGTCGTCAGTCGTGAGGCGAACCTCGCCGCACAGCGGCTCGAGCTCGTCGGTCCCGCAGATCTTGGCGGCAGTGAGGGCGCCCACGACGGCGTCGACCTCGGCGGCGTTGTCAGCGGCGAAACGAGCGGCGGCGATGACGGGCGTGATGCCGATGCCACCAGCGACGACGAGGACCTTCTTCGCGCCCTTGTCCATCTTCCAGCCGTGGCCGCCGGGGCCGAGTACCGTCGAGCTAGACCCGACGCCCATGGCGGAAAGCCTGCGCGTGCCATCGCCCACGACCGCATAGTACGTGGTCACGGTGCCGGCTTCGGCGTCAGCGGAGGAATACGAGAGAGGGATGCGGATGAGCTGGCGGGTATCGCCGGGGACCTCGAAGCTCATGAACTGACCAGGCTCGAGGGCTGCCGCCAGACGAGGGGCCTCGATCGTGAGGCGATAGACGCCCTCGGCCACAGGCTCGTTCGAGACGACGGTGAAGTCGTGGATACGAGCCGGCGACGGAGTGGGATAGGCCATGTCTCTCCTTTCGGGCAATAGGCCGCACGAGACGGCCGAACGATACGCGACGGCGCCCCGAGAGAAGTCTCCCGGGGCGCGCGAGATAAAACTAGGCGAGCTTGCAATCCTTCAGGACATGCTTGCCGGCAACGACGGTGTCCGTCGCGCGACCGGTGAGCTTGGCGCCCATGAAGGCGGAGTTGTGCTGCTTGCCGCAGAACAGCTCCGGCGTGACCTCGAGCTCGATGGTCGGGTCGATAAGGGTGAGGTCCGCGGGAGAACCGGCCTCGACCTTAACGGCCTCGAGGCGGGCGACCTTGCGCGGGTTCACGCACATGACCTCGACGAGGCGCTGCCAGCTCATCTTGCCGGTGGAGACAAGGTTGGTGAGCATAAGCGGGAGGCTCGTCTCAAGGCCGACGACGCCGAAGGGAGCGATCTCGAACTCGCACTCCTTCTCGTGGAGGGCGTGCGGCGCGTGGTCCGTGACGACACAGTCGAGCGTACCGTCGCAAATGCCCTCGCGGAGAGCCGCGGTGTCGGCAGGGGTGCGCAGCGGCGGGTTCATCTTGAGGTTGGTGTTGTAGGTCTCGTCGAGGAGCTCCTCGTCGAGGAAGAGGTGGTGCGGGCAGACCTCAGCCGTGACGGGCAGTCCCTCTGCCTTGGCGGCACGGACGAGCTCGGCGCCACGGGCGGTGGAGATGTGGCAGATGTGGAGAGCGCAGCCCGTGAGGCGGCAGAGCTCGATGTCGCGAGCAATCTCGATCTCCTCGCCGGCGGCAGGCCAGCCAGCGATGCCGAGACGGGTGCTCACGCGGCCCTCGTTGACCATGCCGTGCTCGGTCAGGGACTTGACCTCGCAGTGACAGGCGACGGCACGATCGAACTGACGGACATAGTCCATCACGGTACGGAGCATGCCAGCGCTCTGGACGCCGTGGCCGTCATCGGAGAACATGCAGGCGCCCTCGGCGACCATATCGCCGATCTCGGCCAGGGCCTCGCCCTTCTCACCACGGGTGCAAGCGCCGATGGGACGGACGTGCACGAGGCCAGCGGCATCGCCCTTGGCGATCTGGTAGCGCACGCCCTCGCCCGTGTCGGTCACGGGGTTAGTGTTGGGCATGGTGGCGACGTCGGTGAAGCCACCAGCGGCAGCGGCGGCGGAGCCCGTCTCGATAGTCTCCTTGTACTCGTAGCCGGGGTCGCGGAAGTGAACGTGGATATCGGTCAGGCCCGGGACGAGGTACTTGCCCGTGCCATCGATGACCTCAGCGCCCTCGGGGGTCTTGATGTTCGCGCCCACGCGGGCGATGCGAGCGCCCTCGACGAGGACGTCGGTAACGGTGTCGAGGCCGACCTGCGGATCGACGACGTGAGCACCCTTAATCAGCAGCATTCTCTTCTCCTCCAAGCAGCAGGTACATCTCGGCCATACGGGTGTAGAGGCCCGCGGCGACCTGGCGGGTCACGAACGAGTTCTGGGCATCAGCGGGGATCGAGTCGATCTCCATGCCGCGGTTCATCGGGCCCGGGTGCATGACGAGGGCGTTCTCCTTCATGCGAGCGTGACGCTCGGCAGTGAGGCCCCAGAGACGGTTGTACTCGCGCTTCGAGGGGATCGTGGCGCCTTCCATGCGCTCGAGCTGAACGCGGAGCATGTACACGACGTCGGCGTCCTCGATGACGGAGTCGAAGTCATAGGTCTCCTCGGCACCGAAGACCTCGGGCTCAGGGAGCTGGAACGTCGGAGGGCCAACGAGCGTGACCTTGGCGCCCATGGTGCGAAGAGCCGGGGCGAGGGAACCGACGACACGGCTGTGGAGCAGGTCGCCGACAATGGCGACCTTGAGGCCCTCGAGCTTGCCGAAGTGCTCGCGCATCGTGTAGAGGTCGAGCAGAGCCTGGGAGGGGTGAGCGTGCTTGCCGTCGCCGGCGTTGATGACGCGGGCATCGGTGTAGTGGGTGATGAGCTCGGCGGTGCCAGCATTGCGCGCACGGCAGACGAACATATCGACGCCGTAAGAGTCGAGCGTCTTGATGGTGTCCTCAAGGCACTCGCCCTTGGAGACTGAGGAGCTGGAGCCCTGAACGTTCAGGGAGTCGGCGGAGAGGCGCTTCTCGGCGATTTCGAACGAGGAGCGCGTACGGGTGGAGGCCTCGAGGAAGAGGTTCACGATCGTGCGGCCGCGAAGAGCGGGGACCTTCTTGATCGTGCGGTGGTTGATCTCCTCCATGGAACGGGCCGTATCGAGAATCTGCGTGATGTCATCGGCAGTGAGGTCCGTCGTGTTGATGAGGTTGCGAACGGAAAGCACTATGCACCGACCTCCTTATTGGCGATTGCGGCCTTCTCGGCCTCGATGTCCCAAATCTCGACCGCATCGCGGCCGTCAAGCGACTCGACGAAGACGCGGACGTCCTCCTCGTGGGAGCTCGGCACGTTCTTGCCGACGTAATCCGCGCGAATGGGAAGCTCGCGGTGGCCGCGGTCGACCATGACGGCGAGCTGAATGGTCCTGGGCCTACCCAGGTCCATGAGGGCGTCGAGCGCGGAGCGCACGGTACGTCCCGAGAAGAGAACGTCGTCGACGAGGATGATGTCCTTGTGGTCGACGTCAAAGTTGATCTGAGTCTCGTGAATGACGGGTGCGAGGCGACGGGTCACGTCATCTCGGTAGAAGCTGATGTCGAGCTTGCCCACCGGCGGGCGGATACCCTCGATGGACTCGATCTCAGACGCGAGGAGATCTGCGATGTTGGCACCGCGGCGGACGATACCCACAATCGCGAGGTTCTCCGCCCCCTCATTGTTCTCGATGACCTCATGCGCGATGCGGGTAAGGGCTCTGCCCATCGCCGCAGCGTCCATGATGGTCGCCTTGGGTCCCAGTCCCTGCTGTTCCATGTGGCTCCCTTCACAAAAAAAGACGCCTATGCCTGTTGCGGCACGGGACGTCATCCAAGGGTCTCGCATGAGGCTGGGAAACTCACCAGCTTGTTCCTTGCCGGTGTCCCGCACCGTCTTAAAGGTTGTGACAACTATACTACTGATTACTAACTACTGGGCGAGAAACGCCCTTCACCGAATCGCCAAACGGTCGACTAAGCGACTGAGAAACCAGGAGCGCCCATGATCGAGCACAAGCTCTCTAACGTCCTTCTCAAGCCCGCGGAGCACCTCGCGGGACACGACGAGCTTTACGCCTTCTGCGCGAGCCCCCTCGACTACGACGAGGAGACGGCTGCGCTCAGGCTCGCAGAGCCCGCTGACTTCATGACCTTCCTGAACGCGTGCTCCGCCTCGAAGTGGGCCAAGTACTGCGACATTACCACCGTGACGCTCAGGCTCGAGCTCTCCGGCGATACCTGCGAGGTCATCATCAAGGGCATGCCCGAGAGCGCCAAGGCTGACTCCGAGAACACCGTCGAACTTGACCGGATCACCGTCGAGCCCGAAGCGGGCAAGGTCGCAAGCGTCTCTGCCACGTTCGATTGCTCGGGCATGGACCTCGTCGCGTTCGAGCTTCTTCCATCCGGCACGACTCTCCTCCACTCCGGCGCCTATTTCGCCGAGGTCGATGAGGGACGCATCCACCCGGTGCGCATCGCGCTCTCCACGACGACCTTCAAGAAGGAGCACTACATCGTCCCCAACATCGAGCTCATGCGCGACGCCATTCGCTCGGACGATGGCCCCATCCACGACGCCTTCCACATGTTCGTGGTCGACAACGGCTCGACGCTCGGCGCCGAGGCCCTCTCTGATGACCTCGTGACCGTCATCCCCAACGCCAACGTCGGCGGCGCGGGAGGCTTTGCCCGCGGCATGATCGCCGCGATGGACTCCCCCGCCGAGTTCACCCACGTCATCCTTATGGACGACGACGTCCACGTCTTCCCCGAGAGCATCAAGCGCACCTACAATCTCCTCGCCCTCGCGAACGAGAAGTACGCCCACGCCTTCATAAACGGCGCCATGCTTTCCGTCGAGCAGCCCGAGAGGCTCTTCGAGGACGTGAGCCATGTCCTGCGCAGCGGGGTCTACCACAAGGTGAAGCCGGACCTCTTCGTCGATCGCCTCGACCAGGTCGTCGAGAACGAGAGGATCGACGTCGAGGTGGAGAACGCCTACGGCGCATGGTGGTTCTCGTGCATCCCCGTCGCCAACATCCGCGAGAAGGGACTGCCCGTCCCCGTCTTCGTGCGCTGCGATGACGTCGAGTACGGCTTGCGTTCCAACCCCACGTACATGACGATGAACGGCATCTGCGTCTGGCACGAGAGCTTCGAGGGACGCCCACGCGCCTCCGTCGATTGCTACCAGTACGTGCGCAACTTCCTCGTCATGGCCGCGTGCGATGGACACGTCAACACCGAGCTCTTCATGGCCCGCGTCTGGCGAAACGTTCTGCTTCGCCGCCGCGACCTCGAGTACGGAGCCGCCGAGCTTCTCCTCCAGGGCGTGGAAGACTACCTGCGCGGCCCACAGTGGCTCATGGAGGCCGACGGCAGTGCCCTCATGCGCGAGAACGCCAAGCTCAACGACAAGTTCGTGCCCCTCGATGAGATCGATCCGGCAATCATCTCCGAGGGCAATATTCGCGAGGTCACCCTCGAGAAGCACCATGGCCTCACGCTCGCGGACAAGCTAGTGAAGACCATCCCATATGACAAGCACCTGCTGCCGGATGCCCTCCTCAAGAAGGCTCCGGGCCACCTCATGGTCAGCGGGCCCACACTCTACAGCCGAAACACCCTTGCTCGCGAGACCATCGTCGTCCTCGACATCACGGGCGAGAAGGCCTGCGTCCGCCGCATGGACCGCGCGCGCAACGCACAGATCAAGCAGCGCGTCCGCGAGCTCAAGCAGCGTTGGCAGCTCGAGCACGAGCGCGTGGCGGCAGACTACCAGGCAGCCTTCCCGACCATGATCAGCCAAAAGTTCTGGCGACACTACCTCGGCATGGAAGAGTAGGGACGCCCGGCATCCTACGGAGGGACGCTCGGCGTCCTGCGGCCCATCCAGGTGCAAAAAGCGCGCCCCGTCACAAAGTCTGTTGACGGGGCGCACATCTGTTTTGGGGAATGGCTAAGCTCGCCGAGGCTGCAGGAACGCCAGGGCACATGGCGATGGAGCCCACACTGTCAGTTCGATCTAGCAACCAGCCGAAGGGAGAGACTAGCGCTTCTCCGGCCTCTTCACGTACTCGATTGCGGGATGGAACCTCAAGCCCTCGAACGTTCCACCCAGCACGGCCCTGGCGCGCTCGAGCTTGCGACCCTTCGCCTCGGTAGCGATGCGCCAGAGGTGGTTGAGGTCTCGCGCGGCGACATACGCGTAACCCGCAGCTCCCTCACCGCGATAGAGCACGATGTCATTGCGGTACGCAAGGCGGAAGCGCGCGATGCGCTCACCGGAGTCGATGGCGACGTTGCCGGCACCGTTGACCTTGCACTTGTGCGTGACCACACTCGTGCCCACGACGTAGCAGGGATACTTCCTCGAGACGCGGCGCGTGAACTCCCAGTCGTCGGTCCAGATGAAGAAGTCCTTGATGGGGAGACCGAGCTCCGCGATGACGTCCGCAGGCACGAACAGCGAGACGAAAGACGCGAGCGTGCAGGGCTGCAGCTCGGGGGTAAAATCCTCGATCGTGTGATGCAGCGGGTGCCTCTGGCGGTTCATAGAGCAAGGGGTGCCGTCAGTCCAGAGGCAGACGCTCGTGAGATAGCCGTACTCCCCGTTCAGGCCCTCGCCCGCGATGAGGAACTCACGCAGGGTGTCAGGGTGCGTCATACAGTCGTCGTCCATGACCCAGACGTAGTCGTGACCAAGCTCGACGGCCTTGCGCATACCATAGTTGAACCCACCGGCACCGCCGAGGTTCTCGCCCGTGTTGAAGTAAGTGATCTTCCCGGACTCAGCGAGGGCAGTCAGCGCCTCCTCGGTGCCATCCGTGCTCGCGTTGTCAACGACGATGACGGAAAGGCCGTAGCGCTCGTCAAGGACGCCAAGGTCCTGCTTGCAAAGGCAATCGAGGCACTCGAGCAGCAGGTCCTTGCGGTTGTACGTCACAACGACGGCAGCGACGCTCTTGCGGTTCTCGGAGTCAGCGCAGACGGAGGCCATTAGTTGTACTGCCTCCTGTAGGCCCTGCAGACCTCATCCGTATCGCCGATCATGCGCTGCTCGCCCTTCTCGATCCAGACGCAACGCGTGCAGAGTCGCTCGACCTGCTCGAGAGAATGGCTCACGAAGAGAACCGTGACGCTGCCGCTCTCGATGAACTGGCGGATGCGCTTCTCGCACTTCTCCTGGAAGAACACGTCGCCGACGGAGAGGGTCTCGTCGACGATGAGGACATCAGGCTCGACGACGGTCGCGATTGCGAACGCGATGCGCGCGACCATGCCGCTGGAGTAATTCTTGAGCGGCATGTCCATGAAGTCGCGAAGCTCCGCGAAGTCAACGATATCGTCGAGGTGGGCGTCGATGAACTCCTTGGTATACCCGAGGAGCGCGCCGTTGAGGTAGATGTTCTCGCGCGCGGTGAGCTCGATGTCAAAGCCAGCGCCAAGCTCGATGAGCGGGGCGATGTTGCCATGAACGGTGACCTTGCCCTCGCTGGGCTCGAGCACGCCGGCGATGATCTTGAGCATCGTCGACTTGCCGGAGCCGTTGGTGCCAACGAGGCCGAGGACCTCACCCTTCTTGACCTTGAAGCTGATGTGCTTGAGGGCGTGGAACTCCTCGAAGAACAGCTCGTGCTTCACGAGCTTGATGAAGTACTCCTTGAGGTTGTCGAGGCGCTCGCTCGCCATGTTGAAGATCATGGTGACGTCGTCTACCTCGATAGCACAATCCTCGCCCGGGGTGATGTCGGTCTTAGAAGCCATACGTATGAGCCAATCTCTCGCGTGCGAGACTTAGATGTAGAGGATGAACTTGCGCTCGAGCTTGTGGAAGACCACCCAGCCAAGGGCAATCGCGATGACGGCCCAGATGGCGCACATGGCGACGGTGATGAGCTCGGGCGGCTGGCCGTTAAGGAGGATCATGCGCATGAACGTCACGTAGTTATACATGGGGTTCGCGAGCATGATGACGCGCATGAACGCGTACGGAACCTGGGCGATCATGCTGACGGGCCAGAACAGCGGCGTCACGTAGCTCCAAGCGAGGATGACGACGCCCCACAGGTGAATGACGTCGCGGAAGAAGACTGCGAGCGAAGAGAGCAGCATGCTCATACCGATGCAGAAGCCCATGAGCAGAACGAGAAGCACCGGGAGCAGGATGATGGTCCAGCTGACCCACACGCCCTCCCACAGCATGACGATGAAGACGGCGATCATCGAGAACGCGAAGTTGACGAGCGAGAAGAGAACGCGCTCGACCGGGAACACCGTCTTGTTGATGCGCACCTTCTTGAGCAGGGGTGCGGCGTCGAGGATCGAAGTGACGCCCTGGTTGGTGGAGTCCGCGAAGATCGTCCAGATGACGTTGCCGAGGATGAGGTAGAGCGGGTAGTGCTCCATGTTGTCATAGCGCAGGAAGAACGAGAACACGAGCGACATGACGACCATCATGAGCAGTGGGTTGAGGACGCTCCACACGACTCCGAGCACACTGCGGCGATACTTGCGCTTGAAGTCCTTGCCGACGAGCTGCGCGAGGATGAACTTCTCCTTGGCGCGGTCAGACTTGGCGAAGGCCTCAGACGCCGGAACGGTTGCCGTGGCTGTAGTGGTTTGCTCTTGGGACAAAGCCATCTCCTTGACGATGTTTGGCCCATACGGGCCCGTCTTGTCAGCGCCTCGCAAACACCAAGGCGCAACGTAACCAGTAAATGATAGCAAGGGAGCCCTACGAGAGAAGGCCCGCCGCTGCACGCTCACCAAACACGGACACATAGGGCACGACCCCATACTGGCCGCCGACAACGACCTGTACGTACGTCGCCGCTGCCCAAGCGACAAGTACGAGGGCCATCGCCGCCGCACGCAGGCGCTTGTCCTCGATGCGCACGATCGTATGAGGCATGAGGAGGATGAGCATGGGCGCGAAGTAGCGCGCGACGCGGTCAACGATGAATGGGAGAAATGCAGCCGAGACGTAAAGAGCGAACGCCAGGGTCGCGCACGCGACAAGCGCAGACTCGAGACCGGAGCCGGCAAGCTGAACTCGAGAGTCACCCTTTTCAGGCGCTTCACTTGCCCCAACGGAACCCGCAGCCTTCGTGCGAGCCAGCAAGACGACCACGAACGGGAATGCCCACGTGAGGCCGAGCGTGATCATGGCATTGACGCGCGGGCGAGGGCCGACATAGACACTGCTAGAGGGGTCGAGATAGAGGCCGAACCTCGTCTGGGCGAACACGACGCGCGCGACGGAGATCCCCACGAGGGCAAACGCGACGCAGCCCACGAGAAGAAGCACCGCGCGCGCCGGCGTCATTCTGAGGCGGAGCAACGGCCAAAGAGCAAGCCACATGAGACAGCTCAGATGCATGAGGCTTCCCAGGACGACCCAGACGGCATAGCGCGCAAAAGCCTGGCGCGCGCTCATGTCGCGCT
The DNA here is from genome assembly GCF_934660935.1 of uncultured Parolsenella sp. Taxonomy (GTDB): domain Bacteria; phylum Actinomycetota; class Coriobacteriia; order Coriobacteriales; family Atopobiaceae; genus Parolsenella. The sequence goes on along the minus strand of NZ_CAKUIH010000001.1, from coordinate 67,933 downwards.
CCCCCACCCACTCGAGGCCGTTCATAACGCACGCAATGGCGAACCATTGGCGCGCGATGTTGAGAGACTCGAAGTAGAAGCCTGCGACGAGAAACAGAGCGAGGGACAGGACGGGGTCGGGCGACAGCCTGCGGCAAGCTCGTATCACAAGCGCATACGTGGCAGCGGACAAGAAGGCGAACATCCACTGGGGGTTGTCCGTAAACAGGTTGAGGATGCGGATGAGGGCATAGAAGCCGGGATCCATACCGGATGCGGGCGACTGGTTGGCGTAGAGATGATACAGCTGCCAGTAGCCGAGATAGCCTGCTGACTCCATCGATGCGCTGTAGTCGACGCCGATGTCATATCGAAGGGACGCCGGAATGGTGAGGGCCAAGAACACGACGGACCACAAAAGGTTCGAGACCTTGGGGTTCTCCTCCCGCAGCCCCTCGGCAGATAGCGCCGCCAGCATGGCAACCGCAGCAGTAAGCAAATAGACGAGCATGAATCCCCCGAGAGTCGCAACTTAGCATCTCTGACAACATTTTTTTTGCAAGTTCAATTTACCCCAATAGGCCGTTTACCAGCGAAAACGCTACGGTCAACGACTTCTGGGGACACAAATAACCCTATCACACCAAAATTTGTAAAAATTTATGGTTGCACTCGCCCACAGCTTCTGTATACTAATCCTCGTTCGCACGGAGCAAAGCACGCGCTCCTGACAAATGAATTCCTCGATAGCTCAATGGTAGAGCCCGCGGCTGTTAACCGCGTTGTTGTAGGTTCGAGTCCTACTCGAGGAGCCAGACTTGAATGGCCTCGTTGGATTCCAGCGAGGCTTTTTTGTTAGATGGACACTACGCCGCACCCCCCTGCTGAGCGGGATTCGCGTGGCAGCCTTCCCACGCCGCTCGTCCGGACTATCGCCTCCCCCTCAATGCGATAATGGTCTCACGCAACCAACCCGAGGAGCGACGCATGGCAACGTTTCTGAACGACAGCCCCGTATTCGGCCCAGTCCGTAGCAGGCGCCTCGGCCTCTCCCTCGGCGTCAACATGATGCCCGCGACGGGAAAGATCTGCTCGTTCGACTGCCTCTATTGCGAGAACGGCTTTAATTCCGAGCGCCGTTGCGACGGAAGGCACAATAGCGCCTCTGCGGTACTCCCGGCGCTCGAGGCCAAGCTCCGCGAAATGTCTGCCCAGGGCGAGCTGCCAGATGTCATCACGTTTGCCGGCAACGGAGAGCCAACGGGGGCACCGGAGTTCCCCGAAGCAATCGCAGGCGCAGTCAAGCTAAGGAACGAGCTCGCGCCCAAGGCGAAAATCGCCGTTCTCTCCAACGGGACCTTCGCCGACAGGCCCTCCGTCCATGATGCGTTGATGCTCGTCGATGACAACATCCTCAAGCTCGACACCGTCGACCCCGCCTATATCGAGCTTCTCGACAGGCCCGTGGGCAGCTACGATGTCGAGCACCAGATCGAGACCTTTGCGAGCTTTAATGGCCACGTCATCGTGCAGACGATGTTCCTGGCTGGTGAGTATGGGGGCAAGAGGCTCGACAACACCGGCGACGAGTATGTGACGCCATGGCTAGCGGCCCTCAAGCGCATTCGCCCCCAAAAGACAACCATCTACACCGTCGCGAGGGACACGCCGGCTCCGGGGCTTAGGAAGGCCTCCCCGGACGTGCTAGACGCAATCGCGCGACGCGTCGAGGCCCTCGGCATCCCCTGCCAGGTTAGCTACTAGGCACTAGACGCACAGCTTGACGAGGGCGCTCTTGAGTCCCCCAAGCGTATCCCATGAGCCATCCGCTCCCTTTTGCACGTAGACATCGGCCTCGGACTGGGCCGGGGTGGCATTCTCCACGCACTGCATGAGGACTTTGCCCGCCTCTTCGTCGTTCAGCCCGCGCGACTGAGAGACGAACTCCTTGGCGATATCTGCTACCGAGCGGCAGGTAAGCGTCACGTGAACCGTGGCAGAGGACCCCGTCATCGTCACGTCGCCAACCTCGTAATCAAAATCTTGGAGATACGTGGAGATCAGCTCGTCGTCGGATATGCCCATGTCTTCGAGCTGGCTCCCAACATAGGAGTTAAGCGTCTCCTTCGCAAGGTCCACGGCTTCTCCAGAGCCGGACTTGAGCTGCTCGAGCCCGTCCGTCACGCCATCGGCAATGGCGGCCTTGGACTCGGCATCGCCGGAATCGCCGCACCCCACAAGACCAATGGCAAAAATGATCCCAACGATTGCGGCTATAACAGCGAACTTATCCTTACGCATGGCGACACCCCACAGACACTCGAAACATCGAAGTTTGCCCCATCCTACTCTTCTCGGGCAAACTGGCTCTCGTAAAGACTCGAGTAGAAGCCACGAAGGCTCAGAAGCTCCTCATGCGTACCGCGCTCGATGATGCGGCCATCGCGCATGACAAGGATGCAATCGGCATTGCGGATCGTACTCAACCTATGGGCAACGACGAAGCTCGTGCGACCACGCATGAGCTCGTCGAACGCCGCCTGCACTTGGAGCTCCGTGCGCGTATCGATGCTCGAGGTCGCCTCGTCGAGAAGAAGAATCGCGGGATCCGTCAGCATGACGCGGGCGATGCAGAGCAGCTGGCGCTGGCCCTGGGAGAAGGAGCCACCGTCCTCGCCAATAACCGTGTCATAACCCTGGGGAAGCTGACGGATGAACTTGTCCGCATGGGCACGGCGCGCCGCCTCCTCGACTTGCTCGCGCGTCGCACCAGGGCGCCCATAGGCGATGTTGTCATGAACGGTTCCGGCGAAGAGCCAGCTATCCTGCAAGACCATGCCGAACGATCTGCGCAGGCTCGCTCGCGTGTACTCGTCCGAGGAGCGTCCGTCCACCGCGATGGTTCCGGAGTTCACATCATAGAAGCGCAGCAGAAGGTTGATGAGCGTCGTCTTGCCGCAGCCCGTGGGGCCAACGAGGGCAATACGCTCGCCCGGAGTCGCGTGGATGCAGATGTCCTTGAGGAGCTCACGGTCAGGCACATAGGAGAAGTCCACGTGGTCGAAGCTGACCTCGCCACACGGACGGACGAGCTCTATGGCCCCCGCACCATCCGGCCCCTCCTCGGTGGCGTCCAGAAGGGCGAATACTCGTCGAGCAGACGCGTAGGCGGTCTGAATCTGGGCGATGACGCCCGTAATCTCGTTGAAAGGCTTCGTGTACTGGTTGGCGTAGCTCAGAAACGCCTGGACCTCGCCAACGGTAAGGCGTGCGGGGGCACCCGTGATGACGCTCAGGCATCCCACCACAGCAACTACCGCGTAGATGATGTTGTTGATGAAACGCGTGCCGGGATTCGAGAGCGAACTCATGAACTGGGCATGCTCGCCGGACGTGTAGAGGCGCTTGTTAATCTCATCGAAGCGCTCGCATGCCTCTGGCCCAAATGCGAACGCGTCGACAAGGCGCTGCTCGCCGACATACTGCTCGACATGGGCGCCAAGCTCGCCTTGGATGCGCTGCTGCTCGGCGAAGCTCTTATCGGAGAGGCGGGTGATGAGCCAGGCGGCGCCCACGGACAGCGGCGTCACGAGAACCACGACGAGCGCCATGGGCACGGAAGTCGCGAGCATGAAGCCAAGCGTGCCGACGATGGTCACGGCACCACTCAGGAGCTGGTTGGTTCCCTGCAGAAGGCCGTCGCCGATCTGGTCGACATCGTTCACGACGCGGCTAATGAGGTCGCCGTGCGGATGCGAGTCGATGAAAGACAGGGGCATGCGATTGAGCTTGTCAGAGGCGACATTACGAAGATCGCGAACGGTCTCGTATGAGAGGCGGTTCACGCAGTAGCCCTGGACCCACTGGAGCGCCGAGGCAGCGATCACGACAATGGCGAGCTCGCGCACGAGGGGGACGAGGACGTCAAAGTCAACTCGCCCGACGCCAATCATGCAGTCGATTCCACGACCGATGAGAATGGGTACGTAAAGCTGCAGCGTCACGCCCGCGATCGCGCTCAAGAGGGATGCGACCAGCAGCCCCCTGTAAGGCCCGACGTAGGCAAGGAGCCTTCGCGTCACCTCAAGCGTGGACATGCTGGAGGAAGATCCGCCGGTATCACCATTGGGGCAGCCGAGGGAGTCCTTACCTGCAACAGTCGCGGTGACGGTCGCTACGGAACCGGTCGAAGCATAGGGATTCATCTAGTTCGCCTCCCCCTTAAGCTGGGAATCGCAAATCTCGCGGTAGAGGCCGCATGTTTCAAGGAGCTGCTCGTGTGTGCCAAGGCCGGCGAGGGCACCATGATCGAGGACGCAAATGACGTCGGCGGAACGGACCGCAGAGACGCGCTGGGAGACGATGACCGTCGTAAGCGGCGTCTTGCCAGCAGCGGCATCGCACTTGCCAAGCTCCCTGATGGCATGGCGCAGAGCGGCATCCGTCCTCATGTCGAGCGCCGAGGCCGAGTCATCCATCACGAGGATGCTAGGTGACCCCACAAGGGCGCGGGCAATGGTCAGGCGCTGACGCTGGCCTCCTGAGAAGTTCTTGCCACCCGCCTCGACCGCGCTATCGAGGCCCTGGGGCATGGCCTTCACGAAGTCTGTCGCCTGCGCGACCTCAAGAGCCTCCCAAAGTTCGTCATCTGAGGCGCCGGAGTCCCTCCAGAGCAGGTTTGAACGAATCGTGCCCGCGACGAGCGACGCGCGTTGTGGAACGAGGGCGACCTCGTGGCGCAGACTCGAAAGAGGCCAAGAGCGAACGTCTTCGCCCATAACGCTGACGACGCCCGCGCTTGGATCGTAAAGACGTGAGATGAGGGAGACGAGCGTGGACTTGCCCGAGCCGGTGCCGCCGATGACGCCCAGGGTCATACCTGGGTAGAGCGCCAGCGTGACATCACTGAGGGCAGGCGCCCCGCTTCCATAGGAGAAGGTCACGTGGTCAAAGGCGAGCGCGGGGACATCCGCGGAGCACACGGGCTTCTCCCAGGCCTGGTCTGCGACATCGCGAACGGAGGGCTCCGTCGCGAAAACCTCGTTGATGCGTGCCGCGGAGGCGCTCGCACGCGTGAAGACGACGACGAGATTGGCAACGTAGACGATCGAGAGGAGCGTTTGGGTCATGTAGTTCACGAATGCCATGACCTGGCCCTGCGTGAGGCCACCGACGTTAACGGACTGACCGCCGAGAACGAGAATCACGCATACGGCGACGTTCATGATGAGAAAGGTGGCGGGATTGAGGATGGAAGAGAGGCTGCCAACCGCAGTGGCTATACTCGCCTGCGCTTCCGTGGCCTCGCGGAAGCGCTTGCGCTCGTGGTCCTCCCTCACAAAGGCCCTCACGACGCGGACGCCAGACAGGCCCTCCCTGCACACCAGGGCGATTCGATCGAGAGCCTTCTGCATATTCGAGAAGTACGGCACACAGCGAGCCATAACCACCCAGAAGATGACGCCGATCAAAGGCGTGGACACCAGAAAGACGAGGCCGAGCCTGACGTCGATGAGCAGCGCCGCGATCATGGACCCAACGGCGAGCAGCGGCCAGCGGATAAGCTGGCGCACGCCGAGAGCGACCGCGACCTGGACCTGATTGACGTCGTTGGTGATGCGCGTGATGAGCGAGGGCGTACCGAAGCGGTCGAGCTCGGCGGAGGAGAGCTCGTTGACGTGTGCATAGAGAGCGCCGCGAATCTCAGTACCGATGCCCTGAGAGCAGAGGGCCGCCATCTTCTGGCAAACGAGCGTAAACGCGATGCCGACGACGGCCATAACTATTAGCGCGACGCCGCTGATAAAGACGGAGCGGGCGTCGCCGGCAATGACGCCCCAGTCGATCATCCTCGCGATGACGAGGGGCGTGAGCAGGTCGAAGAAGACCTCAATGAGCTTGCAGAGAGGGCCCAGCACGAAGTAGCGCATGTAAGGCCCAGAGAAGCGTTTAAGAAGCTCAATCATACAGACGAGATGCCTTTCGAGACAAACGGATTGCCGGGCCATAAAGACCAAGCGCGCTCAGATGCGCGCCCACTCATACTAGTCGCTTCATGCAAAGAAGCTGTAAGCCGTATACCCAGCAGCAGAGTCAAACGATCGTTGACGCATGCAAAAGCCGAGAAGGTCAACCGCGATGACTCGCCAGGATGGCTTCGCCTTCGCATGAGGGGTGGTGCCCCTAGCTAGGCCTCGGTCTCAACGGGAAGCTCGGCTCCGCAATGCGGGCAGCGCGTGGCACCAGGCTTGTGCTCCTCGAGACAGAAGGGACAGGTGGGCGCAGGCGCGGCAGGAGTCTCTTCCTCGGAGTGGGTGTGGCTCTTGGCCAGTCGCTGGGCCTCGTTGAACGCCTTGACGATGGCGAACACGATGGCGGCGACGATGAGGAAGTTGATAACGGCACCCAGGAACTTGCCGAAGTCGATTTCCGTACCCGGAACGACAAGGCCGCCGATCTCGCCGACGTTGCCGCCCGCGATGAGCTTGATAAGCGGGTTGATGATGTCTTCCGTCAGAGAGGTGACGATCGCAGTGAACGCGCCGCCGATGATGACGCCAACGGCCATATCCATGACGTTGCCGCGGCTAATGAACTCCTGGAACTCTTTGGCAAGCTTCTTCATGGGTGCCCCCGAGCGATGTAGTTGCGAACATCTCGCGTCAAGTATAGCGAGCCAGGGCACAAGGACTCACTGCGTGCTTATCGCCAGGCAAACCATTGGGCACATGCTGTTTGGCGGCAGCAAAATCGGTGCGCCACGACCTTGATCGAGGCCGAAACTTAATGTCCACAATGGTGGGTAGTATTCGAGATAGGGTATGAGTTTGACCTGGCGAGGCTAAGGAGGCTCACCATGCATGACGGCTACGATGATGACTTCGACCTTGATGACTACCTGCACATATGAAAAAAGCCCCATGCGAGGCTTGATTCGGAATGACATGCCATGATATCGCGGCATGAAGAGGGCCGCCCTCTCGGACGGCCCAATCGGTCGCTACTTTGATATCGGCTAATCGTACGGGATGACTTCCGGTTCCTCGTCAAAGGAGTCGAAGAACGTGATCCTGGCGTGAGGGGCGCCGTCCCTGTCCTCCCATATGACGGTGACGTCGCGGGACTTGTCGAGCGGCGTCGAGCCGTCGGGCGCGGCGTGCCGGTCTGCCTCGGCGAGCCACAGCGGCTCGAATTCGCCGCGCTCAGACTCGTCGATTACCCACCCGTACATATCCCAGACCTTATATCCGCCGATGATCTGCTGGGCGACGTCGATCTCGTCGAAGTAGAAGTACTTCCCTCGTGGGTTCAGGTGTTCGTTGAGGAGATTGACGGAGTCGACGACGTAGTCGGACCACCCGCCGACCGTGTCAGCTTCGCGTCTGATTCCAAATACGCGCATAAATATCGACCCTCCTTACGCCCAGACAACATCGAACAGAAATAATCTTCGGGGCTTTCGAGACGACGCACAATCCTTGTTAAACGTCGCACGCTACGACAAGCCTACCGCAAGCACGATGGTTGGTACGGTGTTAAAGACGTTCTCGAGCGTCCTCACAGGCCGCAAGATAAATGAAACACGCCATCCCGTATTTGCGGGAATGGCGTGTTCTTCGTTACCTTATGCGTCATCTGGAGGACAGAGAAGATGATGACTCGGAGCAAACAAAACACTTAGGCATTATTGGGTAACAAGAACGTATTGAATACCCATCTACCCGGTGATTTGCAAACGCGCTTACTCCTCCATATAGTCCTTGAGCTTGCCGGAGCGGCTCGGGTGGCGGAGCTTGGCGAGGGTCTTGCTCTCGATCTGGCGAATGCGCTCGCGCGTGACGCCAAACTCGCGGCCGACCTCCTCGAGGGTGCGCGGGTGACCATCCTCGAGACCAAAGCGGAGCTTGATGACCTTACGCTCGCGATCCGCAAGACCATCGAGCACCTGCTCGAGCTGCTCGCGAAGCATTGAGTCGCTCGCGGCCTCGGGAGGAGCGACAGCCTGGGAGTCCTCGATGAAGTCGCCGAGCTGAGAATCCTCTTCCTCGCCGATCGGCGTCTCGAGAGAGACCGGCTCCTGGCTGATCTTCTGGATCTCGCGGATGCGCTCGGCGCTCATGCCCATTTCCTCGCCGATTTCCTCGGGAGTTGGGTCGCGACCGAGGTCCTGCAGGAGCTGACGCTGCACGCGGACGAGTTTGTTGATCGTCTCGACCATGTGGACCGGGATGCGGATCGTACGCGCCTGGTCGGCGATAGCGCGGGTGATGGCCTGGCGAATCCACCACGTGGCATAGGTGGAGAACTTGAAGCCCTTCGTGTAGTCGAACTTCTCGACCGCGCGAATAAGGCCGAGGTTGCCCTCCTGGATGAGGTCGAGGAAGAGCATGCCGCGGCCAACGTAGCGCTTGGCGATGGAAACGACGAGGCGGAGGTTCGCGGAGATGAGTGACTGCTTGGCCTCGAGACCCACCTGCTCGACGCGATTGAGGCGGCGGAGCTCGACGCGGGAAAGCTCGAGCTCTCCCCTCTCGTGAGCCTCAAGCTTCTCCGTAGCCTCGGTGCCAGCCTCGATCTTCATGGCGAGGTCGACCTCCTCGGCAGCGGTGAGAAGGTCCACCTTGCCGATCTCCTTGAGGTACATGCGGACGGGGTCACCCGTGAGCATCACCGTGGCGGCGTCCTGACGGCGACGAGCCTTGAGGCTCGAGCCCTTCTTGGAGCGCTTGGGGGCGGCAGGAATCGCGGGGATCTTCTCGCGAGGCATATCGTCGTCATCGTCATCGAGGGAGCCGATACCGACGTTGTCATCGTCATCGTCGTCGCTAGACTCCTCGATATCAGAGTCCGGGTCGCTGTCGTCATCAGAGAGGACCTCGACGCCACGGGAACGAAGGGCCCCGTAGAGATCCTCGAGCTCGTCATCATCCACGTCGACGTCACGGAGAGCGACCTGAATCTCATCCTCGCTGACTGAACCGACGCCCTTGGCGCGGTCGACAAGCTGACCAAACACCCCCTCGAGATCGGCGGAGAGCTTGGTTTCCTTCTTTGCCTTCTTACTCGTTGCCACGGACTTCCTCTCGACATGGCCGTCGATGCACAGTTATTGCTATCTTACCCTGATATCGGGGTTTAACTCATAGAATTCCAGAGAATCGCTATTCAAGGGGCTGTGATGCCCGCAACTCACCCCGGCGCGCCCGGAGCTGCCCCAATTCCTGAAGCGCCTCGCGGGAGCGTGCCGGATCTGCGCCGCCGGCAAGAGACGCGGTGAGCATCGAAACCCTCCGGTCAATGGAGCGAATCTCAGCCTCGTTAACGACGAATTCGACGTTAGTCTGCGTGTCCCACGCGCTCGTCGAGGAGAAGGAGCTCGCCGAGAGAATCTTCGGCGCGTCCGGACAGGCGCGCGTCGCGGCGGCAACGACGTCTGCGGGCGTGGTGCCCACCGGCGTCGCGAGCATCGACCAGGCAATCGCCTCATGACGCGAATCAGCCCAGGCAAAGGTCGCGATGCGATCCGCGTAGCCACGGAACAGGTCGATGTTGTCCGCCATCATGGCGAGCAGGTTCCTCTCCGCCCGAATCTGCGTGCGATCCTCGGCAGAGAGCGCGCCAAGAGAGACCGAAGGCTGCGATTGCACCATAGGCTCGGGCTCTGGCACGTAGTCATAGCCGTAGTCATCTACGGGTGCATACTCTTCTCCATAGCCACCCGAGGGCGCGTACTCATAGCCATAGTCATCGGCGGGAGCGTTCCCCGTCTCCTCCCCCTCGACGGGTGTGGAGCGGATCTTCTCCTTCGTCACCTCGACGTCGATGCCAAGCCTGCCGGCGACCTGCTGCGCATAGCCATCGAGGAGGTACGAGGATTTGAGAGGCGCGAGCACCTTCGCGATCTCCTCGAGCGCGGCGATTCTCAGGCCGGGGCTCGAAAGATCGAGCGTTTCGAGCTTCTTGTCGACAACGAACTCGATGAGGGGCCTCGCCTGGCGCAGCTGTTCCTCCATCGCCTCGCGGCCGTGAGCCTTCAGGAACTCGTCAGGGTCCTGGTTGTCTGGAAGCACGACGCAGGTAAGCGACGCCTTCGTGCTCTCGACGTAGCGAACGGCGGCCTCCGCCGCATGCTGGCCGGCTGCGTCGCCGTCGAACATGCACACGATGGTCTTCGCGAAGCGCGATAGCGTGCGGATGTGGTCTGCGGAGAGCGCGGTGCCCAGTGCCGCCACCGTGTTGGTGAAGCCGGCCTCGTGCATCGAGATGACATCCATGTAGCCCTCGGTCACGATGGCGAAACCACGCGCGGCGATGTTCGCCTTCGCATAATCGAAGGCGAACATGTGCTTGGACTTGTGGAACACGCTCGTCTCGCGCGTGTTGAGGTACTTGGGCTTGGCATCACCCATCACGCGGCCGCCAAAGCCGATGCAGCGGCCTTGCTCGTCGTGGATGGGAAACATCACGCGGTCGAAGAAGCGGTCTCGAAGGCCGCCGCCGCGAGAGACGCCGAGATCAGCGGCCTCAAGCTCGCCGCGCGAGAAGCCTGCCTGCTGGAGCTCGCGCACGAGGGACACGGACGGGTCGGCATAGCCGAGATGCCAGCGGGAGCAGATGTCCGAGTTGAACCCACGGCTCGCGAAGTAAGCACGCGCGGCGGCGGCGCCGTCACCCCTCCCGCGCATGAGGCGGGTGGAGAAGGAGGCCTGGGCGGCCTCGAGCGCGTCGATCACGCGCGTGCGCTTGGGCCCGCGCCTCGCCGTACCCTGGCCCTCCTCGATGTCGATGTGGGCCCGCTCCGCAAGGAAGCGAACGGCGTCGAGGAAGTCGAGGCCCTCGCGCTTCATGACGTAGTCGAACACGTCGCCACCCGAGTGGCAACCGAAACAGTGCCACAGGCCAGTCGACGGCGTCACGTGAAACGACGGGCTCTTCTCGTGGTGAAACGGGCAGCAACCCCAGAAGTCGCCACCCCTCTGCCTGAGCACAACGGTCTCTGAGACGAGGTTGACGATGTCAGTCGCCTGGCGGACGCGCTCCTTGTCCTCCTCGGTAATCATGTGACACCCCCTGACCTCGTAGTTAGTTGATTCTGATGCCCCGTCCGCCGAGCGCGCGGCCCGTCCAGTCGATGTTTCCGAGCACCGTTCGCTCAAGCTCCTCGAGCGTGGCAAACGGGCGGGAGTCGCGCAGCCACCTCACGAAGGAGACGCACGCCTTGCTGCCGTAGAGGTCCCCGTCAAAGCCGATGAGGTTCGCCTCGAGAAGCGTGCCCTCGGGCGCCTCGCCCTCGAAGCTCGGCGGAAGGCCGACATTGATGGCGGCGGGATAGGCGCGGCGGATACCATCCTCATCCGCAACCGTGACAAAGCCGGCATAGACACCCTGCTCGGGCACGCATGCAGAGGGTTCGCAGACAATGTTTGCCGTGGGGAAGCCAAACGACGCCCCCTCTCCCCTGCCGTGCTCGACCCTGCCAACCACCATGTGCGGACGGCCGAGAAGCCCGGCGGCCTCCTCGACACGCCCCGCATGCACCAGCCCGCGGATGCGCGTCGCCGTAACGGGAGCACCGCCCTGTTCGAGGAGCTCGACGCCCGTGACGTCAAAGCCGCGGATATCACCGACCCTCCGGAGCAGTTCGAGGTTGCCCTCCCCATGGGCGCCAAAGCGGAAGTCAGACCCAACGAAGACGGCTTCGAGATAGTCCTCGAACTCGTCGCCAAAGATGAGGCCAAGTGCCTCGCCGGCAAACTCAACCCATGTGAGCGACGCGAACTCGCGGTCGAAGTCGACGCAGACGACCGAGCTGACATCCGAGCAATCCACATCCCCATCGAATGCGAGCATCGCGTTCACGCGTCCCTCGTCCGAAAGAAGCTTTGAAGAGGGGGTGGGACCGGAAAGCACGTCCGCCGGGTCTGGCGTGAACGTGAGAACGGCGAGCTTGTCTCCCCGCTCTGCCGCATCTCGCGCCGCACGCTGAAGGAGCTCCTGGTGGCCGAGATGCACTCCATCAAAGGCGCCGATTACGCAAACATAGCGATTGGACCTCAGGAGCTTCCGCCCATACGTCATGTACGAGACAAGTTTATCGGAACCCTCGGAGCCTTCGACTGCCAGAGAGGCTAGCGCCGCCGGCTCGGGCGTGTCGAGAAGACACACCGAGAGCGAGAGAAGCTCTCGCGCGCGGGCGGCGGCGAGGGGCCTCTCTGGCGCGAGGTCCATGAGCTCGCGGCCAAGCTCCGTAGAGCTTGCAGCAGCCACGGCCTCGGGCATCCCCGCAGGCGCGGCCTGCTCCCTTGCGGTCTTAGCCGTCAGCGAACTCTCCCGATTGCCCGGGAAAAGTTTGCGGAGCAAATCAGCCATCAGCGAACCCCTTCGATTGCCTGCGGGAAGTTGGTGGAGCAGACGAGATCGGTCGAGCGGCGTTGCCACACGCCCACGAGGGCGTGGTCCCATACGAGCGCAATCGGCTCGCCAGGCCTTGGCTCGCGAGTGACGCCATCGAGCGAGACGAGGCCCATGGGAATGTGACGCCCGCAGGTGATATCCGCAATCTCGGCGACCTCGACCGCGCGCGTGGCGATACCGAGGCAGGCAACCGGGTCTAGCACGCGGTCCGCCATCAAGTCGCGGCCGCGCTCGGCTAGCTCGTCGAGCGACACGCAGTCGGCGATTTCCACCATGCCCGCACTCGTGCGCCTCAGGCCGCAGAGGTGAGCATGAGTCCCGAGCGCAAGGCCCAGGTCACGCGCAATGCTCCTGATGTAGGTGCCCTTCGACACGTCGAAGTCGCACTCCCAGACGAGAGGCGACTCTACCGTACCCTCGCCGGTGACGGAAAGCAGGCCCGCCTCGTGGATGATCACATGGCGAGGCGAAAGCTTAACCTCCTTGCCCTCGCGCGCGAGCGCATAGGCACGCTTGCCGCCCACGCTGATGGCACTGAAGGCGGGAGGCATCTGATCAAGCTCGCCCACAAGGCCTGACACCGCACGCGCGGCGGTGTCAGCATCGAAAAGCTCGGAAGGCACCGCAGAAGATGCGATGACCTCGCCCTCGGCATCATCGGTCGTGGTCTGCGAGCCAAACTCGATGCGCGCGCGATAGCTCTTGCGGTCGAGCGTGAGCATGCCAAGGAGCTTGGTCGCCTGTCCCACGCCAACCACGAGCACGCCGGATGCGTCCGGGTCGAGCGTGCCGGCATGCCCCACGCGACGCTCGCCGAGCGCGCGCCTCACGCGGGAGACCACATCATGCGAGGTCATGCCACACGGCTTGTCAACCGCGAGAAGGGCGTTGATTGCAGATATGCCACGTCGCATAGGTGTCGTTATGCCTCTCGGTCGATGTTCAACGATAGCTGTCGAGCGATGGGGCCGGGACTCTCGCCGGGACCCGCGGCGAGGACGGCTCGCATGAGCGGCAGGACCGCGGCGAGCGTGGCATCGATGCCCATGTCCGTCGTGAAGCCGGACGCGGCTTTGTGGCCACCTCCCCCGAAGGCGCGCGCGACGCCGGATATGTCATGGTCTCCCTTGGAGCGCAGGTTGCCGCGAATGAGGCCGTCCGGCGTCTCCTTGAGGAAGAGGGCGAGCTCGGAACCCTCGACGCTACGAACGACGTCGATGAGGCCGTCGCACTCGTCAGGCAAGGCGCCCGTACGCTCAAGGTCCTTCCTCGTGGCGTAGCTGTAGGCGATACGCCCGTGCTCGAACGTCACAATCCTGCCCATGACCACGCTCTCGAGGTGGAGGTAGGCGAGCCTGAAGCTCTGATAGACGTTGAGCGAGATGAGCGAAGGCGACGCGCCCGCATCCACAAGCATGCTGGCGCACTCGAACGCCTCGGAATCCGCGTTCTGGTACTGGAAGCGGCCCGTATCCGTCACGATCGCGCAGAACAGGCAGTTGGCGATATCGGGAGTGATCGTGGCTCCCATCGCAAGCGCGAACTCCGCGATGATCACGCCGGCAGCGGCCGCGTCAGGACGAATGAGCGCAACGTCGCCGAAAGGCGTCGTGGACGGATGGTGGTCAAGGACCGCGACATGAGCGCTGCGCTCGAGCACCGCCTGGGCTTGATTCAAACGCGAGGCAACGGATAGGTCGACAATGATGAAGAGGTCAGGGTTGCCCTCATACGCGCTTGCGCGAACGAAGGAGTCCGCCCCAGGGAGGAAGCGGTACAGGCGCGGCACAGGGTCGTTGTCTGCGAGCAGGTTCGTGACGTGCTTGCCCTCCCAGTGCTGGGAGATGAGCTGCGCGAGCGCAAGGCCAGAACCCAGGGCGTCGCCGTCCGGGTTGGTGTGCGCGCAGATGACAATCTCGGTCGCAGCATCAATGAGTGCCGCCACCTGCGCGAACTTCTCTCGTTGTTCTGAGAAGACCTTCTCGTCCCCTACGTTCATGGTTTAAGCCTCAGCGTCCTCTTCGAGAGCGTCGACATCATCAGCGCCATCGGCGTCCTCATCGTCCCCGGCGCCATCGACGATGGGATAGCCGAACTCGTCCTTCTCGACGTCGATCGTGGGAGGACGGTTCTCGAGGGCGACGGCGATGCGCTCGGCCTCGTCGGTAGTGGTGTCGAGAGAGAAGGCGAGCTCGGGGGTCACGCGCCAACCGAGGGCACGGCCAAGCAGCGAACGGAGGCGACCCTTGGCGCGATTCAGTGCCGCCATGACGGACTCGTAGCGCTCGGGCTCGCAGGAGACGTAGGCGCGAACGAAGGAGCGGTCGACGGACACCTCGCAACCAGTGAGGGTCACAAGCTCGAGATCGGGGTCGGAGATCTCGAACAGGAGGATGCTGGCGAGCTTCTCACGCGCAATCTCGCCGTTCCTACGCGAAGAGGAGTTCTGCTTCATCGTTTCCACCTTCTTTGGTCAAGTAGGGGCGACCCACGTTGGGCCGCCCCAGGTACGTTACTAGCGTTATACCCGCCCGAGGCTACTCGGTGCGCGCGACCTCGTCGATGCGGTAGGCCTCGATCTGGTCGCCAGGCTTGATGTCCTGGAAGTTCTCGAGGCCGATGCCGCCCTCGAGGCCGCTGCGGAGGGTCTTGACGTCCTCCTTGTAGTGGCGCAGGGACGCGATCTTGCCGTTGTAGACGACGATGCCGTCACGGACGAGGCGCACGGAGTTGGTAGCAGCGATCTCGCCTTCCTCGACGCGGACACCAGCGGCAATGCCGACCTTCGGAACCTTGAAGGTGTCGAGGACGAGCGCCATGCCCGTGGAGACCTCGACCTCGGTGGGCTTGAGCATGCCGATACGG
The DNA here is from genome assembly GCF_934660935.1 of uncultured Parolsenella sp. GTDB lineage: Bacteria > Actinomycetota > Coriobacteriia > Coriobacteriales > Atopobiaceae > Parolsenella. The sequence continues at coordinate 52,675 of NZ_CAKUIH010000001.1, read as the reverse complement.
GCGGCATCGAGGTCCTCGAGGGCCTTATAGATGACGTCGTAGCAGCGAATCTCGACGCCCTGGTGTTCAGCGGCGGAGCGAGCCTTGGCGTCCGGACGCACGCCGAAGCCGATGATGATGGCATTGGAGGCGTCGGCGAGGGTGACGTCCGTCTCGGTGATGGCACCGACGGCGGAGTGAATCGTGTTGATGCGGACCTCGGACTGGTCCATCTTGTCGAGGGAGTCCTGAAGAGCCTCGATCGAACCCTGGACGTCGGCCTTGATGACGAGGTTAAGCTCCTTGACCTCGGCGTCCTCCATCGTGGAGAAGAGTGTCTCGAGCGTGACGTGCTTGACGCGGTTCTGCTCCTCGATACGGGCCTTGAGGGCGCGCTGCTCGGCGAGGGCGCGGGCCTCGCGGGCCTCGGTGAAGACGCGGAACTCGTCGCCGGCGGCAGGAACGCTCTGGAGACCGAGGATCTCGACCGGGTCAGAGGGGCCAGCCTCGGTGACCGGACGGCCCTTCGGATCGAGCATGGCGCGGACGGAGCCGTAGGCCATGCCGGCAACCAGGGAATCGCCGATGTGGAGCGTGCCGCGGGTCACGAGGACCGTGGCGACGGAGCCGCGGCCGCGATCGAGCTTGGCCTCGAGGACGTTGCCGGACGCGAAGGTGTTCGGGTTGGCCTTGAGTTCAAGAACGTCAGCCTGGAGAAGGACGGTCTCGAGAAGCTCATCGATGCCGATCTTCTTCTTCGCGGAGATGTTGACGAACATGTTCTGTCCGCCCCACTCCTCCGGGATGATGCCGTACTCGGTGAGCTCCTGGCGGACCCTGTCGGGGTTGGCGCCGGGCTTGTCGATCTTGTTGACGGCCACGATGATGGGCACACCGGCGGCCTTCGCGTGGTTGATCGACTCGACGGTCTGGGGCATGACGCCGTCGTCCGCGGCGACGATCAGGATGACGATGTCCGTCACCTTGGCACCACGGGCACGCATGGCGGTGAAGGTCTCGTGACCAGGGGTGTCGATGAAGGTGATCGTACGGTCGCCGATCTTGACCTGGGACGCACCGATGGCCTGCGTGATGCCGCCAGCCTCGCCGCTGGCAACGCCGGTGTGGCGGATGGCGTCGAGCAGCGACGTCTTGCCGTGGTCGACGTGGCCCATGACAGTCACGACGGGAGCACGCGGGAGAAGGTCAGCCGGATCGTCGTAGAACGTGAAGGAGTTCTCCTCCTCCTTGCTCATGACCTTGACCTCGCGACCGAGGTCATCGGCGACGAGCTCGATAAGGTCGTCGGACATGGACTGCGTCATCGTGAGCGGGCTGCCCAGGAGGAACAGGCGCTTGACGATGTCAGAGGCGGGAACGTCGAGCAGCTCGGCGAGCTCGGCGACGGTGGAGCCAGTCGGGACCTTGACCATGCCAATCTCGGCGACGTTCTGGTCGTTGGCGATGGCCTCCTCGATCGCCTGCTCCTTGGCGGCCTGCTCGGCCTGCTTCTGGCGGCGCTCCTTGCGCTTCTTGCGGCGGCCGGTCGACTCGCGGGACGCCTCCTCGACGCTCGCGCGAGCCTCCTCGAGGACGCGCTCGCGGTTGTACTCCTCGGCTGCCTTGGCCATGCGGCTGTAGCGATCCTCGCCGTCATCATCGGCGTGACCCTTGCGCTTGCCGCGACCGCGCGCAGCGGCGGCCTTCTCGGGCGTGGCGGGACCCTCGTCCTTGGGGGCGCTCTTCGCGGAGGTGTGCTGGTTGCCGCGACGGGCACGGCTCGGGGCGGCCTCGGCCTTCTTGGCGGCCTGCTCCTCGCGCTGAGCCTTGAGGATCTGCTCCTGCTGGGCGATCTGGTCGAGCAGGCTGGTCATAGAAGGCACGGACTTGGGGGCGTTGTCGCGGACGCGATTGCGCTCCTCCTCTTCCTTGCGCTTGCGCTCGGCCTCGGCGCGCTCCTCTTCCTTGCGCTTGCGCTCGGCCTCGAGGCGAGCACGCTCCTCGGCCTCCTTGGCACGCTCGGCCTCGCGGCGCTTCTCGGCCTCGAGACGCTCCTCCTCGGCGCGGGCGCGCTCCTCGGCCTCGGCCTTGGCCTTCTCCTCGGCCTCGGCCTGCTTGGCAGCCTCGATCTCCGCGGCGCGGGCCTCGAGGATCGGAGCCATCTTCTTACGAATCATCGAGACGTAGGCATCCTCGAGGGTGCTCGAGGCGGACTTCGCCGGGATCTTCATGTCGGCGAGGTGGCCGAGCATCTCCTTGCTCGTCATGCCAAATTCCTTGGCAAGGTCATGTACGCGGGTCTTTGCCATGTGACCTACCTTCCTGTGCGGGCAATCAGTGCGGGTCTTGCCCGCGGGGTTTCAAGTCAAGTGAGCCGTCTGGGCTCGAGCGTCCTAAATCAGGGAGTCCGGGTCGTCGGAGACCTCGACGTCGTCGCCGGCAAGGGCAATGGCCTCGTGGACGCCGCAGTAGCGGGAGTTGGGGCGAGCCATGTTGCGGCAGCGGACACCGTTGGCGCCGACATACTCGCAGCGATGAGCCTCGTCGACGTCGATGAGGTCCTCGGGCTCGGCAGAAGGCGCGGAGATGCCCTCGAGCATGCCGGCGGCGAGCGACTCGTTCTTGATGTCGATGTGCATGCCGGTCAGGCGAGCGGCGAGGCGGGCGTTCTGACCCTCCTTGCCGATGGCGAGGGACAGCTGGTCATCCGGGACGATGACGGTGGCGTAGTTGGTGTCCTCGTCAAACAGGACGCGGGAGACCTTCGCCGGGGAGAGCGCGTTGGCGACGCAGCGAGCCGGGTCGTCGCTCCACAGGACGACGTCGACACGCTCGCCACGGAGCTCGCCCACGACGGTGCGCACGCGGCTGCCCTTGGGGCCGACGCAGGCACCGACCGGATCGAGGCGGTCATCGAGGGAGGAGACGGCGACCTTGGAGCGGACACCGGCCTCACGAGCGATGGAGCGGACCTCGACGACGCCGTCGTAAATCTCGGGGACCTCGAGCTCGAAGAGGCGACGGAGGAGCTCCGGGTGGGTGCGGCTCACGACGATGGACGGGCGGGAGTGCTCGCCGCGGACGGGCTGCACGGTGGCGTTCGGGTCGCGGACGTCGATGATGACGGCCTTGATGCGCTGGTTGTGGCTGTAGCGCTCGCCAGCCGGACGCTCGTTGCGCTCCTCCGGGTGACGCTTGCGATCGAAGTGCGGGAGCTCGGCCTCGACGCCCTCGCGAATCTTGACGATCGTGAAGTCAGGCGTGGACTGGAGGACGGTACCGGTGATGATGTCACCGACGCGAGCGGAGAACTCCTCGTAGATCTGCTCGCGAGCGGCGTTGCGGACGATGGCGTTGATCTCGGCCTTGGCGTGCTGCGCGGCGATGCGGCTCGTGTCCTTAGGCGTAACGTCGACCTCGTCGAACTCGGTGTAGTTGCCCTCCTCGTCCATCGAGTCATCCTTCGGGATGAGCTTGTAGACGTAGATCTTGCCGGTGGTGCGGTCAATGGTGACCTTGGCGCCGAAGTCGAGGTGCATGACGTTGGCGTAGCTCGCGGCGAGCGACTGCTCGAGGCGGTCGAGCAGGTAGAGCTCGTCGATGTGCTTCTCCTGGCAGAGCATCATCAGGGCTTCCATCATCTCAGATGCCATGTGCGTTCCTTCCTGGTTATCTCTCATATGGCTCTAGGCCATTCGTATCCAAACTGAGTGCGAAACGGGCAAACCCGCGAACGAAAGCCGTTAGGCCTTCTGCGCCTTGCCCTTCTTGGGCTTGTCGAAGGACTTCTTCTCACCCTTCTCGAAGGTGGGCTTGATGGTGCAGCGACGCACCTCGGAGAGGGGAATCTCGACCTCACCCTCGTCATCGGCGATGACGACGGAGCCGTCACGGATGCCAACAAGCTTGCCGGAGAAACGGCGACGGCCCTCGACCGCAGTCGTCGTGAGGGCGACGGTCTCGCCAGCGAAGCGCTCAAAGTCGCTCTCGCGACGAAGCGGGCGATCGAGACCCGGCGAGCTCACCTCGAGGGTGTAGGAGCCGGCGAACGGATCGAACGCGTCGAGGACCTCGGAGACCCACTCGGTCTGAGCGGCGACGTCATCGAGCGAGATGGTGCCCCCCTCCGCGTTCTCCGGGTCATAGGCCCAGTCGATGCGGACGCGAACCGTAGGGGCCTTGGTGGCGCCAACGACCTCCACGTCAACGACGTCGATGCCATGCTGGGCGCCAGCGACCTCGAGGACGTCGAGGATTGCCGCGGCCTTGTCCTCTGCCATGTGACCCTCCTTCCTAGCGCGGAGCGTATAACCCCCGCTTACACACAAAGAGATGCGGGGCGAAAACTCCACCCCACATCCCTCAATCAAGTACTCTTATCGGTGACAGTTTAATAAACAGGCAGGTAACACGTCAAGATGCATTTTATGTGTGCAGATATGTCACAAGTCGAGCACACAACTCGCATCCTCCTCGCGAAACCTTGCTCAGATGTGGATCGGTGGAAAAGCGATTCGCACCGGAGCCTCCGGAGTGTCCTCGTCAGGCAAAAGAGACGCCACTCGCAAGAGAAGCGCTACTCCCCCGCCTCCGTGACGGACTCCTCGGCTGTTACCGGGGCATCGCTCGCAGCCGCTGTCTCGGGGTTCTTCGCAACGTCGATGGTCACGGTCGAGCCCTTGTCGGCACGCGTGCCGGCGGGCGGGTTGGTCGAGATAACGCGACCGGTTAGCTGCTCGGTCGACTCCACCTCGTTCACCCCGACGTTAAAGCCCTTGTCAGAGAGGCGAGAAGTCGCCTGCTCGGTGCCAGAGCCGACGACGTTGGGGATTGTCCTGCCGCCAATGAGCTCGGCGCGATAGGCCATGAAGAAGACCAGGCAGCAGAACACCGCGACCAGCAGAAAGCCAAGGAAAAGACGAGCGACGCGCTTGCCCGTCTCCCCGCGAGAGCGACGGCCCGCGCCCATGCCGGAAAGGCCCTCGACACTCCTGCGAGAGGCGGCGGCGAGGTCGGCGGACGCGCGCTGCTCGTGACGATTGGCCCTATGCCCCCTCTTGGCGCCAGACAAGGCGCTCCCGCAACCGGGACAGCGAGTGGGAAGCAGACCTTCACCAAGGTCACGACCGCAATGCGGACACTTCATGACCGACCTCACCTCATAACATGACGGCGGGGCGCAAGAAGCGCCCCGCATAGACGGACTAATTGGCGACGACGTTGACGAGCTTGCCGGGAACGACGACGACCTTGCGAACGGTCTTGCCCTCGATCTGGGAGGCGACGGCCTCAAGGGCGGCCTTCTCAAGGTCCTCGCGACTGGCGTCAGCGGCGACATTCACGCGGGCACGAACCTTGCCCATGACCTGAACGGCGATCTCGACGGTGTCGGCGCGAGAGAGCTCGACGTCGAACTCCGGCCACGGCTCGTTGTAGACGGAGCCGGTGAGGTGCAGGGCCTCGTGGTAGAGCTCCTCGGCCCAGTGCGGGCAGATGGGTGCGAGAATCGCCACGATGTCGTGGGCGACGCGATAGTCCAGCTCGTGGTTGCGCTCATCGGCCGGGGTCTCGATGAGGTACTTGCTCGCGGCGTTCACGATCTCCATGACCGCGGAGATGGCGGTGTTGAACTGGCCGCGATCATAGTCGGCCGTGCAACGGGCGCCAAGGCCGTTGAGCGTGCGGAAGAGCTCGGCCGCCTGGCCATCGAGCTTCGTGTGGTCGAAGTCACCAGCCTGGGCGCCCTCGGAGAGCTGCCATACGATCGACCAGGCGCGCTTGATGAAGCGATTGGCGCCGGCAACGGCCTTCTCGTCCCAATCGAAGTCCTTCTCGGGCGGGGCGATGAAGAGGATAACGAGGCGCATGGTGTCCGCGCCGAAGGGCCCGATGACGCTGGAGGGCGGCACGACGTTGCCCTTGGACTTGGACATGGTCTCACCGTTCTCGTCCTTGACCATGCCCTGGCAGAGCAGGTTGGTGAAGGGCTCGTCGGCGTCAATCATGCCGAGATCGCGAAGGACCTTGGTCCAGAAGCGGCTATAGAGAAGGTGGAGGATCGCGTGCTCGATGCCGCCGATGTAGTTGTCGACGGGCATCCAGCGATCAACCGACTCCTTGGAGAACGGGAGCTCGGTATTGTGCGGATCGCAATAGCGCAGGTAGTACCAGCTGGAGCACGTGAAGGTGTCCATCGTGTCCGTGATGCGCTTCGCGGGCTTACCGCACTTGGGGCACGTCGTCTCATAGAAGGGGGCGTACTCGGCGAGGGTCTCGCCGGCACCAAGGTCGAGGTTCTCGGGCAGGGTGACCGGCAGCTGGTCATACGGGACGGGGACGTCGCCGCAGCAGTCGCAGTGGATCATCGGGATGGGGTTGCCCCAGTAGCGCTGACGGCTGATGAGCCAGTCGCGGAGACGGAACTGGACCTTCGCACGGCCAAGGCCGCGCTCGGAGAGCCAGCCGAGGATGGCGTCCACTGCCTCAGAGTGCTTGCCGCCCTTGAGGCCGGTGAACTCGCCGGACTGGACGAGGTAACCCTCGGCGACCATGGCGTGGTCCCAGTCGACGGACGTGACGCGAAGCTCACGCTCGTCCTTGAGCTCCTCGTAGAGGGGGTCGTCCTTCTCGCAGATGATCGGCGCGATCTCGAGGCCGTACTTCTTGGCGAAGTCGAAGTCGCGCTGGTCGCCGCAGGGCACGCCCATGACGGCACCGGTGCCATAGTCCATGAGGACGTAGTCTGCGACCCAGATGGGGGCCGGGCGGCCGTTGATCGGGTTGATGACATAACGGCCGGTGAAGATGCCGTGCTTCTCGCGCTCAGAGCCCTGGCGGTCGACGTTGGAGACCTTCTCCGTGGCGGCCTTGAGCTCCTTGAAGGCAGCCTCGTGCTCGGTGCCGGCGACAAGCTCCGCGGCAAGCGGGCTCTCGGGCGGAAGCAGGAAGAACGAGACGCCGAAGAGGGTGTCGGCGCGGGTGGTGAAGACGGTGATCTTGCGATCAGTGGGCGTCACGCCGTCCTCGGCGGCAAGGGTGAAGTCGATCTCCGCGCCCTCGGAACGGCCGATCCAGTTGCGCTGCTGGGCCTTGACGTTCTCAGGCCAGCCCTCGAGCTTGTCGAGGTCGTCAAGGAGCTCCTGCGCATAGTCAGTGATCTTGAGGTACCACTGGGAGAGCTCGCGTTTCTCGGGCACGGAGCCGCAACGCCAGCACTTGCCATCGACGACCTGCTCGTTGGCGAGGACCGTCTGGCACTTGGGGCACCAGTTCACCGGAGATGTGGCGCGATAGGCAAGACCCTTCTCCCACATCTTGAGGAACATCCACTGGCCCCACTTGTAATACTCGGGATCACAGGTGCGGACGAGACGGTCGTAGTCATAGGAGAAGCCCATGCGGCGCATGGTGGCGAGGGCATTATCCATGTTCTGGTACGTCCACTTGCCAGCCTGGGTGTTGTGCTTGATAGCCGCGTTCTCCGCGGGAAGGCCAAAGGCGTCGAATCCAATGGGGTGAAGCACGTCGAAGCCGCGCATGCGAGCCTGGCGAGCCATGGCATCGCCGATGGTGTAGTTGCGGGCGTGACCCATGTGAAGGTCACCGGAAGGGTACGGGAACATCTCCAGCACGTACTTCTTGGGCTTGCTGGGATCCTCGTCGGTCTTGTAGGTGCCTTCCTCGGCCCAGACGCGCTGCCACTTCTCCTCAATGGCCTGAGCGTCATAGGCGGGGAACTCGTACCTATCGTTAGTCTTCTCGTCGCACATCGTACGTGCCCTCCATGGATACAAGCGGATAACTGCTAAATAGTAACAGCTTTACTGACAATAAGGAGATCGCGGAAAACGCCCGGTTATCCAAATGGTTACCACGGCGAACAGATTGCCCGCGATCCGAGCGCCGCCACGTCTCCCCACAACAAAAAGCGCCGCCCCTCTTCCTCGAAGGACGGCGCCACAGAAACGATTCTACGTGGTCCTAGTTATAGGACACAGACTGGGTGCGGTCCTTGAGGACGACGTCGTGAGCGCCACCCTCGACGATGGAAGTCGAGCTGACTAGCGTTAGTCGAGCCTTCTCCTGTAGCTCCTTGATGCTGTTGGCACCACAGTTGCACATCGTGGACTTGATCTTGTAGATGGTCATGTTGACGCCATCCTTCAGCGAGCCGGCGTACGGCACGTAGGAGTCGACGCCCTCCTCGAAGGAAAGCTTCGCGGCACCACCGAGGTCATAGCGCTGCCAGTTGCGAGCGCGGGCAGAACCCTCGCCCCAGTACTCCTTCATGTACTGGCCGTTGACGTTCACGCGGTTGGTCGGGCTCTCGTCGAAGCGGGCAAAGTAGCGGCCGAGCATCATGAAGTCCGCACCCATGGCGAGGGCGAGGGTCATGTGGTAGTCATAGACGATACCGCCGTCGGAGCAGACGGGAACGTAGATGCCGGTCTCCTCGAAGTACTCGTCACGGGCGCGGCAGACGTCGATAAGGGCAGTGGCCTGGCCACGGCCGATGCCCTTGGTCTCGCGGGTGATGCAGATGGAGCCGCCGCCGATGCCAACCTTGACGAAGTCAGCGCCGCACTCGGCGAGGTAGCGGAAGCCATCGGCGTCAACGACGTTACCGGCGCCGACGATGACGTCCTCGCCGTAGTTCTCGCGGATCCAATCGATCGTGAGCTTCTGCCACTCGGAGAAGCCCTCGGAAGAGTCGATGCAGAGGGCATCGGCGCCAGCCTCGAGAAGCAGGGGCACGCGGGTGGCGTAGTCACGGGTGTTGATGCCAGCGCCGACCATATAGCGCTTGTGAGCATCAAGCAGCTCGTCCGGGTTGGACTTGTGAGAGTCATAGTCCTTACGGAAGACGATGCCAACGAGACAATCATCGGCGTTGACGATGGGAAGGGCGTTGAGCTTGTTGTCCCAAATGATGTCGTTGGCGACCTTGAGGGTCGTCTCCTCGGTGCCGACGATGAGCTGCTCGCGCGGGGTCATGAACGTGGCGACCTTGGCCTGGTGGTCATCGCGGGAGGGACGGTAGTCGCGGCTCGTAACGATACCGAGGAGCTTGCCGTGGGGCGAGCCGTCCTCGGTCACGGGCATGGTGGAGTGGCCGGTCTGCTCCTTGAGGCGCATGACCTGCTCCATCGTCATCTCAGGCGTGAGCGTGGAGTCAGACACGACAACGCCGGCCTTGTAGTCCTTGACGGCCTTGACCATGGCGGCCTCGGCCTCGGGGGTCTGGGAGCCGTAGATGAAGCTCATGCCACCCTCGGTGGCGAGGGCGATGCCCATGCGCTCGCCGGAAACGGCCTGCATGATGGAGGAGACCATGGGGATGTTCAGCGTGACCCTCGGCTCCTCGCCGGCCTTGTAGCGGCAGAGGGGCGTCTTAAGGGAGACGTTAGCCGGGATGTTCTCAGAAGAAGAATAGCCAGGTACGAGCAGGTACTCAGAGAAAGTGTGCGATTCGCCCTCGAAGAACGTTGCCATGTATGCTCTCCCAATCTGTCTATTGCCGCGGACGGGAGTCCGCTGGCCGTATGCCGACTCAATCTTGACAATTGTAACGTCTGATACCGATGGCTTGCTACCACTATCTAATTCAGGGGACCTAACCTTTTGGCAGGTCGCACAACGCGCGAACGAAAGTCGCCGACTGCCACGCAAATTGGCACGCGACGCGTGCACCACCTGAAAAAGGGACTGTCCCTTTTTCAGGTGGTGCACGCCGCAAGCGCAAACACGCAACGCATAAAGAAAGCGTGGCCACACGAACGCCCGGTTGGAGCGAACGCATGGCCACGCAATGAACCAATGTAGCAGGGGTTCTATGAGTTCTCGGCGGCGTTGATCTGATCCATGGAGATGGAAACCGTGTGCTTGGTGGGAACCCACTCGACCTTCTTGAAGAGGGCCGCGATGCAGATGGGGATGTAGGTCATCATGAACAGCGGGAAGGTGAAGAGGTTCGTAAAGATGCGCCAGCGACGCTCCTTGCGGCAGATGATGTGCTTGCGCTCAGAAATCGTCGTGATGACGGCGAGAACGAAGAACGTCACGTACATCGAGCCGAACGTCATCATGAGCGAGCCCACAGCCATGGAAAGCTCGTTCTGCGTGGCAAGGAAGCCGTGGCTTAGACCACCGATGACGAGATAGACCGTGTTCACGAAGGCAGAGACGAGCGTCAGGATGTTGCCCGGCGCGATGGTCATCAGCATGTCATAGGAACCGAAGCGCTTCTTGCCGACGCCACGGAACAGGTCTCCCACATACGAGAAGAATACCTGGTAGAAGCCCTTAGTCCAACGCATGCGCTGGGTCCAGGAGCTCTTGAGGTCAATCGGCTGTTCGTCATAGAACTCGGCCGGGGCGTATGCAATGCGGATGCCGTTGGCGGCGCAGAACGTCGAGAACTGGATGTCCTCAGTGAGGGTGTGGAAGTCCCAGCCGTTCATGCCCTGGATGATGCGTGACGAGACCATCCAGCCGGAGCCGGAGATGGCGCAGCCCGTACCGCAGAGCATGCGTGAGTTGTTGAGGAACTTAGCCTCGCGGAGGAACCACAGCGCATAGGCTGAGCTAATCCAGCTCGAGTCGAAGTTCTTGGAGTTGCGGTAGCTCGTGGCCACGAGGTAGCCCTGGTCAAATACCTTGTTCATCTCCGTCACGTAGGTAGGAGACAGGAGATTGTCCGCGTCGAAGACGAAGAAGGCCTCGTACTTACCGGGATACTCCTCAAGGACCCTGGCAAAGCCGTAGTCAAGAACCCAGCTCTTACCCTTGCGGGCGAGGTCATTACGCTCATAGACTATGGCGCCGGCTCGCCTTGCCTCCTCCGCGGTGTTGTCAGTGCAGGCGTCTGCCACCACGAAGGTGTCGATGAGCTCAGAGGGGTAGTCCTGAGCCTTGATCGAACGCACGAGGTTTGCGATGACGCTCTCCTCGTTGTGCGCGGCGATGAAGAAGGCATAGCGATGGTTCTTCTTTGCCTCCGGGAGCTTGACCTCTCCGCGCCTCCACGTCACGAGGATGTAGACGAACTGGTAGAAGTACGCGAAGGTGAAGAAGCACCAAATGATGAAGTTGAAGACCACAATGGGCGTGATACCCAGACGATTGAGTTCCAAAACGGCCTCTCGCTCGAATCGAATGCTTATGCGACCATGGCCAAACGAGTGTTAGGCACGCCCAAGGAGCATGGGGCAAATGCCCTCCCCCGCCTCGGTGCGGCCCATCGAACGACCTTCGAGCGATTCTAGTACAGCTGCGAGGTCATTAGGGAGTGTGTCGCGAAGCTCTACGGTCTCTCCGGACACGGGGTGCGCAAAAGAGACGCTCCACGAGTGCAGGAACTGCCTCGTGAGACCAAGATTCTGGGCAAGGTCGCCACGCCCATAGAGCGGGTCGCCGATAACCTGGTGGTTGATATGACGCATGTGAACGCGAATCTGGTGCGTGCGGCCGGTGTAGAGATGGCACTCGAGCAGCGTGTAGCCCTCGTCGCGACGCGCCGCCTCGAAACGCTCGAGAACACGGAAGGTCGTGATCGCCTCACGCGCACCGGGCTCGTCAGAGACGGCCATGCGGATGCGATCGCGCGTGGAGCGCGCGATGCCCGTGTCGATGGTGCCCGAATCCGCGGCGACATAACCCCAGACCAGCGTGACATAGCGGCGGTCGAGAGTCCTCAGGCGGATGAGGTCCTGGAGCGCTTTCTGAGTTGAGTCGTCCTTGGCGGCGAGCATGAGACCGGAAGTATCCATGTCGAGGCGGTGGACGATGCCTGGACGGTCATCACCCTGAAGCGTCCCCAGGTGAGCAAGCCCGCAGTGGGCGACGAGGGCGTTCGCGAGGGTGTCATCAACGTGACCAGGACTAGGGTGACAGACGAGACCCGGCTGTTTGGAGAGCACGATGAGGTGATCGTCCTCATAACGGATGTCGAGGTCGATGTAGGGGTTGGGCGCGAGGCCTCCCTCGGGCACGAGGGGCTCGGGGTCATCAACCGTGGCGCGCACCCTGTCTCCGAGAAGGACCTTCTCGCTCTTCGAGGTCGCTGGCGTGTCATTGATCGTGACGAGGCCCTGTTCCACGAGTTTTGAGCAGGCAGATCGAGACGGCATGCCCTCGCCCGTCGCAAGAAACGCGTCAAGGCGGCAGCCATCGGACTCCGGCCCCACAAGAAGGTCGACTATGCGCTGCGCCATGCTAATTCTCCTCGCGCGTGTTCTCGGCATTCGACGCGGTGTTGGCGGCACCCGAGTCATCCTCCGCCTCGCGAGCGGCATCCCAGCGCCAGGCAAGCACGAAGGCAATGACTACGCCACAGGTGACAAAGATATCGGCGACGTTAAAGACCGGGAAGTCGATGAAAGTCGTGCAGAAGAAGTCAGTCACGCGGCCTGCCACCACGCGGTCGATGAGATTGCCCACTCCCCCGCCTGCAACGGCGCCAAGCGCGCAGACAAGTGAGGCGGGCATCTCGTGCTCGCGAGCGACCCAGATGGCAAGACCCAGGCAGATGGCGACGGCAAGCACGACGAAGACCCAGGTTGAACCAGAGCCGATCGAGAATGCCGCGCCCGTGTTCATGACGAGGGAGAAATCAAGCACGCCGGGAATGAAGGGCACGGGGCCGCCGGCCAGCGCCTCGCGCGCCCAGGCCTTGGTGACCTGGTCAAGCGCGACGGCGCAGGCGGCGACCCCTGCAAACGCAGCTATGCGACGAGAGCCCGTCAAGGCTACTCCGCCTTCGCGGCGGCCTCGGCAACGGCCTCGCTGCAACGGCAGCACAGACCGTCGGCACCGAGCGGACGCCAGTTCCAGCAACGCGGGCACTTCTCGCCGTGAGCAGGAAGGACCTCGCAAGCGAGCTCGTCGCCAGAGGCGAGCTCGACCTCAGAGCAGACGAAGGCCTCAGCGAGGAGAGCCTCGGAGCCCTTGAGGAGCTCGTAGGACTCCGCCGGGAGCGTCAGGACGCAGCGCGTGGCCTGACTGGTCTTCTCGGTGACGACACCAGAGGCGAGGGCGGCCTCGTTGGCCTTGGTGTAGGCACCGCGAGCCTCAAGCATGGCGTTGTAGGCGGGCAGCAGGGCCTCGACCTCGTCGTGGGCGAGAGGAGCCGTCCACCAATCGAGGAGAGCGGCGAACTTCTGGCCGTCGCGAGCGGAGGCCGGGAGGTGCTCCATGACCTCGTCGCAGGTGAACGACAGGATCGGCTGGAGATCGCGAAGGAGCATCTCGAGCAGGTAGTACCAGCAGGTCTGGACGCTGCGGCGGGTCTTGGCGGAAGGAGCGTCGCAGTACATGCGATCCTTCGTGGCGTTCAGGTAGCCGTTGGAGAGCTCGGTGACGACGAAGTCATAGAGCGCACGATAGACCTGGTAGAAGCGGTATCCGGCGTAGGCCTCGCTGACCTTCTCGTGCATCTCGCAGGCGCGAGCCAGCACGAGGCGGTCATACTCCTCCATCTCGGAGACCGGCACGAGGTCGCGCTCGGGATCGAACTGGCCCTCGAGTTCGCCGAGGAGGAAGCGGAAGGTGTTGCGGAAGCGGCGGTAGGCGTCAGAGGTGCGCGCGAGAATCTCGTGGTCGACGGCGACGTCGTGGCTCGTGTCGGTGGAGGCGACCCAAAGGCGCAGGATGTCAGCTCCCATCTCGTCGCAGACCTTGTTCGGGTCGATGACGTTGCCGAGCGACTTGCTCATCTTGCGACCCTGGCCATCGAGCGTGAAGCCCTGGGAGACGACAGCCTTAAATGGGGCGACGTCGTTCGCGCCGAGCGAGGTCAACAGCGAGCTCTGGAACCAGCCGCGGTGCTGGTCAGAACCCTCGAGGTACATGTCCGCCGGATACTGGAGCTCGTCACGGAACTCGCAGACAGCCCTCCAGGAAACGCCGGAGTCCCACCAGACGTCGAGGATGTCCTTGCCGGGCTTGAGGTGGTGACCGCCGCACTTGGGGCAGACGCAGGCATCGCCGAGGTAGGACTCGGGAGCGTCCGTGAACCAGGCGTCGGAGCCCTTCTCGTGGAAGAGCTTGATGACCGCGTCGAGCGTGGCGTCGTTCATGACGGTCTCGCCGCAGTCCTCGCAGGTGAAGCTCGGAATGGGCACGCCCCAGTTGCGCTGACGGGAGATGCACCAGTCAGGCCTGCCCTCAACCATCGCGCCGATGCGGTTCTTGGCGTGCTCGGGGTACCAAGCGACCTTGTTCTCGATGGTGTCGAGAGCCTCCTCGCGAAGGCCGGTCTTGTCCATGGAGATGAACCACTGGTCAGTGGCGCGGAAGAGCACGGGCTGGTGGCAGCGCCAGCAGTGCGGATAGCTGTGGTTGATGTCCTCGTGGAGGATCAGCATGCCGCGCTCGTCAAGCCAGGCGATGATCTTCGGGTTGGCTTCGTTGACCTCGAGACCAGACCACGGGCCGCCGGTGCCCATGGTGTCGCCAACGTAGAAGCGGCCGTCGTCGTCGACGGGCATGACCACGGGGATGCCGAACTTCTGGCCGGCGAGGTAGTCGTCAACGCCGTGTCCGGGAGCGGCGTGGACGATGCCGGTGCCGTCGTCGAGCGTAACGTAGTCAGCGTAGATGAACTCGCCCTCGATGCCCTGGTCGCCAAAGATCGGCTGCTTGTACTTGTTGTGGCAGAGCTCGGTGCCCGTCATGCTCCAGGGCTCGCCGTCCTCGCCGAGGACGAGCTCGACGTCGCCATAGCCAAACTTCGCGCAGTCGCGCTCGACCAGGGACTGGGCCATGAGCTCGGCGTGGCCGTCGTGGATGACGGCGACGTAAGAGGCTTCCGGGTGCAGGATGACAGCGTCATCCGCAGGGAGGGTCCACGGGGTGGTGGTCCAGATGTCGACGAACAGCTTGCCCGCCCAGGCCTCGAGGCCGGCGGGGACGGTCGTCATCTCGAAGCGCACGAAGATGGCAGGGCTGACCTCGTCTCCGTACTCGATCTCTGCCTCGGCGAGGGCCGTGTGGCAGTGAGAGCACCAGTGGACGGGCTTGTGGCCGCGGTAGACCATGCCCTTGTCGAACATCTTCTTGAAGACCTCGATGTCAGCGGCATCGTGCTGGTGATAGAGCGTGAGGTAGGGATTGTCCCAGTCACCGAGGACGCCAAGGCGACGGAAGCCGGCCTTCTGGAGCTCGATGTTCTCGACAGCGAACTCGTTGCACATCTCGCGGATCTCAGAGGTGGGCATCTCGTTGAACTTTGCGGTGCCGACCTTCTCCTCCACCTTGTGCTCGATGGGCTGGCCATGGCAGTCCCAGCCGGGAACGTAGGGGACGTCGCGGCCCATCATCGACCAGTAGCGGTTGATGATGTCCTTCGAGATCTTGTTCATGGCGTGGCCGATGTGGATCGGGCCGTTAGCGTACGGAGGGCCATCGTGCAGGACGAACTTGTCGTGACCCTCGTTCTTCTTGCGCGCCAGCTCATAGACCTTGTTGTCGTTCCAGGCCTTGAGGCGCTCGGGCTCGCGGGCAGCGAGGCTCGCCCTCATCGGGAAGCTCGTACTCGGGAGGTTCATCGTCTGCTTGTACTCGTTTGCCACCTGCAAAAACTCCTTTCGCGGGCATTTGCCCACATCAGCCAAGCGCCCGCGCGCGTGAAATGCGCACGAAAAAAGCGCCCGCCCCGACCGCCGGGACGAAGCGCCTGGATACGGCTTGCGCCGTGACGTTTCGCTTAACCACCCAGCGGGCGAGGAACTCGCCTTACTCGGCTGGCCCGTCACGGGGACCATTCCGGCGACGCCTACTGGGGACAACGCTTACGCGCGCCTGTTTGGGCCGCAGCTCCGGGGTGATTTTCGCTTGGGTGTGACTGCGGGCTCCCACCGTCCCCGCTCGCTCTATGCCACAGTGACCAGGTTACTCTTCCCCATCACAGCTTTTCGAAGGGATATCTTAGCACGTATTCGACGGGCGATGAGGCTCGCTTTAGGAAGTCGCGGAACCTTCTCCCGTCATGGCCGCATGCTCGGCCTTGACGGCCTCAATGAGACGGACGAGGGGCCAGATGCGATTCTCACGCGTGAGGGCGGCCTTGGCACCCACGACGCAATCCTCCTCGCGGCAGCGCGCGCAGAACTCCTCCACCTGGGGCTGGGTGAGGCCGCAAAGGAGAACGAACTCCCCTGCCGGCATCGGGCCCGCATAGGGCACGGGGCGCGGCCTCATCGCCGGGAGGCGGGCGAAAGCTCCCGCAGGATCACCGAGACGCTCAGGCATAGCCGTGCGACAGACGAGGCCCATCTCGCGAAGCACGGAGCGCACGGCCGCGCCACGCTCCGAATCAGGGCCAAGCCCCCAGAGCACGGCGCAAGGCACCGGCCCCGAGGGCTTGGACTTGGATGAGCTCTTTTTGCTCTTGCCCGGCATTAGCCGAAGTAGCGCTCAAGCAGGCCCTTGAGGGCCTTGCCGTGACGGGCCTCGTCACGAGCCATCTCGTGGACGGTGTCGTGAATGGCGTCGAGGCCGTTCTTCTTGGCGCAGGAGGCAAGCTCGAACTTGCCCTGGGTGGCACCAAACTCGCAGTCAACGCGCCAAGCAAGGTTGTCCTTCGTGGTGGCCTTCATGTTCGGCTCAAGCTCGGTACCAAGGAGCTCCGCGAACTTGGCGGCGTGCTCGGCCTCCTCGTAGGCGGCCTTCTCCCAGTAGAGACCGACCTCAGGGTAGCCCTCGCGGTGAGCGATGCGGGCCATGCAGAGGTACATACCGACCTCAGAGCATTCGCCGGTGAAGTTGGCCTTAAGCTGCTCGAGGATGTAGGCCTTGTCCTCGTCAGAGATCTCAGGGTTGTCCTTGACGGTCTTGTCATAGATGCCGTACTCGTGCTCGGCGGCGAGGGTAAGCTCACCCTCGACCTTCTCGAAAGCGCTGGCCGGAGCGTGGCAGACCGGGCACTCCGCGGGCGGCTCGGCGCCCTCGTAGATGTAACCGCAGACCTTGCAAACCCACTTATCCATATGATCCTCCTTTGTTGTGTCGGCGCTCCCAGGCACCGCCATCCTCTCCTATGCATGACGGCCATTGCTGACCGAGATGTCTAAGCTTCACTCACCTGGGACGAGGCAACCTCATGCGCCTTCTGGCAAGCCGGACACACGCCGTCGAACTGAAGCTCGTGTCCACTCACAGCGTACCCAGATACGGCAGACGCCCTCTCGTCGAGAAGCGCTGGATCGTCAACGGCGGGCATTATCACGTCATCCACCCTGCCGCATTCGACGCAGTGAACGTGATAGTGCGGGAAGGTCTGGTGATCGAAGTGATCCGCGCCATTGTTGATTCTGACGCGCAGCGCCACTCCCTCATCCGAGAGCCTCGAAAGCGTGCGAAAGACCGTTGCCCTGCTGATGGAGGGATGCGTGGCATGAACGGCCTCATAGACCTCATCCGCCGTGGGATGATTAGCAAGTTCGACAAGCGCGTCACGAATGATGGTCTTCTGGACCGTGTTTCTTGCTGCCATGTCCCCTCCTTCCTTATGTGAGCTAATTAGTAGTATATCCAATTGCGACTAGATATCAATAAGTATTTTCTACTAATTAGTTAGCCTTAGTTGATACCTGCCGAGCGTCAGCTATCCCGAAGGCTTGTTTGAGGCAACGTTGAATGGGAGCGAGAAGTACGGTGTCAAGAACGGATGCCGCGCACCAGGAGAGCGCGTACGAGGCAAAGGTCGCCACCAGCCAGAGGCAGACGCGCGTGGTCCCATCAAAAGCCGCAAGGTCGGCATGCCCAAAGACGAGCACGATAGCAGCGGCTTGAAAGAGATAGATCGAATAGCTGCGACGACTCGTCCATTCTATGAAACGCGTTGCGCGGGAGCCCCTCACGCGTACCCTCGCCGCAAGCACGAACGCTCCCACTGTGGAGAAAACCCAAAGATGGCTGGGGTTGGAGCGCTCAAAGCCGAACTGCGCGAGGAGGGCGTCGCCAACCCAGAAGAGAAGACCGAGGAGAAGGGCGTGGTTGCGGGCTTCGCTCGCCGTGACCGGTCCAAGGCGACGGAGCGCATACCCCATGCAGAAGAAGAGCGGGTATCCAAAGAGCGGCTCCATGCGCGCCGGAATGAGGTGAAGCAGGGTCGAGGAGAGGTCGGGCGCCCAGGTCACGCCAAACGCAGAAAGTGAGGCAACGAGATCGCAGGCGACGCCCCAAAGGG
Source organism: uncultured Parolsenella sp. (assembly GCF_934660935.1). Lineage (GTDB taxonomy): Bacteria > Actinomycetota > Coriobacteriia > Coriobacteriales > Atopobiaceae > Parolsenella. The sequence goes on along the minus strand of NZ_CAKUIH010000001.1, from coordinate 34,509 downwards.
AGAGCACGATAACGACCTTGACGAGCAGCCTGAGCTGCGAGCCGCTCAGGGCCTCAAACATGACGAACAGGAACGGGGCACCCAGGAGCATCGGCATGAGAACGGGGACGAACCACCACGCGCCAGAGATGATGCTCGAGGCGAAAGCGAGGTAGCCCGCGGGGGAAACGGCGGAGGAAGCGTCCCCGTCAAGCCCCAGAGCGCCTAGATAGCCAAACCTCGCCGCAAAGGCATAGGCCACGACGGAATAGACGATAATCGGCACGACAACGCTCACGAACTTACCAAGGTAATAGTCGCGCAACGTTCCCTTGAGCGGCCGGATTGCGAAATAGCCCGAGAGGGCGAAGAACACCGGATCGCAGAGAAGGAAGAGCTTCGCGAGACCCTCGGTAACATCGGCGCCGCACACGACTCCGAGATACGGAACGGCGTGAACCGCGACGACGGCAAACATCGCCACGGACCTAAAAAGATCGAGCCCCACATCCCTCTTGCTTGCGCCTGCTCCCACGTCGCCTCCTTCATGTCTCTCGATCGATCCAACAAAATAACGCCCGGATACCATCATAGATGACGTCCCGGACGTTAATAGCGCAGGGGCTCCCCGGCACATGACCTGGGGAGCCCCATCACCTATTCCTGAGTCTTAGGAAGCGTAGGCGCGAAACCGTCGTCACGCGTGAAGATGTTCATGAACTCCTCGCCCGTGATCGTCTCCTTCTTCTGGAGATAGTGGGCAATCTCATGCAGCTTGAAGCGATGGGCCTTAAGCGTGTTAAGGGCGGTCTGATGGCCTTCCTCGACCAGGCGCTGGACCTCCGCATCGATCTGCTGCGCGGTTCCCTCCGAACAGGTGAGCTCGGCGCCGCCGCCCAGGTAACGGTTACGCTGCTGGCCGAGAGCCACCATGCCAAACTTGTCACTCATGCCGAGCTGGGTGACCATGGCGCGGGCGATGGAGGTCGCCTTCTCGATATCGTTGCTTGCACCACTCGTCATCTCGCCGAAGATGATCTCCTCGGCGGCACGGCCACCGCACAGGACGGCGATCTTGTTCTTGGCCTCCTGGCGGGTCGTGAGGAAGTGCTCGTCCTCCTCGACCTGCATGGTAAAGCCGAGGGCGCCAGAGGTACGCGGAACGATGGTGATCTTGGAGACAGGGGCGGAGCCCTTCTGAGCCGCGGCGACAATGGCGTGGCCCGTCTCGTGGTAGGCGACGACCTCCTTCTCGTGCTCGGAGAGAACGGTCGACTTCTTCTTCTCGCCAGCGATGACGACGTCGACCGACTCGACGAGGTCCTCCTGGGTCACACGCTTGCGACCAAAGCGAACGGCGCGCAGGGCGGACTCGTTGATAATGTTTGCGAGATCAGCACCAGAGGCACCAGGTGTCGAACGAGCGATAACGCCAAGGTCGATGCCATTCTCCATCTTCACGTCATTCGCGTGGATGCGAAGGATGGCCTCGCGGCCAGCGAGGTCAGGGAGCTCGACGGGGATGCGACGGTCGAAGCGGCCGGGACGCAGAAGCGCCTGGTCGAGGGACTCGGGGCGGTTCGTCGCGGCAAGGACCACGATGCCCTTCTGGTTGTCGAAACCGTCCATCTCGGAAAGGAGCTGGTTCAGGGTCTGCTCGCGCTCGTCGTTGGAGTTGAGGGAGCCATCGCGCTTCTTGCCCACGGCGTCAATCTCGTCGATGAAGATGATGCAGGGAGCCTTCTCCTTGGCCTGCTTGAACAGGTCGCGGACCTTCGCGGCACCACGACCGACGAACATCTCGACGAACTCAGAACCGGCGATCTGGAAGAACGGAACGCCAGCCTCACCAGCGACGGCCTTTGCGAGCAACGTCTTGCCCGTACCCGGAGGGCCAACGAGAAGCGCGCCACGCGGGCAGCGCGCGCCAATCTCGGTGTACTTGTCGGGGTTCTTGAGGAAGCTGACGATCTCCTGGAGCGACTCCTTGGCCTCGTCCTGACCGGCGACGTCCGCGAACTTGACGCCCGTCTCGGTGCCCTTGACCTCCTTGGCGTGGCTCTTGCCGAGCCCGCCGCCCATGCCAAAGCCGCCACCGCCGAAGTTCATGGACGGGCCGTCATCGCCCATCATCTTCTTCATGCGACGGTTAAGCCAGATACCGCCAACGATCGCCAGGAGCACGGGCAGGCCGTAGACGAGCAGCATGTACATCCACAACCCGGAGTTCTGATCCGCGATCTGGGCCGAATAGGTGACGTTGTGCTTGTTCAGGCGCTCAGAGAGCGTGTCGTCATTGGGCCACATGGTGGCTCGATAGGTGACGTTCTCCTCGTCCTTGCTCGTAAACGTGATCTTGCCGCTGCCGGTGTCGAGGTGGACGTCGGCAACTTCATCATCGTCAACCATGTCGATGAACTCGCTGTACGAGACCTCACGCACCTGGGCGCGCTCGAGGCTTGGGTACACCACCGATTGCAACGCGACGATCGCCGCGATGGCGATGATCACGTACAAGATCATCGATTGGCGCTTTTTCTTGTCGTTCATTGTCCGTCCTTGGCTCCGGCTTTAGATGGAGTCAAGGATACCCAAGCGGACGGTCCTGAAACAGACATCCGAGCGATTATTGAAAAGCTAGGCAGCGTCACCGCGTTCAGGCAGCTCGCCGTTGCGATAGGCGTCAAGAAGGGCCGTCAGGTCATCGATCTGGGCACGGATATGAGCGCCCGTGTCCGTGTCCGCGACCTTCAGCGGACGAGGGTTCACCTCAAGCTGGTCATCATCCGAATAGATGTCGCCACGGTCTGCCACGACATCGCCAATCTCGTCATACGGACGGTGCGCCTTGATCCTCATGCCGTTCGCGTCAACGATGAGCGTGTAGCCAGCGATACCCGTCTTCGAGTGGTATGCGCGGCAGAAGCCGCCGTCGATGACGAGACGCTTGCCAGCGCCGCGGATCGGGGTCTCTCCGGAGGCCTTCGACACGGGCGTGTGGCCGTTGATGATGTGGCCACCCTCGCCATAGAGGCCAAACTCCTCGAGCACGTGTTGGCAGACATCGGGCCTGCAGGCAAGCTCGAAGTAGGGGTCCTGGTCCTCGACCCACGTCGAGCGGTCCTTCACGAAGGTGCGCTCGAAGGTCTTCACCTTGCGGCCGGCGAGCGGGCTCGAGAGGCCGCACCACATGTACCACATCCAGTCGAGCGTCTCCTCGGAGTGATCGTGCCAGGCACGGCGAGCGATGCGGTCGCATGCGTCGAGGTACGCGCGGCCGGCGATGTGACGGTCCCCCACCCTGATCGGGCGGAAGCTGCCGTCCTTGCGCATGGGGACGCAGCCGTGGAAGAGGAGGTTGCCGTTGTAGGCGAGGTAGACAGAGCCATGCTCGTAGAGGAAGTCAACGTGGCGGCGGAGGCGGCGACTGTTCGTGAAGCTGTCCACAAGGCTCGTGACGACGCGCTGCTCGTCTTCCGTCAACTCGTAAGGATGCTTCAGGTCGAGCGTTGGGAAGTCCTTCGTGGTGAGCTCGTACTCGTGCCCGCCGATACGGACCGTGCCCCTCTCGGCGTTCACATGCTCGAGCAGGAGCCTATCCCCCATGTCAAACTCGGGACGACGAGCGATCACCTGCCCCATGAGCTTGAACATGATGACGGAGATGGCCTTCTCGGTGGGGCTCAGCGACTCGCCGTCGCGATAGGTCTTCTCCGCGAAGAGCGCAAGCTCACGGAGCTGGATGCCATAAGAGCCCTCGAGAATGTCGAGGGTGTCATAGTGGACGTTGTTGCGCACGACGGTCGCCACGCACACGGCGGAGCCAGCTGCGGCACCCATCCAGCAGATGTCGTGGTTGCCCCACTGGATATCGAGCGAGTGATAGCGCAAGAGGCGGTCTACGATGGCGTCACCGTGGGCGCCACGGTCATAGATGTCTCCCACAACGTGCACGTGATCGACGGCGAGGCGCTTGATGAGCGACGCCAGACTGCGAATGAAGTGCCCGGCGCTTCCCGTCTCGATGATCGACTCGATAATGCGCCCGTGATAAGCGGCGCGATCGGCTTGCTCGCCGGGGCTCGCGTGGAGGAGCTCGTCGATGATGTAGGCATATGCCACCGGCATGGCCTTACGCACCTTTGAGCGAGTGTAGGCATCAGACAGGTAACGGGCGAGTTCGATAAGCATGCCGAGAGAAGCTCTATACCAGGAAGGCGTATCCTGCTTCGTCTCTTTGATGCGCCTGAGCTTCTCATCGGGATAGTAGACGAGCGTGCAGAGCTCTGCCTGCTCGCTCGGGGTGAGGCGATGGCGAAATACCGCGCGAACACGCTCGCGAATAACGCCAGAGCAGTTGTTGATGATGTGGTCAAACTGCTCGAAGTCACCATGGACATCCGAGATGAAATGCTCAGTCGCCTTGGGCAGGTTGAGGATTGCCTCGAGGTTGATGACCTCGGTAAAAACGGCTTGACAGGTAGGGAACTTCTCAGAGAGAAGCGTCAGGTACTTGATCTGCTGCTCTGTGGCAAAGCACTGCGGCACGGCGCACCCCCGTGGTCGATGGACGTCCTGCCATGGTATGACGCACGCGCCGTTTTTAACGCACTGTTCCAGGATGCCCATAGATTGACCACGATTTACTGGTCAACTTACTATAGGAAATGAGCGAGGCCTAGTAGTGAACGACCACCACGTCGCCGATCTGAGTTGCAGAATAGAGGTCAGCGGCTTTATCGGATGGCAGGTTGATGCACCCATGGCTGCCGGCGTACTGATAGATGGTGCCGCCAAAGCTTCCACGCCAGCTCGCGTCATGGAAAGCCCAAAGGTTATCGATGAAGGGCATCCAGTACTTCACGTGGCTGATGTAGGACGGCTGCTTCGTCGCAGGATCGATGGCACCGCGGAGCTCGACGTCTCCGGATGCGCGATTGCCGTTGAGCGTGAAGACTCCCGTGGGCGTGTCATGGCCCTTGGAGTGGTCACCGGTGACGCAGTCAGACTCCCAGATGACCGCACCCGAGTCGTCGTACATGCGAACATGCTGCTCGGTAAGGTCAACATCGATGTAGCGATTGCCCCAATCCCTGCGGCCCGCATCAGGAGCGGCGTTGGCCTCGTGCTTCGTGGGGACCGCGACGGGATCCGTAGAGCCGGCCTCGACAGCCTGCTGGAGCATGGGCGCCAGAGCCTCCTCGTCAATGGTCCAGCCATAGAGGTTCTCCCAATGACCCGTGCCGGCAGGAACGGTGACCTGCTTGCCGTCAGGGCGCGTGTAGGTACGCTCCGCGCCGCGGGTGTCATACAGGGCGCAGAAATCGGTCTTTAGCCACTCGTTCAGCTTGTTGGCGTCAATCGTGGCGTTGAGCTGGTCATCCAGCGCGATCCAGTTCGAGATTTGGGTGCGGGTGACCTCGCCGGCCTGCATGCCGTTGAGCGTAAGCGGGATGTCGGCCTTCATGAAGCGATTCGCGTTCTGGGCGGCGGTGGCCAGGCTCGGCTCATCCTGCGTGACCTTGGCCTGGACGAGGCAGGAATCATCGAGCGTGATGCTCGCAGGCAGGCTCATGACATCCGTCGAGATCTTCTTGACGGTAGCGTCCATGTCGATGGCGGTGCCAACCGCCTCGGGCACGACCTCGTACTGTTGCGTTTGCTCCGAGAAGCCAATCGTGGCATCCGTGGGCTGGGTCGCCGTCTTGTTAATCTCATCGACGAGGGGTGACAGCAACGCGTCGAGCTTATCCACATCGACGGAAGCACCCGTCGTAGGCTTGATATCACGAGAGGCAAGGATGCGCAGGGGCCATTCCCAGGCATGCTGCTGCGAAACGATATCCCTGGTATAGGCGCCCTGGTCAAATGTCAGGTTGACGTCGCTCCCGGAAAGGTCAAGGTCGATGCCGTCTCCCTTGACCTTCGTCTTATAGGTAGAAGCCTTGGTGGCAAACTCCGCGCTCACGTCACTCGCAAGCCTGAGCGAGACATCAGTGCCGTCAAGCGTGGTGTTGGGCATGAACAGAAATGAAAACGCAAGAACGCCGGCAAGGTAGGCTGCGAGGACGACGCCGGCGATCACCGCGAGGACGATAAGCGCGACCTTACCCTTGCGACCTTCCGGCTTCTCAGGGACGGCGGTGTGCTTTCCCATACCGGGCTTCGATTCTTTCCGCATTGAGGCTATCTGTCTTCCCCGGCCTACGCAGCCGCTTGTTTCCCGACACACAGTATGCTGTATCGTAGCGCATGGAGAAGACAATGACTCCCGCCATTCGGCTTCCATGGCATCGGTTTAACAGATAGCGACATTTGTCCCAACAAGGACGGGCATCAAGCCGCCTCGCCTCCGTCCGCGGGACCGTAGCAAAGGGATAAGAGCATGGGCATCATTCGCATCGATTCCGCAAGCGACTCGCGCCTTGACGTCTACGCGCGTCTTACGGATCGCCAGCTCAGGAGTCGCCTCGAGTCCACCTCGGGCGTGCTCGTCGCCGAGAGCGAGAAGGTCGTTCGCCTCGCTATCGCACAGGGACTCGAGCCCTTCTCCCTCTTGCTAGAAGAGAGACAGGTCGAAACGCAGGCGGACCTCGTGAGGCTCGTCGAGGGCATGGCGGGCGCCGAGGTCCTCGAGCATGCCGGCCATCTCGAGATTAAACCGGTCGACGACCTCCCCGTCTACGTGCTCCCCCATGAGGAGATATCGAAGCTCGTGGGCTACAACGTGACGCGCGGCGTCCTCTGCGCCATGCGCCGCCCCTCTGAGCTGAGCGCAGCCGAGCTCCTCGCCTCCATGCCCGAAGCTCGCCGCGTTGCCGTTCTTGAAGGCGTGACCGACGCAACGAATGTCGGTGCCGCCATGAGGAGCGCGGCGGCACTTGGCGTGGACGCAGTGCTTCTCACCCCCACCTGCTGCGACCCCCTCGTGAGGCGCGCCGTCCGCGTGAGCATGGGAACCGTGTTCCAGGTTCCCTGGGCGCGCTTTGACGTCTGGCCCAGCGCGGGCGCTGCAGATGCGGACGGCATGGCGCTCCTCCGCAAGCTCGGCTTCAAGACCGCGGCGCTCGCTCTTCGCGACGATTCCTATTCACTTGGTGACCCAGAGCTTTACGGCATCGAGAAGCTCGCGATGCTCTTCGGCACCGAAGGCGACGGCCTGGCATCCGAGACGATCGAGGCGTGTGACCTCACCGTGCGCATCCCCATGCAGCACGGCGTGGACTCCCTGAACGTCGCCGCCGCCACAGCCGTCGCGTTCTGGGACCTCTGCAGATAAACAATGGCACGCGCCCCAACAGGTGGGGATCGCTAAAAAACGGAACCCGCCCACACGAACGGGTCCCGCAAACGTCAAATGATGCGCAGCACCTGAAAAAGGGACTGTCCCTTTTTCAGGTCGGCACGCGCCGCAAGCGCAAGCGGTGCGCAGGGCAAACGCTGCTCTAGTTGAACTTCATCAGCTTCGAGGCGATGCGATAGATGCCCAGCGTGAACTTCTCCCCCGCCTTCGTGGGGAGGTTCGTCGCGATGCCCACGACACCCATGCGAGCACGGCGGTACATGCGCTTGTCATAGTGCTTGAGGTGCACCCAGAGCTTGTCGCAGTTCTCCATGGCGTCCGGAGCATCGCTCAGGCGAGAGAAGATCGAGCAGACGGCCATCATCAGGGTGAAGTAGCCGATCATGTAGTTACGGAGCTTGGTGCTCTCGACGTCGTCATAGAGGTGATACGCGTCCATCATGATGCGCGTGACGCGCAGCTGCTGGTCAATGCGGCTGACCATGACCTTCTCGTTGACGGACTGGTCATCGCGACCAATGAAGTAACGATAGAGGTCAACGTCGAGGTAATAGAGCGTCTTGCAACGCGGCAGCGGCACATAGGCATAGATGTTGTCCACATAGAAGGTGTGGGCGGGCATCGGGACGCCGCCGTCACGAAGGACGTCGGTGCGATAGCAAAGCGAGTGCATGAGCAGGTTCTGAGCCATGTTAAAGTGGCCGATCTTATCCCAGGTAATCACCTTGCCGCGCTTAAGCGCATACCTGAAGTCGACAACGTTGTGCGTGTTGTCCTCGACGTGCTCGTAGACGTAGTTGCTAATGACGAGGTCCACGCGCATGTCACGCCACTCGAAGTCACGAAGCGTCGAAAGGAGCTTCGAGAGGGCGTCCTCGTCAAGCCAGTCATCCGAGTCAACGACCTTGAAATAGAGGCCCTCGGCGTTCTCGAGCGCGGCAAGGACGGCCATGCCATGACCGCCGTTCTCCTGATGAACGGCCTTAATGATGCTGGGATAGCGGTTCTGCCACTCAAGGGCCTTCTCGTACGTGTTGTCCTTGGTGGAGCCATCGTCAACGACGACGATCTGCACGTCATCGGCGTAGTCGCTGCCCTCGAGAATCGAGGTGATGCAGTGATCCATATACTCGGCCGAGTTATAGCACGGGATGCCGAAGGTTATGGTCTTGCCCTTTGCCATACGAGAAATCTCCTGGTTGCCCTCTGCCTTAGCAAGGCATTGCCTATACGGATAAGAGCGCCGGCGCCGCATGGACGCCGGCAACTCCCTAAAAGAACGAGCTAGTTGTGAGCCGCGACGAGCTCGTCAGACAGGTCGAGCGCGCTGGCGACGACGCCGTCCATGTCATAGTAGCGGTACTCGGCGAGTCGACCCACCGGGTGGAAGTTCGTGAGACGGCTCACACGGTCGAGATAGCGCTGGTAAAGCGCCTTGTTCTCGTCCTCGAGAATGGCGTAGTAGGGAGTCTCGCCGCTCTCGGGCGTATAGGCCTTCGAGTACTCCTTCATGATCGTGGTCTTGCCCGGGACGACCTGACCGGTCATGTTCTTGAACTCGGTGATGCGGGTGAAATCCTCCGTCGTGGTGTAGTTGACGGTACCCACGGGCTGGAACTGGTCCTCATCGAGGGTCTCGAACACCATGTCAAGCGTACGATACGGAAGGGCACCGAGATCGAGGCCGAAGAGCTCGTCGAGCGGGCCCGTATAGACAATCTCACCGCCGTAGGGCTTGCCGCAGACCTTCGCGTAGTCCTCGTCGATCGTAAGGATGTCACGGACGTCGACGCCGAGGAAGACATCGATGAGATCATGGTCGAGCAGGCGCTCGAAGAGCTTGGTGTAGCCCTCCGCCGGCATGCCCTGGTGAGCGACGCGCGGGAAGTAGCGCTCGTCATCGCCGACGAAGACCGGGACGCGACCGGTGACGGAGGGGTCGACCTGGTCGGGCGTGGTGCCCCACTGCTTCATCGTGTAGTAGAGGAAGACGTTCTTGTAGACGTAATCCGCGACCTCCTGGAGATCCGGATCGTTCTTCTCGCGGAGCTCGAGGATGGGGACCTTCTTGTTCTCGCCGAAGGTCTCGACGAGCTTCTGGTAGAGGGCCTCGCCGCGCTCCTCGCCAAAGGCGAGCTTCAGGCTCTTGTGGTTGAAGGGGACCGGCATGAGCGTGCCGTGGATGTTGGCGAGTACCTTGTGCTGGTAGTCCGTCCACTCGGTGAAGCGAGAAAGGAACTGGTGGACACGCTCGTCCTGCGTGTGATAGATGTGCGGACCATACTTGTGAACAAGAATGCCAGCCTCGTCCTCGTAGTCATACGCGTTACCAGCGATGTGGTCGCGGCGCTCGATGACGGCGACGCGGAAGCCACAGGCCTCCGCGAGACGGCGAGCACAGACCGAACCCGCATAGCCAGCTCCGACGACGATCATGTCGTAGCTGTCGGCAGAAAAACCAGCGGGAAGCCCGTTTGCGATACCCATTCATGTCCTCTCGACAAACTTGCGGTTCAAACGTGACGCACGCCATCGTTCTAGAGCGATAACGTGCGTCCAATCTGCATGTCATTCTATAGCAGACAACCTTATAATGACTATCGTGTCATCCATTGCCAGCAAAACGCCAAAAAAGGAGCGAACGTGAGCGATTTCCTAGATCGTATGAAGACTGCTGCAAAGGCTGAGAAGAAGACCATCGTCCTTCCCGAGGGCGAGGATCCACGCACCATCGAGGCCGCCAAGAAGATCGTCGAGGAGGGCCTTGCCAACCTCGTTATCCTCGGCAACCCGGACGAGATCCAGGTTGAGGGCGTCACCGTCATCGACCCCCGCACCGCCGAGCGCAAGCAGGCCTACGCCGAGAAGTTCGCCGAGCTCCGCGCCAAGAAGGGCGTCACCCTTCCCGAGGCCCTCGAGCAGATGAACGACGCCACCTACTTCGGCACCATGATGGTCAAGATGGGCGATGCTGACGGCCTGGTCTCCGGCGCCTGCCACTCCACCGCCAACACCCTGCGTCCCGCCCTGCAGATCCTGAAGACCGCCCCGGGCACCAAGCTCGTCTCCGCCTTCTTCATCATGTGCACCAAGACCGAGCAGTATGGCGCCGACGGCACCCTCCTCTTCGCCGACTGCGGCCTGAACATCAACCCCAACGCCGACGAGCTCTCCGAGATCGCCCTTGCCTCCGCCGAGTCCTGGAAGGCCTTCATGCCCGGCGTCGAGCCCAAGGTCGCCATGCTCTCCTTCTCCACGATGGGCTCCGCCAAGGGCGATGTTCCCACCAAGGTTCAGGAGGCCGTCAAGCTCGCCAACGAGAAGAACCCCGAGCTCGCCCTCGACGGCGACCTGCAGCTCGACGCGGCTCTCGTCCAGAGCGTCGCTGATCTCAAGGCCCCGAACTCCACCGTCGCCGGTAACGCCAACATCCTCGTCTTCCCGGACCTCGAGGCTGGCAACATCGGCTACAAGCTCGTCCAGCGCTTCGGTGGCGCCGAGGCCTACGGCCCGATTCTCCAGGGCATCGCCAAGCCGGTGAACGACCTGTCCCGCGGCTGCTCCGCTGACGACATCGTGGGCGTCGTCGCCATCACCGCCGTCCAGGCTCAGATGGCCGAGTAACAGGGCGTCACATATCGCACGCCAACGGGGCGCTCGCATTCACCTGCGGGCGCCCCGCTTTTTGTGGCCTCGCATCCTAGCCGGCGCATCCTTGTCGAAATAGCCGAACGATACCGCCCGACAAGCAGCAGGCGAGCATAAGGCATTCGCGAGAAATCGCCCAGGGAGAGTCCACCCGCCCCTTCGCAAGGGGCGCGAAAGGCACCGATGCACAGCAAACGAAAACCCCGGCCGCGAGCGACCGGGGTCAAAGGAGAGGCTAATATTCGCAACCCGCGTCTAGGCGATATGGTGCGGACCCGCGTTGAGTACGGCCGTGTCAAGCTCCGGATAGCGCTTGGCCATGTGGGCCTCGAACATCGACGCGAGTTTCTCCGCTGCCTCGTCATAGGCCTCGCCCGTCGCCCAGGTATTGCGCGGGTTGAGTACCATGGGGCTCACGCCCGGACACTCGACCGGGATGTCGAGGTTGAGGCGATCGTCATGCTCGTAACCTGCGTTGTCGAGGTCACCCGAGAGTGCCGCCGCCACGAGCGAGCGCGTCACGGCGAGGCTGATGCGATAGCCCGTGCCATAGGCTCCACCCTGCCAACCCGTGTTCACGAGGTACACGCGAGCGCGGGTCTTGTCGATGCGAGAGCCCAGCATGTCTGCGTAGACGCTGGGAGCGAGCGGCATGAACGGCTCGCCGAAGAGCGCGGAGAACGTGGGCTGGGGCTCGACCACGCCCTCCTCCGTACCAGCGACCTTCGAGGTGAAGCCGGCCATGAAGTGGTACATCGCCGCCTCACGCGAGAGCTTCGAGATTGGAGGGAGAACGCCAAAGGCGTCACACGTGAGGAACAGGACCACACTCGGAACGCCGCCACGCCCGTCAAGCTTGACGCTCTTGATGTGCTCCACGGGATACGCGACGCGCGTGTTCTGGGTGCGCGAGACGTCCGTGTAGTCCGGCTCACGGCTCTCTGGGTCAAGAATGACATTCTCGCACACGGCACCGAAGCGAATCGCCTGATAGATGTCAGGCTCGGCGATGGGACTCAGGTCAATGGCCTTGGCGTAGCAGCCGCCCTCGATGTTGAAGATGCCATGCTCTGACCAACCGTGCTCGTCATCACCGATGAGCAGGCGGTTGGGGTCTGCGGAGAGCGTCGTCTTACCGGTGCCGGAAAGTCCGAAGAGGACGGCGGTCTGGCCGGTCTGCGGGTCGATGTTGGCCGAGCAGTGCATGGACAGAACGTCATCCTCGACCGGGAGCAGGTAGTTCATGTAGGAGAAGATCGCCTTCTTGATCTCTCCGGAATAACCGGTGCCGGCGACCACGATACCGCCATGGGCAAGGTCGAGGATGACGGCCGCGGAGGAATTGACGCCATCGGACTCCGGGTCGCAGTGATAGCCCGGAGCGGCGAGGACGTAGATGTCCGGCTCGCCGAAACTCGCGAGCTCGCGTGCCGACGGGCGAACGAGCATCTGGTGGATGAACAGCGCCTGGCTCGCGCGCTCGCAGATGACGCAAACCTTGCGGGAGTGGTTGCGATCAGACCCGGCAAAGCCACGGACGACGTAGAGCTCGCGCCCGTAAAGGTAGCCCGCGACGCCCGAGCAGATGTGCTCGTAGCTCTCGCGCGAAATGGGGGTGTTGACCTTACCCCAGCACACCTTGTCATGGATCGCCGGATCATCGACCACGAAGCGATCGAGCGGAGAGCGCCCCGTGCGCTCCCCCGTATCGACGACGAGAGAGCCGTTCGACGCGAGCACGCCCTCGCCGTTGGCAAGGGCAGCCTCGACGAGCCTCGCGGGTGCAAGGTCCTCGTTTACCCTGGCGCTGCCAGGGACCGCCTGCTCACGCTTGAGAAGACGCCCCGTAAGAGTCTGCTTCATGATGGTTGCCTCCATTACCCCCTGCCCCGCAAAGCGAGGCGATGTTGCCTCTGCCTCGCGAAAATCGAGCCTTTGCCCCTGGCTCGCACGGCGCGAGACGTCATTGGAGCATTGATACCCAATGGCATGAGAGAGAAAGCGCCCCTAGCGGCGGGCGGCGCCCATCGTGCCGTCAGCGGGATTTGGAGACTGACGCCAGGTTTGCTTGGACCTGGCGAAGAAGGTTGCCGCAGAAGTGCTAGGCATCCACGCGGATGGAGGCGATCCTAGGCTGATCAGCGGGGGCGATGGTGCCGTTGTTGTCGCTCGGCTTGGCGGAGTCGCAGATGGCGTCGACGACATCCAAGCCGTCCGTCACATGGCCAAACGCGGCATACTGGCCGTCGAGGTAGTCCGCATCCTCTTGCATGATGAAGAACTGCGAGCTCGCAGAGTCCATAGCGGAAGACCTCGCCATGGAGATGGTGCCGCGCACGTGCTTGATGGGGTTGTCGATCCCGTTGTCGCCGAACTCGCCGACGATGGTCTCGCCCGAACCGCCCGTACCGTTGCCTTTGGGGTCACCGCCCTGCATCATGAAGCCCTGGATAATGCGGTGGAACGTGAGGCCATCGTAGAAGCCCTCGTTGGCGAGCTTCGCGAAGTTGGAGACCGTGATGGGCGCGGAATCCGCGTCAAGCTCGAGCGTGATGGTGCCAAAGCCCTCTATCTCGATCGTGGCGTGGTGCGTGCCCGAGGCATAGGTGCCCGAGGCGCTCGTCACGCACGAGGATGCCGAGGATGACGCCGAGCTCGAAGCGGACGTGGCGGCAGAGCCGGCCGAGCCCGATGCGCCGCAGCCGCTGAGGCCGGCGGCAAGGCCGAGGGTGGACAGGACGAACGCGCGGCGCGAGAGAGACAAAGACATGGGACCTCCGGGGTTTGGTTTACTCGCTGAGCACTAGTGTATCCGCCTCCAGGCGTTCTGCGTCTCGCGCGTCGTGCGTGGCCACGATAAGGGAGCGGCCACGGAGCTCGTCTGCGATGACAGCGCAGGCAAGATCGCGCGCGGCCGCGTCAAGGCCCGCGAACGGCTCGTCGAGCAGCACCGAGTCACCGGGGGCCACGAGCGCCCGCGCGAGCTCGACACGCCGGCGCTGCCCACCGGACAGCGCGCACACGGGCGCGTCCACATCAATGCCGGGAACGAGGCGTTCGAGAAGAGCACACATATCATCAGGGGAAACGCCCTCGCCAGCCGTGAGGACCACGTTTTGCAGCGCCGATGCCCGCTCCACGAGCCGCGCATCCTGAAACTCCACCGAGACGCAGTCCGGCCGGGCCACGGAGCCCGCGACGGTCTGCTCGAGACCGGCAAGCGTGCGGATAAGCGTCGTCTTGCCCGTACCGCTCGGCGCCATGACGCACAACCTGCCGGCGGGCGCTACCCTCACCGAGACGGCGCTCGCGACCCCATGGGAGAGCCTGAGCCCGCTCACGTCCCAGCCCCCGCGCGGCAAGCTCGCGCGCTCCCCCGCCGGATGCACGCGGGAGATGACAGCAAGGCGCACCGCAGCCGGCCCAGAGGACCTAAGCAGACGCAGGAAAACGCGCTCGCACACGGCCGCGAGCGCGATGACCACGATGGTCCACGCAAACAGATCGGGTGTCTCGAGCAGGAGCTTTGCCTGGTAGATGCGCTCGCCGATCGAGCCAGCGGGCACGCCGATGAGCTCGGCGGCAACTCCGGCCTTCCAAGCCATGCCCACGACGGTCTCGCTCGCCGCGCACAGGAACGGCAGGGCCTCCGGCCATACGAGGCCCAGCGAGCGCGCGGCCCCGCGCACGCCGTGGACGTAGAACAGCTCGCGGCGCGCCACGCTCACATGGTCGAGACCCTCAAGCATGGGAAAGTAGAGCCCGGGGAGCGCCATGAGAAAGACAGCCGCCACACTCACATTGGCAGACCCGAGCCAAATGAGCAGCAAGACCACGACGCACACGACGGGCGTGGACTTCACGGCCACGAGCGGCGGCCTTGCCACGACGCGCACGATGTGCCAGCGTGCCGAGGCAAGCGCCAGAGAAATGGCCGCAACATAGGCGGCAAGCGTAGCGCCAACGATGCGCAGGGCCGAAAAGCCTACCTTTGCCCAGAACGCCCCGGAGCACACGAGCCCCGCGAGCGCCACGGCGACGTCGACGGGGCCGGGCAGGATGAGCTGCTGGCGCACGGCCACGCTTGCCGCCTGCCAGACGCACACCCACAGGGCAACGGCCGCCACGCGCTCGGCCGTTGCCCTCTCAAGCTGGTATTTGTTGCCTCGTCTCAACAGAGTCGCGACTCCGCGCGCCTAGAGCACGTAGTAGAAGTCGTCTCCGGGAAGCTTGCCGCCCACGGAGCTCGCGTCGGAGCTTTCGAGGACGCCCAGGTAGCCGGAGAGCGCGGACTTCATCTCGTCGCCCGTGAGGCACGTGAGGCCACAGCCAGGGATGGCCTTCTCTGCCACAGGGGCAGCGTCAATGATGCCATGGTCAACGACGGATTGCGCGTAGGTGGCGGGGTTTGCGGAGACCGCCTCGACGGAGGCAGCCTGCTGCTCCACGAACTCACGAACGGCCTCGGGATGCTGCTCGGCGAACTCGCGACGCACCACCGTGACGCCCGTGAGCAGGCGCGAGCCGTCCGTCGCATACTCGTCCCAGACGTCCGTGAGGTTGATGGGCGAGGTCAGGGACGAGTTCTTGGCGAGCGCGGCAGTCTTGTACGGCTCGGGCAGGATGCCCACGGCAGACGGGTCGGCGGCAAGCGCGCTCACGACTTCGGCAGCCTCGCTCTTGAACTCGAGCGTCACCTGGTCTGCGATGCCGGCTTTCTCGAGCAGGTAGTTCATGACGTACTCGGGCGAGGCGCCCTTGCCCGTGAGGTAGACCGTGCGGCCCGCGAGGTCTGCAAACGTGTGCACGGACGCGTCGCCCGTCACGACGTTGAGCACGCCGAGCGTGTTGACGTCGAGCACCTGGACGGCACCCTCGGTCTTGTTGTACAGGACGCTCGCGACGTTGGCGGGCACGAGCGCGATGTCGACGTCCCCGTTGATGACCTTGGGGACGATCTCGTCCGCCGCAGCAGAGATCGAGAAGTCATAGGTGTTAGCAAGGCCGGAGTCGCCGTTGGCGACCTTGTCCATGAACGAGACAAGCCCGATGGACGTGGGGCCCTTGAGCGAGGCCACGTGAACCTCGGTGGGCTCGGCAGCCGTTGTAGCGGCCTGGGTAGTGGCTTGGGAGTTGGCCGACCCGCAGCCGGCGAGCGCGAGCACGCAGGCGAGCGACGCGGCGACGAATCCCCTCCTCGTGAGCTTCTTGGACATGGTGCTTCCCTTCTTTGGGCCCTCGATGTCACGGCCGACCCCGCGGGGCCGGCCGTTGGTCTCGAGCGATATGTGATGGCGCAGGCGGTGCGCTCGCGCCTAGGCGGGCTCTCCCGGCATCTTCCAGCCGGACTGGTCCGTGTGGAGCAGCTCCTCGGCACGATCGGAGAGGGGCTCCCCAAGGAAGTCATGGTAGCAGGCTTGGACCGATGGGTTCTCGTGCGAGAAGCGAACCTTGGCCCCCGCGTCGAGTCCCCAGAGCACCTGACCTCGCTCGGCGGCCATCTCCAGGCCGTCGTGGATGGGCTGGCCACCCCCGCCCACGCATCCGCCGGGACAGGCCATGACCTCGACGAAGTCATAGTCGACCTCGCCCGCCACGAGGGCGTCGAGAAGCTTGCGTGCGTTGCCCAGTCCGTGCGCCACGGCCGTGCGCACCGGCGTGCCCGCGAGGTCGAACGTTCTCTCGCGCCAGCCGCCCATGCCGCGCACCTCGCTGAAGGCGTCAGGGTCTGGGTTCTCGCCCGTCACGAGGTAGTAAGCCGAGCGCAGCGCCGCATCCATGACGCCACCCGTGGCGCCAAACACCACGGCGGCGCCCGTACCAAAGCCAAGCGGCGCGTCGAGCGGCTCGGGCTCGACCTTTGCCGGGTCCACGTGCGAGGCGCGAATCATGCGCGCGAGTTCGCGCACGGTAAGCACGCAGTCAACGTCTGGCTCGCCGCTCTGCCCCACCATCGTGGGCAGCGCCGCCTCCGCCTTCTTGGCCACGCAGGGCATGGCCGAGACGCAGAAAACGTTGTGCGGGTCCATGTCGAGCACCTGGGCAAACCAGGTCTTGGCGATGGCACCGAACATCTGCTGGGGGCTCTTGGACGTGGAGACCTGGCCCACGAACTGGGGGTAGTTGCCCTTCACGAAGCGCACCCAGCCCGGGCAGCACGACGTGAACATGGGCCCGTGCGGTGCGCTGCTTCCGCCGGCGGCCTTGGCCTGCATACGTGCGAGCAGCTCGGAGCCCTCCTCCATGATCGTGAGGTCTGCCGAGAAGTCCGTGTCGAACACGTACTCGAAGCCCACGCGGCGAAGCACCGCGGCAAGCCGCTCGATGGTCGCCACCTCGGGATCAAGGCCGAACTCCTCGCCCCAGGAGGCACGCACGGCCGGAGCCACCTGGATGAGCGTGGCCTTCTTGGGGTCCGCGATGGCCTCGAACGCTCGCTCCGTGTCGTCACGCTCGCGCAGGGCGCCCGTGGGGCAGTGGGTCACGCACTGACCGCACAGGGCGCAGCTGGTCTCGGCGATATCGCGCGAGCCCGAGACGCCCACGGCGGTGTGGCTCGCGCGGCTCACGAGGTCCCAGATACCCAGCGTCTGGACCTTCTCGCAGACCTGGATGCAACGCATGCACTTGACGCACTTGTCGTTGTCGCGAATGAGGGGATACGAGTAGTCCCATGCATCCCCGGAGAGGTGGCGGCGCAGCGGCAGGTGATAGACGTTGAGGTCGTTGGCGAGCGACTGAAGCGCGCAGTTGCCCGAGCGCACGCAGCTGGGGCACGTGGCGTCATGCTGCGTAAGGAGCAGCTCGACGTTCATGCGGCGGGCGCGGCGCACCTTCTCGCTGTTGGTGTGGACGACCATGCCGTCGAGCACGTAGTTGTTGCACGAGGCGACGAGCTGGTCGATGCCTTCGACCTCGACGACGCAGACGCGACACGACCCCACCTCGTTGAGCTCACGCAGGTAGCACAGCGTGGGGATGGAAATGCCCGCGGCTCGGGCGGCGTCAAGGATCGTGGTGTGCTCGGGCACCTCGACCTCGCGGTTGTCGATGATGAGCCTCACGGTCTTGTCACCCGCAAGCACGGGCGTGGCGGCCGCCCGGGCGGCACGCACGATGCTGTTGTCTACCACTGCTCGATCCTTCCCCCGCGGAACGCCCCAAAGCCAAAGTGGTCGCACCTGAGGCAGCGCGAGGCCTCTTGCCTCGCCTCTTGCTCGGTGAAGCCCTCCTCGACGAGGTCCCAGTCCTTTGTACGCGCGCTTGCCTCGCGCTCCTTGAGCTCGCAGCGCCCGCACAGGCGCTTGCCCTTGAACTTGACGGGCGGCAGCTCTACCTCGAGGCGAACCTTGTGGTCAAAGCCGAGACAGTGGTCTATGTTTGCCGCCGCGACCTTGCCGGCGTTGATGGCGCGGATGACCGTGGCCGGGCCCGTCTGGCAATCTCCGCCGCAGAAGAGCCCGTCGAAGCCGGGAACCGAGCCGTCCGGGTTGCAGACGACCCGCCCGCGCTCGCACGGCACGCCGATGGCCTCGAACGGCGCCGAGTCGATGTCCTGCCCGATTGCAACATAGACGCGCTCGCACGCGATGACGCGCTCGGGCGTCTCGGCGGCGCGCGGGGCAGGGCGCTCGCGACGCGGCTCGCCGATGATCTGGGGCTGCACGCACACGCCGCACGCGCGGCCGCCCTCGTCAACCTCGATGCTCACGGGTGCCGTAAGCTCAAGGATCTCGCAGCCCTCAGCCTGCGCACCGGCAATCTCGGCGTCCTGGGCCGTCATGTCCGCGATACGGCGTCGGTAGACGATCGAGACCTTCTCGGCACCAAGACGCACGCTCGAGCGTGCGACATCCATGGCGACGTTGCCCCCGCCGATGACCACGACACGCTCGCCCGTAAGGTCGGGAGCCTCGCCGTCGCCCACGCTTCTCAGCAATCTGACGGCGCTCTCCACGCCCGCCGCGTCCTCGCCGGGCAGGCCGAGCTTCTTGTCGTTGTGCGCGCCGATGGCAAGGTAAACCGCATCGTATTCGTCGCGCAGGGCCGCGAACGCCGCGCCGTCCACGGGCTCGTCGAGTCGGACGTGGATGCCGCAGGCCAAGATCCAGTCAATCTCCTCCTGCAGGCGCTCGCGGGGCAGCCGGTAGCTTGGGATGCCGTAGCGCAGCATGCCGCCAAGCTGGTGACGCTGCTCGATGATCGTGACGTCGTGGCCCATAATGGCAAGGTAGTAGGCGCACGACAGGCCCGCGGGGCCGCCTCCCACGATAGCGATGCGCTTGCCCGTGGCCTCCGCGATCAAGGGGCGCCAGTCGTGCTCCATGTGCTCGGTGGCAAAGCGCTTGAGCGCCACGATGTTCATGGGATCATCGACCATGCCGCGGCGACAGTGCATCTCGCAGGGGTGCTCGCACACCAGGCCGCAGACGATGGGCAGCGGGTTGTCCTTGCGGATGAGCTTCACCGCGTCCAAGTAGCGGCCCGCCTCCACCAGCGAGATGTAGCCGGGGATGTCGACGCCCGCCGGACAGCCGGAGACGCACGGGACGAGCTGAGCGCGATCAAAGCCGCAGCTATGATGCTTGATGTGGTGCTCGAAGTCATCACGGAAGCCACGGATTGCCGTGAGGGCCATGGAGCCGGCCTCGTACCCGATGGCGCAGTCGCTCGACAGGTAGACCGTCTCGGCCGTGCGCTCGATGAGCTCGAGCGTCCCCTCGGACGCGCGGCCCTCGAGCACGTCGTCGAACAGGTCCCCGAGCGCGCGCAGGCCCACGCGACACGGAGTGCACTTGCCACAGCTCTGCGTGGAGCACAGATTCACGAGCGCAGCCGTGAACTCGACGGGGCAGGGCGCGAGCGAGCTCACCGCCAGCCTGCGCCCCAACGCGTCGTGGAGCTCGTCCATGACCTGCTGGGCATGGCTCCTCTCCATCACGTGCAGTCTTGCCATTGCGATCACCAATCTGTCGCTCGGGGCCCGGCCTCCCCAAATCGGCGCCTTGGGACCCCGACGCGTCGCCCTCTCCGGCGCCGCCACCCAATAGATGCATACAGATTCGCATACATTTGAATAACTTATTGTTAGGCTGCAAAACAATTCCTTAGGCGTGGCCAAATGGCGGGACAAGCGGCGCGCGGTCCCGTGAGCGATAGAATCATGGCTACGAATGGACTGTGACGAGGAGGACGCATGGCAGACATCACGACCATCTCCCGCGGAGGGCTCGAGGCCTCCATCGACGCGCAAGGCGCGCAGCTCAGGAGCCTCAAGCTCGGTAGCATCGAGTACCTGTGGCAGGCAGACGCCAAGTGGTGGCCTCGCAGCGCCCCCATCCTCTTCCCCATCGTGGGAAACCTTCGCGACGGATTCGCGATGTCCGCCGAGGGAGAGTGCCACATGGGTCGCCATGGCATCGCCCGTAACTATGAGCACGAGGTAATCGAGAACACCGGCAGCTCCGTGACGTTCCGCCTCGACAGCACTCCTGAGATGCGTGCGAGCTATCCGTATGATTTCCGCCTTGAGATGACCTACGCCCTCGAAGGCGAGGGCACGCTGCGCCAGACCTTCTCGGTGACGAACACGGGCAAGATCGACTTGCCCTTCTTCCTGGGCGGTCACCCGGCGTTCAACGTTCCCGTGGTCGAGGGTGAGGCGTTCGAGGACTATTCCCTCAAGTTCACGCGTCCCTGGACGGGCACCACGCCAGGCCTTACCTCGGATGGCCTTCAGGACTATGCGCACATGACCACGCTGTTCGAGGACTCGGACACGCTGCCGCTCCGCCACTCTCTCTTCGACGACGACTCCTTCATGTTCACCAACGTCCCCGACGACACGATCACGATGGTAGGCCCCTCCGGTCACGGAGTTCGCGTCGATTTCCCGGACTTCCCCTACATCGGCATCTGGAGCGCGCTTCCCGCGGCAGACGGCACACCGACGCCCTTCGTCGCGCTCGAGCCCTGGTGCGGCACCGCGACTCGCACCGACGAAGACGACACCTTCGAACTCAAGCAGGGGCTCCTGATGGCCGCGCCGGGCGAGACCGTCAGGCGAGCCTTCGCGATCACGGTGATGTAGCAACCTGCAAGGCTTGGGCCCCTCGGGCTCTGTTCTCCACTCAGACAGTTTCGGCGCGTGGCGCCGAAAAACTCGTGGCGAGCAGGACAGGGGGCCTTTCTTGTAGCGGCGTGACACGGACGCGAGGCCCGCCGGACGGGCTCGGCGGGCCTCTCTCGCTACAGTCTGTGGAGGGTCGTTGGTCTGTGGAGGGTCGGGGTTAGTGGCCTAGGTCGACTTCGGTGCCGGTGAAGCTGGAGCCGCCGTCGTTGGAGACGACATAGATGCGATGGGAGCCGAAGGCGTAGGAGCCGAGCTCGTAGCCGCGCGTGATGATGAAAATGCCCTTGTCGTCGCGAGCGTAGCGGGACATGTCCGTGGCATAGGCTTCGATGTCGGACTCCGTGACCCCGAGGTCGCTCGGGTTATCTGCGAGAAACGCGCGGATGGCGGTCTTGCCCTTGAAGGCGAGCTCATCTTCCGTCGTGCCGAGAGCGTCGTACGCAGTAAGGACGTCGCCGGTCGAAAGGTCGAAGAACTTGCCGTAGCTACCGTCAAAGCCATGGACGCCGCCGGCGGTCTCGCTTCGAACGCACAAGACACTCGCGATGTTCCCGCTAATGCTCATGACCTTGTCCTCGTGGTAGTCGGTCTGCATCAGTTGGGTATCGAAATCCCATTCGGCGGCAGCGCTCGCGTCGAACTCGCATGAGTTGCGAAGGTCGGCGTTGATGCTCTCGAGCGCGGAAGTCGTCGATCCATCCCAGAGGGTGAAACGCGGGTAGGACCAGGTGGTCTCCACGGTGGCAAGTGCTGACCCATCGCCCGAGGCGGTATAGGCGTCAGCGATGGTATAGGTCGTCGCGACAATCTCGTACGTGTAGGAGGCCGGAGCGACAACGGGCCTGGGCTCGCCGGACTTGAGGACGTCGATGACCTGGTTGGTAAGGTCTATGGTCTCGGATGAGGGAAGGCACCTCTCGTTATACGTCGTGAAGGTCACGAGACCCAAGGGAGAGCCATCGTCATGAACGCTCGACGCGGCGTTTGCATACTCCTCGTCGGTCGCAGTCTTTCCGTTGACCTTGTAGGACTGATCGGAGACGGTAAAGCTGGCAGAGAGAGATAGCGCCGCGGAGAAGGCCGAGCCGTCAAAGGTGTGGTAGACGCTCTCGCTGTTCTCGTAGTAATAGCCGGAAGAATCAGTGCCGGCGTCATAGGCGAGCGTGTTGAGGGCAGGCTTGCCGTTCACCTCGAAGACGGTGAGCCACATCGAGCCGCCGTTCGCATGGCTAACCGTACGGGGCTCGTCATAGACCAGCGAGATGGCGCCGTCCTTGTAGCTCCAGACCTCGACCTTGAAGGCGAGGACCTGGTCATCGGTGAAGATGGCGGAGGAATCATTCTCGGCGGAGTTCGTGTTGTAGCAAACGAGGAGCTCCTCGAAGCCATCCCCGTCAAAGTCAACGAGCTTGGCAACGCAAAGGCCCGTCGCGACGGAGACGTCTCCATCCACGACCTTCGAATCGGGGTAGCCGTACTCGTCACAGTACTCGATGCATTTATCGAGGTAGAGCCCGTAGGCAATCTGTTGTGGTGTACGCGAGTCCGTTGCCGCGGGAGATGGGGCGGGAGTGGCCGGCGCCGAGTCCTCGCCACCGCGGGTGCGCAGGAAGAACACGCCACCCACAACGAGTACGGCCAGCACCGCAACTACGACGACGATGGCGGCGGGGTTAGGACCCTTGCGCGGGGCTTGCTGTTGACCGGGGTCCTGCGCCTGAAGCGGCGCCGGGCTCGCTGCGGGAGGCATGGGTGCCGGACCCGCCGCGGGAGGCATGGGCGTCGGGCTCGACGTGGGAGGCACGGGCACCGGACCCGCCACGGGAGGTATAGGTGCCGCGCTCGCGATGGGAGCCGTCGAGGCAACGACGGCCGACCCGCAGGAATCACAATACTTGGCGCCATCAGGTAGTTCGTGGCCACATCTGCTGCAAAACATTGCGGTCCTATCTACGTCGCCAACTTGTCGGGTTGCTAGCTGCTTGCATCGTATCGTTAAGCAGGGACAAAGGACGCGTAAGCAGAGGGGCGGCCGCTCAACGCGACCGCCCCACAGGACGAACGTTATATCCGGCCGGTTCAGGAGCGCGCTAGCGGCTCACCCTCGCCAACAGCTTTCGCTGCGCCTTCAGACAAGACGGCGTCGCCGGAGAGACTTGTCGACGCGAACTCGACTACACCCAGGAGCAGATCAGCGTCATGTCACCGGAAAACGCGAGGTCACCGCTTTGCGCAGGCGCCACGAAGTGGGAGCCCTTCTCGAGCTTGGCGCCATTTACCGCACCCTCGCCCTCGATGACGCTCACGCACACGAAGTCATGGTCCTGGACGAGCGCCTTGGTCCCGGCGACGCGAACGCGCTCGACGGTATAGCGCTCGTTCGACTCGAGGAGCGTGATGCCGTCGACCTCGGGAGCCGTGATGACACCAGAAGTGGGCGCCTTGGCGGCGTAGTCCACGACATCCATGCTCTGCTCGAGGTGAAGCTCGCGCTTGGTGCCATCGGCCTGAACACGGTCATAGTCATAGACGCGATACGTCACGTCGCTGCTCTGCTGCGTCTCGAGGATGAGCGTGCCGGCCTTGATGGCGTGGAGCGTTCCCGCGTTGATCTGGAAGAAGTCGCCCTTGTGAATGGGCACCTCGTTCACGAGGTCGCTCCAGCGGCCCTCCTCCACGAGCTTGGCGAATTCCTCGCGGTCCTTGGCCTTCTGGCCCACGATGATCGTAGCGTCCTCGTCGCAGTCGAGCACGTACCAGCACTCGCACTTGCCAAGGCTTCCGTTCTCGTGGATAGCGGCATACTCATCATTAGGGTGCACCTGGATCGAAAGGTCACCGTCTGCGTCGAGGATCTTGATTAGCAGCGGGAAACGATCGCCCTCCGCATCGCCGAACAGCTCATGATGCTCGTCCCAAAGCTGCGAGAGCGTCTTGCCCGCATAAGGCCCGTCCACGACCTCGCAGTCACCTGCGGGATGCGCGCTGATGGCCCAGCACTCGCCAATGGCGCCTTCAGGGATGTCATAGTGAAAGACCGTGTCGAGCCTACGTCCTCCCCATATCTTCTCGTGGAAGATGGGCTTCGTGAAAATGAGGTCCTGAGCCATAACAATTCCTTCCAACACGTCTTGGCCGCGTGCAAACAGAGAATGGCCATACGTTTATAGATGTCTAATCGTATGGCCATTCATATTAGATTATCTATGCGCGAGATGGCTTTCCGTTACGTTAGCACGCCGCGACGAACGCCTTCCAGAGGTTGAAGTCCTCCTCGCTCTTCTCCCACGTGTACTCGGGATGCCACTGCACGCCAAGCACGAAGCGCTTCCCCGGCATCTCGACGCACTCGGGGATGCCGTCGTCGGACGACGCGGAGAGCACGAGTCCGTCGCCCAAATCCTTCACGCAGCAATGGTGCGCCGAGTTGACGCAGTAGCCACGCGAACCGCTCGCGCGCGCAAGGAGGCTCCCCTCGTCGATCTCGACCTCATGACAAGTCCTCGTGAGGAGGTCTGCGTGATCGTGCGAGGTAGACCCCTGCCGGCGGGGAATCGACGGCACGTCCATGTCTAGCGAGCCGCCAAGGGCGACATTAAGCACCTGGGTTCCGCGGCACGTCGTGAACAGGGGCTTGTCGGCCTCCACGACCTTGCGGACGAGCGGGACCTCGCAGGCGTCACGAACGTGGCAGAGAAGGGACTCGTCATAGGGACGCTCGTCTCCCCAGAGCTTGGGGTCGACATCCGGGCCACCGGGAATGGCAACGCCGTCAGCCAGCTCAACGTACTGGTCGAGCACGTCCTCGTCATCCGTAAGGGCCATCTGCACGGGAAGGCCGCCCGCCGCGAGAATCGCGTCGATAAAGACGGTAGCACCGCACTCGTTGGGCGCGAGCTTCTCGGTCTTGTGGAGGTGGCCCTCCTCATAACGCGCAGCGACGAGAATGATGGGCCTGCGGCTCTGAGACATCTTGGTTTGAGCTTCGTTCTCCACCATGCCTTAGTGCTCCTTGATCGAGTTGAGAAAATCGCGGGCGCGCTGGGTCTTTGGGTTGTCGAAGAACTCGTCAGGCGTGCCCTCTTCGACGATGGCACCGTCCGCCATGAAGATGACGCGGTTGCCGACACGGCGCGCGAAGTTCATCTCGTGCGTGACGACGACCATCGTCATGCCGCCGCGAGCTAGCTCCGTCATGACATCGAGGACCTCGTTGATCATCTCGGGGTCAAGGGCGCTCGTGGGCTCGTCGAAGAGCATCGCCTTGGGATTCATCGCGAGGGAACGGGCGATGGCGACGCGCTGCTGCTGGCCACCGGAGAGCTGAGCGGGGACCTTCTTGGCCTGCTCCGCCACACCGACGCGCTCGAGCAGGGACATCGCGCGCTTCTCGGCCTCGTCCTTGGAAAGGCCGAGGACCTCGATGGGACCGAGGGTCACGTTGTCGAGGATCGACTTGTGCGCGAAGAGGTTGAACTGCTGGAAGACCATACCGAGCTCGGCACGCGTGCGTGCGAGCTCCTTGCCCTCCTGCGGTAGGGGCTCGCCCTCGATGAGGATCTCGCCGGAATCGATGGTCTCGAGGCGGTTGATCGTGCGGCACAGCGTCGACTTGCCGGATCCGGACGGACCGATGACGACGAGGACCTCTCCCCTGTCGATCTCGAGGTTGATGTCCTTCAAGACGTGAAGGGCGCCGTAGTGCTTGTCGACGTGGCGTAGCTCGATGACGGGCTGCTCGCCCGCGGATGTCTGGTTCATGGCTTTCTCCCTTGGCAAGTGCCGCTAGCGAATGATCTTGATGCCGGTGCGGCGCGAAACGGTGACCGCGGCCTTGTTGATCAGACTATTGATGAGAATGTAGATGACGGCGACCACAAGATACGTCGAGACGAGCGCGTCATAGTTCGTACGAAGGACCTGGGCGTTCTGCATGAGGTCTGGATAGCTCACGACATACGCGAGCGCCGTGTCCTTCACGACGACGACGAGCTGGCTGATGAGCGATGGGATGACGAATCGGATCGCCTGAGGGAGCACGATCTTCGTCTTGACCTTCCAGCGCGTGAGGCCGATCGAGAGGCCCGCCTCGGTCTGGCCGCGAGGCACCGCGTTGACGCCGGCACGGAAGACCTCCGCGAGGACGCCGGAAGCGGCCAGCGTCACCGGGATGCACAGCATCCAAAAGGCGGGCATCTTGATGCCGAGGTTGGGCATAGCAAAGAAGAAGAAGTAGATGAACAGCAGGCTGGGGACGCCGCGGAGCACGTTGGTGAGCACGGCGCACACGGCGCTCAACACGCGAAGGTGGCTCGTGCGCCCGAGCATGAGCAGCATGCCGAGCACGAGCGAGAGCGCCGCCGCGGTGAGCGCGACGGCGAACGTGCCCTCGAGGCCCTTGAACAGGTAGCGCCACGTCGTGCGCCAGGAGAACAGCTCCCAGTACCTGGCAGAGAGCTGGCCGGTAACCCAGAAGCAATACACCACCCAGGCGGCGAGGGCAACGAGCAGCACGAGGGAGACGACCGTACCGATGACCATCTTCCTGCGCGTCTTGGGACCCGGTTCCTCATAGAGGGCGTCCCTCATCGTCTTTGCGCTCATCGGATCACCCTGACCTTCTTATCGATGGCATTGCCAACGAAGCCCGCCACCAAAGCGGTCGAGATGTAGCCGGCGGCAGAGACGAAGAACGTCACGATGCCCGCGGACTCACGAGTGTTGATGTAGGTGACCACGCCCGTAAGCTCCTGCGGCGTCATGGGCACCTGGGATCCGAGCGCCGTGGTGAGCATGACGGCGATGAAGAGGTTCGTCATGGGAAGCACGGTGGAACGCAGAGCCTGGGGAATGACGATCTTGCGCAGAATCTGACCAAACGAGAGACCGATGGAGCGCGCCGCCTCAATCTGCCCGACACCGATGGTGTTGATGCCCGACATGAAGTTCTCAGAGCCAAACGCCGTGCCGAGAAGAACGGTCGCGAGGATGACGCTCGGCTCGTAGTCGAGCAGAAGCTTCAGGTGAGGGAGCGCGTACACCACGATGAGCAGCAGAACCGCTCCCGGGATGTTACGGAAGATCTGCACGTAGAGATCGCCGAGCAAGCGCAGCGGCTTGAACGGCGAGACGCGCATGACGGTTACGAGCACGGAAAAGACCATGACGAGCGCAAAGGAGACGAGCGTGAGCCGCCACGTCGTCAGAAGCGCCGTCAGGTACAGAGGCCCGTATCCGGAGATTAGCTCTGGAAGCCCCATCGTACCTCCTTACAGGGAAGGGGCCCGCCGCCCAAACGGACGGAGGGCCCCGAACTATCTAAGAACTTGCCGAGGGCGCGGGGCGCAACCTACTCGAACGGGCGCCCCAAGCGACAACCTAGGCGCCGAGCGCCGGCGGCTCGGGAATCGTCTCGATGCCGCAGCGGTCGGCGAAGACGATCTTGTAGAGCTCGGCCCACTTGCCGTCGTCCTCGAACTTCCTCAGGAAGTCGTTGATGAAGTTGACAGCGTCGGTGTTGTCGAGCTGGACGCCGATGCCGAGGTACTCCTCGGGGCCAAACGGCTCACCGGCGATGCGGTACTTGCCCGGGTTCTTGATGACGCTACCCATCTGGAGGGTGTTGTCGACGACATAGGCGTCGACGCGGCCCTGCTCGAGGGCGGCACGGCACTCGTCATCCTTCGAGAACTCTTGGATCTCCGCCTCGGGGGCGAACTTGCCCACAACCTCGGGGCCGGTGGAGCCGGACTGGACGGCGACCTTCTTGCCGGCGAGGTCATCGACAGAGTTGATGTCGGTGTTGCCATCGAGCACGAGGATGGCGTACTGGGTGGTCATGTACGGGCCGGCGAAGGAAATGACCTGCTTACGCTTGTCCGTGATGGTGTAGCTGGCGAAGACGGCGTCGACCGTGTCATTCTGGAGGACGGACTCGCGCGTGTCAGAGGTGACCTGCGTGTACTCATAGCTGTTCTCGTCGCCGAGGATATAGCGGATGAGACCGAGGTAGATACCGGCGTCGAAGCCGTAGACCTTGTTGTCCTGCTCATCGAGCTGGGAGAAGATCGTCGAGGTGCGGGTGGCACCCAGGCGGAACGTGCCGGCAGACTTAATCGCGGAGGCCCAGGGGTTGGCGGCGATAACGTCATCAGCGGCGGGCTCGATCGAGGCGACAAGCCCGTTGAAGGCGTCCTTGTCGATGCCCGTGGCGGAAGTATCCGCAGCGGCAGCGGTAGCGGCGGCGCCGGACGTGGCAGACGGGCCATCAGAGCAGCCAGCGAGGCCGAAGAGCGCCGTACCGCCCATAACGCCGAGGCCAAGGGTGATGAACTGACGCCTGCTGAAGGTGTTCTTGCTCATGGATTATCCTTCCCTATGACTTGAATCCCATAATTAGTGTACTGGTTGGGATGTTGCGCATACTTTACCCAATTTCCATGACTTTATAAATCCTACTAAAGAATGGTGTAATTGGGTTGAAACAAAGAAGGCGACGACGAGCACCATGCTCGCCGCCGCCCAGCTAAAGCAGCCTATGTGATGCGAACCTTAGCCCAGGAGCGCCTTGACGTCGAGGGCGATCATGAGCTCCTCGTTGGTCGGGATGACCCAGACGTGCAGGCTGGAATCCGGCGTGGAGATCTCACGCGGGTCGTCGCTGCGGACGGCGTTCTTGTCGTCATCGATCTTGACGCCCATCCAAGCGAGGCGGTTCACGACCTCCTTGCGCATGTGAGCGGAGTTCTCGCCAACCCCAGCGGTGAAGACCATGGTATCAACGCCGTTCATGGCCTGGACCATGGTGGCGAACTGGGAGGCGACGCGGTAGCTCCACATGTCGATGGCCATCTGGCAGCGCTCGTTGCCCTCGGCGGCACCGGCCTCGATGTCGCGGCAGTCACTAGAGACGCCGGAGATGGCGGCGAGGCCAGACTGCTTGTTCATCATCGTGTCGATCTCGTCGATGGAGTAGTGGCCCTCGCGGGAGAGGTAGAAGACGGTGGCCGGGTCAACGGTGCCGCAGCGGGTGCCCATGATGAGGCCGTCGAGCGGGGTGAGGCCCATGGTGGTGTCCATGCACTGGCCGTCCTTGATGGCGCAGAGGGAGGCACCGGAACCGAGGTGGCAGCTCACGACCTTGTGAGCGGTGTGGTTGGAGACCTCGTCGACGGTGCGCCAGATGAAGCGGTGGCTGGTGCCGTGGGCGCCGTACTTGCGGATGTGCAGGCTGTCGACGACGTCCTTCGGGAGGGCGTAGTTGTGGGCCTCGGCGGGCATGTTGTAGTGGAAGGAGGTGTCAGCGACGATGACGTTGCCGATCTCCGGGAACATCTCGCGGCAGATCTCGATGACGTCAGCCTCGGCGTAGTTGTGGAGCGGGGCGAGCGGGGCGACCTCGCGGACCCAGGCGAGGGTCTCGTCGGTGACGACCTTGGACTCGGGGAAGTACCAACCACCCTGAACGACGCGGTGGCCGATGCCGTCGATGGGCTTGTCAACGCTCTCGAGAATCTCGAAGACGTGCTTGATGGCCGTCTTGTGATCAGGCAGGGCAACGTCGAGCTGCTGCTTGCTGCCGCCCATCTCGGAGTGGCCGATGAAGGAGCCCTCGATGCCGATGCGCTCGCAGTTGCCCTTGGCGTAGACCTCGCGAGTGTCGACGTCGAGCAGCTGGTACTTAAGCGAGGAGCTGCCTGCGTTGATGACGAGAACGTTCATGTACGATCCTTCCCCATGACGAAGCGCCCGTTAGCGCCGTGCCTTTGCGCGATGCAAGTCGCTCGCGCGGATTTCCAACTTGACTACTATAACGCGTCAAGTGCCCCTGCCACACGAAATCCTTAGCATGTGTCTCTCGCCCACTCTTTTCTTAGGTTTCGCCTGCGTTATCCTTGTTTAAATGCACAGCCGGAAGTGCACATTTGCATGCGCCCCGCACCATCACCGATAGGAGATGCAATGGCTCGCGACTACTTGCTCGTCATCGACATGCAGAATGACTTCGTGGACGGCTCCCTCGGCACGCCCGAGGCGGCGGCGATCGTGAACGATGTCGCAGAGCACGCCCGCGCGTTCGAGGGAACCGTCGTCTTCACCTATGACACCCACCGCGACGACTACCTCGAAACACAGGAGGGCAAGCACCTCCCCGTCCCCCACTGCATCAAGGGGACGCCAGGCTGGAAGCTCACCCCCGCCTGTGACCTCGTCCGCCGCGCCCGCAACGCGGAGGTCTTCGAGAAGCGCACCTTTGGCTCCACCGCGCTCGCCTCCTGGCTCCTCGACAAGAATGCCCACGGCGGCAAAGTGGCCTCGATCGAGCTCTGCGGCCTCTGCACGGACATCTGCGTCGTGAGCAACGCCCTGCTTATCAAGGCGTTCATGCCCGAGGTTCCCGTCCGTGTCAACCCGAAACTCTGCGCTGGCGTCACGCCGGAGACCCACGAGGCGGCCCTCGCCACCATGCGCATGTGTCAGATCGACCTCATCGAGGGGTAATCACCCACTCCGCGCAAACGCCCCACGACGAAGCATGACAGCCCAAGACCCAAGGAGCCCCCATGGCAGACAACGCCAATTCCAAGCGCATCCTGCTCGTCAACGATATGGCCGGCTACGGCAAGGTCGCCCTCGCCGCCATGATCCCCATCCTGTCCTCCGCGCACCATCAGGTGTTCAACCTGCCCACGGCGCTCGTCTCCAACACGCTCGACTACGGCACCTTCGACATTCTCGAGACCACGGGCTACATGCGCGGGGCCATGGACGCTTGGGAGAAGCTCGGCTTTGAATTCGACGCCGTGGCGACGGGCTTTTTGGTGAGCGAGGAGCAGACGAAGCTCGTCGCAGACTTCTGCCGCGCGCGACACGAGACGGGAGCCACCGTCTTCGTCGACCCGATCATGGGCGACGAGGGTGCGCTCTATAACGGCGTGACCGAGGCGACCGTTGGCTTCATGCGCGAGATGTGCGGCAGCGCGGACGTCGTCATGCCCAACTTCACCGAGGCGGCCTTCCTGACAGGCCTCTTCCGCGAGAGAACTGTTCCGGGGGCGAGGTGCCTGACACACTCGGAGGCCGAGGAGCTCGTCGCCGGGATGCACGAGCTGGGCGCCGCCAAGGTCATTGTCACGAGCTGCGCCGTGGATGGCGAGCACACCACGCTCGTAAGCGAGGGCGCAGGCAGCGAGCTCGTGGTTCTCCCCTATGACGAGGTGCCCGTACGCTTCCCCGGCACGGGCGATATCTTTTCCGCCGTCCTCATCGCCGACATGCTTGGTGGCACGGGGCTTGTCGAGTCGACCCGGCGAGCGATGGACGTCGTCCGTGACCTTCTCGTCAGGTGCAAGCACAACGAGGACAAGTTCAAGGGCATACCCATCGAACTTTACCTCGACCGCATTGCCGAGGTCGGCCACGCCTAGGAGCACTCACACGCCAACAACCCCGAGGAGGAGCCCATGGCTCGCAGGCCCCGCATCCAGATAACGCTTACGGAGCGCATCGGCGCCCACCCCTGCCACCACGGGCATAAGCCCGGCGACACCTGGGACTTCGACACCGAGCGAGGCAAGCTCTGCCCCATGGCCGCCCACGTCGCGTTTCCCTACGTAGACATCCTGCGCTACGGCGGTTCCGTTCCCGGCAACGAGCCGGGATGCGCGCGCTTCTGCTGCCCTGACGTCGACACGATCAACGTGTTCGAGGCGCGTATCGTCGAGCGGGAGGAGGGCCGCTAGCAAACGCCAAGCGCCGCTAGCTCCTCGGCCCAACGCCCTGTGAGACGATCGAGCGACCATGCGGCGTTTGCCGGGCTGGTCGAGGGCATCACGACGGCGGCGCGGCCGGCTATGGCCTCGAGGTACCGATGGTAAAGCCGCCCCGACGTCGCGCCGCTGCACAGGATGGCTTCGATGGGCACCGCGGACGTGACGCGCGCGACGTCGACGGGCACGACGTTCTTGATGCTCGCGTCGCTCGAGCCACGAATGTCGCAGCTGGCGATGACGTCCCAGAGGGCGATGCCATGCGCAAGCAGCATCCCACGCTTCTCGGCGATGGACGTGGGCGTGGGCTCACCCAGGCAAGCGGCCATGACGCGCCAGAAGCGGTTCTGCGGGTTACCGTAGTAGAAGTCATTCGCGCGCGACAGCACGCTAGGAAAGCTCCCGAGCACAAGGACTCGGGAGCTTTCGTCATAGACAGGCTCGAAGCCATGATCTATGTGCTGGTAATCAGCCACGATTATCTCGAACCCAGGCTACTCACCCGAGGGGTAGTTGAGGTGCGCCTCGTCAATGCCGTCGAGGTCGCGCTCGAGGTAGCGCGCGGCGAGCCACTTGGCCATGCCGAGGTTCTGGTCGAGATAGTTGCCGCACTCCTCGGGCCTGGCACCCGGGATCTCGCCCTCGAATTCGCGGACGAACTCGAACATCTCGCGGACGAGCGGCAGGATCTCCTCGGAGGAGACCTCGCCAAAGACCACGAGGTAGAAGCCCGTGCGGCAGCCCATCGGGCCAAAGTAGACGACACGCGGGGCCCACTCGGCATGGTTGCGCAGGAAGGTCGCGCCCAGGTGCTCGATGGTGTGGCACTCCGCCGTGTTCATGACGGGCTCGTCATTGGGGGCGGTGAGGCGCAGGTCGAACGTGGTGACCGCCATGCCGCTCACAGGGTCGCGGTCAATGCGGCTCACGTAGATGCCCGGCTCGAGCAGAAGGTGGTTGACGGAGAAGCTCGCGATGCGCTCCATGTGACTGTCCTTTCCCACGTCACCCTCGACAGGCGGCGTTCCGGCGTTCCGGCGTTCCGGCGATTATCCTACGTTTCAGTGACACAGCTTACACGAGCGAGCGGCCGCACGTAACGATTTCGACCGCCTCGTCCACGTCATCCGTGACTTTCACGAGCTCAGGATCGAGCGGAGAAATCATGCCCGCGTCCATCACGGGGCCTTCGATCCAATCGAAGAGGCCGCGCCAGTAATCCGAGCCAAACATGACGACCGGTATGCTCTTGACCTTGTGCGTCTGAATGAGGGTGAGTAACTCGAAGCCCTCGTCGAGCGTGCCGAATCCACCCGGAAACACGATCGCTCCGCTCGAGTACTTGACGAACATGGTCTTGCGCACGAAGAAGTACCTGAACGTCATGCCGAGGTTGACCCAGCGGTTCATACCCTCCTCATGTGGAAGCTCGATGCCGAGGCCCACAGACTTGCCACGCGCGCTCGCCGCTCCCCTGTTTGCTGCCTCCATGATGCCGGGACCGCCACCCGTGATGACGGCGAAGCCACGCTGGGCGAGAAGCCTTCCCGCACGGCGCGCCGCGGCATACATCGGGTCATCGCGCTTGATACGAGCCGAGCCAAAGCAGGAGATGGCGGGGCCGAGGTCGGCCAAGGCGCCAAAGCCATCGACGAATTCGGACTGGATGCGAAGGACGCGCCAGGGATCCATGTGGAGCCACTCGGTCGAATCCTCGGAGTTGAGGAGTTCCTCCGTCGTGCTTCGCTCGGGGATGAGGTCTCCTCGCAGGATGACCGGGCCCTTGTGATACGTGACATCGAAGGGCTCGTCAGAGGTGTGAGGCGTGTCGAATGGCGCGACAGCAGGCTGATGCGAACCAGGCGTAACGTCGGGCTTGGCACCCCCGGTCAGGTGCTTGTCGATCATGGCAGCCTCCGACTAGAGATTTCCGACCATGGCGTCCTTCGCAAGCGCCACGCACTCGCGAACGCAGGCTTGCGGCAGGTAGAGGGGGTTTGTGGGCGCTGAAATGCCATAGACGTTGCTCAGTCCCTGGCGGCGCGCGATGCGGGTGGCTCGCAGCACGTGGAAGTCATTCGTGACGACGCCCACGGAGGCGTCCGGGGAATCGAGGAGCGCCGCGGAAAAGCGCAGGTTCTCGGCCGTGGTGGTCGAACGGTCCTCAAGCAGAATGCGCGAAGCATCTACGCCAGTGACCTCAAGGTAGCGGGCCATCGCCTCCGCCTCGCTGCATGGTTCGTCAGGACCCTGGCCGCCGGAGACGATGCACGCGGTCTCCGGGTTCCGCTCCAGATAAGCCGCCGCCTCATCCAAGCGATAGCGAAGCGTCTCCTTGGGAGAGCCATCCGCGTTGAGATTCGCCCCGAGGACGACGATGTAGTCTAGGCTTGCCGGCGAAGTAGAGACGGCCGCGCTCATGATGAGCGCGCAACCTGCAAAAATACCGCACGCAACCAGCGTCATCACGGCAACGGCAATCCGGCGGGTCCATACGGGGAGCGCTTGCCAGGCACCTGTTCGATGCGCCCATCCTGCAGCAAGAAGCGCCGCGCCCACGACTATCCACGCAAGGAAGAACCCGCGGGCGGGATACAGAACGCCCATCGCGGCACCATAGGCGACGCTGACGACGCCAACAGCTATGAGGATGATTGCCATAACACGTACCTCCAATC